>NZ_AZUN01000001.1:0-600000 GCF_000527095.1 Methylomicrobium lacus LW14 | reverse complement strand
CGAGCAGGGCAAGTTCGAGCCGGCATTTCTGTACCAGGATCTGGCCCACGACCTCTGTGCAAAACACCCCAATACCTTCGGTGCGACCCGAGGCATGAACGGCATTGTCTGGTGCAATATGCATTCGCGCAGTCATCCGGCCGAGATCGTCGATTACTGCCACAAAGCCATACAGTGCGGCAAGAATTGCGGCGATTTATATAACGCCGGCCTGTCCTACGGACCGTTGATGTGGAATTTGCAGGTACAGGGCAAAAATCTGCGTCTGGTTGAAGAAGCTGCCGAAGAATGCCTGCACTTCTCTCGCAAGAACCAGCTGTCTTTTTCGGTCGGCCTTGCCGAAGCCGTGCTGACCGGCTGGGTGGCACCGATGAAACCCGATTACCAGCCGGTGGATATGACCGAAACTCTGGTACGCTGGGAAGCCGACAATTATGTCGCCGCTTCCGGCAGTTATTTTGCCCTGCTGGGTTTCACTCAGCATTATCTGGGCGATTACGCGGCGGCGGCCGTGTCTTTGCAAACGGTGGAACGCTATCTGCACGGTCTGACCGATAACGTACTGAAACGCCTCTGGTATGTCTTCCGTATCGTCAATCGCCTGCGTTGGCCGGAGGGTGCCGACTGGCCGGCGCTGGAAGCGGAAATCGCGCCGCTCTTGGCCGAACTGGAAACTTGGGCCCGTCTTGGACCGCTGCTGAAACCCTTTCTGGCCTTTATTCATGCCGAGATCGCCCGCGCTCAAAACCAAATGCGCGACGCCCGTACCTTGTATTTGGATGCTATCGCGATCGCCCAGGCACAAAACTACGTCCTGCTCACCGGTCATTTATATGAAGCATTGGCCGAGGTGGTGGCAGTCGGAAATCTAGGCGATGCCGAACTGTATTACGGTGCGGCACGGCACGTATACCGGGCGTGCCGCGCCGATCGCAAAAATGCACTGTTGCAGCAACGTCACCCTTACACTGCCCCTGATAATGCAGTTCGCGCTGAAAAGACCGTTGCCCACGACACGCCGGCGACTCTGCCGAATCTTGACTTCAATTATCTGATGAAATCGGCGCTGGCCTTGTCGGCGGAAGTCGATCTGAATCGGCTCATGCAAAAAATCATGAGCGTCGTGCTGGAAAGCTCGGGGGCTCAGCACGGCTACCTGTTGATCAAGGAGGCGGATGAACTGCGGGTCGCGGCCGAAAGCCATGTCGGCAAAAAACATATCATTAACCGTCAGTCTCTCAGCCTTAACCAGACCCGCAGCAGCATCAGCCGCGCCATCGTCAATTACGTGCTGCGCACGCGTAAAAAAGTGTTACTGCATGATGCGATGACCGAAGGCGAGTTTCAAAATACCCCGGAAGTGCAGGCACTCAGGCTGCGTTCAGTGCTATGCCTGCCGATCATCAAACAAAACGAGCTCATCGGCCTGCTCTATCTGGAGAATCGGCTGTCTGCCGGTGTATTTACTGCCGAAAAAACCGATATGACCGAGCTATTGACCGCCCAGGCTGCGATTTCCTTAGAAAACGCCCGTCTCCTGGAACAAACCCGACTGGCCTACATAAAACTCCAAGAAAACCAGGAACACATGCTGCAGATGGAAAAACTTTCGGCATTGGGGACGCTGGTGGGCGGTGTGGCGCATGAGATCAACAACCCGCTGATGGGAGTGATGAATTTTGTCGAATTCGCCGCAGGCAGAAGTCCGGATGAAAAATCAAAGGAAATTCTCGATCAGGCGCTACAGCAAATTCACCGCATCAAGAAGATTGTCAGCAACATGCTGGTATTCGTCCACACCCGGTCGACCCCAAACGGCAACTGCAAGCCCGCGGAGATAATCAAGCAAACTCTGTTGCTGCTGGAAGGCGAATTGACCAAAGACAGCATAGCTGTCGAGGTCGATGCCGCCGACGATCTGCCGGCCATCCGCTGTAGCGCCGACAGTCTGCAGCAAATTCTGGTCAATCTAATCCTTAACGCCCGCGACGCGCTAGCCGACATCCGGCAACCACAAATCAAAATCATCGTTAGCCCTATCGAGGGTATGTTAGAATTGAGCGTAACCGATAACGGTCCCGGCATCCCGCAAGATGTACAACCCAAAATTTTCGATCCGTTTTTTACCACCAAGCCTCCCGGAAAAGGTACCGGTCTGGGCTTGTCGGTTATCCGCCGTCTGGTTCAGGATGTCGGGGGCAATATACAGGCAGAGAGTGTACATGGACACGGCTGCTGTATGCGATTACGATTCCCCCACGTTTGAGCATTCAAATCTCCCAATGCATACGACTTGCACACGGCAGCTGTATGCGGCTACGATTTCCCCACGTTTGAGCATTCAAATCCCCAATACACACGACTTGCACACGGCGGCTCTGTTTGCGGCTAAGATTTCCCCGTGCTTGAGCATTTAAATCCCAATACACAAGAGACACGCTATGGTAAGAAAAATTCTGGTAATAGACGACGATCCTGCGGTACGCAGTGCTTTCAAGCTGATTCTGGAAGATGACAACTTCTCTGTTCTGGAAGCCGAGAACGGTTTGCAAGGCATCGAATTGGCCCGCGCCGAACGTCCCGATCTGATTTTTCTCGACCTGCGCATGCCCGGCATTGATGGCGTCGAAACCTTGCGCCGTCTGAAAGCCATTGACGAAACGCTGAACATTTATATCGTCACCGCCTTTGCCACCGAATACATGGACCAACTGAAAGTGATACATGAGGAAGGGATTGAGTTCGAACTGGCCAGCAAGCCGCTGTCTTCCGACCAAATTCGTAATATCGCCCGGATTGTCCGTAACGCCCCTCCTCAGGAAGAGCGGCGCGCAACGCCGCACAAACTGGCTCTAACCCTGTACGTGGTATCGTTGAACAGCGAAACCCGCCGACTGGTCGAACAGATTACCGTTGCGCTCGCCAAACTTTACGATCCCGGACACTGGGTTCTGGATGTCGTCGAAGTATTGGGCATGCCGGAAAAAGCGCTTGAAAAAGACGTGTTTGCGACGCCGATGCTGGTGCGCGATGTGCCGGAACCCGTGCTGAAACTGCTCGGCGACCTGTCGCGAGTGCCTTCAGTCATCGCCGCCATTACCACCGAAGCTAAAGGAGTCGGCGTACAAACCATCATCGTTTAAGCAAACTTATCGACTATGGCCACTCATCGTTCCAAGCTCGACCTGATTCTCGGCACTATCACCGACGGCGTTTTGGTGGTAGATAGCCAGGGCGTTGTGCTCTATGCCAACCAAGCTGCCGAAAAACTGCTGGCACGCAGCCCGATAGTCGGTCAATCGCTGGCGATTCCAGTCAATCCTGATAAAAATAGCTATCAGGACATTAATCTGATCCGTCCCAACGGACTCGCCTGGGCAGAAATGCGTTCCACGCCGCTGGAATGGGACGGCCAACCCGGCTACGTCATCGCCCTGCGCGACATTACCGAACGCAAGCACATTGAGCTGGAACGGCAAAAATTTGTTTCGCTGGCCGACAACAGCATGGAGTTCATCGGCATGTCCGACATGAATTTCATTCCATTCTACATCAACGAAGCCGGCATGCGCCTGGTCGGCCTCGACAGCCTGGAGCAGGCTGTTCGAACGCCGGTCCAGGAATTTTTCTTCCCCGAAGATCAGCGCTTCATCCTTGGTGAATTCTTCCCGCGCGTTGTACGCGAGGGTCACGCCGATGTGGAAATCAGGTTCCGCCATTTCAAGAGCGGCGCCGGAATCTGGATGCTCTACAACGTGTTCACTATTAAAGACAGCACCGGAGAGCCAGTGGGTTTCGCCACCGTAAGCCGTGATATCTCCGCTAGCAAACAGGTCAAAGCCGCCCTGCGCGAGGCTAACCAACGTAAGGACGAATTCCTCGCCATGCTGGCTCACGAACTGAGAAACCCGCTGACCCCCATTAACAATGCAGCCCATATCTTGGATAGGCTTAATCTGGAAGATCCGCAGCTCAGCTGGGCGACCGAAATTATTAAGCGGCAAGTGAAGCACCTCACGCACCTGGTGGACGATCTACTGGATGTTTCCCGTATCGCGCGTGGCAAAATTTCACTGAAGAAAGAACGGATAGACCTTGTAGAAGTGATTAAGGCCGTCTTGGAGACGGCACGCGGCTTCATCTTGGCCAAACAACAACATCTCGATGTTTGCCTGCCTGAACAACCGATACTGTTGGAGGGTGATTCCGTACGCCTATCTCAAGTGTTACTTAACCTCCTCGACAATGCTAGCAAATACTCTCTGGAAAAAGGTCAAATCGAGGTTAATGCCCAACGGCTCGGGGCCGAAGTTGAGATCCGGGTGCGGGACAACGGCACTGGCATCTCGCCGGAACTATTGCCGACTATTTTCGACATGTTCCAACAGGGTATGCGTACCCTGGATCGATCTCAGGGTGGACTAGGCATAGGTCTTACTCTGGTCAAGCAACTAGTGGAGCTACACGGCGGACAAGTAACGGCATCAAGCCCTGGCGCTGGACTTGGCTCCACTTTCAGCATCCGGTTACCGACGATTGTCAAAGCGACTACCGTTCCTGTCTCCGAGACACCAACGCCATCGCCTAACGCAGGCATGCGGGTGCTGGTGGTGGACGATGATTCCGACGTAAGGATGAGTACAGCCCTCCTTCTGGAGCTGAATGGCTACGAGGTCAAGATGGCTGATTCTGGTGAGCAAGCCATCACGCTGATCGACGCATTCCATCCCGATGTGGTGCTGCTGGACATCGGAATGCCCGGAGAGAATGGCTATCAAGTGGCTCAATGCATCAGGCGCCTGCCCAACGGGGGCGATCTGCTGCTGATAGCATTAAGCGGCTATGGTAGGGCGGAGGACTTAGCCCGTTCGCAGGAGGCGGGTTTCGATCATCACCTGGTCAAACCATTGAATTTACATACGTTATGCAACCTGCTGGAGCCAAAACTTACAAACAAGCTGAATTAACCGCTGCCGAGCTCTCCCTGCAAATAAACAGGATTCGTCTCGGACCAATTTACGCGATAATCTTCCTTCGGATAAAAACCATAAAAAATGTGTTGCTTTTCTCCTCCAACAAAACCATAATATTTGTGCGGTTAATAATAACAAAAACAGAGGAGAAGTATCATGGCTTTAATTACCTGGACAGCTGCCCAATTTGGCACCAACGTGGGTTTTGCTGACGAAGAACACCAAATTTTGTTCGGCAAGTTGAACAAACTGTACGACCTGGCGACGGGGGGCGCCGAGCGTTCAGCAGTGGGTTCGCAGCTGGATGATTTGATCGCGTATGTGGTCGATCATTTTGCGCATGAGGAAAAAGAAATGACGGCGGCAGGTTATGCGGGATTTGCCCCGCATAAGGCGGAGCATGATGCGCTGGTCAACATCTGCGCGGATTTACAGAAAAAGTTTCATGCGGGACAAGCCGAAGTCACCGAAGAAGTCGGCCAAATGGTCAAAAGCTGGCTGGATCAGCATATTCCGACTTTTGACAAGGGCTATTCGGTCGTTTTGAAGTAAAACCCAACAAGCAAAGTGGGTGGAGGCATCAAAGGCCTCCACATCATCAAAGCAATCTGATTGTTATCAACCTCACCCCGGCCCTCTCCTCGCTTGGAGAGGGAGGACGGCAGCTTCCTACCTTACAATCCGTCTACTGCCTTAAGTCCTTGATCACGCGCACGACTTCGCTATCACCGGGAATTTTTTCGATGCTGAAGCCGAGTTTGCTGACGAACGACAGCATCGGCTGGTTCACGGTTAAAACCTCGCCTTCGATAAACGCAATGCCTTTGAATTTAGCGGTGCGCATCAGGGTTTTCATCAGGCGGGTGCCGATGCCCAGGCACTGGGAGTCATCGGATACGACCAAGGCAAACTCGACCGACTGGCCGTCCGGATTTACGATGTAGCGGCCGACGCCGTATTCCTTCGACGGGGTGTCTTGCGCGGAAACCGCGATAAACGCCATTTCTCTGTCGTAGTCGATCTGCGTGAAGCGCACGATCATCTCCGGCGTCAGTTCCTGCAACGCCTGCATGAAACGGAAATATTTGCTGCGTCCGGACAGGCGGTGCACGAAATCTTTTTCCAGATCGCCATCTTCCGGACGAATCGGCCGGATCGTGATGCCCATGCCGTTGGCCAGCTGGTAATGCTCGACCCATTCATGCGGATAAGGATGAATCGCCATGTGCGCATACGGCATCAGCTGGTGCGAGAGTTGCGCCTTGATTCGGGCATCGACGGCCATCACCCCGTTTTCGTCCGCGATCAACGGATTGATGTCGAGTTCGAGGATTTCCGGTAGTTCGCTGACCATCACCGAAATATTCAACAAGACTTCGACCAGGGCTTTGCTGTGCGCCGGCGGCAATTGCCGGAATGCGCCCAGATATTTTGCGGCCTTCGTTTTCGCAATGATTTGCTCGGCCATGTAGGCATTCAACGGCGGCAGCGCGACCGCCTTGTCGCGTAAGATTTCAACCAGGGTGCCGCCCAGTCCGAAACTGATCGCCGGACCAAACACCGGATCGCGAATCACGCCGAGCATCAATTCGCGCCCGCTGCGCGAACCGTACATCGGCTCGACCGTCATCACGATGTCGCTGACTTCCGGATGCTTCTTGCGGATCGCCGCTTCCATTTCGGCATAAAGGTGCGACACTTCCTGCACACTGCGGATGTTCAGCCTGACGCCGCCGATGTCGGTTTTATGGCTGAACTCGGCCATGTTCACCTTCAATACCACCGGGAAGCCCATCGACTCGGCCGCGATCATCGCGTCCTTCGCGTTGGAGACCTTGATCGTTTGGGTAACCGGAATATGGAACGCGGCCAGAATCGCCTTCGATTCCTGAGTGGTCAGCACCTGACGCCCTTCGGACAGGACCCGCTCGATGATCAGGCGCGCGCCTTCCACATCCGGCGCGCGCAGTTCCTCGGAAACTGAAGGAATCTGCTTGAGCAGGATCTGATTGTTGTGATATTTCGCGAGAAACGAAAACGCATCGACCGCGACTTCGGGCGTGTCAAAATGCGCGACCCGGCTGTTTTCAAACAGCGCCCTGCCCTCCTTGACCTTCGCGCCGCCGGTCCAGGAAGCCAGCACCGGCTTGCTGCAGGTTTTGGCCGCCTCGATCACGCAGTGCGCGATTTGCGTCGGATGCGTCATCGCCTGCGGCGTCAGAATCACCAGCACGCCGTCCACATTCGGATCCTGCAAACAGACTTCGAGCGCCTTCTGATAGCGCTCGGCGGTCGCATCGCCGAGGATGTCGATAGGATTGCCGTGCGACCAGTGCGCCGGCAGCGCCTGATTCAAGGCGTCGAGACTCGCAGGGCTAAGTTCGGCCATGATTACGCCGACATCGCCGGCCCGGTCGGTGCTCATCACGCCGGGTCCGCCGGCGTTGGTGATGATCGCCAGGCGCGCCTGTTTGACCAGATAATTATTGGCCAGGATGCGCGCGGCCGAGAACAGTTCCGCGATGCTGTAAACCCTGACCACGCCGGCCCGCTCGATCGCCGCATCGAACACATCGTCGCCGCCGACCATCGCGCCGGTATGCGACATCGCGGCCTTGCAGCCCGCTTCATGGCGGCCGGATTTGATCAGAATCACCGGCTTCAGACGTGCCGCGACTCGGAGGCCGCTTAAAAAGCGGCGCGCGTCGCGGATGCCTTCGACATACATCAGGATGCCGGTGGTTTTCGTGTCCAGCGCCAGATAATCCAGCACTTCGCCGAAATCGATGTCGGCCGCGCCGCCCATCGACACGACTGTCGAAAAGCCGATGTCGTTCGCCTGCGCCCAATCCAGAATCGCGGTGCAGACCGCGCCCGATTGCGACAACAGCGCCAGATTGCCGTCCTTGACCGGGCCCTCGCCGAAGGTCGCATTAATATGGCCGCTCGGGCGTATCACGCCGAGGCAATTCGGGCCGATTATCCGGATGCCGTAGCGGTGCGCAATGTCCAGAATTTCATCCTGCAGGCGCTTGCCTTCCGCGCCCAGTTCGCCAAAGCCGGCGCTGATGATGATCGCGCAACTGACGCCTTTGTCTCCGCATTGCCGCATGACGGCCGGTACGGCGGCCGCGGGGACCGCGATCACGGCCAGTTCGAGATCTTCCGGAATCGAATTGATGTCGCGGTAAACCTTGTAGCCGAGCAAGGTTTCGTGTTTCAGGTTGACCGGAAAAATGCTACCTTTGAACCCCGCCTCCTGCATGTTCAGCAATAGCCGGTGTCCGACACTGTCCGGGCGCTCCGAGGCGCCGACAATCGCGACCGATCGGGGTGAGAAAAAACGACTGAGATAATGAGGACCCATGATGCTCCGGCAGTAAATAACCCTGTGTGGGGAAAAATTTTAGCATTGAAATGGCCCAATACGCGTATTCGATTGCCGCTAAAGCGCTATACTGAGTTAAAATGCACCCATCAAAAATAATAAGCACAATATAGAGAATTTATGTTTCAAAACAAATTCATGTTGAATTCCGTGCTGCTCGGCAATCTAGTCATTGGCGGCTTGCTGAGCGGCTGCGCCTCCGAACCGACCCAACCCAAGGATGAGTGGGAAGGCTGGAACCGGAGTGTTCATGGCTTTAACGACGGTCTGGACAAAGCGGTGATCAAACCGGTCGCGAAGGGTTATCAAAAATATGTGCCGGAACCGGTCGATCAAGGGATCACCAACTTTTTCGGCAACATCACCGATATCGGCGTCACGCTGAATGATTTGTTTCAGCTCAAAATGCTGCAAAGCGGCATGGACCTCAGCCGATTCCTGATCAATACGACCGCCGGCGTCGGCGGTTTTTTCGATGTCGCATCCAGGCTTGACCTGCCCAAACACAATGAAGACTTTGGCCAGACCCTGGGTTTTTGGGGCGTGCCTGCCGGCAATTATATGGTATTGCCGCTGTTGGGGCCGAGCTCGCCGCGCGATGCGTTCGGCCTGCTCGGCGATGCCTTGCTGAATCCGCTGACTTATATCTCGTTCGGCAGCAGCGCAGCGGTCGGTGCGGCGATTACCGGGGCGAAAGCGATTGAGGTCACCGATACCCGCGCCGATTTGCTGACTTCCGAAAAAATTGTCGATGAAGCCTCGGTCGACCGTTACGATTTCATCAAAAATGCCTACCAGCAAAACCGCGAATATCTGGTTTATGACGGCAACCCGCCGGAACAGAAAGACGACGAGGTCGATATAGACGAACTCCTCACCGGCAATACCGAAAGTACAGGTAATCCGGTCAGCGCCCCGCAATCCCCCATCCCCGCCAGCAGCACTGACACAGGATTGCCGCCGGTTACGCAGGGCGGCAACGACTTGGGCCGCCAAAACGATAATTCGGGCCCCGCGCCGGTCGTGAACCAATCGCGGCGATTACTGGAATTGTCGCCGCCGGAATAACAAGGTGCAAAGCCATGAGCAAACCGTCCTACCCCGAAAATTGGAACGACATCGACACCGGACTTTACTACCGGTCGGTCAAGATTTTCAATCAAGTACGTAAATTGCTCAGCGTCAAAATGAAGCTGCACGCGGATGAACAGGTCGAAAAGGGCGACATCTTCCTGTTCAATCATTTTTCGCGTTTCGAAACCTTCATCCCGCAATTTTTGATCTTCGAACAGTCCGGCGCTTATTGCTGCGCGATCGCCTCCGGTGAATTTTTCAAGGAAGACAATGTATTGGCCCGCTATCTGGGCAATGTCGGCGTGTTTCCTCATAACCACCCGCGTCTGTTTCAATTGCTGGCCGCACAGATTCTGCGCGGGCGCAAGGTGATCATCTTTCCGGAAGGCGGCATGGTCAAGGACCACCGGGTAATGGACGTGAAGGGCCATTACAGCGTGTATTCCAGAATAACCGGCGAACGCCGCAAGCATCACACCGGCGCCGCGGTATTGGCGCAGGGCGTGGAGATTTTCAAGGACATGGTGCGCACCGCCTACCAAAACAAGAATCACGCGCAGCTGCTGCGCTGGAAGGAAGAACTGAAACTCGACAGCCTCGATCAGCTTTTGACCTCCGCGCTGAAGCCGACGCTGATCGTCCCTGCCAATATCACTTTTTACCCGATCCGCTCTTCCGAAAACCTGTTACTGACCAGTGTCGAATTATTTTCGAACGGCCTGTCGATGCGCCAGACCGAAGAGCTTTTGGTCGAAGGCAATATTATCTTCCGCAATACCGACATGGATATCCGGATGGGCGAATCGGTCAATCCGCTGGATGCCTGGAACTGGCGCACCCGCTTGTTGCAAAAAAAAGTCGCGCCCGAACTGGATTCGCTCGACGATATTTTTGCGATGCCGAGCAGGCCGAAAAACTGGAAACACCAATTGCTCGGGGCGTATTTGAAAAAGAGCGCGAATGAAACGCGCAATCAGTACATGGAGGAGATCTACGAGAACGTCACGATCAATCTGAGCCATCTGGCCTCGACATTGATCATGCATTGCATCGAAAACGGCATGCGGTCGCTCGAGCGGCAGTTTTTTTATAACGCGCTCTATATCGGCGTAAAAACGTTACAGAAAAATACGTCGATTCATCTGCACCGGAGCCTTTTGAATCCGAATTATTACAGTAATCTGCAAATCGGCACCAACAAAAGCTTCGAACATTTCATCGAAATCGCCAAATCTACCGATTTGATCGAGGAAGACCGCGATTATTACCGCTTTTTACCGAAACTGCTCGAGGAGCATGATTTCGATCTGATCCGGCTCGAAAACCTGATCGCAGTTTACCACAACGAAGCCGAACCGATCGCCGCGGTCAGCAAGACGATGATCAAGGCGCTGGACGAGTGCGATACGATCGCTCCCGAAGCCATCGCCGCCTGGCAATTCGAAGACGAACTGATGGATCTGAAATGGGAACTGCACAACTACACCAAGCCGATTTACGATGACATCAACGACCACGAAACCGCCTCCGAAGACCCGTCGCCGTTTTTTCTGCAACCGGTCGAGGACAACGGCATCGGCGTATTGCTGATTCATGGCCTGCTCGCCGGCCCGGCCGAAATGAAAGGCTATGGCGATCACCTCGCGCAGCAGGGCTATACGGTCATGGGCGTCAGGCTGAAAGGCCACGGCTCGTCGCCTTATGCATTGCGCGATCAAAGCCGGGAAGACTGGTACGTGTCGGTCAGGCAGGGCTTTGAGATTCTAAAGGCGCATTGCCGGCAAATCGTGGTGACCGGCTTTTCGACCGGCGGCGCGCTCGCGCTGAAACTCGCCGCCGAAAATCATCCGGAAATCCTCGGTGTCAGTGCCGCCGCGGTGCCGCTGAAATTCATCAATTCGTCCTTCATGCTGGTGCCGCTCTTGCACGGCACGAACAAATTCGTGGACTGGGTTTCCTCTTATGAAGGCGTCAAACCGTTTTTTGAAAATATCTCCGAGCACCCGCGCGTCAATTACCGGCATGTGCCGGTCAGAGGTCTATACGAACTCAGGCTGTTGATCCAACAGATGGACGAGTTCCTGCCCAAGATCAAACTGCCAGTCTTATTGATGCAGGGCGATCACGACCCGGTCGTTTCGGTGAAAAGCGCGCCGGAATTGATGAATAAACTGAAAACTCCGGATAAACAGTTGAAGATATTGAAGTCCGACCGCCATGGCGTGATCATGGAAAACATCGACGGCGCCTGGCATCTTAACGATGAATTCATCCGCCATTGCGTGAATGAAACAAACGCCCGCGCAATCAGTCGAACAGCACAAAACAGGAGTTAGCGAACGACAAAATGAACACGATGGCGGAATCCGAATAAGGAAGTCGAGAAGAAAATCGCAGCGCCTATCAACCCATTCTGTGCCCTACCCTTTTTGCCGCCGTGTTTTCGCCCGGCCGCAAAGCAACCTCATGAATGTAACAGGAGTCAGGTTTATGAAAAACGTGGTTATCTCCGGCTATTGCCGGTCGCCATTTACCCCGGCAAACAAGGGCTTGCTGGCGAGAGTCAGGCCCGACGACATTGCCGCCCAGGTGATTAAGGGATTGATCGCCAAAACCGGCATCGATCCCCACGACATCGAAGATCTGCTTCTGGGCTGTGCGTTTCCCGAGGGCGAACAAGGCATGAATGTCGCCCGGCTGATCGGGCAGCTGGCCGAACTGCCGGTCACCGTGGCGGGCGCGACGGTCAACCGTTTCTGCGGCTCGTCGATGCAGGCGATCCATATCGCCGCCGGCGCGATTCAACTGGATGCCGGCGAAGCCTTCATCTGCGCGGGCGTCGAATCGATGACGCGAATACCGATGGGCGGTTTCAACTACATGCCGAATCCGGTTTTGTACCAGAATTATCCGGAGGCTTATATCAGTATGGGCGATACCGCCGAGAATCTGGCCAATCAATACCATCTTTCGCGCGAAGAACAGGAAGCCTTCGCGCTGTTGAGCCAACAAAAAACCTATACCGCGCAACTGCAAAATCTTTTTGCCGATGAAATCATCCCGATCACGACGCCGCAGGGCCCTGTCGACCAGGATGGCTGCCTGCGCCCCGATTCGAATGCGGCATCGCTGGCGCAATTGGCGCCGGCATTTCAGGCCGCCGGCACCGTCACCGCCGGCACCTCATCGCCGTTGACCGACGGCGCGGCGGCTGTGCTGGTTTGCAGCGAGGAGTATGCCGACGCGCACGATCTGCCGAAACTCGCGCGCATCAAAGCAATCGCGGTGTCGGGCTGTGCGCCCGAAATCATGGGCATCGGTCCGGTTGCCGCCACTCGCAAAGCCCTGCAACGCGCGCGGCTCGATCTTGACGACATCGATATCGTCGAACTGAACGAGGCTTTTGCCGCGCAAACGCTGGCAGTCCTGAAAGCGATGCCGATACCGATGCACAAGCTCAACATTGACGGCGGCGCGCTCGCCTTAGGCCATCCGCTCGGCGCGACCGGCGCCCGCATTACCGGCAAGGCGGCCAGCCTTTTGTCTCGCGAAGGCAAGCGCTATGCGCTCGCGACCCAATGCATCGGCGGCGGCCAGGGCATCGCGACGATACTGGAGGCGATCAAATGAACATTCAACAGGTTGCCGTGATCGGCGCTGGCGTGATGGGCGCCAGCATCGCCGCCCATATCGCGAATGCCGGCTGCAAGGTGATGCTGCTCGACATCGTGCCGGAAAATGCCGGAGACCGCTCGGTGATCGCGAAAACCGCGATCGAAAAACTGCTGAAGGCGGACCCCGCGCCGTTCATGCACAAGGACAATGCGCGCCTGATTACGCCGGGCAATATCGAGGACGATCTGGCGAAACTGAGCGATGTCGACTGGGTGATCGAGGCCGTAATCGAACACCCTGGCATCAAAAAATCGCTGTACCAAAAACTCGATTCGATTTGTCGGCCCGACTGCATCATCTCCTCGAACACCTCCACACTGCCCTTGCGGCTGTTGGTGAAGGACCTGCCCGAAAGCTTCCGCCAGCGTTTTCTGATCAGCCATTTTTTCAATCCGCCGCGTTACATGCGCCTTTTGGAACTGGTTTCAAGCAAGGATACCCGGCCGGATCTGCTCACAGCCGTCAGCCGCTTCGCCGATCAGAGCCTCGGCAAAAACTGCGTAACCTGCCACGACACTCCCGGCTTCATCGGCAACCGGATCGGCATCTACTGGACGCTTTGCGGCCTGCATGAAGCGATTGCACTCGGTTTGACCGTCGAGCAGGCCGATGCGGCGATCTCGCTGCCTTTCGGCATTCCGAAAACCGGCATCTTCGGCCTGCTCGATCTGGTCGGACTCGACCTGATTCCGCACATCCTGACCAGCATGACCCAGGCCCTGCCGCAGAGCGATGCCTTTCATCAACTCGGTTCGCTGCCGCCGCTCGTGCAAAAAATGATCGCGGACGGTTATACCGGCCGCAAGGGCAAAGGCGGCTTCTACCGGCTGAACAAACAGCACGGAGGCAAGGTCAAGGAATCGATCGATCTTCGCACCGGAGAGTATGCACCTTCCGTAAGGCCTGACTTGAGTGCGCTGGTCGAAGCGCAAAAACAAGGCTTCCAGACGCTCTTATCTCATGCCGACCCGGCCGCGGTCTTTGCCTGGCGGGTCATGTCGAAAACGCTCAGTTATGCGGCGAGCCTCGCGCCCGAAATCAGCGACGACATCACCGCGATCGATGCGGCGATGCGCGACGGCTATAACTGGAAATTCGGCCCGTTCGAATTGCTCGATCAGATCGGCGCCGGCTGGTTCGTCGACAAGCTACAAGCCGAAAGCCTACCGGTGCCGGCGCTTTTGGCAAGTAAACAGCCGCTCTACAAAGCCGAGGCCGGCAAACTGCATTGCAGCGGTTTTGACGGAACCTATCGTCCGATTACCCGAGCCGCCGGCGTCGAATTGCTTTCCGACGTCAAACTGCGCGGCGCGCCGGTGCTGCAGAACCGTTCGGCCAGCCTCTGGGATGCGGGCAACGGCGTCGCCTGCCTCGAATTCCACAGCAAGATGAATACGCTCGACATGGAGATCATGGAACTGATCCGGCAGAGCATCGACAAGGTGCAAGGCGGGTTCAAGGCGCTGGTAATCCACAACGAAGGCGAAAATTTCTCGGCCGGCGCGAATCTCGGTCTGTTGATGCACGCGATCGCTCACCAAGACTGGGCCGGCGTCGCCCAGTTGATCACCACCGGCCAGCAGACTTATCAGGCCTTGAAATATGCGCCGTTTCCGGTCGTTGCAGCGCCTAGCGGCCTCGCGCTCGGCGGCGGCTGCGAAATCCTGCTGCACTGCGATGCGATCCAGGCCCATGCCGAGCTTTACATGGGTCTGGTCGAAGTCGGCGTCGGCCTGATTCCGGGCTGGGGCGGCTGCAAGGAATATCTCCGCCGCTGGCTGACCTTGCCGAAAAGGCCGGGCGGCCCGATTCCTCCGGTCGTGAAGGCGTTCCAGACGATCAGCCTCGCGACCGTGTCGAAATCAGCGGTCGAGGCGAAGGAATTGCTCTACTTGGGCAGGAACGACGGCATCACGATGAACAAACTGCGCCTGCTCTCCGATGCGAAAGCGAAGGCATTGGCGCTGGCCGAGAACTATGCCGCGCCGCAGCCGGCCGTGTATCCGTTGCCCGGCAAAACCGCCCGGGTGATGCTGAACATGGGCGTGAAAGCCTACCATGTGCTCGGCAAAGCCACCGACTACGATCTCGTGGTGCTCGGCCAATTGGCTAGGGTGCTGAGCGGCGGCGATACGGACATCACCCAGCCTCTGACCGAAGAGGCCGTCCTCGCGCTCGAATGCGAAGCCTTCGTCGAACTGGTCAAACAGCCGGGCACGCTGGCAAGGCTAGACCACATGCTGAAAACAGGCAAACCGCTGAGGAATTAGCCGATTTCGCGTAATGTAGGCCCCTCGTGGGAGCGACGCCTACGTCGCGATTAAAAAGCCTCGATTCGCGACGTGGGCGTCGCTCCCACAGCCGGCTCTTTGACTCGCATGGCAATAATCATGAAAATGAGGCATGGGCGCTCCATTCAACTGTTAGGAAAATCATCATGCTCTGGTTTATCGCATTCATCGTGATCGTTTTGGCGGCCAGCTACCGCAGAGCTTCGCTGCGGCTCACGACTTTTTTGATCGGCCTCTGGCTCGCCGCTTATATCTTGACCCACGGTCTGACGCCTTTCAGTCAGGGCCTCTGGGCCGCATTCCTGCTCATCTTCATGCCGTTGAACATCGAAGGCCTCCGCCTGAAGCTGATCAGCCGGCCGATGTTCAAGCTGATGAAGAGCGCGCTGCCGCCGATGTCGCAGACCGAAAGGGAAGCGCTCGAAGCCGGCACGGTCTGGTGGGATGCGGAGCTGTTCTCCGGTAAACCTAACTGGAAGGTGCTGCTGGATCTGCCCCCCGCGAAGCTCTCCGCCGAGGAACAGGCCTTCATCGACGGCCCGGTCGAAACGCTCTGCGCGATGCTGAACGACTGGGACATCACCCGCAACCGGATGGATTTGCCGAAGGAAGTCTGGGACTATATCAAACAGCAAAAATTTTGCGGCATCATCATCCCGAAGCAATACGGCGGCCTCGAATTTTCCGAAATGGCGCACTCGGAAATCGTGATGAAGCTATCGAGCCGCAGTTCGACCGCCGCGGTGACCGTGATGGTGCCGAACTCGCTGGGACCTGCCAAGCTGCTGCTCGCCTACGGCACCGAGGCGCAAAAAAATCATTATCTGCCGCGTCTGGCCAAGGGTGAGGAAATCCCGGCTTTCGCATTGACAGGCCCGCACGCGGGCAGCGATGCGGGCGCGATGCCCGATACCGGCGTGGTCTGCTACGGCGATTTCGAAGGCAAAAAGACGCTCGGCATGCGCCTGAACTGGGAAAAGCGCTATATCACGCTCGGTCCTGTCGCGACCGTGCTCGGCCTCGCCTTCAAGCTTTACGATCCCGATCACCTGCTCGGCGATAAGGAAGCTATCGGCATCACGGTCGCGCTGATTCCGACCGACACCCCCGGCGTCTCGATCGGCCGGCGCCATTTTCCGCTGGATTCGGCGTTCCAGAACGGCCCGAACTGGGGCAAGGATGTGTTCATCCCGATGGACTGGATCATCGGCGGCGTCGATCAGGTCGGCAACGGCTGGAAGATGCTGGTGCAATGCCTCGCGACCGGCCGCGCGATTTCGCTACCCGCGCTCAGCGTCGGCGGCGCCAAATTCACCAGCCGCAATACCGGCGCCTATGCGCGTATCCGCAAGCAGTTCAACGTGCCGATCGGCGAATTCGAAGGCATCGAGGAACCGCTCGCGCACATGGCCGGCCAGACTTATATCCTCGACGCCGCGCGCAAGGTCACCTGCGCCGCGCTGGATCAGGGCGAAAAACCCTCGGTGATCTCGGCGATCCTGAAATACGAACTGACCGAAAGGATGCGCAAGGTGATCAACGACGGCATGGACATTCAGGGCGGCTCCGGCATCTGCATGGGTCCCCGAAACTATCTCGGGCGCCTGTACCAGGTGATACCGGTCAGCATTACGGTCGAGGGCGCGAACATCCTGACCCGCACAATGATGATCTTCGGCCAGGGCGCGATCCGTTGCCACCCCTATATCCAGAAGGAAATGGCCGCGTTGAGCCAGGGCGATGCCGGACTGGCGCTGAGGCAATTCGACCAGGTTTTCTTCGAACACATCGGCTTTTTCATGCGCAACTATGCCTCCAGTTATTGGATGCGACTGACCAATGCACGCTTCATTAAAGTGCCCGGAGACGATTATACCCGCCCCTATTTTCGTCAGATTGCGCGGCTCAGCGCCAGCTTTGCCGTGCTTGCCGATGTTGCATTGCTGACATTGGGTGGCGCGCTGAAGCGCAAGGAAAGGATCTCCGGACATTTCGCCGATGCCCTGAGCAATCTGTATCTGTGTTCGTGCGTGCTGAAACACTATCAAGATCAGGGCAGCCGCGCAGAAGATCTGCCTTTGTTACACTGGGCCTGCCAGCAGACCCTGTTCCAGTCACAGCAATCCTTACTGGCTATCCTCAGAAAACTACCGATGCCGCAAGGCATTTTGATTTTGCGCGCGCTCTTCTCGAGACGACCCATGCGACCTTTGGCGGCGTTTTTGAGTGCGATCGCCTTCCCGCTCGGCAAGCCCTGCAATCCCCCCGACGACGATCTGATTCACCAATGCGCCTCGCTGCTGCTGACCGATAGCCCGGTTCGCGACCGCCTGACGTACGGTATCTATATCAACGATAAACCGGACGATGCGACCGGACGGATCGAAGTCGCCTTCAAAGCGGTGCTCGCCGCAGCGCCGGTCGAAGCGAAAATCAAGAAGGCGCAAAAACAAAAACGGCTCGCCAAAGGCGATCCGTCGAATGCGGTCACCGAAGCCTTAACCAAAGGCGTGATCACGCAGCAGGAAGCCGATTTGCTCGACAAAGCCAATCAGGCCAGACTCGCGGCGATCACGGTCGACGATTTCAGTCCGGAAGAGCTGACCGGCGTTAAGCGCTCCTGACATCGTCATCGGGCGCATTAACGTCAGCGTAATGCGCCGAATGGTCAAAGCCCACAGCGGCGCAATACGGCGCTCGGATGTTTCTTGCCGAAATTCAGAATGAAGCGCATGATCCGGTCCGTATCAGCTTGCTCGGTGCGGATGCTGTTGCTTCAGGCGAGTTTTGTCCCGGACTTGATCGAGCAACTTGGGCGGCTTACCAGAAAAATTTGCTGACGTGGATTGCATTTTATTTAGGATGTGATAATTTCACACACTTCAATGAATATAAATAAGATTTATGACTTTACAAATATTTAGGCAACCTTATGACGCAATATTTTGCGTCATTTAGGATGTCTAATTGTAGTTAGGCGTCTTGAGACCCGCACCACGAGAGGATTGCCCTCATGTTTGTCGGCCACTATGGCGTGAGTTTCGCTACCAAGAGGGTTGCTCCTACCGTCCCGCTGTGGGTGCTCTTTCTCGCTGTCCAGCTTCTGGATATTCTCTGGGCGCCGTGCGTACTTTTGGGAATCGAGAAGGTCCGTATCGTGCCAGGTATCACGGCGTCCAACCCGCTCGATCTGTACTACATGCCTTACACGCATAGTCTGGTGGCCGCGCTCGTTTGGTCCTGTGTGGGTGGTTTCACCTATCAGTTCCTTGCGCGTCCCGCACGCCAACAGGCGAGCGCCGTGGTCGGGTTCGCTGTGTTCTCCCACTGGATTCTGGACTTCGTGGTCCATCGGCCCGACCTCCCCATGTACGACAATTCCGCTAAGGTCGGCTTGGGACTTTGGAACGCTCCTGCGCTCGCGTTTGGCTTGGAGGCCGCCTTGCTCTTCGGAGGCATCTGGCTCTGCCTGCAAGGGCGTCTGGCTCGTTCTCTCGGGACACTCGCGTTTGGAGTCCTAATGCTCGCAATACAAGGCTATTTCTTCTTCGGTCCACCGCCGGCATCCGACCGCGCCGCGGCATCGACGGCGCTCATCGCATACGCTATCTTCGCCATCGCCATTTGGTGGCTACAGGATCGCCGCGCAGTTCCAGGAGCCGCCTAACCCTTCCATCGAGGGGACGTCCACAAGCGGGCTTCGCCCACTTGCGGCCGCCCCTCATGTCAAACGTTGGGCGTCACAAAGGGGCTTACATGCAGATTCGTGAGGCAGACAACTTTCTTAGCATTGAGGTCATAGAGCGGGTGCCCGCAAACCTACCTACGCAGGGAGATGCCTCATTCGCAATTGAGTTTAGAGTGGAGGGGTTTTCTGGTTCTGGTCCCACCTGGGTAGACTTACTAACACTTCAGTCGTTCGTAAAGCAGTTGCGCGCACTCGAAGTGTCACGCAAAGGGGAGGCGGCCATGGAGTCGATGACGCCAAGAGAGTTTGAGTTGCGTATCTGGGCCACAGATGGTTTAGGGCACATGGCTCTCAAGGGACGCCTCTCGCATCGAAAGCAGGTCGGCGAGTTCACTTTCAGTTTCGATCCAAGCTTGTTAGTAAGCGCTAGAGTGGCGTTCGAGGCCATCTTGAACGATGCCGCCCAACAATCGGTTCAAGCCGACGGCCCCGCCTTCGGCGGGTCCGCGGCTTAACCTGGGCGTTAGCAATTACTGGAAGAACACATGAAATACGTAATAACAGCTATTGCGATTTTCACAATACTATTGTCTCAAATCGCTCAAGCCGATGAATCGGTGAAAGAGTTCTTCGACAAATACGTCCAACTTAGCGACAGTTTTGAATTGTCGGTGGCTGCCCTATATGCTGATAATGCAAAAGTCCATACATACAGAAAGTATCCACACGGCCTTGAACGGGCTATGGAGCTTAGTGGAGTGCAGTGGAAACAATTACTCATCCAGGCCATGCCTTTAGCAAAAGCGCAGAATGACAAAAGTGTTTTCTCTGATGTAACTATTTCAAATTACGGAAATGGCTATAAAATCAAAGCGAACCGATATTCCAATCGTAAGTGTTACACAGACACAGGGTATTATATGGTTGTGGCACCTAATGAGATTGGCAGATTACAAATTATCGAGGAATACTCTGAGACACAACCACAATCAAATTGCTAACGATCAGGTCAACAAGGACGCTTCGCGCTAACGCGCTCGCGCCTGTTACCTGAAGCGTTAGGCATTTATGGAACCATCCTCGTTCATCTTAGAGTTCCACCCGCACCTTACTAAGGATCGCTGGGCAAACTTTCTCTTGGCGGTTGGTA
This sequence comes from Methylomicrobium lacus LW14, assembly GCF_000527095.1. NCBI lineage: Bacteria > Pseudomonadati > Pseudomonadota > Gammaproteobacteria > Methylococcales > Methylococcaceae > Methylomicrobium > Methylomicrobium lacus. Next base: position 579,761 of record NZ_AZUN01000001.1, on the reverse strand, counting down.
CTGCTGGTGCTACCAGCGAATGGTTATCTTCGCATCGGGTTGAACTTACCTGTGTCAAGCGCAGCCAATTACAGCATGTTGGCTACATCATCTATAAGATCGGTCAGCCTGCGCTTTGCAATGTGGTTGGTGTAACGGGCGAGGCAGAACAACGGGCTAGCGTATATGCACGGCACACCTAACGGATAAGGTTAGATTGTGTGAGCGAAGCGAACCACAATCTGAACCGGTTGTTGGACAAGCCCGGTAATCACGGATCTGACTTTAATATAAGAAAATATCTTTTTGGCGTTTGTGGGAGGCGATGGCTTGTCTGACGCGTAAGGTTCAAAAACAAGCCGGACGGATCGGCAGGACGGCACCACAATCCGGAAATGGGCAATTTTCGACGCATTATGCTCCGGATTTGGACCGAGCATAACCCTCGGCGCAAAAGTGCCGATTCAGGCTGGGCCGGAATGACTGATGGGTTTACATAATCTGTTCCTTTCCGGTTGCGTTATCCTGTTGTTGGCACTGCCAGCCTTAGGGAGGACGGCGGCATTTGTGTTTTGATAATGCGCATGTCACCGCCGCAGCACCGGCACTTGAGAGGTGGCCGTTTTCTCAGCCAGGCCAGCGCCCGGTTCGGATTCACGCCGAGCAGGACTTGCAGCAGTTGAATCAGCCGTTTGCTGTTGGGGTGCAAAAAGCCGAAATTGCGCGCGCGCCGGAAGCCCTTGGGCAAGACATGACGGAGGATCAGCCATAGGAATTGGGCGCCGGGCAGCGTTCGGGTGCGCATCTGTCGGGTTTTGCTGTCCTGATAACGAAAAGTCACCTGACCGTCCCGGCAGGCGACAATGTCCTTTTCCTGGATGACGCCTTTATAAAGATAACGCCCAAGATAAACCAGCGCCTTGTCGCCGCGGCCGACCGACTTGACGTCGACGACCCATTTTTCGGGGTAACGGCCCGGAAGTGCCAGTTCTTCTTGTGTCATCGCCTCGAGCAGTTTGGCGCGAAAGACTTTGGCGAGCGCCTTGTGATTGAACAGGTAGCCGGTTGGGTTCTTGCTGCCGCGCTTGGTGCGCCACAGGCGTTTGTCCGCATCGATGGCCGCCGCCGGCATCACCAGATGCACATGCGGGTGATAATCGAGGCGGCGGGAATGGGTGTGCAGCACCGTGATGGCGCCGGCTTTTCCCTGAAGTTGTCGGTCGTTTTGCGCAAAGGTTTTGACCGTCTCCCAGCTACAACGAATCATCAGGTCATACAGCGTGCGTTGCTGCTGCCAGGCCAGCGCTCTGAGCTCTTTAGGCAGCGTGAAGGTCAACAGAAAATACGCGGCGGGCACCTGCCTTTGCAGTTGCCGCTCCAGCCATTGCTGACTTTCGTGTTGTTGGCAGTGGGGACAGTTGCGATGGCCGCAGGAATGCGGCACGAAACTTTGGCTATCGCAGTCAGCGCATTGCGCCAGCATCACAGGACTTTGCGAAGTGCGGCAGTGCTTCATGGCGGCCAGCGCTTGGCGCTGGCTGGGCAGAAGCCGGCTCTGATACGCCGCCAGAAATTCGGTTTCGAAGGTTTGAATGATAGCGGAGAGCAGGATCATTTGACCTTCCCCCAGTCCAGGGCAAAGCCATTCATCAAGGCATTGATCACCTGGTTGGCATTCTGATTCGTGCCGTCAGTCAGATGGGTATAGCGGGCGGTGGTGAGGATACTGTGGTGGCCGAGGATTTTCTGCACTTCCAGCAGATCGACACCGGCTTCGATCAGATGGGTGGCGTAGCTATGCCGCAGACTGTGTGGGGAAATCTTTTTTTTAGGCCGCAGTCTTGGGCCACCTGGCGCAGAGTCGTTTGTACGCCGCCGCGATCCAGCGGCGTAGTCGCATGCTGCGCTCCTTTTAAGCCACCGTGACGATTGGGAAACAGCAGTACCGGATTGCGGTGAACCTGCCAGAAGCGACGCAGCAAGGCCAATGTTGCCGCCGGCAGGGGCACCAGGCGATCCTTGTTGCCTTTCGCATCGCGAATATGCACGCGCTGGCGTTCGACATCGATATCGCCCACCTGCAATCGCAAGCCTTCACCGAGACGCAGACCCAGACTATAGAGGGTGAAAAAGAAGACCCGATAACTGAGGGTGTGGGTTGCCAGGAATAAACGCTGGGCTTCATCCACGCTGACAATATCCGGCAAGCGTTGCGCCTTGGGCGGCTTGATCAGATGGGGCGCCACCCAGGGTTTGCGCAACACATGGGTATAATAGAACTTGAGGCCGTACAGATCGAGTTTGACTGAACTCCAGGAGTGAGACGCCAGCAAATCAGTGAAATAATCGGTCAACTGCGCTTCGGACAGGTCCTCGATGCGTTCGTCGAAATACGCGCCAACGCGGCGAATGGCACGGGCGTAAGCCTCTATCGTCTTGGGCTGGAGCCCTTTGAGTTTAAGGTGTTTAAGATGGGTTTGATAATTTTGCTTGAAAGTGGATTTAGATGATGATGTCATTGTCGCGTAACCTCATGATTCGTAGTGGAATGCTCCCTCGCAGTGAGGGCTTGAGGCTACATTTTATAAACAATCGGGCGATGGGGCTGTTTCTCCGCGTAGCGGCTTCGTCCAACCCGGCGCTCAAGAGGGACGGTCGCTATCGCGCCCGCCCCTTAGCTCTGCGTTAGACTGCGGCAAAATCAAAAGGCTTGGGGCGCTCCTTCCTGGCACGGAAAGGCCGTCCCGTTTTCCACGGCGGGGCTTATCCGTTCGGCCTGATCCGTTTGCGTCACGCTCGCCCGGCAAGGCTTTGGCGGTGTCCGAGACGCCCCAAAGGCTTTTAGGGCCTTGGCTTTAACGCGGCGCGACGCAAGCCGGGGAGTCCTTCCGGGCGGCAAGGACTTTCTGCCCGCGTAGGCCCTCGTTTTTTTCCTTGGCTTCGCCCAGGCTCTGTTTTACAATCGGTCTAACCCGGCGGTCAAAGGGACGCGCCGCCCATTGGCGGTTTTGGAGTTTTATTTTTTTCAAGGGTCGGTGGCTTCGCTTAAGCTCAGTGAGCGGCACGCCCCTTACCATAACGTTAGCACTCAATGGCACGCACGTCGCAGTTTCCAAAGGCAATAGATCCGGAACTCGTCGGAACCTACCCGGCACTCGCCAAGGCAGGTGGTGGCTATGTTTGGGATGCTGTCCTTGAATATCGTGTTTGGTGCCACCCGGAACTAGGCGCTCCTGACGAGTGTGAGGGCGACGATTACTACTATGCTTTTGCAACCTTCGAGGAAGCCGAGGAATTTGCAAAAGAAATGGTTGGAGCCGCTGAACCTCTCGCGTTGATACTTCAAGAAGAATATATTGATGAACCCGAGCCGGGGCGCTACACACATGTTCGGGCACGGCGCGTCGCGGAATGGCCACCGGTATTTCTAAGCCGGCCTCGTCGTTCGCCATCTACAATTCCCGACTTCCTTTCCCCCGACGCGCCAGCCAATCGACTCGAGATCCTTCGGGGGGGCGCACCGGCATGACCGCTCTAAGTGCTAACGAATAAGGTTAGATTGTGAGAGCGAAGCGAACCACAATCTGAACCGTTTGTTGGACAAGCCCGGCCCTACTAAGCGGTGGTAAAAAAACTGGAATGTATGACCTAAAAGTAAGGCTTGACAGCCTATGGTATTTAAGATAATAAGAAAATATCTTTTTTGAGATGAGTTTGTAAGAAAATCAACGTGTTGTATATTTGGCATTTGTGTGTGATTTCCATGTAATGAAGTGTACCTCGAAGCCCTGGTTTAAACAAGATGCAAATTAATGCTTGAATCGAGTCAATTCGTTTATGCTGTTACAATCATAATTATGGCTACTTTGGCTTCGACTAAGCCCGCTTTCTCCGCGTTAGCGGCTTCGTCCAACCCTTCCATCGAGAGGACGTCACCCGGCAAGCCGGGTGCCGCCTCTCATGTCAAACGTTAGCCGTCATGCAAGACCGTTCCGCACAAAGTCCCGCAGAGTCCGCAGCTCGCCAAGCGCTTGTTGCCGCGGCCATGGCAATGCTTGATGGAACGCTTCCGTTCAACGAAGGCGCCTATCAAGTCACCAAGCTGCGCCACCATATTGGGGGTGTCGCGGAGCGCGACGAAGACTTTGACATCTTTATCGCGATCGAATCTGAAACTGATCACTTGCCACTCAAAGCGCAGTTCGCGCTATGGCAAACGGAGGCGTTGGAGCGGCTAGCGCCAGAATTCGAGCGAACGCAGGCCTGGGCAAGCCAGTTTGCGCCTGCCGCATGCGCCAGTCTTGTTAACAGGTTCAAGGAGTAGTCGCCGTGTTGGCTAACGCGCCTCTCCTAGCAACTTCTCCTCGAGTGCTGCTCCGGCCGGCGACCGCTAACCCCTCCGTCAAGGGGACGTCTTGCGGCAAGCCGCAATAAACACCTTATTAATAACGCTAAAAAGCTCCATGGCATACACACTTCACATTGAACGAAACCCACAGGGCATAACCCTTGATGAGTGGTTCGAGGTAGTCAGAAAGCAAGATGGCGTCAAGCTTGCTGATGGTGGCGTAGAAACCACGAACCCAAAAACGGGAGAAACCATCTCAATTCAAGGCAATCCTGGCGATGTCGCCGTTCTATTCCAGACGAAGGGCCGTAGGATGGGTAGAGGCATGGACGCCGAAACCCATCATACTGGGGTATGATGGGTTTCTCTGCGCTCTACCTACCTTACGGGACTTGACGCGTTATCGATCAAAAAAGAAGACGGAGTCGGTAAGTTCAGTAAGAAATCGAGGGAACAAATCTTTCGAATCCGCTATTACGCGCCACGGTATCGAGGCGACGGAATACCACGAATCCTCACTTGATAAGATTTTTCGGGTTAAAATAGGCCATTCCGTTTTAGCCTTCAATCCATCATCATGCCGATCACCCGCCCCGTCGTCCTCTGCTTTTCCGGCCATGACCCGAGCGGCGGGGCCGGCGTGCAGGCCGATATCGAAACCCTGGTCAGCCACCGCTGCCATGCCGCCAGCGTGATCACCGCGCTGACCGAGCAGGACACCCGCAATGTCAAAAAACTGCTGCCGCAGCGTCCCGAAGACATCATCAGCCAGGCGAACACGGTGCTGGCGGACCTGGACGTCAAGGCCTTCAAGATCGGCCTGATCGGCCATCATGAAACCGCCGCGGCGATTCATGCGATACTGCTGGAGCACCCGCAGATTCCGGTCGTGCTCGATCCGGTGCTCGCGGCCGGCGGCGGCGCGGCGATGTCGGACAGGCAATTGCTCGCTACGATCGTCGATCTCTTGCTGCCCCGCACGACCGTCTTGACGCCGAACAGCCAGGAAGCCCGCAAGCTGGCCGGGCTCGACGATCTGGACCGGTGCGGCCTGGCCCTGCTCGACAAGGGCTGCCGCTATGTGCTGATCACCGGCGCGCACGAAACCACGCCGACGGTCAGTAACCGGCTCTATCATGACCGGCGCTGTCTGGAAACCTACCACTGGGACCGTCTGCCCGCAAGCTACCACGGCTCCGGCTGCACGCTGGCGGCCAGCATCGCAGGCCTTCTGGCGCAGGGCCTGACGCCGGTGCAGGCGGTTGCCGAAGCGCAGGAATATACCTGGAACGCGCTGCATAATGGCTATCTGGCCGGCAAGGGCCAGCACAATCCGGACCGCCTGTTCTGGATGGAGGCCGGCGTATGAAATTCCCAACACGCGGACTGTACGCGATCACCCAAACCGATCATAAAGCGCCGGATACGGTGATCGCGGAAGTCGAAGCCGCGATCCGGGGCGGTGCCGCGGTCGTGCAATACCGCGACAAAAATCCCGCCGATGCGCTGGCTCTGGCCCGCGAACTGGTCAAGGTCTGCCACCGCCATCGAGTCCCGCTGCTGGTCAATGACGATCTCGACCTGTCCATAGAGGCCGGCGCCGACGGCGTGCATCTCGGCAAGGACGACGGCCATATCCGCGAGGCCAGAGAGAAGCTCGGCGCGGCCGCGATCATCGGCATCTCCTGCTACAACTCGCTCGAACGGGCCCAAGAAGCTCAGGCGCACGGCGCGACCTATGCGGCCTTCGGGCGTTTTTTCCCATCGAACTCGAAACCCTTGGCCGCCCCCGCCCAACTCGAGACGCTTCGGCAGGCCAAACAGACGCTTTCGATTCCGATCGTCGCGATTGGCGGCATATTGCCGGAAAACGGCGCCGAATTGCTCGCCGCCGGGGCTGATTTACTGGCCGTGATCGGCGGTATTTTCGACCGCGAACCGGAAGCCTCGGCCCGGGCCTATCAACGCCTGTTCGACCGCCGATGAAGCTTTTTTTGCCGGTTTTGCTTGGATTACTGGCCGCCTGCGCCGCGGCTACGGAAATCTCCGAAGCACGCATCAACGCCGGCAAAAAACTGGCTTTCGACCGCAACAAAGGCAACTGCCTGGCCTGCCATGCGATCGACGACGGCGAATCGCCCGGCAATATCGGCCCGCCTTTGGCCGCACTCAAGACCCGCTTCAAGGACAAGCCACAACTTCGCGAGCAGATCTTCGATGCAACCCGCTTCAATCCCGAAACCAGCATGCCGCCGTTCGGCAAGAACAACATCCTGAGCCCTGACGAAATCGACCAGGTTGTCGACTATTTATGGAGTCTGCCATGACCGAAACCCGCCGAGCCTTCATCAAGAAAACGCTGAGTGTCAGCGCCTATTCAATTGCTTCAACCCTGGGCTGGCTAATGCCGCTGAAGGCGATGGCCCAATGGCAGGCCGAAAACTTCACGCCGGGCAAACTGGATGACTCGATAACACGTTTGTACAAGGGGCAAAAAATCGCCGACAGCAAAGACATCGAGCTGAAGATACCGACGATCGCCGAAAACGGCGCGGTCGTGCCGCTGACGGTCAGCAGCCGGCTCGGCGATGTCCGCGCGATCTCGATCTTCGTCGCGAAAAATCCGGTGCCGCTGGCCGCGCGTTTCGAGCTTTCGCCCGAACTCGATGCTTTCGTTTCGGCGCGCATCAAAATGGCCGAAACCTCCGACGTGATCGTGGTCGCGGAAACCGGCAGCGGTTTGTACAGCGCCAGGCAACTGGTCAAAGTCACGATCGGCGGCTGCGGAGGCTAAGATGTCGAGCATCAAGATCCGCAGCAAGCGCGAAAACGGCAAGACCCAGATCAGAACCTTGATCAGCCATCCGATGGAAACCGGCCGCAACAAGGACCCGAAGACGAATCAGTTGATTCCGGCGCATCACATCCAGGAACTGACAATGAGCCGTAACGGAAAAGTGATCGTGAATTGCCAGATGGGCGCCAGCATTTCGAAAGACCCTTATTTTGCGTTCATGTTGAAAGGCGGCGAACCGGGCGATCGGATCAAAATCGAATGGGTCGACAATCTCGGCAACCGGGACAGCGAAGAGCATGTCCTCAATTAAAGTTTGCGTCTGGCATCTTGCACCTTTGTTGTTCATTGCCCACCCCGTGCAGGCAAACCCGCAGCAGGACCAACAACAATTCAGGGACCATTACCGCCAACTCTTCCCGCAGCTGCAATTGAGCGACTACGCGAACGGCGCCTATGCGATCGACCCGGTCGCACGCGAGTCCTGGCGCGCGATCGAAGAATTTCCGCCTTATGAAGCGGCGATAGAACAAGGCGAAAAGTTGTTCAACACGCCGTTTCCGCAAACCGGCCGCCATTATGCCGACTGTTTTCCGGACAAAGGCATCGGCATCGCGCATCGCTATCCCGCCTGGGATAAGTCCAAAGGCGAAGTCGTCATCCTCGCCACGGCTTTGAACGATTGCCGCGCAAGCAACGGTGAACCGGCGCTGGACGCCGAAAAAGGCGAGATCACCCAACTCTTAGCCTACATGGCCTACACCTCGCGCGGCAACACGATGGCCACCGTCATCCCCGAAGACGACCCGCGCGCCCTGGCCGCCTATCGGCAAGGCAAGGATTTTTATTACACACGGCGCGGCCAGCTGAATTTCGCCTGCGCGACCTGTCATGTGCAGAATGCCGGCAAACGCATCCGTTCGGAAATCCTCAGCGCCTCGCTCGGCCACACCACTAACTGGCCGACTTATCGGCTCAAATGGGGCGAGATGGGCACGCTGCACCGGCGTTTTCGCGAATGCCTGGCCCAAATCAAGGCCGAAGCGCCGCCCGCAGACAGCGAAGTCCTCCGCAATCTCGAATATTTTTTAAGCTACCTGAGCAACGGCATCCCGATCACAGGGCCCAGCACACGCAAATGATCACGACCCAACCGACTTGCCACGACATCGACGAACCCGGCCTGATTCCGCTCGACGAAGCGCTGGCCCGCATCCTTGCCGCCGTACCGGTCGCAGGCGGCTACGAGCGCCTTGCTATCGAAAAAGCGCGCGGCCGCACGCTGGCCGAAGCCGTCACCGCCGGTTTCAATGTGCCGGCGCAGACCAATTCGGCGGTGGACGGTTACGCCGTGCATTCAAGCGATTTGCCCGCAGAAGGCACGCGGACTTTAAAAATTGCCGGCAAGGCCTATGCCGGCGAAGTCTTCAACGGTGCAATCAAGCCAGGCCAATGCCTGCGTATCATGACCGGCGCGATGATGCCGGAAGGACTCGACACGGTGATCATGCAGGAACTGGTCGAAGCCCGCGGCGATGCGATCGTGATCGACAGCCGCCATAAATCCGGCCAGAACGTGCGCCAAGCCGGCGAAGACATCCGGCAAGGCCAGACGATCCTGCACCCCGGCAAATGGCTGACGCCGCCCGACATCGGCCTGCTCGCCTCGCTCGGCATCCCGGAGGTCAACGTAAGCCGCAGGCTCAGGATCGCGATCGCCTCGACCGGCGACGAGATTTACAGCATAGGAAGCCCTCCGGGCGCCGCGGGGCTCTATGACAGCAACCGCTACAGCCTGCTGGCCGCGCTCGATCGGCCCGACATCGAAGTAATCAACCTCGGCATCGTCGAAGACAAGCCCGAGGCGCTGCGGCAGGCGTTCGAACAAGCCGGCCGATTCGCCGACGTGATCATCTCGAGCGGCGGCGTCTCGGCCGGCGAAGCCGATTACACCAAGACCGCCTTGCAGGCCTCAGGGCAAATCGGCTTCTGGAAAGTCGCGATCAAACCCGGTCGCCCCCTGGCCTTCGGCCAAATCGGCAATGCGGTATTCTTCGGCCTGCCCGGCAATCCGGTCGCGGTGCTGGTCACCTTCTATTTCGTGGTCCTGCCTGCGCTCGAAAAAATGCTCGGCATGCAGGACAAACCGATCGCTCCGGTCTTTCCGGCCCGTACTCTGGAAGACCTACGCAAAAAACCGGGCCGCACCGAAGTGCAGCGCGGCATCATCGAGCAGGATCGAAACGGTGAATGGACCGTCCGCAGCACAGGCCAACAGGGCTCGGGGATGTTAAGTTCGATGAGCAGGGCGAATGCGTTCATCATCCTGGAGCATGAGCGGGGGAACGTAAAGGCCGGGGAATGGGTTTCGGTCAAGCCCTTCGCGGGGATGTTTTAAACCGGTCGGGGCAGGCTTTATTTTTGCAACAAGCGCCTTCGTTTTCGCTTCATACATCTAAATATTAGTATATACTGATTGGCATTCTATCGAAATTTCCGATAGCCGTCAGGCACTGCTTTCCTTTTCCGGAAAATAGTCTTTCCCTGCTTTTTAATCCCTCATGAGTTCCAAAATATTCTTCATGAAAATTTCCGCCGCATTGGCTTTTTTGACTTTGTTATCCGCTCTGAATTGCAAAGCCTGGGCAACGACTTATGACTTGCCGGCGAACGGCAACGATAGCGTCATTACCGAATTCGATGACAGTTTTTCGTTAACCCGCGCCGAACACAACGAAACCTTGCTCGACGTGGCCAGGCGCTTTAATTTGGGACAAACGGAAATCGTGCGCTTGAATCCCGATACCGATCGCTGGCATATCAAAAAGGACGAAGTCATTCGTTTGGCGAACCGGCGGATACTGCCGGATACGCCCCGCGACGGCATCACCCTGAATATCGCCGAATACCGCATGTATTACTATCCGCCGGCTGAGAAAGGCAAAGCGCCTCAGGTCATTTCTTATGCGCATGGCATCGGCCGGCAGGACTGGAAAACGCCGCTCGGCAAGACCCGCATCGTCAGAAAAGTCAAAGATCCCGCCTGGCACCCGCCGGAATCGATCCGCCGCGAACACGCGGCGAACGGCGATCCTTTGCCGGCGGTGGTGCCGCCCGGACCTCACAACCCGCTCGGGGCCTACATGATGCATCTCGACATTCCCGGCGGCTATCTGATCCACGGCACCGACATCGACAAAATCTACGGCATCGGCATGCAGATTACGCATGGTTGCGTTCGCATGTACCCGGAGGATATCGAGGCGTTATACCAATCGGTGCCGGTCGGAACGCCGGTTTATATCGTCAAGCAGCCGATCAAGGTCGGATGGCTTGACGATACGCTTTACATCGAAGCGCATCCCGACCTTGAAGGCGAAACGATGACGCAAGATCAGCGCTACGCCGCGGCGTTAACGCTTATTGAAAAGGCCAATGGCCAGATGCTGCCTGCATTTGACCGGCATGCACTGGAGGCGGCATTGACGAGGCTGAACGGCGAACCCACGCCTATTTTTAAAAGGCCTTATTTGAACGAAATAACGGCGTCACAAATAACTATCAATTGAATCCTCTGTGCAAGTACGCGCACCGAGAGAAGTCGCGCCTGTGTGAGCTTTGCTGTGCATGCATCAGCTCTGTTTGTCCTACGAATTGATCAACCGCCTATGACATTCGGTTGCTAAAATCGCGGCGTTATCGCTTCGTCGACATGATTGTGACGATATTGACTTAAAAAGCCATCGATCACGGCCCAGCTATTTCCGATATTCTCCGTTAAGATGCCGTGCTTAGCGGATTTTATCGGGTGCAACTCCTTGTGCGTAGTGCCGAGTTTATTAAAAACGATTTCGGCGCTTTGCGGCGACACCACCGGATCCTGATCCGCATACATCACCAGCGTCGGCGTTGCAATACTGGGCAACAGCGATTCCAATTGATGAATCAGGCGGCGCAGTTCGTATAAAGCCCTGACCGGCATATTCCAGTAGTTGATGTCGGGATGTTCGGGCGCATGCTCGATAAAAGGCTTGACGCCTTCGAACGAGGAAACCCAGCGCACCAATGCATTGGCGTTATACAGTAGCGGCACCAGCATGAAAGCTGGATTGACGAATTTTATCGACACCGATATACAGACCAGTCCGATCATTTCGGCAGGCTTTTCCGCTGCCAGTTTCAGCGCCAGTGCCCCGCCGGTCGAAAAGCCGATCACGAACAATTTGGAACAATAAACCTTTAGGATATTAAAGCCTTTTTGCACGCTTCCGAACCACTGTTCTAAGCTGGCATCCCGAAGGGCATAGGGCGAGGTGCCGTGGCCTTTAAGCCGGATGCCCAGCACCGTATAACCCTGGTCGGCCAGATAACGGCCGTATTCCCGCAATTCGGCGGGGCTGGCCAAGAGACCGTGGATCAATAAGATACCGAAGCCGTTGGGCTCACTCGGCTGGATAAAAAATGGCGACGGATCGGCAGTGGCCGTTTCCTGATGCTTCATGTTTCCGTTACTATGATCTGCATAAGTTTGCCGTTCATAAGCCAGGCTCAACTGTTCGTCTTCGAAATGCCAGGCGGCCAAACGGTAGGGATCAATACCGCGACTTTCTGCATCGGACGCTAGCAAGGCTTCGAGCACCGTGCGTAGCGGCGCGGCTTCGTTGTTGTAGACGGCGATCGGATTTTCCAGCCTTATCCTGTCGAAATCGTAATCCTCGCAGAGTTTGGGTAAAAAGTGATAGCAGCCATCCCGTTCGGCGATCAGTTCCGCTTGCTTCGCAAAACAAATAAATTGTTCGAAACGGGTGCTGACGCCGTGCGGCAAACCGCCATAGTCGTCCGGATTCAACAGGCTGCTGTGCAAATGGATATCGGTGTTTTTTTGCAGATGCTTGATCGCCACATAGAGCACCAGATAAAACCGACATTTATCAATTTGCCGCCGTTTGGCGCCAATCAAACTCATAATCAAAGTGGAGGCCAGATGGCTGATGTTGACCGTGAGGTTGGCATAAATTTCTTTCATGTATTGATCGCGCGCGCATTGCGCGTTTTTGATGAAATAATGCTCCAGCAGCCGCTCCTTCCAGTTTTTTGCATCCGTTTTTAATTTAAATACATGGTCTAATTTTTCAATGTCGGGCGCCACTTTATTCATGATGAAATGGGTGCGCCAGTCCCAGACACAGCAGGGGTTAACTGGTTTTCCCATCCGGATATCCATATCGGTGTCTTTGAGGAGGATGTTGCTTTCGATCAGCAATTCTTCCGATTGGCGTAAGCTCAAGCCGCCCGAGATCTGTTCGACGCTTTTGAACAACAGGTTTTCCGAAGCGCGGATCGGGTAGAACGTAATGTTGGCAGGCACAATCACCGTCGGCTTGTGTGCAGCTGCCAACAGCTCATTCAGATTGTCGAATTGCAGCTGCTCCTGCCAGTGCAGCAAACGCTCAAGCCGACCTTCATCAAAAGCATGGCGTATAGCCACTTTGATGGCTTCCACACCCTGCCCCAACACCGCGGCTCCGGTATGCAGTTTGCGCCGGTGTCCGGTCATGCGCGAATAAATGTTATATTCGCCTGTCTTATCGATGACACGGTGGTCTTTGATCATCCCGCCTTCCGGGAAAATAATGACTTTGCGTCCACGCAATATCTGTCCCGCCAGCATCGCGAATAAACGCGGATGGTCGTGCGGATAAACGCCGACATGTTGCAGATAGTTCGACAGCATATTCTTTTCCTTGAAGAACTCGCCCGAGGCGATCGCGCAACTGAAAGTTCCGGTGTTTTCGTAAATCAGAAACTGCGGGATAAAGGTTTCGAAGCGAGAGAAATGATTGAATAGAAAAATATCGCCTTGCAGCACTTTCGTGTCGGCATACAGTTCTAGTTTGACGCTGAGCAAGTTTTTGACGGCGCTGAAGAGTTTGATCGAACGTAGGTAGAGTGCCTTGTCCAGATCCGGCCAGTCTTCCGGATATATGGGAGAGTTCATATCTGTTCGACCTCCTAAGAAGGACAAATGCTATATATCGATAACAGACAACTAGAAATTGACGCGATTTCGAAAACCTGACCCGTCATCCGATCTTAACGTTAAGCGCAAAGCCCATAAGATGTATTTGTACGATAGGATAGGCGACACCTCCATTGGTTCCGCCGATCCTATCAACTAAGATCACGGTGTATCACAAAAACGCGGTTCGTTCAGGCATTTTTAGGCTCATCGCCTTTGCCGCGCGCATAGCGGTAGCACAAATACAAAATCACGACGCAGATTCCGATCGTGAACAAGTTTTTTTTGAGGTTGTCAAAAGATTCGTCGCCCTCGATGCCGACCGAAAAAGGAATGTGGGTATCGACTTTTTGGTCATTCTCGATCAGGGTAACATGGGCCTGATAATCGCCGGGGCCGAATTGGTTGAAATCGACGCTGCCTTCAACCGTGCCGGTCTTGGTTGTGCTCGGCGGCCGGTAATAAACCCGCGTTCCTTCCGGTTCCTTGGTCACTTCAAACTCGATGCTGACATGACGCAGTTGTTTGCCTTCATAGTCAAAAACCAGGTTGGTCATGCCCAGCTTAGGGATCGATTTACAATAGCTTTTACTTTCGGATAGTGTCGGCGTATAAGCCGCAAAATGTATCCATTCGTTACCGATCTTGATCCTGCACAGGTCGACATCATCCAGATCCCCGCGATGCGCAAAGACCGGCTGCTGCAAGACAAAGGCCAGCATCAGCGCATACAATAGGCACGCAAACAGCTTGGCTGATCGTAAAATTAAATTAGGTCCTCCGTTAAAAAAGCTTCCTGTTTTTTGTTCGTGTTGTTTTCTTCTTTTCATTATTAAACTCCACAAAATAGGACAATTTGACTAGGGCTTTAAAACGCAATCATTTCGACTTTAACAATTCGGCTTTTGTCCTCCATCGCTTCAGAAATTTAGCTAATGTGCTGATAATACACCCTTTCTTCATCTATCCAAAAGCCTATCATTCTCTTTCATGACGGGGTAAAAAGCATTTGCAGTCGTTCACCTACATATGGCCTAATGCGACTATGCAGGACGAATCGTCGACTATTTGCGGTATTGTTGATCCAGATCAATTTTCGATTTGGAAAAGGTGTAACAATGGCTTCACCCGTTAAGGGACCCAGTTTTCTTCCGACCGTCGATGACCCCGAGAAGAAGGCCGTATTCATCCATTCCAAAGAGAAAAGTTATGAAAACTGTAAGTCAATTGTTCTTGGTCGTTTTCGCCCTCGTCACCTTGGCTGCCTGTGGCGACATGGGTAAAGGTCCAAATAAACCGGCCGGCTCAAGTTCTGCGCCGGCAATGCAAAAATAAACGTTTACCGACGAAAAATCAGATATTACCGCATCAATGCCATTGAAGCGGTAATATCAATCCGGTACCGGAATTAGCACGGAGCGGCCGAACCGGTTTCAACGATCGATCTTAGTGCATTCAGATCATTGATCAGTACGCCTCGCCGCTTAACGGTGATGACGCCATGTTTGTTTAAATCCGTGAATTGCCGACTGACCGTTTCATTCGTCAGTCCGAGAAAATTTGCGATGTCGTGGCGGCGCATGCTCAGATTAAACTCCGTAGCGGAAAACCCAAGCGCATCGTAGCGTCCTGATAAGGTCAGCAAAAAGCCGGCGATTCTGCTCCGAGCGGAACGATGTCCCAGCGCCAGAATTTTATCGTGATCGGAGGCAATTTCCTTGCCCAGGACCCGCATCATCTGAAACGGCAGGCCGGGAATTTCAGAACATAGCGAGGTCAGGCGAGATAACGGCAACTCACAGACCGAACACGTTTCCAATGCGATTAAGGAACAGGTGAAGCGGCCGTATTGCAATGAATCCAGACCCAACAACTCCCCCGGCAAATAAAAGCCAATGGTTTGTTCGACGCCTTCCGAATTTACCATGAAACTCCGAAAAGAGCCTGATTTAACGGCAAACAGGCTTTCACATTCGCCGCCCTGAAAATACAGAAATTCATCGACATGCAAGGGCCGCCTGTTATTCACAATGTTGGCAAGCTGCCTTTTTTCGTTTTGTTGCAGTCCGTGCGGCAAACAAATATTGGTTAGTCTGCAATCATGGCATGAATTGCCGGGTAAGCTTGAGTCCATAGCAGCGTTCCTTTTTTTGGGGATATTTATAACACGTATGACGGGTTGATGTTACGCATTGTTCAACCGTTGCTTTCGGATAGCGGCCACAGTTGACCGGAAAATCCAAGCACATTCCCTTCTCTTTCAGGTAATTCAGCACCTGCGTCTTATGCGCCCCGTTGCAACGGCAAGCGCTTTTTCTCAAAAATGACGGCCTCTTGATAAACCAATGGACGAATACTTCCGTGCCTCGATAAATAAGAAACGAAAAATTCTATGGTAGATTGAACTCTGCCAACAGCGTTGGTGGCAAAGTAGAGATGAGATTTCAATTTTCAATAGTCACGATGTGAAAGATTTTTACGCGAATCTAGGCCTGCTTTTTTTGTTGATCCTGCTGAACGGCATTTTCTCGTTGTCGGAAATGTCTGTCGTCTCATCGACCAGGGCACGCTTGCAAAAATTAATCGCCGAAAAACGCCTGGGCGCCAAAGCCGCGCTCAAGCTACACGAAGAACCCACCCGTTTTTTGTCCACCGTACAGGTCGGCATCACGACGGTCGGGATTTTGAGTGGCGCATTCGGCGAGGAAGTGTTACGAGCGCCGCTGTATCAGGCGATTGCGCAAATCCCTTGGCTGGCACCTTATGCGGAAACGCTGGCTCTGGTCTTGACCGTGACCTTCATCACTTATTTCTCGGTCGTGCTCGGAGAACTGATCCCTAAACGCCTAGCCCTGCAAAATCCTGAACGCATCGCCGCCCGCATCGCAAAACCGATGCAAGGGCTGGCCTTGTTGGTCAGCCCTCTGGTTTGGTTGCTGTCTGCTTCGAGTCATCTGCTGCTCAGATTATTTAGATTAAACCGAGTCAAAGAAAACAGCGTATCCGACGAAGAAATTCGCCTCCTGATCGAAATGGGTTCCGAATCCGGCATATTCCACGCCAGCGAAAGCCAATTAGTCGACAATGTGATGAAACTGGACGAAGTCCGCGTCGGCGCGATCATGGTGCCTCGTCAAGACATCTTCGTCGTCGACAGCTTGGAGGCCGCCGATACACTGCGCCGTAAAATCGAAGATTGCCCTTATACGCAAATCGTCGTCTGCCGGGGCGGATTTGAACAGGTGCTTGGCATCCTGCATTGCGGGGATCTGTTAAAAAAAACGTTGGGCAAGCCTGAATTCAACATCGAACAAGGATTAAGACCGCCACTCTACGTGCAAGAATCGATGCTGCTGATCCATCTGCTGGAGCATTTCCGGGAAGCCGGTGCGGATTTGGCGCTGATCGTGAACGAATATGGCGATATCGAGGGACTGGTCACCTTGATGGATGTATTCACCGCGATTGTCGGTAAATTCCCGCGTCTTTCTTCGAAATCCGCTTTTGAAGTGGTGCAGCGCGCCGATGGTTCGTGGCTGGTCGACGGCGGCTTGCCCATCAGCCAGCTCAAATCGGCGATCGGAATGAGCGGACAATTTCCAGGCGAATCGGCCCATGCTTACAATACCGTGGCCGGGATGATTTTACATAACTTTGAAAGGCTGCCGCAATTGGCGGATAGTTGCGAAATAGAGGATTGGAAATTTGAAATTGTTGACCTGGACGGCTCGCGCATTGACAAAATTTTAGTTTCCTTGATCCCCAAATAGAAGCGCCAGTCGGGAGCGTGAATGCCAGCCGCCACACCAGCTGCAATGGAGGGATGGCGTTTCGGTTTTCAAGCGTCAATCAAGGCTGATTGACGAAAAATTCCAGGTATAATGTTCGTCGGTTAGCGCATACCGGCGCAGTAGCTATAACTTTTTACGCCGAATAATTCCAAGCGGCTGCAAGCCCTGATGGGCTGGCATTTTTACTTCTTGCATTGATGCATAAATGAATTCACTTCTCATTCTTCTGTTTTCTCTTCTGTTACCTGGTGTTGCTCTCGGCGGCGAAGAAGCGGCAGCCGCCAGCGCGGTCCCAAAGCTCGATTTAACAGGCCATTTCATCGGCTATCTTTCGGTGCTGGTTACGGTATGCGCTTATGTGGTCGCGATGGCCGAAGACGTGATCGAATTGCGCAAATCCAAGCCGATGGTCCTGGGCTCGGCGATCGTCTGGTTTGCGATCTGCATTTACTATGCCATGCATGGCGAAGCTAAGATCGCGGCGCTGGCGTTTGAAAGCAACCTGCTCGCCTATGTCGAATTGCTGTTGTTCATCCTGGTGTCGATGACCTACCTGAATGCGATGGAGGAACGCGGCGTCTTCGACGGCCTCAGGATTTGGCTGCTGAGCCGCCAATACAGTTACCGCAAACTGTTCTGGATTACCGGCGCTCTAGCATTCTGTCTTTCGACCGTGATCAGCGGTCTGGCGGTGGGCTTGATCATGGGCGCGGTAGCCGCCGCAGTCGGCAAAAACAAACCACAATTCGTCGGTTTGGCCTGCGTGAATGTCGTCGTGGCGGCCAACGCCGGCGGATCGTTCAGCCCCCTCGGCGGCATCTCGACGCTGTTTGTCTGGCAACATAAAATCCTGCATTTCACCGAGTTTTTTTCGATCGCTCTGCCTTGTCTGGTGAATTTTCTGGTGCCCGCATCGATCATGCACTTTTTTGTTCCTAAGGAAACGCCGGCTGCCTCAATGTGTCCGATCAATCTTCTGCGCGGCAGCTGGTGGGTTATGTCTCTTTTCGTGGTGACGCTGATCATTACGGTTTGGTCCAACGTCGCGCTGGAACTTCCACCGGCCGCCGGCATGATGGCGGGTTTGGCGTTGCTGCAGTTTTACTGTTTTTTTCTGACCAAGACGGCGCAGGAAAATCCGAGCGAATTTGCTTATGTTTACAAGTTCTTTCATCTGGATGTTCCGAGAGAGAACAGCAAGCAGGATTTTGATGTCTTCAAGAATGTAGGCAACATCGAATGGGATACGCTGCTGTTTTTTTACGGCGCGATGATGATCATCGGGGCGTTGGGCTTCATCGGTTACCTCGATGCGATTGCGCATTTCCTTTATGGACAGATCAGCCCGACAATGGCTAATATTGCGATCGGCCTGTCATCTGCGTTTATCGATAACGGCACACTCATGTTTGCGGTATTGACCATGCATCCTGATATTCCGCCCGGCCAATGGCTGCTGTTGACCTTGACGCTGGGTGTCGGCGGTAGTTTGCTGGCGATCGGCTCGGCTCCCGGCGTCGGTTTGCTCGGCCAGATCAAGGAGGGTTACACCTTCGGCTACCATATGCGCTGGATGCCGGTCATTTTGCTGGGCTATTTCGCCAGCATCGCGGTGCATTATTGGATCAATGGCCGCTATTTTTGATGCCAGTACAGCAATTCCCAATTTATCCCGTTCCCTGAATTAGCAACCCTCTGGATTTTACCGCCACCCGCCTCCCAATGCCTTGTAAATGTTGACCGCAGCTAGCCGTTGCTGCTTGATCACGTCGATCAACTCGAGATTGGCTTGCAACGCGCTCTGTTGTGCAATCAATACCTCCAGATAAGTGGCCCTGGCGGTTTTATACAGTTCTTTCGAAGTTTCGACGGATTTCTTCAACACAACACTTTGCCGCTCTTTTGCAGAATGGATTTTTTGTAGATTCTCGATCATGGACAGTTGATTGACCACTTCGACATAGCCGTTCAGAATGGTTTTCTGATAGTTGTGCATGGCGGTCAGCTGGTTCGCCTTGGCGGTGTTGAACTGGGCCTTCAAGGCATTCATGTTGATCAGCGGGGCGACCAGCGTCCCCATCAGCGAATAGGCCAGCGATGCCGGCGAGGTGAATAAAAACTCGGGATTGAAGGCCTGAAACCCCAGGGCCGCCGTGATGTTGAAATTCGGGAAGAAGGCCGCTTTCGCCGCTTCCAGGTCGAACTTGCTGGCCTCGATCTGGTATTCGGCTTCACGCACGTCGGGACGGTTAGCCAGCAATTGCGAAGGCAGACCCGATGAAATTTGCTGCGGAATTGCGCTGAACAAAATTTCCTTCTTCCTTTCTATCGGCTGCGGATAGCGCCCCAAGAGAAAATTGATTTTGTTTTCCGTTTCGCTGATCTGCTGCAGCACATTTTTTTCCAATGTCTGCGACTCCAGCAACTGTGCCTTGAATTGCTGCACGGCCAGTTCATTTGCCCTGCCCGCTTCTTTCTGGATCTTGATGACATCCAGGGCTTCCTGCTGTTTTTGAAGGGTCGCCCGAATGATCTCCAATGTATTGTCCAACGCCAGCAATTCGCTATAGTGAATCGCAACATCGGCCACCAGATTCGAAATCACAAAATGTGTGCCTTCCATCGTCGCCAGATATTGCGAGAGCGCCACCTTGCGCTGGTTGCGCAGCTTGCCCCAGACATCGACCTCCCACGATGCCTGCAGCCCCACATAGATGTCGGTCAAATTTTCCGGAACGATTCGGCCCGGCGTGATTTCGGTAGACGCATTCCCTGCGCCGTCCATCGTATAGAGGCCGAATTTTTGCACGCCGCCGCCCACAGCCAAGCCGACCTTCGGCAGCAGGGCGCCGTTTGCCAGCTTGACGCTGGAACGCGACATCTCGATGCGCTGCAAGGCCACCTGCAAATCGATGTTGTTTTTGATCGCGGCATCGATCAGCTGCACCAGAACGGGGTCGGCGAAATACTGTCGCCAATTGACGTTTGCGACGGATGCCGCGTTTTTTTGCTTGGGGAAACTTGCCGGTATCTCCTTTTCCGGAATCGACAGGTGGGTATTCAATGACCCGCAACCGCTGGTAGCCAGGACCAGAAAAGGAATCAGGCGGTAAAAAAATCTTCGTTTCAATTTCATGTCAGAGGGTTTCAGTGTAAGCAATTTCTTCTTTTTTGCCGTCGCGATGATACTTGTCAGCGAGCGTTGCAAACACCACATACAACCCCGGAATCACGATGACCCCGAAAAGGGTTCCGAAAAGCATCCCTCCCGCGGCCGCCGAGCCGATGGTATTGTTGCCTATCTTTCCCGCCCCGGAAGCGAACATCAACGGGATCAGGCCGGCAATGAAGGCAAACGAAGTCATCAAAATCGGCCGCAACCTGAGCGCGGCGCCTTCGATGGCGGCTTCGAGCGGCGTTTTTCCGAGCCGGTGCTGCATGGTCGCGAACTCGATGATCAGGATCGCATTCTTGCCCAAAATCCCGATCAGCATGATCATCGCGATTTGCGCATAGATATTGTTTTCCAGCCCCATCACCATCAGCAGAAACAAGGCTCCGAAAATGCCTATCGGGAGCGACAGGATCACCGGCAGCGGCAACAGGAAGCTCTCGTATTGCGCGGCGAGAAGCAGGTAAACGAACAACAGACAAATCAGAAAGATAAAGATCGCCTGGTTGCCTGCCTGCGCCTGGTCGCGGGATGATCCGGCCCAATCGTAGCCAAACCCCTTCGGCAATTTTTGGGCGGCCACTTCCTTGATCGCGGCGATCGCCTGCCCGCTGCTGTAGCCGGGCGCCGGCTGGCCGTTGATCATCGCCGAGGTGTACATGTTGTAGCGCGTCACCTGCTCCGGCCCGTACACTTTCTCAACGTGAAGAAAGGATGAAAAGGGCACCATTTTGCCGGCAGCGTTCTTGATGTACAGCTTCATCAGATCGTCGGGCTGGGCGCGGTATTCGGGCAGGGTCTGCACCATCACTTTGTACAACTGGCCGAAGCGGATAAAGTTGGTCGCATATTCGCTGCCGATCAGGGTTTGCAGGGTGCTCATCGCGTTCTCGGCGGTAATGCCTTTTTGCGCGGCCTTGTCGCCGTCGATATGCAAAAGGAACTGCGGAAAACCGGCGTTGAACGTGGTAAACGCACTCACGATCTCGGGCCGCTTGTTGAGCTCGTTTGCTAAGGCATCCGCCACCGACTGCAACTGCTGAAGGTCGCCCGAACCGGTTTTGTCCAGCAAACGCATTTCGAAGCCGCTGGAGTTGCCGTAACCCGGTACCGGCGGCGGCGTGAAAAACTCGATACTGGCATCCTTGATATGCCGGGTTTTTTCTTCGAGCACGTGGATGATGTCCTTATCGGAAGCCGTCCGTTGATCCCAGTTTTTCAGGCTGATCAGATTCATGCCATAAACCGCTCCGGTTCCCTCAGAAAGCAGGCTGAAGCCGGCCAGACTGGAAACTGAATTGACAGCATCCAGCCCCGAGGCAACGCGCTGAACTTCATCCGATATTTTTTCTGTACGCTCAAGCGTCGCTCCCGTCGGCGTGGTGATATTGGCGTAGATGGTGCCCTGATCTTCCTCGGGAATGAAACCGGCTGGAACCCACGCCCCAATCAAACCGGCGCCGACGGAGAATCCTAGCAAGAGTCCGAAAGTGACGAGCCGTCTGTTCGCGATCGCATTAATTAGCCTTTTGTAATTATCGGACAACCCGTTATACCAGTGGTTAAACCCCGCAAATAACCGCTGCAGTCCCGATTTTTTATGATTTTCGGCATGATCGATATTCTTAAGGAACAGCGCGCAAAGCGCCGGCGTCAGGGTCAAGGCGGTCACCCCCGAGAGAATGATCGAAAAGGCCATCGTCAGCGAAAACTGCCGAAAGAAAATCCCCTCCGGGCCTTCCATGAAGGCGACCGGAAAAAACACGGCCGACATGACCAGCGTAATCGCAATGATCGCGCCGCTGATCTCGCGCATCGCTTGTTCGGTCGCTCTTCGGGGACCGAGGGCCCTATGCTCCATTTTGGCGTGCACGGCTTCGATGACCACGATCGCGTTATCCACGACGATACCGATTGCAAGCACCAACGCAAACAGCGTGATCAGGTTCAGCGAAAAGCCCATGATCTGCATGAAGAAAAAGGTGCCGACCAGGGATACCGGCACGGCAATGATCGGTATCAGGGTCGAGCGCACGTCCTGTAAAAAGACGAACACCACCAACGCGACCAATACGAAGGCTTCGGCCAGGGTTTTGAGAACTTCATGAATGGAAGCATCCAGAAATTCGGAGACGTCATAACTGAGGGTATAGTCCATGCCGGGAGGAAAGGACGTCGCTTTAATCTCCGCCATGGTCTTCTTGATATTTTCAATCACCTCCTTGGCATTGCTGCCCGGACGCTGCTTTAACAAAATGGCAGCGGACGGACGGCCGTTTTCCTTGGAAAGCACGTTATAGTCCTGCGAATCGAATTCGACTTCGGCTATGTCTTTGACGCGCAGCATTTCGCCATCCTCCCTGCTTTTCAGGACGAGGTTTTCGTACGCTTTTCGGGTGTTGTGCTTGCCCGTGTACTTCAGGACATACTGAAGTGCCTGAGCTTTCTTGCCGGAGCTCTCGCCGACTTTTCCCGGTGCGGCTTCCACGTTTTGCGCTTTCAACGCGTCAATGACTTCAGCCGCCGAAATGTTGTACATTAGCATCTTGTCCGGTTTCAGCCAGATGCGCATTGCATATTCCCTGGACCCCAGGATTTCGGCAAATCCGACCCCATCGATCCGTTTGAGTTCTTTCAGAACATTGATGTCGGTGAAGTTATAAAGAAATTTTTCATCCAGCGATGGATCCGAGCTCAGGACGTTGATATACAGAAGCATCGCGTTTTGCACTTTCTCGACAATCACCCCTGCCTTGATCGCTTCCGCAGGTAATTCGTCGAGCACGGATGACACTCTGTTCTGGACATTGACGGCGGCAACTTCCGGGTCCGTTCCGGCCTTGAAAATAATCTGAATTTCGCCTGATCCGTCATTGCCGGAGACCGATGACATATAGGCCATGCCGGGCACGCCATTGATCGCCCTCTCCAGAGGGGTTATCACTGCCTTGACTACAACCTCCGCATTGGCGCCAGTATATTTTGTCGTCACATTGACCTCGGGCGGAGCAATATCCGGAAACTGAGTCACCGGAAGCCGCGTTAGGGACAGCAGCCCTATAAAAGTGACGAGAATAGAGATGACAATCGACAGAACCGGTCGATGAATAAACTTGGATGTCATTTTTAACCTTAGGGTTAGTTTTTACTGGCTAACGGCATGACTTTTAGTAAATCGACCGGCTCGGGATGAATTTTGTTGCCGTCTCTCTCGTTCTCGGCGCCTTCGAACAGGAGGTTTTCGTCTTTGGACAAACCGGATTCCACGACATAAAAATCTTCAAAGCGCATTTTGGCAATGATGTTCCTTTGCTTCAGCACACCCTCTGGACTCACCACGAACACATAGAGCTTGTCCTGAATTTCGAACGTTGATTTTTGCGGAACAAGCAATGCATTTTTCAGTTGTTTCTTGACGACGATCTTGCCGTTCGAGCCATGCTTTAAAATCGCGTCAGGATTGGGAAACCGGGCCCGGAACGCAATGTTGCCCGTCGAGCGGTCGAATTCGCTTTCGATCGTTTCTATTTTTCCTTCGTGGCCATAGAGCATGTTATTGGCAAGCTTTAGGCCAACCGTCTTGATCTCCTTGTTTTCACCGGTGATGTAATTGAGATAATCGATTTCCGACAGATTGAAATAGGCAAAGACCTCCCGGTTGTCGGAAATCGAGGTCAACATGTCGTCTTCCTGAATCAGGCTGCCGACCTTGTTCGGCAGGCGATTGATCACCCCGTCGAAGGGCGCTTTGATGTAGGCGAAGGCAATATGCAACGCGGCTTTTTCCTTGTTGGCGCTGGCCTCTTCCACATCGGCTCTTGCGGCCTCGACCTTGGCTTGGGTGACATGAAGCTCGGCTTTGGAGACGATGTCTTTCTCCACCAACAACTTCACGTTGGCTAATTCCACTTCGGCCGCCTTCAAATCGGCAACTGCATTTTTATATAAGGCAGCGGCTTTCTGTAGTTCCTTTTCGAACTCCAAAGTGCTCAGCTCAAACAACAATTGGCCCTTTTTTACCGTCTGGCCTTCGTCCACATAATTTTTTTCGATAAAGCCCTTGACCTTGCTTCTAAGCTCGACATTTTTTACCGAATGAATTTCGGCGACATATTCGCTGCTGTAAGCAACGTCTTGTACGACAGGCGTTACGACGCGATGGGTATCGACAGAATCCGTTTCTTTTTTTGAATCACAGGATGCCGTCATTAAACACAAGGCAAGGAACAGAATTTGGCTATTTTTCATTGATGGATTGATACGGTTTTAGTTTTCACCTTTCAATTTTTAAAGCAAAATACATGCCATAGCTTGCAAAGAGAGAATATCGTTATCTTTCCTATCGTTTGCCCGATACAAGATGCGTGATCCGCCAAGGACTGTTGCATTTTGCGACGCATAGCCGCAAAATACATCATCATGTCGGTCATCTATAAGTTAACTTTCTCCTTATTTGCCTTGTCATTGCTGGTGTTCGGCATCTATGGAACCTACCAGCTGCGCACCGAAGCGGAAAACCTGCGCGACGATGTCGAACAGGAAACCCGGTTATTAGCGCACAGCCTGCTCGTTTCAATCGAAAACGCCCTGCGCGATCAACAGCCGGAAGACGTGCAAGAGCTATTGCAGCAGATCGAACGCCTCAGACCCTCGGTCGACGTCCGCGTCTACCTTCCCGACGATATGATCCGCTCTGGTGCGGAAAGCCTGAACTGGCCGCAGGAAGTCGAGCAGTCCCTCTCCCGGGCCGCCCGGGAAAGGGCAATAACAGAGTTTTATTTTCCTGCGGATGAGCCCGATTTTCTGGTGCTGTCACTGCCGTTTAACGAGGCATCAACCGCCCTGCCGGGCAATCTGGCGGTGGTGCGTTCATTGCAAAAGATGAAAGCGGATTTGAACAAAACCAAAACGTCCATTCTGTTGTCTTTTTTCTCCTTCATTTTGTTTACTTCCTTGCTCTGCTTCGTTCTGGGCCATGTCTATATTTCCCGCCCCCTGCGAGAGCTCCGCCAGGCCATGCTGGCATTCAGGAAGAGCACGGAACCTCCCGCCCCCTTGCCGGTGACCGGCGCCGACGAACTGGCCTCGGCGCGGCAGGAATTCAACCGCATGACCGCCGAGCTGTTTTCGGCTTACCGCCGGCTGGATGCCGAAACGCAACAACGGCGGCAACTGCAGCGGGCGCTACAGAATGCCGACAAAATGATCACGATCGGCCAGTTATCGGCGGGGCTGGCCCACGAAATCGGTTCGCCCTTGCAGGTCCTTAACGGCCGAGCAAGGGCGCTCGCGAAGAATGGAGAGGATCCCGAAGAAGTGCGCCGGATCGCCAGTATCCTGGTCGATCAGACCGACCGTATCACCCGGATCGTGCAACGCCTGCTCGAGTTTGCGCCTCGCCACTCCGCCGAGGCGGCGCCCTGTAACGTGATCCAGGCGGTGGCGGAAGTCATCGACATGCTCGGCTTTGAAGCGCGCCGTCAAGGGGTGAGCATGACCTATGCGCACCCAGACACCTTGCCGCTGCTGTTGATCAACAAAGACGGCATCCAGCAGATCGTGCTCAACTTGCTGTCCAATGCGCTGGCCGCGATCATTGACGGGGGCTCGATCGCGATCGACCTATCCCAGGGTTCAATCGTTTATGCCGATAACGAAATAGCGGCGCTGCGACTTACCGTCAGCGATACCGGAACAGGCATCGCAGCGGAGCACCTGCCCCATCTTTTTGAGCCTTACTTTACCACGCGCGGTAAACAAGGCGGCACCGGCCTCGGCCTCGCCGTGGTCAAAACCTTGGTGACCGAAATGGGCGGCAGCGTTGTTGCCGAAACGGAATATGGCAGAGGCAGCCGATTCATCATTCATTTGCCGTGGAAGCCCCCGTCATGACTTTAGAAAATAACCGCCTCCTGGTCATCGATGATGACCCCGGCGTCGTCGATTACCTGCTCGACATGCTGCGGCAGCAGGGATATACGGTCACCGGCTTCACCCAGACCGAGGAAGCGCTCAAGGCCATCGATAGGGAGCCATTCGCTCTCGTGATATCCGACGTGGCGATGCCCGGCATGCGCGGCCTCGAACTGATGGCCGCCATTCACCACAAAAGGCCGGAACAATTGGTCTTGCTGATCACGGCCTTCGGCAGCATCGATCTGGCGATGCAAAGCATGCGCGCCGGCGCTTGCGATTTTTTGACCAAACCGTTCCGTATCGAAGAGCTTTACGCCGCGGTCGGTCGGGCCCTGGAAGACCGTGAAATGCGGCGGACCGCGGTCAAGATCGGTTTTGCCGACCATGCCAGTTACGGCAAGAGCGTTTTCGTCACCCGAAGCCCCAGCATGCGGCGGCTGATGAGCATGGCTGCGCGGGCGGCCGCGGTCAACTCGACGGTACTCCTGAGCGGTGAAAGCGGCACCGGCAAGAGCGCGGTGGCCCGCTGGATTCATGACAACAGCCCCAAGAGCGCGGGACCTTTCATCGCGGTCAATTGCGCGACGCTGCCTCACAGCCTGGTCGAAAGCGAATTATTCGGGGTGCGCAAGGGCGCTTTCACCGATGCCCGCAAAGATCGGCCGGGACTTTTTTTACAGGCCGACTTAGGCACGCTGTTTCTCGATGAGATTGCAGAGCTCCCGCTGGAAATACAACCCAAGCTGCTGCAGGCGCTGGAAAGCGGAAAAGTGCGCGCGCTCGGCGATACGCAGGAAACCCCGGTCAATGTCCGCCTGATTGCCGCAACTCATCAACCGCTCGCGCAATATGTGAACGATAGACTGTTTCGCGCCGATCTCTACCACCGCCTGAATGTGATCAATCTGGAAGTGCCGCCTCTCCGCGAGCGCAAGGACGACATTGACGAATTGGTCAAAGCGTTGATCCACGGCATCTGCCTGAAGGTCGGCAAACAAGGGACGGTCAATATCTCGGTGGAAGTGCTGCGCTGGATTCGCGCCTATCATTGGCCGGGCAATGTCCGCGAACTGGCCAACACGCTCGAAAGAGCGATCGTGCTGGGGGACCATGATACGCTGTTGTTGGAGGATTTGGCGCAGGCCTCGAAAATTCCGCTGAACAACGGCAACTTTCTGGATTTCGCCGTGACTCAGGGATGGACGCTCGCCGACATCGAACAGGCTTATATCCGCCATGTTTTGGAGATGACCGGCGGAAATAAAATTCAGGCGGCCAAGATACTCGGCCTGGACCGCAGCACCCTGTATCGCAAACTCGGCTAATGCAGGCCGATTCCTCAATCCAATCCTTACCGACGTGAAAGAAGACCTTTACACGAACCTTGGGCCGATTTTTCTGTTGATTCTGCTCAACGGCCTTTTCTCGCTCTCGGAAATGGCCGTCGTCTCGTCAACCCGGGCGCGCCTGCAAAAACTGATCGCGGAAAAACGCCTGGGAGCCAAAGCCGCGCTCAAGCTCCACGAAAACCCGAACCGCTTCTTATCCACCGTGCAGATCGGCATCACCGCGGTCGGTGTTTTTAAGCGGCGCATTCGGCGAGGAAGTGCTGCGAGCCCCGCTGCATGAAGCGATTTCGCAAATGCCCGCACTGGCTCCCCATGCGGATACGCTGGCCCTGATCATGACCGTGGCCTTGATCACCTATTTCTCGGTCGTACTGCGCGAACTGATCCCCAAACAACTGGCGGTATTGGTGAGCCCGCTGGTGTGGATTCTATCTGTTTCGAGCCATCTGCTGCTGCACTTATGCCGATTAAACCGGATCAAAGCAAGCACCGTCTCGGATGAGGAAATTCGCATCCTGATGGAAATGGGCGCCGAATCCGGCGTATTCCATGCCCGTGAAAGTCAATTGGTCGATGATGTGATGAGGCTGGATGACATGCGTGTCGGCGCGATCATGGTGCCGCGTCAGGAAATCTTCGTGATCGACCGCCTGGATGAGCCGGAAACGCAGCGCCGGAAAATCGAAGCCTGTCCTTATACGCAGATCGTCGTCTGCCGGGACGGCTTCGATCACGTGCTTGGCATCCTGCACTGCGGCGATTTGTTGAAAAAGACCCTGCGCGATGATTCCGCTTTCGAAATAGAACAGGGCTTGAGGCTTGAGGCTTGAGGCTTGAGGCTTGAGGCTTGAGGCTTGAGGCTCCCGCTCTATGTGCAGGAGTTGATGATACTGACCGATCTCCTGGAGCATTTCCGCAAGGCCGACTCGGCATTGGCGCTGATCGTGAACGAATATGGCGACATCGAGGGGCTGGTCACCCTGATGGATGTACTGACCGCGATCGCCGGTGAATTTCCGAGCATTTCTGCGAAACCTGCCTTCGAAGTGGTCCGCCGCGCCGACGGTTCGTGGCTGATCGACGGCGGCCTCCCGATCAGCCAGCTCAAGTCGGTGATAGGAATGAGCGGTAACTACAAAAAGCGTAAAAACCGCCCTCAGCAGCAACGTACGCGCCCAATAACTTCTGGCGACTGCCGCGCGGTCCAGAAGCTCGATTATGTAATCAATGGCAGCTATTTTTGATCCCGTGGTTCTTTGTGATTTAACGCAGCCCGATTGAGGCCTTGCCGGTTGAAGACCTGCCAGGTTTCAAAAACCTGGAAGGTCTGTGGCGAACCCTTAGGACGCTTGTTCCAGCTTGCTGTGATGCCTGGAATAAGCAAAATAAACGATCAATCCCAGCACCAGCCAGACAATGAAACGCAGCCAGGTCAGCGCCGGCAAAAACGCCATCAGCGCGCCGCAGGAGATCATGCCGAGAATCGGAAACAAGGGGCTGAAAGGCGTGCTGAAGGGGCGTTTGATATCCGGCTGCGTGATGCGCAGCACGATCACGCCCAGACAGACGAGCACAAATGCCGCCAGCGTGCCGATATTGACGAGTTCGGCCAGGTCGCCGAGCGGCATGAAGCCGGCGATCAGCGCCATCACCACGCCGCAGATCACGATCACCCGCACCGGCGTTTGCGTCGTCGAATTGACCGCGTTAAAAAACGGGGACAGCAAACCGTCCCGCGACATCGCAAAAATGATCCGCGTAAGCCCGTAATACAGCACCAGCATCACCGTGGTCAGGCCTGCAATCACGCCGGTCGAAATCAGCGCGGACGCCCAGTTGATGCCCAGCAGTTTGAGCGCGTAGGCCACCGGTGAAGACACATTCAACTGGGTATAAGACACCACGCCGGTCAACAGCGCCGAGACAATGATGTAGATGATTGTGCAAAACGCCAGGGATGAGACGATGCCGAACGGCAAATCGCGCTGCGGGTTTTGGGCCTCTTCGGCCGCGGTCGATACCGCGTCGAAACCGACATAGGCAAAGAAGACGATCGACGCCCCGGCCAGGACGCCGGTGGTCTTGCCGTCAGGCAGGGTTTCAAACCAGCCGAAAGGCATGAAAGGATGCCAATTGTCCGGGTTCACATTAAACAGCGCGACCGCGATAAAAACCGTGATCGTGACCAGTTTGACGAAAACCATCGCATTATTCGCTTTTGCGCTCTGTTTGACGCCGATGATCAGCAAGAACATCAAGATCAGAATGATCAGAAAGGCCGGCAGGTTGATCAGGCCGCCCAGTTTCGGCGCCTTGGTCAGCGCTTCCGGCAGCGCAAAACCGATCGCTTCCAGCGCGTTATTGAAATAACCCGCCCAACCGTTCGCGACGGCCGCAACCGAAATGCCGTATTCTAAAAGCAAGTCCCAGCCGATGATCCAGGCGATCAATTCGCCGAATGCCGCATAGCTGTAGCCGTATGCGCTGCCGCAGCCGCCGACGGCGGCCGCCAATTCCGCATAAGACAGCGCGGCGAAGGTGCAGGCAAAACCCGCGATGATGAACGATAATACGACCGCAGGCCCTGATTGCGTCGCGGCGGCGATACCGGTGAGTACGAATATCCCCGTACCGATGATCGCGCCGATACCGAGAAAAGCCAAATCCCATGCCGTTAAACAGCGCTTCAGTCCCAAATCGGTTTCCCGATCGGTCTCGATCCGTTTAGTCCGGAATATTTGCAGTGCCATGCACAGTCTCCATTTGCGATAGTGTTAGAAAAAGATGAAAAACTTTATCACAAAGAATACTATGCGGCGAATTCATGCGAACAAATTGAGGACGAGTTCCGCGTCGCGCATCTGCGGCGCGCGATCAATTGCCGAGGCCGCCCGGCTCAGCGGCCCCCGCGAGGTTTCTGATCTTATTGATCAAGGCGTCAAAACCCTGAGTTTCCGGCGCTTTCCCGCCGATCAATACCGCCAGCAATTCATCGTCTTCCCAGGTCAACAAGCCGGCAAATTGGGCCTGTTCATCCTCATTCGCCTGCAAATAGCCGTTTTCCAGAAAATGCAGCAGCAAAATGTCCAGTTCGACGACGCCGCGCCGGCATCGCCACCTGAGCTTCTCGAACGAACGCATCAACCTTCTTGCCGTTGTACCAGCAATTTTTTGATTTCGGCGATCGCCTTGGCCGGATTCAAGCCTTTCGGGCAGGTATCGGTGCAGTTCATGATCGTGTGGCAGCGGTACAGCTTGAACGGGTCTTCGAGTGCATCGAGGCGTTCGCCGGTGTTCTCGTCACGACTGTCGGCGATCCAGCGATAGGCTTGCAGCAAGACTGCCGGGCCGAGATAGCGTTCGCTGTTCCACCAGTAGCTCGGGCAGCTCGTCGAGCAGCAGGCGCACAGCACGCAATCGTACAGGCCGTCCAGCTTGGCGCGGTCTTCGTGGCTTTGCAGGCGTTCGCTGTCGGCCGGCGGCGGGGTTTGGGTTTCGATCCAGGGTTTGATCGAGGCATATTGCGCGAAAAAATGGGTCAGATCGGGCACCAGGTCTTTGACCACCTGGGTATGCGGCAGCGGATAAATCCGTATCGTGTCCGGATAGGAATCGATCGCCTTCGTGCAGGCCAGCGTGTTTTTGCCGTTCACGTTCATCGCGCAGGAACCGCAGACGCCTTCACGGCAGGAGCGGCGGAAGGTCAGCGTGCTGTCGATCTCGTTCTTGATCTTGATGATCGCGTCCAAAACCATCGTGCCACAGTGTTCCTTGTCGAGTTCATACACGTCGACACGCGGATTCTCACCGTTGTCCGGATCCCAGCGGTAAATCTCGAAACGGCGGATTTCTTGCGTGCCTTGCGGCGCCGGATAGGTTTTTCCCTGAATAACGCGCGAGTTTTTCGGCAGGGTGAATTCAGCCATCAATAGATCCTCTCTTTAGGTGGAAAAACCTCGACTTCGTCGGTCAGGGTGAATAGATGCACCGGACGGTAATCGATCTTGACCTGATTGCCTTCGGTCCAGGTCAGCGTGTGCTTCAGCCAGTTCGGATCGTCGCGGCCCGGATAATCCTCGCGGGCGTGACCGCCGCGGCTCTCCTTGCGGTTGCCGGCCGCAGTGATCGTGACCTGGGCCTGGCTCAATAAATTGTCCAGTTCCAGCGTTTCGACCAGATCGGTATTCCAGATCAGCGAGCGGTCTTTCAGGCTGACATCCGAAAATGAGGCGCGAATCTCGGTCATCGCCTTGATGCCTTCGTCGAGCGTCGACTGGGTCCTGAATACCGCCGCCTTGGTTTGCATGGTTTTCTGCATGTCCAGACGAATCTCGGCGGTCGCACGGCTGCCCTGCGCGTGGCGGATCTTGTCGAAACGCGCCAGCGCCTGATCGGCCGCATCCCTCCTCAGCGGTTTATGCGCGTCACCCGGCTTGATCAACTGAGCGCAGCGGATCGCGGCGGAGCGACCGAACACGATGATGTCGAGCAAGGAATTCGAGCCGAGCCGGTTCGCTCCGTGCACCGACACGCAGGCCGCCTCGCCGATCGCCATCAGGCCCGGCACCACATGATCGGGATTGCCGTCCTTCAAGGTCACCACTTCGGTCCGGTAGTTGGTCGGAATGCCGCCCATGTTGTAATGCACGGTCGGCAGAATCGGGATCGGCTCCTTGGTCACATCGACGCCGGCGAAAATGCGCGAAGTTTCTGCGATGCCGGGCAGCCGTTCGTGAATGATCGCGGGATCGAGATGTTCGAGATGTAGATAGGCGTGATCCTTCAGCCTGCCGACGCCGCGGCCTTCGTTGATCTCGATCGTGATCGCGCGGCTGACGATGTCGCGGGAGGCCAGATCGCGCGCGGACGGCGCATAGCGCTCCATGAAACGCTCGCCTTCCGAGTTGGTCAGATAACCGCCCTCGCCTCTGACCCCTTCGGTAATCAGACAGCCGGCACCATAAATGCCGGTCGGATGAAACTGCACGAATTCCATGTCCTGCAACGGCAGGCCAGCGCGCAGCACCATCGCGTTGCCGTCGCCGGTGACCGTGTGCGCGGAAGTGCAGGAAAAATAGCTGCGGCCGTAGCCGCCGGTCGCGAGCACGGTCGAATGCGCCTTGAACAGATGCAGCGAACCGTCGTCCAGACACCAGGCCAGTACGCCCCGGCAGACGCCGTCTTCCATGATCAAATCGAGCGCGATGTATTCGACGAAGAATTCGGCATTGTGCTTCAAGGCCTGCTGATACAGCGTGTGCAGGATCGCATGGCCGGTCTTGTCGGCCGCGGCACAGGTGCGGAGAGCCCGGCCCTTGCCGTAATGGGTGGTCATGCCGCCGAACGCGCGCTGATAAATTTTTCCTTCCGGCGTCCTGGAAAACGGCACGCCGTAATGTTCGAGTTCGATCACCGCCGGCATCGCTTCCCGGCACATGTATTCGATCGCATCCTGATCGCCGAGCCAGTCGGAACCCTTCACCGTGTCATACATGTGAAAGCGCCAGTCATCCTCGCCGGCGTTGCCGAGCGCGGCGCTGATGCCGCCCTGCGCCGCGACCGTGTGGCTGCGGGTCGGAAACACCTTCGTAATACAGGCCGTTTTCAGGTTTTTTTCGGCCATGCCGAAAGTCGCCCTAAGGCCCGCGCCGCCTGCGCCGACCACCACCACGTCATAGGCGTGTTCAATAATCTTGTAAGAAGCCGTCATGAATCATCCAACTTGAATAGTGCGAAATACGGCTGACAGCGCCGTCAACGTGAGCAAAGCAAAGATCAGATTGACCAGCCAGATCGATACGATCTTGCAACCTTCGCGGCCGACATAGTCTTCGATTACGACGCGAAGTCCCAATCCCGCATGATAAAAAGCCGCCGCGATAAAGGCCAGCACGCCGACCGTATTCAAGGGCGCGGCCAGCCAGGCCTGGGTTTCCGCATAAGGCGCGCTCGCACCCAGATCGATCAGCTTGATCAGCCAATAGGATAACGGAATCAGCGCCGCCGCGGTCACCCGCTGCGCCCACCAGTGCGTCGTCCCGGATTTTGCCGAACCCAATCCGCGAGCCTTCGTTAAAGGCGTTCGATATTTCATAAGCTAATCCGCACTCAAAAGAACAAAAGAAACCAGCGTCAACACGAGCGACGCCGCCAGTTCGATCCAGGCATAGCGGTTCAGCGTTTCGAGTTCGAAACCCTGGCCCGCATCCCAGATCAAATGCCTGACGCCATGGCACAAATGAAAAAACAGCGCATAGATGAACCCCCAACTGAGCAAGCGCATCCACCAGGAAGCGGCAAACGCCTGCACCGAAGCATAAGCCTCCGGCCCCGAAGCCAGCGCCGACAACAGATAGACGATATAGAGCAGGCCGAGCGACAGCAGCACGCCGGTAATCCGGTGAGTAATCGATAGGATGCCGGTCAACGGCAGCTTATAGACTTGCAAGTGGGGCGAAAGAGGTCTTTGCTGTTGCGCGCTCATGGGCTTGTTTCCGGTAGGGAGGATGGATTAAAAATCGATGCAGCGGCCGTTTTTTTCCCAATCACCATAACGGGTCGGCTCGGGACCTGCAAAACCGCCGATTTCTGCGTTGGGTGATGGTGGCGAAGGGGATGCGGGCTGTTGGGAGCCGGTCCGTTCCGCTTGCTCAGGCTGTTCTGTGCTGGATGTCGAGTGTTGCGTCATCATCGCTGGGGAGCTATCTGAGTGATAAGGAGTCCATGCGGCAAGGCACGGAGAGCGAAGGCGGATGAGCGGACTGCAAGTTTTCCACGCGGCTAAAACCGATTTGCGTTAGCCGCAAAAACGATGACACGGAAAAAATCAGGAGTTCGACGGGTTAGCCTGTCGCAAAGCTTGCTCGTATTATATAGAGCAATGGGGCTTGGGAACAAGGACTAGAAGCAGATTGAACGCAAGAAATGGTGCCCAGGGACAGAATCGAACTGTCGACACAAGGATTTTCAATCCTTTGCTCTACCGACTGAGCTACCTAGGCAATGGCTGATCGTACAACCAGGGGGGATAAATCTAAAGAAATTTTCTGCGGCATGGTGCCCAGGGACAGAATCGAACTGTCGACACAAGGATTTTCAATCCTTTGCTCTACCGACTGAGCTACCTAGGCATGCCTGCAAAAAAGCATATTTAACCCGATAATCGAGATCCCGTCAACAAAAAATTATCAATTTATTCATAGTAAATAAAATATCCTTATAAATCAGCGCAGGATGAAAACCTCGATTGCCCCCCTGATCTTGTCATTTATCGTTTCAGCCTCCAGCCCCAACCGGATCCTCTTCCCAAGCCCTCAGACGGGCATAGGAGTCATGAGCACAGTGCCGCCGAATCTGGCAGGCTTAGCCGTTCTGTCAAGACGGAGAGGGCATGAGGTCTTGCGAAAATAGCGTAACTCCGTCGATATCTTTTAATGACACCGTCATCACCCGGCTGTCGCCGTCGATATCGATCTGGCCGAAGGACTGTAAGCCGAACAAGGGCGACAGGTTAGGCGCGGGCGCGGCTTTTTGAAAGATCACTTGCGGACCGAAGGTATCGTCGAGCTCATGCGGCCCGAAGCTGCCCGCATTCAACGGGCCGGCGACAAACTCCCAGAACGGCTCGAAATCCTTGAAACGCGCCTTGGCCGGATCGTAAAAATGCGCGGCCGCGTAATGCACGTCGGCGGTCAGCCAGACTATATTGCGGACCGCTTCCTGTTTGATGAACGCCAGCAGCTCGGCCAGTTCAAACTCGCGCCCGAACACAGGGCCGTCGCCGTTCGCAAAACTTTCAAATTGCGTCCGGCTCAGCGGATCGACGCCGTCGCGCGATTGCAATCCGAGCGGCATGTCCGCCGCGATGACCTTCCAGACCGCCGCCGAATTTTTCAGACCGGCTTTCAGCCAATGCAATTGCTCGCGGCCCAGATAGGCGGTATCCGCGTCCGGCCGGGCCTGGCGATTGTGATTGTTGCCGCTGCGGTACGAACGCATATCCAGCACGAACACGTCGAGCAAGGGCCCGTAAGACAGTTTACGGTAGATGCGCCGCGCCGAATCGGCGGACGCTAAACGCATCGGCGCATATTCGAGCGCGGCTTTTCTGCCGCGCTCGACCAGCGTGGCGATCGCCTTTTCGCTGTAGCGCGGATCGCCGTTCAGATCTTTCGCCGGCGACCAGTTATTGGTGATTTCATGATCGTCCCACAGCCAGACGGTCGGCACTTCCGCGTTGAACCGGCGCAGATTGTGATCGAGCAGGTTGTATTTATAGCGGCCGCGGAACTCGTCCAGGGTTTCGGCGACCTTCGCGACTTCCGGAATCACCAGGTTGCGCCAGATTTCGCCGGTCTGCGGCACGACCTGAGACGCCTGAATCGGGCTGTCCGCATAGATGCTGTCGCCGCAATGGATGAAAAAATCCGGCTCGGTCTGCCGCATCGTTTCAAAAATCCGCATGCCGCCGATGTCCGGATTGATGCCCCAACCCTGCCCGCAGGTGTCCCCGGACCAAAGAAAACGGAGGGGCCGCACCGCATCGGGCGCCGTCCGAAAATAGCCGTAACTGGGCTGGCTCAGGACTTTGCGCTCATCGATGTCCTGAAACCATACTCTGACATACACATCCCGCCCGGCCGGCAACCCGGTCAAATCGATACGGGCCGTGTAGTCAGACCCGACCAGCACCAGCGGTCCAGGCAGCAATGTGGCTTCGGTAAAATCGGAATGGAAACTGTATTCGACGAGCATTCGGCTCGGACGGTCGGAGCGGCTCCAGACAATCGCACGATCCTGCAGCACATCGCCGATTTGAATCCCCTGCGCCGACTGCGGTTGACCGACCCACTCGGACGAATCCCCCGACGCCGCAATACTGCTGCGCCCTCTCATGGTCGGCACAAAACCCGCACCCAAGGCCAGAGTCGACGTTTTGATGAAATGGCGGCGGGACTTTTGAAAATCATTCCACATAACATAAGCACCGAATCTTAAATACTGGCCTGTATTATTGGAACAAGTGATGACAGGTTCGTGACGGGATAATGAACGCTTGAAGACAAGGCTCAGGCCGAGGAAAAAGCCATCCAGGCACCCCGCACGAAAACCCTGGAATTGACTACACTTGACGATTACATCAAAGTAGCCTCTATTTAGTGTGTTGAGATCAATCAGGAGAAAAAAATGAAACTGGAATTACCGCGCTCTTTGCGAAAAGATACGCATCTGCAAGGACTGATTTTTCTGAACGGAGAAGAGCGGGACATCATCGTGAAAAATCTGTCGATTACCGGCCTGCTCGCTGAAATGGATCAGCAAAAAGGCGCCGAAAAAGACATCAAGGATATTTTTAATGCGCTGCGCTCTTCAACCCTGGTCGATATTTTCATTCCGTCGATGCGTCTGGCCGGCGAGGTTGAAGTGATCCGGGCCGAGCCCGAAAAAGACAAGATATTGATCGCACTCGAATTTAAATCGGTTGCCTACGACGCCGATGATTTCATTTATCGCAGGAATGCGTACCGCCAAAGGATGCCGGGGACCGGCCGCATCCTATTGCATGGCGCCTATCATCCCTTCACGGCGCAAAATGTTTCGGTCGAAGGCCTGATGATTCATTTGAACGCGGAAGTTACAGTCGAACCGCTTGGCACGAAGGCCGCCTTCGAATTCGAGCCCCTCGAAATGTCCGGGGAGGCGCGCATCATCTGGTTAGAACATCCGCACCCCAACGAAACCTTGATGGGCCTGTGCTATGTGCATCTGAAATACGCCGAACCGAAGGGCCTTCCGCGTTTTGCGAACCGATGACCGGAACGGACGGCTGCAAAACCTGTAGCCGAGTTGTCCCTTGCCTGTGCCCACTTTCTGCCGATCGACTTGTGGATCGGCGTTTTTTACGGCTTCGCCTTGCACTTCACCGGAAAACCGGCGCCCCGTCCTGCCGGTTTTATCTTGCCGAACTTTTCACCCTGGCATCCATCCTTTATAATTCCTGGATTTTATTGATGTCGTACTTGCCGTCAAGGAAGACTTCGACGTTCTAATTTGTTAGAATCAGTAAGGAAATTAATGCTTGCTCCCAACGGGACAAGCGTTTTATTCGTGTCGTTTTCCGAGGTAAATTATGCAAAAAAAGCTTCTTGCCATTCTTTGTGGCGCCCCCCTGCTCCTTGCGCCCACCTGGAGCCAGGCCGCCAACGATCTGCCGCCCAACGGAAAAACCGAACTGGGCGAGGTGGAAGAAGTCTGTTCGAACTTCACCGATCCCGAGTGGCGCAAGGCCCAGACGATTGACGGCGTCGACATCCAGGAGTCGCTGCTCTGCAACCCGGACAATCCGGCCGAAATCGCCGCGTTTGTAAAGGGCACCAACGGCATTTCGATGGATACCCTGATGCAGACCCAGCTCGCGGCCGACGCGATCACGGTATCCGACGACATGGACGGCGACGGCGACCCGGACAAATACATCATCAAGCTCGAAGTCGCCGAACTGAACGGCCATTCGCCGGACATGAAGGACCCGACGACCACGTTCGACATCGCGCCGGGCATTCAACCGACCTTCTGGGTGTTCGCGCCGAAAACCCGCGACATGTCGACGCTGAGCCTCTATGAACCGATCGCGAACCCCTTGCTGCGTTCGCCGTCGCCGGTGATCCGCGTCGAACAGGACGACATCATCTGGCTGGTGCTCGAAAACACCCATTATCTGCCGCATTCGATCCACCTGCACGGCATCGACCATCCCTACATGGATCACATGGGCAGCGGCAACGACGGCGTCGGCCAAACCAGCTCGATGGACGTGATGCCCGGCGGCAAGAAAACCTATGTGATCAAGCCGCGCCAAGCCGGCACGATGTATTACCATTGCCACGTACAGCCGCATGTGCATATTCCGATGGGGCTGCAAGGCATGTTCGTGATCGAGGAGAACCGGCCGAACAACTGGCCGCAAGTCTTCAACGTCGGCGCGGGACAAGTTCGCCACCCTTCGGTCGGTGTCCTCGAAAAATATAACTCGGAATATGACCTCCATTATCAATCCGCGGACAAGGAACTGCATCAACTCGCCCGGTCGGTCA
The DNA here is from genome assembly GCF_000527095.1 of Methylomicrobium lacus LW14. NCBI lineage: Bacteria > Pseudomonadati > Pseudomonadota > Gammaproteobacteria > Methylococcales > Methylococcaceae > Methylomicrobium > Methylomicrobium lacus. The sequence continues at coordinate 541,300 of NZ_AZUN01000001.1, read as the reverse complement.
ATGACCCGCGTCTGATTGCGAAACGTTTGAATCTCGATTACGACGTGACCGATGCGAAGGACGATTATTACATGCTGAACGGCCGTTCTTTCCCTTATACCTTAAGAGAATCGCTGGTCGTTTTGGAAAAGGACCAGAAGGTCAAACTGCGCGTCTATAACGGCACCCAGGAAACGATCGCTGTGCATATCCATGGACACAAACCGACCTCGACGCACTACGACGGCGTCGACAACGGCCCGAACTCCTTTATCACCCGCGACGTGCACGGTTTGACGCCGGCGCAGCGTCTCGATCTGGAGCTTTCCGGCGTCGATGACGGCTTGCACAGCTTTGGCGAGGGTGTCTGGATGTTCCACGACCATGTCGAAAAAGCCTTTACGACCGACGGTGTCGGCGAAGGCGGCGATATCAGCCTGGTCGTCTATAAAAGCTTCCTGAACGAAAAAGGCATTCCGTCGCTGCACGGCATGAGTCTCGCGCCTTATTTCACGAAAGAATTCTGGCAAAGAAAATACCCGATCTGGCAGGACATGGATGAATGGCACAGCCTCGGCTTTCCTGACGTGAAAACCGGCTATCAGCCGGCCAAGAAAGCCGTGCAGATCGTACAGCCAAGCTCGGTCGATACCCCGGCAAACGCGCCAGGCGCTTCGGCGCAGGCGCCCGGCGCCGCCGCCTCGGAAGAATCCTCCGTATTCGGCAAGCTGTTCTTCGGCCTACTGCTCGGATTGTTCAGCTATTGGGGGATCATCAAACGGGAATGGCTGCTCGGATTGTTCAGAAAACTGGTCAAGAACAATATCGGAAACTGACAGAAACTTGCTGAATGACGGCGCAGGGAGGCGCCGGTTGTCGGCAATACATTATCCTAGAAAAATCAGTTGATCCACAAAACACACCAAAATCACGAAAAAACTCAGAAAGTTATTGCGTAGAAAAGCGACACCCTCCGGGTGATCGAATCACGAGATCTACCACCTTGATTTATTTCGTGTCTTTCGTGCTTTTCGTGGACTAACTGCGGTTTTAAGGATTATTGCTGAACTACAGCCTGAGCCTAAAGCGGCTCAGGCCATCGAGAAAACGGCACGGCTTTTAGGCCGCACTCTCGTTCAGATACAACTGCAGGACGGTTTTAGTGCGGATATTGTTCTGGCGCAGATGCCGCACCAAATTCATGAATATTTCGCGCAACACAAAGTAGCCTTTTTCCGGATTCTGATCCATAAAGCGGATCAGGCTCGGTCCGTCGATCCTGACAATCTCGCAATCGGTCAGCGCGACCACTTCCGCGCTGCGCCGCTCACCGTCAAACATCGCCAACTCGCCGAAAAAATCATTTTCTCCGAGACGCGCCAGACCCGCGGACAGCTTATCGCCGCCTATAACCCTTGATCTGACTTGCACTTCGCCTTGCAAAATAAAATAAACATCCTGTCCTTCGTCGCCTTCTTCCAAGACGATGTCCTGCTTGCGGTACACCGATTTTTCAAACGGCACGATTTTTGAAAAAAGTGGATCATCCAGTAAAGTCAATATATTCATCGCTGCCCTGCTCCTGCCAAGGTAAATAATTTGCCTGGATTGTAATACTAGCAGAATATCCATTTAATTCTTGCGGATAATAAAATTATCGGCGTCTTAATAGGGCTGGATCGCGGCGGCTTCGGGAAACTATCCATTATTTCGTTCGAAATCAATCGATTCGCCGGCGCAGCAAGACTTTTCTGAGCTCCAATACCGCCAACGGGATGAATCCCAAGCCCAGCCAGGCCACAGCATGTTTCAAGGAAAGCGGCTCAAGCGAAAATAGGGACCGGAGCGCCGGCACATGATGAATCAGCCATTGTAAAAAAAAGCTCACCGAAACGGTCAGGAACAGCCAAAAATTCGACAACAGACCGACTTCAAAAATGGTCCTGCCGTTGCTGCGTGCGCTAAAGGCCCATAGCAGTTGCGCCATCGCCAAGGCGGTGAAGGTGGCGTCTCGCGCGTGTTCCAAGCCGTCGCCATCCAGATAAAATTCGTAAGCAAAGGCAGACAGAGAGACGGTTGCAATCAAAAAGCCCGCCAAGAGGGTCAGGCGAATAAAGCCGCCGTCCAGCAATTGCGCCTCCGGCGGGCGCGGCGGGCGTTTCAGCACATCGGAGGCGATCGGATCGACCGCCAGCGCCAGTGCCGGCAGACCGTCGGTGACCAGATTGATCCACAACAGATGCAGGGGCAGCAAGGGCAAAGGCCAGCCCAACAGGGCAGCAACCAGCATCACCGTCAACTCGGCGGCATTGCCGGCAAGCAGATAAACCAGGGTTTTCGCGATGTTATCGTAGATGCCGCGCCCCTCTTCGACCGCCGCGACGATAGACGAAAAGTTGTCGTCGGTAATGATCAGATCGGCGGCCTCCTTGGTCACTTCGGTGCCGGTTCGCCCCATCGCGATGCCGATCGCGGCTTCCTTCAACGCCGGGGCGTCGTTGACTCCGTCGCCGGTCATCGCCACCACCTTGTTGCCTACCTTCCAGGCGCGCACGATACGGAGTTTGTCTTCGGCGGTCACCCGCGCATAGACCGAAATGCGTTTTACCGCTTCGGCCAGTTCTTCATCCGACATCTTCTCCAGATCGCGGCCGGTAACCACCTTGTCGCCCTCGGCCAGGATGCCCAATTCATGCGCGATGGCGGCCGCAGTGTCGGGATGATCGCCGGTAATCATCACCACCTTGATGCCGGCACTCCTGCAGCGCGCGACCGCGCTCTTCGCCTCGGCCCTCGGCGGGTCCTGCAGACCGAACAGGCCGAGAAAAATCAATTCCCCTTCGATTTGCTCGGCTGCGCCACGGCTATCGGGCAAAGGCCTCCGGGCGACAGCCAGCACGCGTAACGCATCATGCGCCATCCATCCCGCAGATTGGTTTATCACCGCCCGGTCTTCGTCAGTCAGCGGCCGTATCGTGCCGGCGTCTTGAATATAAGCGCAACGCGCCAACACGACTTCCGGCGCCCCCTTGGTAAAAGCAAGGGCCGTATTTCCCTGCCGGCGCATCACGGTCATGCGCTTACGGTCGGAATCGAAAGGCAGCACAGTGAGCCGAGGCGCGCTCATTTCGATATCGCCTCGGCTGATGCCGCCTTTGGCCGCGGCGACCAGCAAGGCGCCTTCGGTCGGATCGCCGATGATGCCGTCGCCGATAATCTCGGCATCGTTGCAGGCGGCAGCGGCATACAATAACGCATGGAGATCCGGATCATCCGCCGGCTTGCGCTCCTTGTGTTCGGATAGAAACACGCCATCAACGCTATAGCCTTCGCCGGTCACGGTGTACAAACGCCGGCCGCCGACCAGCCTCCGTGCGGTCATCTCGCCGACTGTCAAGGTGCCGGTCTTATCGGTGCAGATCACTTCCGCGCAGCCCAAGGTTTCGACCGATTGCAGGCGGCGCACCAGGGCGTTGCGGCGAATCATGCGCTGCACGCCCAACGCCAGAGCCACCGTCACGACGGCCGGCAAGCCTTCGGGAATGGCGGCCACGGCCAGACTGATCGCGGAAAGGAATATTTCGAAAGGCGCAATCGAGCGCAGCAACCCCAACACCGAGACCAACGCCACGATGCCGAGGCAGGCCCACAAAAGATAGCGCGTGGTTTTATCGAGCCGCTGTTGCAGCGGAGTGGCGCCGCTTTCGGCGGTGTCCAGCAATTGCGCGATATGTCCCAACTCGGTGCGCATGCCGGTAGCAATCACCAAGGCCTGTGCGACGCCACCGACAATACTGGTGCCGAGAAACACCATATTGCTGCGATCCGCCAAAGGCGTTGTGTGCGACAAAATGCCGATCGTCTTGTCCACCGACAGGGATTCGCCGGTCAAAGACGCTTCGTTGGCGCGCAGCGCGGAGGCGCTAATCAGGCGCGCGTCCGCCGCCACCAGATCGCCGGCTTCGAGCTGCAACAGGTCGCCGGCCACGACCTCGGAGGCGGCGCAAACCAGCGCATGGCCGTCCCGCATCACCCTGGCTTTGGGCGCGGCCAAGCGCGCCAAAGCGACCGCGGCTTTTTCGGCGCGAAACTCCTGAATGAAACCGATCAACGCATTCAGCCCGACAATCGCAATGATCGCGATGCCGTCGGCCTTTTCGCCGAGATAGACCGATATCGCCGCCGCGCCGATCAGTACCCAGATGACCAGACTGGCAAACTGCCTCAAGAAAATAGCCAGCGGGGATACGGCCTTGCCTTTACGCAGTTCGTTGCGGCCGTCCTGCTGCAAACGCCGCAGGACTTCTGCCGAATTCAAGCCTTGGGTAAGATCGACGGCTAACTCGTCCGCAACGATTTTCAGCTCACGGTCATGCCACGACCGGCGCACGATGCTTCGAGGAGAATGGGAAGGGATTTTCCGCCGGAGACGGAAAATATCGACAATGACCAGCAAGCCCGTCAATACGAAAACCGCCGACAGGCCCCAGACTACACAAAATGACTCTTTGAACATCATAGATGCCACCCTGACATGAATTACCGCGATCAAGACAATTACACATCAATACGGAAGTTAATGCACAAAAAAAGCGCAAAAACGCCCCGGCCTTCTGCGTTCAGAGGCATTGTCCACGAAAAACACGAAAGCCACGAAAAATTTCATAGCCCAATCCGTTCAACCTTTGCTTTCAGCTTGTTTTCGTGTCTTTCGTGGATATTAACCGTGCGGGATATCCGCTTATAATTTGGCCTTCACGATTTGATAGATTTCCTCGGCCGCCGCTTCTGCGCCGTGCAATAACGCTTCCAACTCGGCCAGTTTGGCTTCCGCGAAATCGCGGTCTTTCAGGCTGCCGGCGTTGATATAGACATTCAGCGCCGCGCTTTTCAGCGCCCCGTAGCCGGCCATCGCCGCGACGCCCGCGTCGCTGATCACGCCGAGGTTGCCCTTGTCGGCGGCGATCCGGCTCAGGTCGATCGCTTCGCGGCAGGCCCCCGCGCAGGCCAAAGGCACCTCGGTCGCTTCTCTCAAGGCCTCCTGGATCGCCGCAGAGCGCTCGGCCTTTTGTTCGTCGGTGTCTTTCGGCAAGCCGTAGGTCGCCATCAGTCGGTTGAATACATCGACATCGGCCTTGATCATGTCGGTCAGACTTGCGCGCAAGGCTTCGGATTTTTCGAGCAAGGCTTGCATATCGGCTTCGACTTCGGCGTATTTGGGCTTGCCGATCGTCAGGTTGCAGACCATGCTGGTCAAGGCGGCGGACTGCGCTCCCATCACCGCCGCCGCGCCGCCGCCGCCCGGTGTCGGCGCCTTGCTGGCCAAGTTGTCGAAAAAAGTTTTTAGAGATTGATCTTTGATTTCGGTCATGTGAGGGAGAAGATGTGTAGGGTGGATAAGCGCAGCGCATCCACCTAATGAGACTCCTTTGGTGGATGCGCTGCGCTTATCCACCCTACCTGCGAAAAGTCGGAAATACTTTATAATCGGAATCAACGGCTCAGCCGCGCCGCCAACTGGTCGTGCCGTTCGGCGCATCTTCGAGGATGACGCCCTGTTGCTTCAGATCGTCGCGGATTTGATCGGCCAGCGCCCAGCTCTTGGCTTTTTTGGCGTCCAGGCGGGCCTGGATCTGCTGATTGATCGCTTCTTCGGAAAGGCCGCCCTCCGCGGCATGAGCGGCCGACGCTGCTGCCGCATCGCCTTTCAGCCACGCCTCAGGCTCGGCCTGCAACAGGCCCAGCAAAGCGCCCAGTTGCTTTAGGCTCGCCGCCAGTTGCCCGGCCCGCTCGTGATCACCGTCCTTGCTCTTGTTCAACTCGCGCGCGAGATCGAACAACACCGAGACCGCAACCGGCGTATTGAAGTCGTCATCCATCGCCTGCGCGAAACGGCTTTGATAGTCGGCCAGCACCGGCAAATCCGGAACGGCGATCCCGCGCAGGGCGGTGTAAAGCCGGTTCAGCGCGGTCGCCGTCTCGTTCAGTTGCTCGTCCGAATAATTGAGCGGGCTGCGGTAATGGCTCGACAGGATGAAGAAGCGGATGATTTCGGGCCGGTATTGCTTGAGCACTTCGCGCACGGTGAAGAAATTGCCGAGCGACTTGGACATCTTTTCTTCGTTGACTCGCACGAAGCCGTTGTGCATCCACAGGTTCACGAACTTCTCGCCGGTCGCGCCCTCGGACTGGGCGATCTCGTTTTCGTGGTGCGGAAACTGCAAGTCCATGCCGCCGCCGTGAATGTCGAAATGATTGCCGAGGCAGCAGGTCGACATCGCCGAGCATTCGATGTGCCAGCCGGGGCGGCCTTCGCCCCAGGGGGACGGCCAGGACGGCTCGTTCGCCTTGGCCATCTTCCAGAGCACGAAATCGAACGGGTTCTGCTTGGCCGCATCGACATCGACCCGCTCGCCGGCCTGCAAGTCTTCGAGCTTCTTGCCGGACAGGCTGCCGTAATTGCTGAATTTTTCGACCGCATAGAACACGTCGCCGTTGCCTCCGACATAGGCATAGCCCTTCGCGAGCAAGGTTTCTATCATCGCGACGATGGATTCGATCGACTGCGTCGCGCGCGGCTCGATGTCCGGCGGCAGCACCGCCAGCGCGCGCTCGTCTTCGTGCATCGCGTCGATGAAGCGCGCGGTCAGTTGATTGAAGTCCTCGCCGTTGTCGTTCGCGCGCTGGATGATCTTGTCGTCGATGTCGGTGATATTGCGCACATAGGTCAGGTCATAGCCCAGATGGCGAAAATAGCGCGCGACCGTATCGAACACGACCATCACCCGCGCATGGCCGATGTGACAATAGTCGTAAACGGTCATGCCGCAGACATACATGCCGACCTTGCCTTCGCTGCGCGGCTTGAAGGTTTCTTTTTGACGCGTCAGGGTGTTGTAGATTTTCAACATGAACCGAGGATTCCGTTATTATGAGCGCAAAATTGAGCCGCTCGTCTGCAAAACGGTACAATTTACCAAGCGCCCGCTTCTCTTTCAAGGCGAAAACACATAAACTTATCCGCTTTGTATCTTAGCCAAGGAAAAAATTATGCGCATCGCCTTTCTGAGTCTGATACTCGTTTTACATTCAACACTTTCATTCGCAACGGAAAACAAAATGACTGAATCTTCAAAAGTCAAACTGACCACTTCACTTGGCGCCATCGTGATCCAGCTGGATCCGGTCAAAGCCCCGGTTTCATCGCAAAACTTCCTCGCTTATGTGAACAAGGGCTTTTACAACGGCACGATCTTTCATCGCGTGATCAAGGGCTTCATGGCGCAAGGCGGCGGCTTTGACAGCCAATTCCAGCAAAAAGCGACCGACGCGCCGATCAAGAACGAAGCGGACAACGGCCTGCCGAACAAACGCGGCAGCATCGCGATGGCGCGCACCAACGATCCGAATTCCGCGACCGCGCAATTCTTCATCAACTATGCGGACAATGCATTCCTGAACCACACCAGCCCGACGCCCAGCGGCTGGGGTTATGCGGTATTCGGCGAAGTCGTCGAAGGCATGGACGTGGTCGACAAGATGGCCGAGCAAGCGACCGGCAACCGCGGCCCGCATCAAAACGTGCCGAAAACCGACATCGTGATCGAGAAAGCCGAAGTCGTGAAATAAATTAAGGCGCACGGTGAACAGCAAAGGGCGAAAAATGAGCGCCCTTTGCTTTTTCGCCATCGATCTTCGCCTGATTGCCCGCCTTAATTTATGATTCTCTTCATTTCCGATCTCCATCTCTCGCTCGAAAAACCCGAAATCCCCCGCCGTTTTCTGAATTTCCTGGAAAACCGCGCGGCGGGCGCCGAGGCGCTGTATATTCTCGGCGACCTGTTCGATGCCTGGATCGGCGACGACGACCCGACGCCGCCGAACGGCAAAATCAGACGCCAGCTCAAACAACTGACCGATTCAGGCACCAAGGTGTACCTGCAGCCGGGCAATCGCGATTTTCTGCTCGGCGAACGCTTCTGCCGGGACACCGGCGTGACGCTGCTCGGCGATTATCAAGTGATCGATTTGTACGGCATCCCCACCCTACTCACGCACGGCGACCTCTTATGCACCGATGACCTGCCTTATCAGGCCTTTCGCGCGAAGTCGCATACGCCGGAGTGGATGCGGTCGGTCTTGAGCAAACCCTTGCTGTTGCGCCTTTTAGCCGCGCGCTGGTATCGCCTGCGCAGCTTTTGGCACAAGCGTAAAAAAAGCCAGGAGATCATGGATGTGAATCAACAAACGGTGATCCGGGTGATGCAGGAACACGCCTGCAAACGCCTGATCCACGGCCATACGCACCGGCCGGCTGTGCATGAATTCCGGATCGCTGGCGATGCCGCCCGCCGTTTCGTACTCGCCGCCTGGAGCAAGGAGGCCGGACAAGTGTTATGCTGGACGCCGCAAGAGTATCGGATCGAAACTATTTAAGCGGTAGTGAACGCGGCCAGTCCGATCAAATCAAGAAAAAATAAGACTGTCACAAAATCGCAACAGTATAATTTTTTTGTGCTTTCGCCTTTAATGATGCGCCTTTTAGCCTTTTTGATATTGACTTTTTGGGCAAAATCCTTGAATCTACGCATCTGGAGTGAGCCTGTTTTTGACCCTCAGAAAAACAATAATTCACCCAAAAACTAATATTAGTCAAAAATAAATAATCAGTATTTTGCGGCACAGCAAAATACCAGGAGAGAAAAATATGAAGAAGCCTTTTAAAAGTTGGCTGTTAGCTTCCAGTGTGGCTGCAATTCTGGCCGCACCTGCAATTGCTACAGCGAACAGCGATCTTGAAAAACTTTCGCAAAACCCTGCTAACTGGTCTATGTGGGGCGGCAACTACGCAGGCACACGTTACAGCGAACTGGATCAAATCACCTCCAGCAATGTAAAGAACCTGCAACCTGCCTGGTCTTTTTCTACCGGCGTTCTGCGTGGTCATGAAGGCGGCCCTTTGGTCGTAAACGACACGCTTTACATCCATACTCCATTCCCTAACACCGTTTACGCGATCGATCAAAAAACCCAATCGATTATTTGGGAATACACCCCGACTCAAGACGCGGACGTGACCGTTCCTGTGATGTGCTGCGACACCGTTAACCGCGGCTTGGCCTACGGCGACGGTAAAATCTTCCTGCAACAATCCGACACCGTGTTGACCGCGTTGGACGCTAAAACCGGTAAACGCGTATGGAGCGTACAAAACGGCGACCCGAAACTGGGTATGACCAACACGGCTTCTCCATTGGTTGTTAAAGACAAGGTTCTGACCGGTATTTCCGGCGGCGAATTCGGTGTTCGCGGCTTCCTGGCGGCTTACGACATCAAGACCGGCCAGTTGGCATGGAAAGGCTACAGCATGGGCCCTGACGCCGACACCCTGATCGATGCCAAGAAAACCACTACCTGGAAAGACGGCAAAGTGGCTCCCGTTGGCGAAAACTCCAGCCTGAGCACTTGGGAAGGCGACCAATGGAAAATCGGCGGCGGCACCACCTGGGGCTGGACCAGCTACGATCCGAAATTGAATCTGATTTATTACGGATCAGGCAACCCATCCACCTGGAACCCTAAACAACGTCCTGGCGACAACAAATGGTCGATGTCATTGTGGGCGCGTGACGCGGACACCGGAGCGGTCAAATGGGTTTACCAAATGACTCCACACGACGAATGGGACTTCGACGGCATCAACGAAACCGTCCTGGTTGACCAAGAAGTCAAAGGCAAGATGCACAAAACCATCGTGCATTTCGACCGTAACGGCTTCGGCTACACCCTGGACCGCGAAACCGGCGAACTGTTGGTTGCTGAAAAATTCGACAAGTCGGTCAACTGGGCGACTCATGTCGACATGAACACCGGCCGTCCGCAAGTCGTGTCGAAGTACAGCACCGAACAAAACGGTGAAGACGTCAACACACAAGGCGTTTGCCCTGCGGCACTGGGTTCCAAGAACCAACAACCGGTGTCTTACTCTCCGCAAACCGGCCTGTTCTACATTTCCGGCAACCACCTGTGCATGGACTACGAACCATTCGAAGTTTCTTACACCGCAGGCCAACCGTATGTCGGCGCGACTTTGTCCATGATGCCAGCCGCCGCGGACGTCATCACCGGCCAACCGGACGGTTCCACCAACCTGGGTCAGTTCACCGCTTTTGACGCGAAAACCGGCAAGATCATATGGTCAAACAAAGAACAATTCTCTGTTTGGTCGGGTTCTGTCGCAACCGCCGGCGGCGTCGTATTCTACGGCACCCTGGAAGGCTACCTGAAAGCGGTCGATGCGAAGACCGGTCAAGAATTGTACAAATTCAAGACGCCTTCCGGCATCATCGGTAACGTCAACACCTGGAGCTACAACGGCAAACAATATGTCGGCGTACTGTCTGGTATCGGCGGCTGGGCGGGTATCGGTATCGCTGCTGGCCTCGACAGCGGCGAAGCGGGTTCCAACTCCGAAGGTTTGGGTGCGGTCGGCGCTTACAGAAGCCTGAGCTCGTTCACCAAGCTGGGCGGCACCTTGACCGTGTTTGCATTGCCTAATTAATTTCAGCGTTTTTTTAGGTTGAACAAAAAGCCCTGGCTGATTTATCAGTCAGGGCTTTTTTATTCGCAGCGTTTCGTATTTTATCCCCCCTATCAACCCTTTCATTGGAGGAAACTATTCATGCAGGCAAAGCCCACTCTTCACCGATTGCTGATCAGCGCCGTGTTGGCCGCAACCGCCACGACACTCCAGGCGAAAGAAAAATTCAAGGTCTGCGCCGACCCGTTGAATCCGCCCTACTCGACGCAAAAACAAGACGGCTTCGAGAACAAGATTGCCGAATTGTTTGCGAAAAAACTCGGGCAGGAAATCGAATACACCTGGTTTCCGCAGCGCATCGGCTTCATCCGCAATACCTTGAATGCGCCGGTCGATGAAAAAGCCGTGGACAGCAAAGAATTCAAATGCGACGTGGTGATGAGCGTCCCTGCCGATTCCGATATGGCCTTGGCCACCGAACCTTATTATCAATCGACCTATGTGCTGCTGATCGCGAAAGGCCGCGGCTTTGACGACATCAAGGAGGCACGGCAACTGGCCGATCTGCCCGTGGAAAGACAAGACGCGCTGAAGATCGCGATGTTCGACCGCGGCCCCGGCACCGCCTGGATGCAAAAATTCGGCCTACTGGACATGGGCATCCCGTACCAGTCGATGTCCGGCGATGAAGATAACAATATCGCGATGCAGCTCGACCAGGATTTGAAAGCGAAAAAGATCAACATGGTGATCGTCTGGGGACCGATTGCGGGTTACCTCGTTTCGCAAGGACCGAAGAACGGCTACACGATGATTCCGATGCAATCGACGCCGGGCATCCCGTTTGAATTCGCGATGGCGATGGGCGTCAGAAACGGCGATAAGGAACGTCAGCAAACGCTAAACAAATTGATCGCCGAGAATAAGGATCAAATCAGACGGATTATTGAAAGCTACCATATCCCGTTGACCGAGATTAAAAAGTCGGCCAAGCCGAAGGATGATGATTGATCATCTCAAAGCTGCCAGGCTTTAAAAACCTGGCAGCTCTATGACAGGGGAATCCTAACCCGTGCGTTTTCGATCGAACAACTCGACCATGTGCGCCAATCTTCCGGCTCTTTCGTCGGTCAACTGATCCCACTGAAAACGCCATTTCCAGTTGCCGACCGTGGTGCCTGGGGTATTCATCCGATGCTCGGCATCCAGTTCCAGAATGTCCTGCATCGGAATCACCGCGAGATTCGCGACCGAGCTCAACGCCGCCTGCATCAACGCCCAGTGCAGCGGAACTGAGGGAAAACCGAGATAGTCGTAAACATAATGCTTTTGCTGATGGCTCAGGTTATGCACCCAGCCGACCGTCGTATCATTATCGTGCGTGCCGGTATAAGCAACGCAGTTTTGGGTGAAGTGAATCGGCAGATAAGGATTGTCGGCATTGCCGCCAAACGCAAAATGCAGGATCTTCATGCCGGGCAGCTCGAACTGATCCCGAAGTTCCTCGACTTCGCGGGTGATCACGCCCAAATCTTCGGCCACCAGCGCTATCTCGCCGAAGTGGTCGTTGATCGCCTGCAAGAGTTCCTTGCCGGGCGCCTCTGCCCAAGCACCGTTGATCGCCGTGTCTTCACCCGCCGGAATTTCCCAGGCCGCCTCGAAGCCACGGAAGTGGTCGATGCGCAGGATATCGAACTGTTCCAGTTGCGAGGACATGCGTTTGATCCACCAATCAAAACCGTTTTTTTGCAGCGCCTCCCAATCGTAATGCGGATTGCCCCAACGCTGTCCGTTCGCGGAGAAATAATCCGGCGGGACGCCTGCAACCACCAGCATCTCGCCTGAATCACTCAGCTTGAACACATCGCGGTTGGCCCAGACGTCTGCGCTGTCATACGCGACGAAGATCGGCACATCGCCGAACAACAAGACGCCTTTCTGATTCGCATAGCCCTTCAGGCGCATCCATTGCCGATAAAACACGAATTGCTCGAATTTAATGCAGTCGATTTCGCGTTTCAGGCGCCGGCGCACTTCCTTCAACGCTTTCGGCTCCCGTTCCTTGTAACGTTCGGACCAACGATTCCAGCCTTGGCCGCCGAATTCATTTCTGAGCACGATGAACAACGCAAAATCATCCAGCCAGAACGCCTTGTCTTCGCAAAATTGCGCAAATTCTTTCTGTTCGGCGGCGCTGGCGCGATCCAGAAAGCCGTAATACGCTTGCGCGATCAGATCACTCTTGTTGAATTCGCGCGATTCGCGGATCGCGGGACCATGATCCGAAAAATTCAGCCAGCCCGACTCCACCAATTGATCGAGGCTGATCAGATCGGGATTGCCGGCATGAGCGGAAAGGCACTGATAGGGCGAGCCATCGGCATGCGTCATGCCGAGCGGCAAGGTTTGCCACACCGAGACGCCGCAATTTTGTAGAAAATCGACAAAATAATATGCATTTTGACCCAAATCGCCCTGGCGGTCGTGACCCGGCAGGGAAGTAATATGCAGGAGCACGCCTGCACGCCGTTGGTTCAGTACATTATTCAAGCAGCAATCTCAATCAAGTAGGTTCAAAAATCTGAATGGGGCTTTGCCGATCGCAGGATCGATCAACCGGTTGTACAAAGCGGGAGTTGTATAATGCAGAAACACCGCCCCCGAAAATCGGCGAACATCGAATCGCTTTGCCGCAGGCAGGTGAAAGTCTGTTTGACAGTCGAAGTCGAAGTGCCGTGATCCATTTGTCGCGGTGCAATAAACTGAACGTGATTGGGTATTCCAAGCGGAAAGGACGCCATCATGGGCCTGCTTCTGCCGCCTGCTGAAACGATCGCAACGATCGTTTAAAAGAGCGCGCGAATCGTTTTTACGAAGCCGCGATTAAAGAGCCCTGACGCAGCCTTTGGAAGGAAGCGTCATTTTTGGGCTGCTTTACTTGTAGAGCTAGATTAGACAATAATTCAGTAACGATTTCAAGGGATTTTGCTCGCCCGATACGGGGCTGGTAACGATTCGCTATTAACTGTTTGACTTTACTAGGGAGTAGATTTCAGAAAAGGCGTCGTTTGACGGCAACACTGCCGTCAAAGCCGCAGGACGCGCGCGGATTTGACGGCGTAGGAGCTCGGCTATCTAACAAAATGCAGCTTCTGACCGAGCATGTCCGGGGTGACCAGCACGATGCCGCCGGGGCTGACATGGTACTTCTTCGCGTCTTCGGCCAGATTTTCTCCGATCACGGTGCCTTCCGGAATCTCGCAGCCCTTTTCGATGATCGCTCGCTTGATCCGGCAGTTGCGGCCGATATTCGCTTGCGGCAGCACGATGCAGTTTTCGAGCGTGGTGAACGAATTGACGCGCACATTCGAGAACAGCAAGGAATGCCGCACCGAGGCGCCGGAAATGATGCAGCCGCCGGACACCATCGAATCGACCGCGGAGCCGCGCCGGTTGTCATCGTCGAAAACGAATTTGGCCGGCGGCGTTTGTTCCTGGTAGGTCCAGATCGGCCAGGACTGATCGTACAGGTTCAAATCAGGTTTGACTCCGATCAGTTCCATGTTCGCTTCGAAATAGGCGTCGATCGTCCCGACATCGCGCCAATAGCTTTGCAGGCCGCTTTGCATGTCCAGGAACGGATAGGCATTGACCAGATATTTGTCGATCACCGCAGGAATGATGTCCTTGCCGAAATCGTGGCTGGTACCCGGGGTGTCCGCATCCTTGATCAACTGTTCAAACAGAAAGCGCGCATTGAACACATAGATGCCCATCGACGCGAGCGCGGTGTCGGTCCGGCCCGGCATCACCGGCGGATTTTCCGGTTTTTCGACGAAGGCGCGCACCCTGCGGTTTTCATCGACCCCCATCACGCCGAACGCGGTCGCTTCTTGCAGCGAAACCTCGATACAGCCGATCGTCAGATCGGCGTTGCGCGCGACATGGTCCGCGATCATCGCGGCATAATCCATCTTGTAAATATGATCGCCGGCCAGAACCAGAACGTAATCGGGATTGCGCGCGCGCAGAATGTCGATATTCTGGAACACCGCATCTGCGGTCCCCTTGTACCAGGAGTCTTCGCTATGGCGTTGCTGGGCCGGCATGATATGCACGTATTCGCCGAATTCGCCGGTCAGGAAGCCCCAGCCCAATTGCAAATGCCGGATCAGTGAGTCGGCCTTGTATTGCGTCAGAATTCCGATCTTGCGGATACCTGAATTGACGCAATTGGATAACGGGAAATCGATGATTCTAAACTTGCCGCCGAAAGGCACCGCCGGTTTCGCACGCCAGTCCGTCATGTTCATCAATCGTGAACCCCGACCCCCCGCCAAAATCAAAGCGATTGTATTACGTGTTAAATGACTCACTAAATGGTCTGGCATTACATTCTCCTCGAGAGATATAGATTCACATCTATTGTCGTGTTTGGTAACATTCACTGCAAATTTATTTTACTATGACCGAGGCGAAATCCAGTGACAAAACGTTCGAAAACACCGCAAGACACTGATGCACTGAAGACTCTGACCCACCCAGCCGTCGATTCGGCGCCATCGAGCGCAGAGCCCAAGCCAAGTAAAACCTTAGAAAAACAGGAGGTTATTCAAACCACAGCGGTGACGCCTCAGGCAACGGTTTCCACGCCTAAGTCCCCTGCGCCCGCCCCCCAGCCTGTCGCCGCCACGCAAGCCAAAACGGAGGCCTATTCGGCGCTCGATGACGAACACCTGAAGATTGCCAACGCCCGTCATCACGACCCCTTCTCGCTTCTGGGGCGCCACCCCAAGAACGGCGGCGTCGAAGTCAAGGTGTTCATGCCGTATGCCGAATCGGTCCAGTTCAGCCATAACGGCAAAGCGCTCGAACGCATTGCCGGTTCCGATTTCTTCGTTTATCACGCCAAGGAAGACGACCTGCCCGCGCATTACCGTCTGACCTGGAAAGACAAGAACGGCTACAGCCACGAAAATTTCGATGCCTATGATTTCGGCACGCAAACGCCCGAATTCGACTTGCATTTGTTCGGCGAAGGCAAACACTGGCATGTCTATCAAAAGCTCGGCGCTCACCTGCATCAGGTCGACGGCGTCAGCGGCGTGCAATTTGCGGTATGGGCGCCGAATGCGGGACGCGTCAGCGTAGTCGGCGATTTCAACCGCTGGGACGGCCGCTGCCATCCGATGCGCAGCCTCGGCGGCAGCGGGGTTTGGGAGATTTTCATCCCGGACCTGAAAGCCGGCAGCCTGTACAAGTTTGAAATCCTGAACCGCAACAGCAACGAAATCCTGGTCAAATCCGATCCTTACGGCCAATATTTCGAATTCCGCCCGAATACCTCCTCGATCGTGATCAAGGAAAAGTCCTATCAATGGAAGGACCATCAATGGATGATGCAGCGCGCGAATCATAACTGGCTGCATGAACCGATGGCCATTTACGAGGTGCATCTGGGTTCCTGGCGCCGCGACAATCAGGGCAATTTCCTGAGCTACCGGCAGTTGGCGGTGCAACTGGTCGATTATGTGAAGCAGCTGGGCTTCACGCACATCGAGCTGTTGCCTATCACCGAACACCCGCTCGACCTGTCCTGGGGCTATCAGACCACCGGTTATTTCGCGCCGACCAGCCGGCACGGTTCGCCGGACGATTTTCGTTTCTTCGTCGACACCTGCCATCAGAACGACATCGGCATAATCCTGGACTGGGTACCCGCGCACTTTCCGAAAGACAGTTTCGCCCTGGCCCGTTTCGATGGCAGCGCGCTGTACGAACATGAAGATCCGCGCAAGGGCGAGCACCGCGACTGGGGAACGCTGATCTACAACTACGGCCGCAACGAGGTTAAAAACTTCCTGCTCGCGAGCGCGATCTACTGGCTGGAGGAATTCCATCTGGACGGCTTGCGCGTCGATGCGGTCGCCTCGATGCTGTATCTGGATTATTCGCGCGAACAGAACGACTGGATCCCGAACATGTACGGCGGCAACGAGAATCTGGAGGCGATCGATTTTCTGCGCGAATTGAATGCGGTGACGCATCAACAGCATCCCGGCACGGTGATCATGGCCGAAGAGTCGACCGCGTGGCCGCAGGTGACGCGTCCGACCTGGGCCGGCGGCCTCGGTTTCTCGATGAAATGGAACATGGGCTGGATGCACGACATCCTTTCCTATATGAGCAAGGACCCGATTCACAGGATGCATCACCACGATCAATTGACCTTCGGCCTGCTCTACGCGTTTACCGAAAACTTCGTGCTGCCTTTCTCGCATGACGAGGTCGTACACGGCAAGGGCGCGCTGGTCAACAAGATGCCCGGCGACGAATGGCAGCGCTTCGCGAACTTGCGTTTGCTGTTCACCTTCATGTTCACCTATCCGGGCAAGAAGCTCTTGTTCATGGGCTGCGAATTCGGCCAGGGCACCGAATGGAGCGTCAGCCGGGCGCTGGACTGGTACGTGCTCGACTATGCGCATCACCGCGGCTTGCAAACCTTGGTCAAGGATTTGAACCATCTGTACAAGACGCATCCGGCGCTGTTCAAGCACGATTTCGAACACCATGGCTTCGAGTGGATCGACTGCCACGACATTCAGCAATCGATCATCAGCTATCGCCGTAAGAGCGAGATGGAAGACCTGATCATCGTGCTGAACTTTACGCCGATGCCGCGCGAACATTACCGGATCGGCGTGCCGACCGAAGGCCTTTACAGCGAAATCTTCAATTCCGATTCGCACTATTACGACGGCAGCAACAAGGGCAATGCCGCGGTCGCGTCGGAACCGATTCCGTGGATGAATCTGCCGCACTCGGTCACTTTAACCCTACCTCCGTTAGGCGCACTGATTCTGAAGCAATAATCGCCCCATGAAAAAAATCTTATTTGTGACCAGCGAAGCCCATCCGTTGATTAAAACGGGCGGGCTCGCGGATGTATCGGGCAGCTTGCCCAAAGCCTTGGCGGAATTGTCGCAGGACATCCGCATCCTGATCCCTTATTATCAGGCGCTCAAGACCTTCGGCAACGTACGCTTCGTCTGCTCCTTGCGCATCGATAACCGCAATGTGAACATTCTCGAAACCCGGATGCCGGAAAGCAATATTCTGGTCTGGCTGGTCGATTATCCGACCTTTTTCAATTACCCCGGCAATCCTTACGTCGATGAGCAAGGCAATGCCTGGCCGAACAATGCCGAACGTTTCGCCTTGTTCTGCCGGGTCGCGGTCGAGATTGCGATGGACCGGATTCATCAGGACTGGAAGCCCGATGTGGTGCATTGCAACGACTGGCAAAGCGCGCTGGTGCCGGCGTTTTTGTCGCTCGAAGAATATCGACCGAAGACCGTGTTCACGATCCACAACCTGGCTTACCAGGGACTGTTTCCGGCCGACACCGCAACGACGCTGAATCTGCCGGGCCAGTTGCTGCACCCGGAAGGTCTCGAGTTCCACAGCCTGTTGTCTTTCATCAAAGGCGGCCTGGTCTATAGCGACTGGATCACCACGGTCAGTCCGACCTATGCGCTCGAAATCCAGACGCCCGACTTCGGCTACGGACTCGAAGGGCTGTTGACGCACCGGAATCATGTGCTGAGCGGCATCATTAACGGCATCGACATGGAACAATGGAATCCGGAAGCCGATGCCTTGATCGCGCGCAGCTACAGCGCGGAAACGCTGACCGCAAAGAAGACGAACAAAACCGAATTGCAGAAACGCTTCTCGCTGCCGGTCACCGATCAGATTCCGTTGTTCGGCCTGATCGGACGCCTGGTCGAACAAAAAGGCATCGACATGATCCTGGACTCGCTGCCCGAGATACTGGAGATGCCGTTGCAGATCGTGCTGCTCGGCAGCGGCGAAAAAAGCATGGAAAGGAAGCTGACGAATTACGCGCAGTTGCATCCCGAGAAGATCGCGGTCACGATCGGCTACGACGAAGCGCTAGCGCATCTCATCGAAGCCGGCTCGGATGTATTTTTGATGCCGTCGCGCTTCGAGCCCTGCGGTTTGAATCAGATGTACAGCCAGCGTTACGGCACCCTGCCCCTGGTCAGACGGACCGGCGGCCTGGCCGATACGGTCGTCGATGCGTTGCCGCAGACGCTCGCCGACAACTCCGCGACCGGCTTCGTCTTCAACGATGCGTCGGCGGGGTCGCTGCTCGAAGCGGTCAAGCGCGCCGCGATCTTGTACGGCAACAGCAAAGCCTGGAAACAGATGCAGATCAACGGCATGAACAAGGATTTTTCCTGGGAGCAAAGCGCCAAACAATATCTGGATTTGTATCAAAATCTGTAACGGAATGACGGCGTTCCCGCCTGCCGTGCCACTGCCATTAAGTTAAGCCGTTCGCTGAGCGAAGCGCCGTCCTGAGCCCGTCGAAGGGTCGAAGCGATTTGTTGGCTTCGGCTCCGCTCAGCCAACGATAAGTTATGCGAGGAAAACCTTAACTCAATGGCAGTGGCCTGCTGTGCGGGAACGCCGTCCGCAATGTTCCGGCCAATGTCGGCAAGGTGCATAGCGCGCCCTACGACATATCCGCCCTCCTGTCATCGGCATC
Source organism: Methylomicrobium lacus LW14 (assembly GCF_000527095.1). Lineage (NCBI taxonomy): Bacteria > Pseudomonadati > Pseudomonadota > Gammaproteobacteria > Methylococcales > Methylococcaceae > Methylomicrobium > Methylomicrobium lacus. The sequence goes on along the minus strand of NZ_AZUN01000001.1, from coordinate 522,206 downwards.
CCAACCCGGCCACATCACATGAATGAAATTCAACTGCAATACGTCGAAAACGTGATCACGCGCAAAAAACGCGGCGTACAGCAGCATCTGACGTTTTTGCTGGCCGTCGATAACCTGAGCTATCACAAGCAGGTCGACGTGCTCTGGGCGGGCGAGGACGGCGTCTGGCATACCCTGCCCGCCCGCTTCCACGGCAAGCTCGTGCCGAATAGGGAATACTGGCAGGCCCATATCCAGTTTCAGCTGACCGCCCTGCAATCGCTGCCGGGCAATGTGACCTTCTGTTTGCGCTACCGCGCCGAGGAAGTCGAATACTGGGACAACAATCAAGGCCGGAATTATAGCAGCCAGGCCGACTCCGGCATCGACGTGCCGAGCCGCCAGCCGGTGCAGGTCGTCGGCTTCAGCGGCGCGATGCCGGAAAGCCGCAAATATACGCCGGTCACGGTCGCGGTCGATCAGGCGCTGGCCGCCGAAAAAGTCACCGTGCACTGGACGACCGACAATTGGCGCCATACCCATCAAACCGCCTGCCATTTCAAACGCACCTATTGGGACAAGGAGTTGCAGAGCAATGCCCGCAACCCGAATCAATACGGTTCGCAGCTATGGAAAGGCTGGCTGAAGACCGGCGACGCATTCCGTCTGCAATATACCGTCGCCGCCGAAAGCCAGGGGCGGACGTTCTGGGACACCAACCACGGCAACAATTATGCGGCGAGCCGCAAGCCGCTGAAGGTTTTGATCCTGAATCTGCACTGCTACCAGGAAGACGACCAGGATGCGAAATTTACCCGCATCGCCGAGGCGATCGACGAACTCGACATCGACATCGTGTGTTTTCAGGAAGTCGCGGAACTGTGGAACGACGGCCGCGGCGACTGGCCGAGCAACTCCGCAAACATCATCAACGGCCGCCTCAAAAAACCCTATCATTTAACTACCGACTGGTCGCATCTGGGTTTTAACAAATACCGCGAAGGCGTCGCGATCCTGAGCCGTTTTCCGCTGCTGCATCAGGAAGCGCGCTATGTGTCGGACAGCCAAGACCGTTATAACATCCACGCCCGCAAAGTCGTGATGGCGCAAATCGAGGCGCCGCACATCGGGCGGCTGAACGTTTTCTCCGCGCATTTGAGCTGGTGGGAAGACGGCTTTCAAAATCAATTCAACCGGCTGCGCGAATGGGCCGGCAGTCAGCAGAGCAAAGCCGTCATCGGCACCCTGCTTTGCGGCGATTTCAATATTGCCGCAGGCTCCAAGGGCTACCGCCATGTGATCGACACGAAGGAATACGAAGACCAGTTTCTGGCCGCGAATGCGCACGGCGCGTTCGAAAAAATATTCCGGGTCAACGATCCTTACTGGAGCAACTACCTGGCCGACGACTACCGGATCGATTATATCTTCATGAACAAAGACAGCGGCTTGTTTATCACCTCCGGCCGCGTGCTGTTCACACCCGAGGATTACGGCCAGGTTTCCGACCATTGCGGCTATCTGATGACTTTCGAACCCCACTAAGGCAACTTTCCCGAGCACTGAAAAAACCTATGCCAAACCACAGCATTCACCGGCTTGATAGATTGATGGAGAACCTTGATGCATATCGCTGAGCATTACGCCATGCCTGTCCATGGCGATCTGGGCGGCTTTTTTGCGCGCGTGAACGACTTCGGCGACAAGTTTTTCATTCGCTGGGGCAAGATCGAATTCGATGTGCATTACGGCGTGCAGGCGAATGTCAAGGTGATCCTGAAGGTCTATCGCGAGCACAACGTCCGCGAGACCTACATCGTCGATACCGATCCTTACGATATTCACTGGGACCGGCACAAACGGCGGACGCGCGATTTTTACATCCATCCGCAATCGAGCAATTTCGGCCCGATCAGCTGCGTCAAGTTCTCCTTCATCGTGCATCTGGACGAGCACTCGATCGCCTCGCAGAACGATTACATCTTCATGGACGGCCATCAAATGCAGGACGAACAGCCGAAATACCGGCGCATCACCTCGGAATGGGCGACCCCGAATACCTACCGCACTTACGAGCTGAACGCGGGCGAATTGCAGAGCGACGTCGACTGGTACAATCACCATTTCGACTCGCTCAGGCTGACGCCGAAGTTCACCAAGGGCCTGCTCTATCATCCTTATCACCCGAAGCGCTTCATCCACGATCATATCGACAAGGTGATCCGCGGCCGCTACGAGAACCCGAACCGCCTGAGCACGATCAAGGTCAGCGTCGACTGCATCGACGACAGCGACTTCGTGACCCATCTGATCCATGCGCATCAGCAGGGCGTCTGCGTGCAATGCATCGTGGACTGGCGCAAGATGACCTTGACCAACAGCCAGAACTACGCCCGGCTGAAGCGTTCCGGCATCGAACTGGTCGGCGTGTTCTGCACGACCCAGCATCACCTGATCGAAGTCGAGCCGGACATGCATACCAAATTCGTGATCTTCAACGACGAGGACTGCATACTCGGCTCGTTCAACATCACCTTCGACCGCTGGTGGGCGAACTGGGAATCGGGCATGACCTTCCATTCGCGCGGCGTCTGCCGATTGCTAGACAACGTATTCCAGAGCCAGCGCGGCGGCGTGATTCAACGTTACGGCATCGATCCCCTCAGCCCGTTCAACCTGCTCTACACCTTCGGCCGCCACACGATGCTGAACGGCCGCTATTACAAGCCGCATCATGCGATCCTGGCCGAAATCAACCGCGCCCGCCATTCGATCAAATGCAGCCTGTTCCTGATCGGCGACCTGGTGGGCGACCATCACGACAGCGTGGTCGATGCGCTGATCAACGCGCAGCACCGCGGCGTCTATGTGCATATCCTGTTCAACGGCCATCTGGCGCGCGAGGGCCGCATCGGCGTCGAACGCAGCATGGCCGAGGAACTCAGCCGGCCGCTGTTGCCGTCGGTGCAGCGCCTGAAGAACGCCGGCATTCCGGTCGGACTGGTTTACGGCCAGGACGATCACAAGGTCCCCTACTCGCCGATCCATTCGAAATATTGCGTGATCGACGATGCAATCGTGATCGAAGGCAGTTTCAACTGGTACAACACCTCGGTGTTCTCACACGATCTGGTCGTGATCGCGAATAACCGCGAGGTGGCCGGGCCGTATTTGTACGAATTCGATGAAATACAGCGGTCGTTCCGGGTGTTTTATTAAAAGCCAGGGGCGCATCGCGCCCCTTTTCGATGCCGAAACAGCTGAAACCCTTGGTTAACGACAGAGCCCTTAATCCAGGCTAAATGCGTCTACTCTGTTTGATTGTTAAAATGCGCCAATGGTAATGGACGCGAATCTGGTCGCGGGCTTGATCAAGACGTTTTGGCGGTGTGTTTTTCGTTAGCATAAAGCGGTCGCTATCCATGATTAAATAGCGTAGCGCTTAGTTTGGCAGGTTGTCAGAGTGGCGTTATGCACCGATGACAGAAATTTGATATACACCTGGATAGGTGTCTACTTAACGTTAGGCAGCCCGCAAAACAAACTTACCATAAAAAGGAGGTGATGTTATTGACCAAACTTTTGAATTAGCCCCAATCATTCATGCCTGCGTCTCGGCCAATTTGCTTGGGGCAGGCCCAATACCCGCGACCACTATGTGTAATCAAGTAGAGCCGACTTTCCGCTGAAAGAGGAAAAGTATCTAATACTGTCAATTTTCTTCAGTCCTGGGATTCTATTGGGCCGCTTCTTTTCCAACTAATTGCTTTAAATAAGAGGAAGCCAATATATTCGTTTTTACCCGCGTCTGCCTAGTTTTGGATGTCGTTTTTCTAGCCTAATAAAACGGTCAAAGATACCGTCTTAAAAGTCAAGCTTTAACGCCATAGTCAGATCGGTAAGGCTCTCTGGTCTTAAGAACGCCAAAGCACAAATGCACCAGTTTTCGCATTACCGCACATAGAGCGGACATTTTCGATTTACCCCGTTCCTGTAGCCGTTGATAAAGTGCTTTAAGGTGGAGGTTATAACGGGTTGCTACGATAGCTGCCATATAAAGGATAGCCCGCATCTGTGCAGGGCCCGCTTTAGACAAGCGAGGTCGACCTAAAACAGATGAGCCAGATTGCCTCTCCACCGGCACTAGCCCGAGATAAGCTGCCAATTGCTCAGCCGATTGGAAGTGGTGGGTATGAATAATGGACAGCAAGTGATTACTGACTTGCGGCCCGACTGCTGGAATGCTGAGCAACAGATCACGGTCGGCTTTTAAGTTGGGATGCCTGTCAATGTGGTTGTCTATGTCTTGTTGGAGCTTGCTGAGTTGTTGCTCCAGAAAGGCAACAGAATCGACAATGGACTGATGGACGCGGGATGGCGTATCGATAACATCGGCTTTTTCCAACCGGTTGCGCTCGCGTTGCAGGTCTTGGGCAATCGCTTCACGGCGGGACAATAAGACTTGTAAGGTTCGAGCCTCTCTGGACGGCGGGGTCCAAATCTTGGGCTTGAGCAAGGCGCCGTAGCGGGCTAAGATCAAACTATCGATGCCATCGGTTTTAGTGCGAACACCGAGACTACGGCCAAAGTCTTTGACTTGAGCCGGATTGACAATCGAGACGGTGACTCCGGCATCGGCTAAAGCCAGCGCCGCCTGTTCGTGATAGACTCCCGTGCCTTCCAGGATAGCGTGAAGTTCTTGAGTCATGGCGTGCTGTTTCGCACACCAGGACAGGAGTTCGCCGACGCCGGCTTTAGAATTGGCAACCGATTTGGCCCGGCGTTTACTGCTAGAGACATCCACTAACAGGCTGCAATCCAGCTTGGCTTTGGAAACATCAATGCCTATGAAAAACATAAAGTTACTCCGAATGGCTAAAGTAAACCAACTGAGCTCACTTGCCTTGTGCATTCAGGGTCGAGGCCCTTGGCTACCGTTCAGTGTTCAGATTGGCATCAGCAGCGAGACAGAAGGTTTTCTCTTTGACACAAGGTTAACCCTAGGGACGCGCACAAACTCATTCTGCCTCAGGTTATGGTAGCTAATCATAACCGCTGTTAAGATACAAGGGACGCGCCGCCCGTTGGCGGTTTTGAAGGTTTGTTTTTGAATCAGGTTTGGCGGTTTCGCTTGGCTGCTATGAGCGGCGCGCCCCTTACCTTTACGTTATGCAGTTGGGAGCATGGCCCATCCCTATCTTCGGGCCAACACTTGAAGAGGAGAATGTTCATGGTTCGTAAAGCTATTTTTGCATCAATGCTGGTTGTTTCCACTTTTGCTAATGCTGGCCCTGTCGAAGATTTAAGTGGTGTTCTAAATGGTCGTGTTGGCGGCTCATCCGAGGATCGCCGTTCAGATGTTAAGCAGCTTGGTATTAAGATTGGTTGCAAAGGTGACACCTTAGAAGCAAGTGTCCGAATCACTGGTGTCACGGGCGCACAAGAAGGTGACACTGCAGCAATGTCCGTTACTTATAGCGGCAAGTATTATCGTCAAGGCTGGGACATTCCTTGCCAAAAAGTTTCTTCCAATCTTGGCGGACTGGAAGAAAAGAACGTTTCTGGAACTTACACTTTCCGGGTTACTGGCAAGGCATTCCAAAAACCAACCATCACTTGGGGGCAAGGCTCAAACTTCAGTGAAGTTAACGACCCTGGACATGACTCCAATGTTTTCGCCATTCGTGCTGTGCAAAATGCAATTGCAAGCGCGTTCTAATCTAATTTGAGGAGATTAAAAATGAGTTCATCATTGTTTACTAAAATTGCTGCAACCGGTTTAGTAATTATGGTTCCTACCATTGCAGTCGGAGAAAGCTCATCGCCCTCAACAACAGAATATGGATCTAGTGCAGCATCTCAGACATCCTCTCTCCCTGTTTACCAAAACAAAGGAGGAACAACTTATAATTTGCAAAGCACAACAACAGTTAATGGGGGCTATCAATACGGTGGCAGCGGAAATGTTGTTCCATCTAATAATCCAAACAGCCAATCATCCACATCGTATGGTGTTGGAGTCACAATTCCGTTCTCAACTGGAAATAGATAAAGAGCAAACATTAAAGTCAGCATAACTTAACGCTCAAGCCGACCTGCTTCCGCTACGCTCCAGCGGTCGGCTTAGCTTTACGTTATGCATATTAAGAAACAGACATACGTATGATTGAATATGGTTTCATAGGTGCCGGCTATCGAATATTAAAAGATATTTTCAGTTTTGCCCGTGGCAAGAAACGATCGCTATCTTCCTCTGAGAAGGTACAGTTAAGGCAAAAGTGGAAAAAGGAATTTGAGGAAATTATAGCTATCCGGCATAGAGATAAACTAAGAATGGATGTAATCATTCGTGACATGAAGCGTATTGATAACTATCCCGATGTTGATAATAAGAAGAAAGGTATTTCATCTTGGTTCAAGGCCGGTTTAATGGGTACATATCATAAAGGCATACAGGCGGGACTAAGTTGGGGATCACTGAAAATTGACCAACAAACAGGAAAATACAGATTTGTTGGCCGTAAAAACAAGGAAGAAGGCGATATTAATGTGATGCTAATCGGACTTATACCATACGAAAATATCGAAGCAACTGATTGGGAGGGAGATGAATATGGCGGGCATCCACATATTTACTGTCACTTTACAGAGAAGAACAAACAACCCTATGAGAGGTTGATTTTTTGCGAACAAAGGCAGTTAGACCAATTTACATACTACAACGAAGTTGCCGATTATGAAGAAGTTAGAAAGCTTAGCAAAAAACACAAAATCGAGCATTTTGCATAACAATGCGCTGCACCTGATCGCAATTTCGCTCCGCTTCATTGCGCCAGGTGAGCGCAGTCGTTAGAAATCATACCGGAAGCAACATGCGAGCAATGATTGTGTTTTTTCTGCTGGCCGTTCTGTCGGCCAATCCACTCGCAGGAGAGATAAAGGGAGCGGGCGGTTCGACGTGTGGAGCCTGGCTCCAATATCGCAAATCAAATGATTATGCCAGTGAACTAAATTGGATACAGGGGTTTATCAGCTCCTACAACCAATTTGTATATTCCGGCCCAAACCCTAATGGTATTTTTGGTTCTGCCGACTATCGTTCAATTGCTGTATGGATGGACAATTACTGCATGACGCATCCATTAGAATCTGTATATCGTGGAACATTGGAGCTTGTTGAGGAATTGAAGCAACGGGCACACTGAAAAAAAATGCAAAAAACGGGGTCAGGTATTGCAATCAAGCATTTATAGGGCCGTAGATGGGTAGAGCGGCAGCTAAACCCATCAATTTAATCCGGTGAAGCATGATTGTGTGCGACAGATTGCGGACTGGCATTATTCGTCGGCTCATCGATTCGTTAAATTCTAGCATGCCAGGAGTTTACTCCGGTGACAATAATTAAATCAAACCTAACAAAACAGTCAATTCATTGCAGCAGACAAGCTGCTGAATGCGGCGTTAGGAGATGCACTTCTTCTTGTTTCCAGTAATCCATTGGATTATACTGGCAGTTATGTTGATCACTGTCACTGGTAAGTGTTCACTTCCCCCTTTGAAAAAGGGGGATAGAGGGGGATTTATTTAAAAAAATCTCCCCTAGCCCCTCTTTTTCAAAGAGGGGAACTAAACGGTTACCTGTCACTGAGCTTCCTGAATACATCCGACGTGCCAATGAACTGCTCAATGAAGCAGAGCGCAAGGCGATCATAGACTATCTTGCTGCTCACCCGCGTAGCGGAGACATCATGGAGGGAACCGGTGGTATTCGTAAACTCGCTGGGCACGTGGCAACAAAGGTAAAAGCGGTGGAGTCCGAATCATTTATTTCTACCATGACCAACGTATTCCGCTCTATTTGCTTACCGTTTTTGGAAAAAATGAACAAGCGAACATCTCAAAATCTGAACGCAAGGAACTCGCCAAGTTGGTTTCAATACTCGTTCAAGTTGCTCTAGAGAGGGAACATGGCTAACGCATTTGAAAGTATCGCACAGGGTTTGCGCGAGGCAATTGCCCTCAATGAAGGTGAAGCAGTCCCTGCAAACACTTATCGCCCGGAAGAAATTGATGTGGGGCAATTGCGCCGCAGTTTAGGGCTTACGCAAACTGAGTTTGCAGCTAAGTTTTGCATCAGCCTCGGTACGCTCCGGCATTGGGAACGCGGCGATCGCAAACCGCATGGTCCTGCACTGGCCCTGCTGCATGTGGTTGCAAAAGAGCCTCAAGCAGTGCTTCGGGCACTGGCGTAGGCGTAAGGGTCGCCAAACATCCGGGAGTGTTGCGCGCGTTTTTAGCATCAAATTCGTAATAGCATGGCTCCGTTCCCTTGGACGCGGAGCGCCATTGTTTAGCACAACAAAACGGTCAAGGGACGCGCCGCCCTTTGGCGGTTTTTAAAGGTGGATTTTTGAATTGGGTTCGGCGGCTTCGCAAATACTTGGCGATTAGATAGTAGTGGTGAGTTGATTACAAATGACGAAGTTACGAAAAACGTGGGTCTATAGTCCCCAAAAACCACCGGCTCCCAAAGTACCTGCCAGCGTCAAGGCTGAGGCAGAACAAAAGGCTCGTCAACTCATTGAGACGACGCTAATACCACAGTACATCAAGCCAGCGCCGAAGGATTACGGCTTCAATTACCTCGTAGACATCTACACTAAGTGGTATCGGCATTACTTTTATTTCTGCGCGAAGTATTGCTCTCCTGACCCGAATGCCCTGTCGCCTGATTTCGAAACGAAGTTTGCTCGACTGGAGTATGTGGGAGAGAATCGCTTCAATCTATCCTTCATGCGTCACACAGGTGAATGGATAGAAGTTTATCCGAATCTATCATTTGACGAATGTTTAACGGCCATCAAAGTTGACCCTTTCTTTCGTCCGTAAGCCTTGTAGGTCGGGCACAAAAAGCGTGCCCGACCTACAAGGCAACGTCGTGCTACGGAATCGGCAACCCGCCAATATTTACTTCGATCTTGGAGAGATTCGGGTGCGGGGCTCCCTGCTGTGCTCCCAAGGCTCGGCTTATGGCGAAGCTAGCAATATACAACGTCTTCTTGTCATCGGCCTTCTTTCCGAATACCAGCGACGATGGCCCATCCAGCGGTGTTCCTTGCGCCAGTGTGGATAGATGCCCATCTTGGTCGATGACCGCCAAAGCATCCTGCCCATTTACCGCCACGTAGAGATTGCCCGACTTGTCGAAGGCCAGCCCGTCATTGCCTTTCAAGCGGTCATCCTGCACCCACACGTTGGGCGTGCCTGCCTCGCCGTTGGGTAGTACGGGGATACGAATGATGGCGCCACTATCAATGTTGCCGATGTAGAGATTGGATTTTTCCTTATCGAAAGCAATGCCGTCGGCGCCGAACCAATGCCCCACCAAAACCGGGTTATCGTGGTCGCCTTCCAGTAACGGGTGTTGTAGCCAAACCTCATATTGGCCGTTCGGGTCGACCTTCCAGATTTGACCATTGAAGGGATCGGTTACGTAAGTATTGCCTTCTCCGTCGAATGCCAGATCGTTGGGAAATCCATTAGGGTCGAGATGAGCTAACGGCGTAGCTTCGCCAGTGCCGTCGATGCGGAAGACATAAGAAGCATTGTCCGCCGGGTCGAAACTGCCGCTCCCGGCATAGAGATACCCATCCGGCCCGAATTTAACCCCCAGTGCGAAGCTACTCGGCGGTATAGGCAATTCTACGAACTGGGAAAGCTGTCCATCGGGGGTGAGTTTCTGGATGGTATTAGCCATTGAGAAATAGAAATTACCGGCCCCGTCCATGGTAACCGATTCCGGTAATTGAAACTGGTTAGCGTCGAAGAAGGTCACGCTTTGAGGGGTGTAATCCACAGCGTCAGCATCGGCCAAGGATGGCGCTGGAGTGAGGAATTGTAAAACGGAAAGCAAAACAGCAGCGTTGATTTCGAATCGCATATGTTGTCCTCAAGTATATTTTTGAATTTCTAGGCCGCGAAGCCCTGGCAAATTGACTCCCTTAGCAGGTCCTCAATATGCAACCGGAGTGTCGCTACCTCGTGATAGATTTTGGGAGATCTGAATCATCAAAATCGACTCGCCGGCGCGAACACCCTTGTTTACCCAGCCGGCCCGCGTCATACGGATCGATCCAACAAGGGGTCGAGACCTCACTCCATTATGACATGACTCCCTTTCACAATGCTTTAATGGTCCCCACGCTCTGCGTCACTGCCATTAAGTTAAGGCGGTTATCTCCCTCTCCCTTCGGGAGAGGGTCGGGGTGAGGGGAATAAAATAAGGAAAAATACTTTATTTTGATCCCCTCATCCTAGCCTTCTCCCGGAGGGAGAAGGGACCGGCCATCCTTAACTTAATGGCAGTGACGCTCTGCGTGAGAACGATGAAAGTTTCTTAAGTTGATGCAGGGCCATCAGACAGTCTTCTGTCTGATCAGGCGGGGCGGAAAACATACCATAGAAATACTCCCCAATGCCCCAGGATCATCTTTTTTCGCCTGCCGATTAGCGCGCCAGCGGGATGCTCGCGACGATACGCATCCCGTGTTGCGGCCGGGTGTCGATGCTGAACTCCCCACCCAAACTTTGGATGCGCTCCCGCATCCCCAACAGGCCGAAACCGCTTTTGATGTTGCCGTCGGCGCAGCCCTGGCCGTTATCGCTCACCTCCAGCTTGAGCCGCTCTTCCGGATCTTGAACTATTTGCAGCGTGATCGATGCCTGACTGGCCTCCGCATGGCGTACGATATTGGTCAGACATTCCTGCACGACCCGGAAAATCTGAATGGTGACTTTCTGATTTAAGGCATCCACGCAATCGGTGCAATCGAGGCTCAGGTGCAATTCCGGATGCCTGGAAGCCCAATGCCCCAGCAAATCCTCGACCGCCGCCTTCAGGCCCAGCTCGGTCAAGACCAGAGGATGCAACTGGTGCATCATCGAACGCACCACGGTCATCAAATGATCGGAGATACTTACGATCGCCTCGGTGGTTTGCTGGATGTCGGCTTTTTGGTGCGCCGCGGTGACCGCCATCACCTTGATCGCGGTCAGCGATTGCCCCAATTCATCGTGCAGCTCCTGAGCCAAGCGTTGCCGCTCGTCTTCCTGTATTTCCAAGGAATGCTGGGTCAAGGCCCGGTTTTCCTGCTGCGCCTTGCGGAGTTCGTCGGTCATGTGATTGATCGCCTTCGCGATGCTGTCATATTCGAGGGTCGAAAACTCCGGCAATTTTTGCAGGTAGCGCCCTTTTTCGATGTTCTCCAGCGCATTCACGATGATCGCTATCGAGTTCAAGGCCTTGCTGAAAGCGAAATGCACCGCCAAAAAAGTCAGCAGCGTCAGCACCGACAGCGAGATGAAAAACGCGACGCTTTCCGCCCAGACTTCGGTAATTTCATCGAGCGGATTGGCCTGGATCAGCAAAATAAACTGCTTACCGTCCGCGGTCACGATCGGCTGTTCGGTTTGGCTATATTTACCGCCGACCAAGGCGATAAACCATTGCGGCGGCAGTTCCTCGCCGGCATCGCCCGGCGCAGTATGGGGCACGTTCAGAATCTGCCCGGAGGGCGTTTGCAGTTGAATATGCAGGTGGCGCGTTGCTTTTAACGAATTGATGCCGCGCAGCCAGTCGGCCTCGTTGAACTGCGTTTGCGAAAAGCCGAAGCGAATCAGTTGCGCCGCCAAACTGACCGAGGCATCGATTTCCTCATTGACCGCCTGCCGCGCCTGCCAGACCGCAATGCTGCCGCCGAGCAGCAAAATACATACGGACGAAAACAGGATTCTGATATTGATTTGATAACGTAAGCTCATTATTTTCCGTAAAACCGTTAACAATATAAGCCCATATTACCAAAGAAAGGCTCCCAATAAGGCATGGCCGCCAGCGCAGGCAAAATGCGGGGCCCGCTTTTCGAATCCACTATTCCCAGCGATTTCTCATCTTTTTGTTTTCTCCGGAAGGCGCATTGTGTATGATAAAAGCCAGTCGTTCGGGTTGGCTTGTCAATCTTTTCCCCTAGTGCAGAGCGCAAAGGCAAGATTATTCAGCAAACCCTCGGACAATAATTTGATTTCGCTTTAACCCAAACAGCAGCCACACGCACGTGTCTTTGGGAAACTCCGGCCGATCACTCAAATACCCGCATCGTTCCGTCAGGGTTGTCGAGTGCATTGGATCGAGGCATTAAAACAATAACAACCGTCCTCCCGCTTTTTCTTTCGGAACCTCCGTTTCCGCCTGTTGCCGTCATACAGCGAAGTTTCGACCGGCTTTTTCACTACCCTCACCACCGACCTATGGAAACCAACATCCCTCCCCATGCCCACGATCATCCGCTCAAGGGCATCAACCTGATCAGCTTTTCGACCTCGATCAAGCTGCTATTCAGCGGCTATCTGACGACCGTTGCGGTCGGTTATCTGATGGCCTTGACTCAGATCCTGTTTACGCACGGCATGGCCGACGGCCAGTTCGGCCTGTCGTTCGACGACATTGTGTATAGCTACTACGGCGATCGCTCAAGCTCCACGCTGGAAGGTAAATTGAACGGCTCGATGAAGGCCAACGCGCCGGACGAAGACCGTTTCCGCATCATCCAATGGGTTCGGGACGGCGCGGACAAACAGGAATACACGGTTTATATCAAGCCGATCATCGACGACCACTGCGTGATGTGTCACAACGCCGACGCCGGCGCGCTGCCCGATTTCAGCACTTACGAGAACCTGAAAAAATACACGGATACCAACACCGGCGCGACCTTTGAAGCGCTGGTCCGGGTCTCGCACATCCACATCTTCGGGATCAGCTTCATCTTCATGTTCGTCGGCCTGATCTTCAGCTTCAGCACCGGGGTCAACAAGCAGTACAAATATGCGGCGATCGTGATGCCGTACATATTCCTGCTGGTCGACATCTTCTCCTGGTGGCTGACCAAACTTTCTCCGCACTTTGCGATCTTTGTGATTCTGGCCGGCGCGGGGATGGGCCTGTCGTTCGCCTACATGTGGTGCGTGTCGATGTACCAGATGTGGATACTGGGGCCGGTGAAGCACCAGGAAGACGGCCGGAATGCGCTGCTGCGCGATTAGGTAACCGCCCCTGCGCGGCAACATGCCTTTCACCTTGAGCTTGCCGAATCCTTCCAGGCGCCGGCAAGCTCGACCTCATCGCACGGCTCGCACGGAGCCGCTTAAAGCCTTCGGAAACCTGCTATAATGGCCCGATTTTTGACTGGGCGCGGATGCTGAAACCCGCATGCGCGCGCATTGACCCGACCCCGCCGAATCCATGACCAACGTTAACACCGAAAAACTTTCCAGCGCCCGTTTTGCCGAGGCGACCGATGCCTTTGTCGAAGTCTTTACCGCTTCGGTCGATTTCGACAAACGCATGGCCGAGCAGGATATCCAGGGCTCGATCGCGCACGCGAAGATGCTCGCGAAGACCGGCATCTTGACCGACGACGAGTGCTCTGCGATCGAGAAGGGCCTGACCCAAATTGCCGGCGAAATCAGAAACGGCGAGTTCATCTGGTCGATCAAGCAGGAAGATGTGCACATGAACATCGAGGCGCGGCTGACCGATCTGATCGGCATCGCCGGCAAGAAACTGCATACCGGCCGTTCGCGCAACGATCAGGTCGCGACCGACATCCGCCTGTATCTGCGCAGCGAAGTCGGCCAGATCGAGCAGCAATTGACCCGCCTGCAAACCGCGATTTTGAATCTGGCCGAACAACATGCCGGCACGATCATGCCCGGCTTCACGCATTTGCAGGTCGCCCAGCCGATCACCTTCGGCCACCATTTGATGGCCTGGTTCGAGATGCTGCAGCGCGACCGCGAACGCTTCCAGGACTGCCTGAAGCGGATCAATATCATGCCGCTGGGCGCTGCGGCCTTGGCCGGCACCAGCTATCCGATCGACCGTGCGATCACCGCCGAACTGCTCGGCTTCAGCCGGCCGTCGGCCAATTCGCTCGACTCGGTCAGCGACCGCGATTTCGCGATCGAATTCACCGCCGCGGCAAGCCTGATCATGATGCATTTGTCGCGCTTCTCCGAGGAATTGATTCTCTGGTCCAGCGCCCAGTTCAACTTCATCGAAATCCCGGACGCCTTCTGCACCGGCTCCTCGATCATGCCGCAAAAGAAAAATCCGGACGTGCCGGAGTTGGTGCGCGGCAAATCGGGCCGGGTGACCGGTCATTTGGTGTCGTTGTTGATGTTGATGAAAAGCCAGCCCTTGGCTTACAACAAGGACAATCAGGAAGACAAGGAACCCTTGTTCGACACGGTCGATACCGTAATCAACTGCCTGCGCGCCTACGCGGACATGGTGCCGCACATCCAGGCCAAGAAAGACAACATGTATCAGTCGGCGAAAAAAGGTTTTGCGACCGCGACCGATCTGGCCGATTATCTGGTCCGCAAGGGCATGGCGTTCCGCGACGCGCATGAGGTGGTCGGCCTGGCGGTGCGCCTCGGCGTGACGACCGAGCGCGATCTGTCCGAACTGACTTTGGCCGAACTGCAACAGTTTTCGCCGCTGATCGGCGCCGAGGTATTCGATTCGCTGACGCTGGAAGGATCGGTCGCCGCGCGCAAACATTTGGGCGGCACCGCGCCGGATACGGTCAGACAAGCGATTCAGACGGCCCGCAAAATTTTAGCCGATTCATAAAATTTCCTGAGCGGCAGGCTTTCGCCGCTCCGTTTCGAGCGCGAACCGCCTGCCTCGTTCAATAAAAAACACCCCTTGTACTATACTGGGAAGGAAATATTATAATCACCTTAAATCGTGCCCAATCAACTCCCCCCCATACAGCTAGGCGTTCCCGGAGAAGAGATCAGTTTTAGAGATCTTTGGACCCTCTCCAAACGTTTTAAAAAACTGCACCAACTCAAAAGAGAGAGCATTCGGCACATTTTGAACAGTAGCCAGCGGCAATTTCTGGATGCGTTGCCGCTGATTCTGCACATGAACCACCCTGCATTGCCGGGCTTTATCTCCACGGCAACGCCCGCGGGCATTTTTGCTTACCAGCCCGATAAACGGGCCATCAACGCCGCGCGGCAAATCAACCGCAGCTTTAATCTTCGGCCGCAAAGACGCCGCGATCACCATGCGGCGATCGACGGTCTGTTTTTGATGGGCAGCGTCGGCAGCATCGCCTTTACCAAAGCCAGCGATATCGATATCTGGTTATGCCACAAGGCCGATCTGACGCAAGCGGCACTCGGCGAACTGCAAAAGAAAGTCCAAACCCTGGAGGATTGGGCCGCGTCGCTGCATCTGGAAGTGCACTTTTTCCTGATCAACAGCAAACAATTTCTGCTCGATCAAAAAACGCCGGTTTCCGCCGACAGCAGCGGCGAAACCCAGCATTATCTATTGCTCGAAGAATTCTACCGGACATCGGTGTATGTCGCCGGCAAGGTGCTGGCCTGGTGGTTGGTTCCCCCCGAACACGAAAACGATTATCAAGGCTATCTTGCGCATTTGCTGGAACGCCGGTTTGTCAACGCTAACCAGATTCTCGATCTGGGCGGACTCGCACATGCCCCCGCCGATGAATTCATCAGCGCGACGCAATGGCACATCTATAAGGCGCTGAATTCGCCGTACAAATCCTTGTTGAAGTTGTGCCTGCTGGAATGCTATGCGAGCGAGTATCCCTATACCAACTGGCTGTGCATCGCCATCAAGCGCGCGGTTTATCAAGGCCAATTGACCGGCCTCGAGATCGATCCCTATGTGCTGATCTACCGCAAATTGGAAGATTATCTGCTCAAAGCGCAGAGCCACGAAAGACTGGCGATGATTCGGCGGATTATCTGTCTCAAGGTGACCGAAGCGTCGGGTGATCATCGGCAAACTGGCCCACTGTCGCCTTACGAGAATTATTTTCGCGAGATGGCCGCAAGCTGGCAGTGGCCGAACAATCCGCTCAATACGCCATGCGATAGCAATGCTTGGGATATTGAAACATTACTGGCCGAAAATGCGGCGATCGTCGAACAATTGGCGCATTGCCATAATAAAATACTGCGTTTTGCGCACGAGCATATCGATCCTGATTTTCAGGAAAGCAACGACATGAAGTTGCTCGGCAGAAAACTGATCGCTTTTTTTGAAAGAAGGCAAGGCAAGATTGAAATTAGCACGACCCGAGGATACGGGCTGCCGATCAAGCATAGCCTGTCGATCGTCGAAAGTCAGTCCGCTGCGCCCGAGGCCGAATGGGCTTTATTTGTCGATCACAACAACGCCCAGGATGCGGCTCTGCGAACACCGCTGTATCGCCGGCCGACGCTGATCGAAATGTTATGCTGGCTCAGCGTCAACGGTTTTTATCGTCCACGCGCGCCGATTCAATGCAAGGTCGAATCGTTCAAGCTGACGCCGATCGAGCTGAACACGGTACTGGATCGCTTGGACAAGTTTTTCAAATGCCATTTCGATTTTTCGGACTCACTCGGCAATTATGAAGGCGATAACAGCTTAACGCACTCGCTGCTGCTGATCAATATAGGCCAAAGACTCCCGGATACGGAAGACGGCCCCTATGTGCTCAGCCCCAGGAATAACCCGTTGAGCCATGGCGCGCGGCGCGAATGCCTGGTGCGAACGATAGACCGGGTATCGCTCAGTCATTGGAATGAAGTGTTGACCAGCCACGAACAGGGTATCGAAGGCCTGCTCAATTGCCTGATCGAAATGATCAACGACACGAAGGAGCCTGTAGCGGCCGATTGCCTGACGGTCATGTGCCAAACACCGGGGCATGCCGATAACATCATCCGGCGCATCGAACAGTTGTTCGAGGCCTTGCTCGAACTCCATCGCGATGATCCGGCCAATCCGGCGCCCCGTTACGTGCTTGCGGGCGGCGAACGCTATTTCATTGTTTCGAAAAAAGATTCCAGTTTACAGTACCAGCCTTGCGCCAACGAAGGCCAATTAATCAAAGCGCTGTCCACGCCGCAAGCACTTTACGGATCGGTCGTTTTCGATGCCGAGGTGCTGGCAGAGACACCGATTCCTGCGCTTTACCGGGAAAACCGGCCGCACACCGTGCAGTGCTTCTTTTACCGGGAAGCCATCGGCGCCACGGTCTATATCCTGGATGAGCAAGGTTCACTGTATAGCCGGCAATATCAGGACGCCTCCTTGAACCCGCTCGTGAGCCAATACGCGCGTTTTTTGACTGCCGCTTCATCCCGAAAGCCAACCGCAGCGACCGCAATCGAATTTTTTGAACTGAAAAAAAATGCCGCGGGCGCTTGGTCGTGTATTGAGATCTCACGCTCTCTACCTCAGAAGCAGAGATGCAACGAACTTGATCTGCCGCCTTCGACATTTGCCATTACCGACGCGGCAAATCGACAAATGCTGCATTTTCTCGAATGCAAGAAAAGCCTCGAAGCGCGACTTGACGACAAACAAAATTGAGTTGTTTAAGGGCGGCCGTATAGCTTAGCCGCCCTACGTAAAGACTTACTTATTGGCCGCTTTTAAATGGTCGACCGCTTCCTCGGCGGCTTTTGTCGCGATGGGTTCATGGCCGGCGCCCTTTTTGCCGTGTTCGATTGCGACTTCCAGCGATTTGATCGACGCATCGATATGCGTCTTGGCTTCGCCTTTTGCAATATCCGAGGCCGCATGCGCATGTTTCAACGCTTCCGTGGCATGGTCCACCAGCATGGACGCATGTCCGGCCTCACCATGCATCACCGCCTGATTGGCGTGTTCCAAAGCCGCTGCCGCGTGTTCCTCCGCAACAACAACAGAGGCAGAACCCAGCAACAGCAATAAACCCGCACCTAACAACGCAATTTTGTTCATTTTTATCTCCTAAATTCGAAAAATGATCCGCTTGCCGGACATGCGTCAACGGCTGCGCCGACCTATCCACTACCTACACTTCATCACTGAAGTGTAGGCATAAGACACGGACGAAAATTGTCAGTTCCGGCGGAGCTGTTTAAACTTCAGTTTTCGTCACCCGGCATCCCGATCCCATGTCCCCAAAGATCGCCTGGCAACAGGCTTCCATCATCCTCCTGTTCTGGGGCCTGGCATTTTGGGCCTGCGGCCTTATGCTCGTCCCGCCCGCACTCGATCGAGGTCGAGGCGAGACGGCGTATTCGATCGAGCATGCGCTTGCGCACTTGCGGCATATCGCCGCCAAACCGCACCCGGTAGGCTCCAGGCCGCATGATGAAGTCGCCGCTTATTTGCTGGAACAAATCGAAGCGCTCGGCTATCACGCCGAGGTGCAGGAAACGATCGCTTCCGCGCGCTTTGATACACCGGAGCCGTTCGTAAAAGCCGCGCGGATCAAAAACATCATGGTGCGCGTGCCGGGTAAAAAGAGTCAGGGTGCGGTGCTGGTCGCGGCGCATTACGATTCGGCCGAGACTTCGCCCGGAGCGGCGGACGACGGCGCGGCGGTCGCCTCGATGCTGGAAGCGCTACGCCTCTTGAAACATCGCGCTCGCGCCCAAAACGACCTGATCTTTCTGTTCTCGGATGCTGAAGAGTTGGGCCTCTTGGGCAGCCGGGCATTTGTCGAGCGGCATCCCTGGGCAAAGGACTGTGCAGTCGCGCTCAATTTCGAAGCGCGCGGCAACGGCGGCGTGCTGTTGATGTTCGAAACCAGCGACCGCAACGCCCGGCTGGTCGAGCATTACGCGCGCGCCGCCGTCCATCCGGTCGCCTCCTCGCTGATGTTTTCGATCTATAAAAAACTGCTGCATAACGATACCGACTTCAGCGTCTTCCGGGAAGCCGGCATCGCCGGGATGAACTTTGCGTTCATCGAAGGATGGACCGATTATCATACCGCACTCGACAGCCTGGAACGGCTGGACCCGCGCACCCTGGCGCTGCAAGGCGAAAACCTGCTGCAACTGGCCCGGCATTTTGCCGATGCCGATCTGAAAAATCTGGATCAGGATGGCGACCTCGGCTATTTCAACCTGCCTTTCGGCAAATTGTTGCTGTTTTCTCTGGACGCCCCTCTTCCGCTGCTGATCGCCGGTGCGGCGCTCCTGTTGTTTGTCCTGCTCGCGATGGCCGGCGGTTATTACCGCCGGCTGGGCATGCGGCAATATTTTCTGCAAACGGCGATTTTCCTGCTGCTGGCAGGCCTGATGACGGGCATCAACTTCACCTTCCATGTCGCGGTCATGCACCTTTATCCAAATTACCGCTGGCTGCAGGAGCCTTATAACGCGACGCTCTACTTTCTGGCGTCTTGCTGCTTAACCGTCGCCGCATTTATGCTGCTGCATAGGAGACTCTCCCGATGGATCCAGCCGCGCGAATTTTCGGCGGGCGTCCTCAGCCTCTGGCTGGCGGCGGGCATCTATCTGGCCCTCGCATTTCCGGGCGGCGTATTTTTTGCGCTGGTCCCGGCGTTGGCCATGCTTGCCGATTGGGCATTCCGCCTAGTCTGGTCGGGTATGCGGAACATCTTCATTACCGGCGCCTGCTCGACGGCCGTTTTACTGATCGTCGCGCCGACGCTGTATCTGGCCCATCATGCGCTCGGCTTTCATGCCGATTGGCTGCTGATGATCGTCGCTGCGCTGACGCTGGGCCTGATCGCCCCTGCCCTGGACATCCTGGCTCGCGCGTTCGGCTGGAGCCTGCCGGCCGGTTTCCTCGCGGCCGCCAGCCTGTTGCTGATCCAGGCCGACCGCGCATCCGATTTCAGCCCGGACCGCCCCAAACCCAACAGCATCGATTATGCCTGGGACGGCGCGACTGATACGGCCCGATGGCTCAGTTACGATGCCGAAGCGGATGACTGGACCCGCCAATTTCTAACCGCAACACCCGCGATCAGCACTAACGGAATTTTTGCTGATTTCGTTCCGGTGCGGCGCCTGTTGGTGCGAGAAACCCAGCCTATCCCGCTTGCGGCGCCCGACGTCCGCGTCGTGGAGCAACGCCGCGCCGAGGGAAAAAGTTATCTCGGCATCCATATTCGTTCGCGGCGCGCTGCCTCGACGATCCGCTTGAAAGCCGACAACATGGCGGCTGCGGTTCAAATTTATGCGGACAAACAATTGATTTATCAGAACCCTCGTGCGGACTCGCCGATTCAGTACATCGAATTCCATGGACTGCCGGCTGAAGGCATCACGTTGACCTTTGTGCTGCCGGCCGATTTGCGCATGAAGTCGCTGGAAATCATCGAAATTCGTTCCGATCTGGGCGAAATTTGGCAGAAAAACTTTAAATCACGGCCCGAAAATAACATCCCGATGCGCTCGTCGTCGGCCATGCCGGTCGATGCGGTCATTCTGCGGCAGTCGTATCGGCTCTGAATCGCCCCTCGGCAATCGCCTTTCTTATGTCGGCAAAATGCCCATAACCATTATTTTTCAATGGTTTAAAAAATATTCATCAAATAAAACAGAGGCTTAAAAAAAAGACAGGCATAAACTTTTTGCTTTGGCAAATGCGCGGCAAAAGTTTGCACCTGCCGTGATTATGCGTTAAGCTTCAAAACGTCACCAACACCAGCGAGTCTGTTATTAACTTTTTTTTCCTTATTTTTCCGGCAATTGTCATGACCTTTTGCCTGATATTGCCGTTCAATCCCGGGTTTGCCAAGCGGTGTGGCGCTGACGGCAACATAACCCGTAAATAACAAGAGGCCGAATATGCGAACTCAAATCTTGCTAAAACGCGCTTACCACGATACTGTCACCATCCCGCTGCTATTTTTGATTGGTGCCGGGTTAACCCATCAACCCTCGCGGGCTGCCGTGCCATCGATGAAATTCGATCCGAGCGATTCGCACGAATTTCAGCAGGAAGCGGCCAACACCGATCCGAACATTCTAAAAATCAAGGCGCTGTCCGGCTACATCAAGGAACGATTCAAAATTTCCGAAAACAAGGCGGCGACGATCGTCTCCGAGGCATTTCGACACGGATTGCAACAAGGCCTGCAACCTGAATTGATTCTGGCCGTGATTGCGGTCGAGTCCAGATTCAAGGAAAAAGCAATCAGTCCGGCCGGCGCGCGCGGACTGATGCAGGTTCTGGCCAGAGCCCATCCGAAGAAAGTCCAAAATCTCGGAGGCTTGCCCGCCTTGTATGATCCGCGCAAAAACATCAAGCTCGGCACCCATATCCTGGCGCAATACAAGGATGTCAGCAACGGCAATATCCGGCGCACCTTATTGCGCTATAACGGCAGTTTGGGCAAATCGAAATCGCGCTATCCCGACAAGGTGATGCGCGTCTACAAACAAATGAAAACGACGGCCCGCCTGAGCGAGCAATTACAGTTGGCGCAAGCCAATCGGACGACGCTCCAGCAGTAACCTAGCTATTGGACGAAGCGGCCTTGCTGAATGAAGTGTAAGGCCTGCCGGATCACTTGATCGCGCCGCATGATGAACGTATGCGAGTAAGGCAGCACGATGAAATCGCACATGCCGTCGACGTGGGTCCGGCTGACCGCCACCTTGCCGTCATTCGCTTCCGGAAACAATAGCGACAGCAAGGGATTGGCGGTTTTATCGCCGGCAATCACGCCGGCTTCGAAATTGACCGAGCCGAGCCGATTCGGCAAACTGTCCGGTTCCGTGCCGAGCTGCAATCCGGCCGGACCATTCAGCAGATAAAACAGCCGCCAATTACCGAGCCTATCGACAATTTCGCTGCCCTTATTCGGCGGCGCGAGCATCACCACGCGCCCGAGTTTTTCGATCGACGCGACCGACAGATAATAACGGATCAGGATACCGCCCAGGGAATGCGTCAGGAAATGAATTTTTTTGACGTCGGCGGCCTCGCATTCCTGCACAACCTGCCCGATGCATTGCAGCGCCAGCGGCTCGATTTTCTGCTGCGTCGAAGGATAGCTCGCATTGACGATTTTATAACCGTAGCTCGCCAGCACGCTGCCCGCCTTGTCCATGCTGCGGTAGGTGCGCTTCAGACCATGCAGGAGTACGATCGCCTCTGAATCTTTTTCAATCGCGGTCAAGGTGAAGTCTTTCATCAGCTTTTAGAATCCAGCAAATTGCAGTATAAAGCGTTTGATCCAGTTCGTATAAGCCTGCTCGGTGCGGATGCTGGAATGCTTTCAGGCGGATTTTGTCCCTAACCTGATCGAGCAACTTGGGCGGCTTACAAAAAAAATTTGCTGACGGGAATTGCATTTTATTTAGGATGTGATAATTTCGCGCGCATCAATGAAAATAAATCAGTTTTATGATTTTACAACTATTTAGACAGCCTTATGACGCAATTTTTTGCGCCTGTTAGGATGTCTAATTATAGTTAGCGGCCCCTCAAAGTTTCAGGTTTGTAGAGCAAGACGAAGCTCGGGCGACATCCACTACGAGCAAGTAAGTAAAATAATAGGTGATCCATGGAAGAACAAGAAACTCCTCAAGAGTTCCATAGCGGGCAGCAGATAACGCTGCAAATGAGTCTTACTCGTGAACAATATTCCGCCTTGGCAGAGTGGTCCGCTAGTATTCCTACTCTATATTTCTTAGATATTTGCGTCGTAGGCGCAACAAAGCTTACTGATGCGACTCTCGAAACGAATCCTCGGAAGTCAAGGTTAGTTGCCCATCTTCGTGAGTTGGATAAACCTCGAAATTGTTTCTCATACCTTTGTGCATTGTTGGAAAAGGTCAGTGATTCGCGTGGAAAAATCACTGACGCTGAATTGGAAGAGCAGATAATTTGTGATCTTTCTGCACTAAGAGCTTTTTTCAAAAATGCCAGTGTGTATGAACCCGATGAATTTATCATCACTTTCCTTCGGGATTTAAGGGGAGTTGCCATTGAAGTCAAGCGACCCGATTATTTGGCGCTTCTTGAAACCGCAAATAACCGATTTGCACTTAAAGATTCGATATCACCGAAACTCAGATTTGAGAAGACAAGGCAAATAGTAAAGGAGGCTGATGCTTTGGAGATAAGCAGACAGCATCCAATAGTAACGATAACGTTAGCCTGCCTCTATGGAAATTCTGCCGCTAAAAATCTGATGAAATTTAAAGCCGATCCCGATAAATTCGAGGCAGAAAACGCCTTGGCTGACATCATGGCGATCTCAAGATTCTCCCAAATTAAGCTGCAAATTGAGTACCTTGGCCGCAAAGGGGGGAGGTTCTTACGCTCGGACTTTATTACTGACGATGATGGGCTTAGTGAATTAATTAAATGTTATAAACCTAATTTCGTTAAGCATGAAAATACGTCCGATGGCCGCGAAACACGGTTCTCATTTGATGTAGACCTCAAGCGGATTCTGACGGAGATCAAAGCGGATGAGTATGAACAAGTTCTTGACCTATTGAATCAAGAGCCTGGTGCGAGCTCCAGCGAATCCGGCCGCTAACAAGGTGCTGCACCGGACGGCAATTCCACTGCGTTCCATTGCCGCCGGTGAGCTACAACGTTAGGCCTCACCACCCATGCCTGTGTAGGTCTTCCTTCACCAAGGGGAAAGACTTCCTGGGGCTTCAGATTTTGTCGACACCGCGACGTTGTCCTCGGTCTCAGCCCACTCAACAGTAGCCATGAACGAACAATCACTTGAAGGAATGACGGTAAACGAACGACTCTTTCACCTAAACCTGTTCGAGTCTTTCGACGCGGCCGCGAAGTCCAGGGACTTCGAAGCAATGGTTCAGGTACTTCTTCAAGCACGACTCTCTGAGCAGCAGGCGAATGAGACGGCTGGCGCCATACTGGCCAACCCAGTTCGTTATGGCTTCTGAGTGCGCCGGCCTGGCCCTCACCGAGAACTTCAAGTTCCCTTCGCACACATCAGAGCAAAGCACGCCACAAGTTGCCCGTCATGGAACTTGCACATTCGTTCCGTGTGCAGCCAGTGAGGCCTAACCCTTCGCTCGAGCGGACCCTCTCCGGCATGCCACCCCGGCCGCCCAGGGCCGTTTACCATGTTGCACTGGGCGGCCGGGGCGTCATGCCTCCGCTGTCCGCTCATTTTAAACGTTAGACGGCGACAAAATCAAAAGGCTTGGGTCGCTCCTTCCGGGCACGGAAAGGCCGTTCCGTTTTCCACGGCGACTCTTATCCGTTCGGCCTGATCCGTTTGCGTCACGCTCGCTCGGCAAGGCTTTGGCGGTGTCCGAGACACCCCAAAGGTTTTTAGGGCCTTGGCTTTAACGCGGCGCGACGCAAGCCGGGGAGTCCTGCCGGACGGCAAGGACTTTCTGCTGGCGCAGGCCCTCGTTTTTTTCCTTGGCTTCGCCCAGGGTCTGTTTTACAATCGGTCTAACCCGGCGGTCAAAGATACCGTCTTAAAAGTCAAGCTTTAACGCCATAGTCAGATCGGTAAGGCTCTCTGGTCTTAAGAACGCCAAAGCACAAATGCACCAGTTTTCGCATTACCGCACATAGAGCGGACATTTTCGATTTACCCCGTTCCTGTAGCCGTTGATAAAGTGCTTTAAGGTGGAGGTTATAACGGGTTGCTACGATAGCTGCCATATAAAGGATAGCCCGCATCTGTGCAGGGCCCGCTTTAGACAAGCGAGGTCGACCTAAAACAGATGAGCCAGATTGCCTCTCCACCGGCACTAGCCCGAGATAAGCTGCCAATTGCTCAGCCGATTGGAAGTGGTGGGTATGAATAATGGACAGCAAGTGATTACTGACTTGCGGCCCGACTGCTGGAATGCTGAGCAACAGATCACGGTCGGCTTTTAAGTTGGGATGCCTGTCAATGTGGTTGTCTATGTCTTGTTGGAGCTTGCTGAGTTGTTGCTCCAGAAAGGCAACAGAATCGACAATGGACTGATGGACGCGGGATGGCGTATCGATAACATCGGCTTTTTCCAACCGGTTGCGCTCGCGTTGCAGGTCTTGGGCAATCGCTTCACGGCGGGACAATAAGACTTGTAAGGTTCGAGCCTCTCTGGACGGCGGGGTCCAAATCTTGGGCTTGAGCAAGGCGCCGTAGCGGGCTAAGATCAAACTATCGATGCCATCGGTTTTAGTGCGAACACCGAGACTACGGCCAAAGTCTTTGACTTGAGCCGGATTGACAATCGAGACGGTGACTCCGGCATCGGCTAAAGCCAGCGCCGCCTGTTCGTGATAGACTCCCGTGCCTTCCAGGATAGCGTGAAGTTCTTGAGTCATGGCGTGCTGTTTCGCACACCAGGACAGGAGTTCGCCGACGCCGGCTTTAGAATTGGCAACCGATTTGGCCCGGCGTTTACTGCTAGAGACATCCACTAACAGGCTGCAATCCAGCTTGGCTTTGGAAACATCAATGCCTATGAAAAACATAAAGTTACTCCGAATGGCTAAAGTAAACCAACTGAGCTCACTTGCCTTGTGCATTCAGGGTCGAGGCCCTTGGCTACCGTTCAGTGTTCAGATTGGCATCAGCAGCGAGACAGAAGGTTTTCTCTTTGACACAAGGTTAACCCTAGGGACGCGCACAAACTCATTCTGCCTCAGGTTATGGTAGCTAATCATAA
The DNA here is from genome assembly GCF_000527095.1 of Methylomicrobium lacus LW14. Lineage (NCBI taxonomy): Bacteria > Pseudomonadati > Pseudomonadota > Gammaproteobacteria > Methylococcales > Methylococcaceae > Methylomicrobium > Methylomicrobium lacus. The sequence goes on along the minus strand of NZ_AZUN01000001.1, from coordinate 496,712 downwards.
CCGCTGTTAAGATACAAGGGACGCGCACAAACTCATTCTGCCTCAGGTTATGGTAGCTAATCATAACCGCTGTTAAGATACAAGGGACGCGCCGCCCGTTGGCGGTTTTGAAGGTTTGTTTTTTAATCAAGGTCGGCGGCTTCGCTGAAGGTTTGCCCCCAGCGCGCGCCTTACCTTTGCGTTGGGCCTCTTTATTCCTCAGGAGCTGATCTATGGGTGCAAAAACTTGGATGCTCGTGCTTGCCGACTCTAATGCCCGTGACGCGTTCACGGCGAACCCGTCGTTGGACAGAGAGGCAACCCAGAAGCTGGCCGAAACACTCTTCCCGGGCGAGAGGCTTGAGCCAATTGGGGACGGTGATCTTTCCTATACATGTCCTCCAGACGATGAGGTACATATAGGCTGTTTTCCTGGGGTATCGGTAGTCGCTGCCAAAGAATTTGGCATCGACTACCCATCAAAGTTACACCAGCGGTTCATCGCCGCTGGCGGCAACGGAACGGTCACGCTTCACGCCATGCACAGCGTAGTTGATTGGTTTGCATATGCGACGTGGGCAAATGGAAAACTAGTACGTTCCCTGAGCCTGTCTCCGGATAACGGCATCATGGAAGACATCGGACAACACCTTCCTTTTGAAGAACCGTACTGGTCTGGAGCGCATCCCGCAGTTGATGACGAAGAAGAGGATGCCTACCCTTTCCCGTTTCATCCACTGGAACTTGGGGAGGCGACTTTGAAGGATCAGTTCGGCTACCAGCTTGAGGGCCATATAGATGCCTCACTGCTTGAACCTGAGTCGATTCCGTTGGTTCGCTACAAACGTTCCCGTTCTCCGTGGTGGAAGTTCTGGTGACGAGGCCCAACCCATCATTCCACCGGACCTTGCGCATAAAGCCGCGCAAGGCCGTTGAATTCAAACGTTATGTGTGGTAAAGAATGAGTAAACGCAAGGACAGGCTTCAAGGAGATATAGGGGCCTTTCTTAAGCAATATCAACGAAAATCATACCCAACTCATGATCCCAACGACCGTCATTACAGTAGAGACGTCGAAAAAAAGATTAAATCAATGCGCCCAGAAGAGTTTGGAGAGCTTATGAGCGGTGAAGGCGAAGATATACTGCTCGAAGAGGAAGAAAGTTGGTTTTCCGGAAACAATCCTCCTGGTGTGCTTTTTTCGCTGAATGAAGCTGTCGAGATCAATGAAGTTGGGCGTGGCGCAGTGGTCTCTTTGCTGCGGATTCGGCCAGTACCGAAATATTTGGTGGAGCTGGGCGATGGCAAAGAAATTGAGGTGTTTCAAGATGCCATTTCAAGAATCAGCACATAACAAGTCGCTCGTGTGGGATGCATCGCCGCGATACGGCTCGCGCCCCACAGCTTGTCGTTGGGCGGCGCTTCCCGAAAAATGATCGACCTCGACGACCTTGCCTACTTTTTTGAGTGTTCCCCCGTGGTCACGCCGAGTGACGTCCCATGGGAGTATGCAGGCGTAAGCCTCCGTTTCGAGTCAGGCGAAGACAATCTAAGCTGTCGTATGGCCCCAGGTGAGGGTGAGCTTTCATTGGTCTGGCATCAGGGGAGCCAAAAGCGACTTGAGCTCTCCTTGAATGGCTACTTCGACGTCAAACTTGAGTCGCAGTCCGGGCGTGAGCGGTTGGTGGCAATCCCCAATCAAGAAAACCTTGCCCTTTTTGTGCTTCAACTACGGCCGCATGTCTTCGTCGCACTCGGAGCTGTCCGGCAATGGTAGCTTTTCGATACTCAGCGCCCAACCCGGCGGTCGAGAGAGACGCCTGCCAGCAAGCCGGCAGCCGCCCCTCACCTCTACGTTGGGCGGCAACATGATTGACAAAACCTACGCTCGCCTCGCCAACACGAATGCACTGTCCGAGGTGAGGTTCGTCCATGACTACGTGCAGTTCATTTTCGAGCCACATACGCTTTCCCTCTATGCACCACTTCGGGTTCTGGCTGAGGGGCGCTCTCTTGGGCCCAACGATGTTGGGTACTACGACAGGATTTGTTCACTTGTCGGTCAGCACTTAATCGCTGTTGCTCGCCAGGAAAACGAACAGTTGGAGTTCGCGTTTTCCAACGGAGCAAAAGTGGTGCTTTCGCTTCGCGGCGAGGACGCTGTTGGTCCCGAAGTGGCTGAACTCTCTACGCCTGGCAGAGAGATCATGGTCGAGGGCTATGGCCGCTAGCCGCCCAACCATCATTCGAGCGGACCTACGCGAAAAGCCGCGCAGGCCGCTCAGTTCACACATTAGGCACTCCGCGTGATCGAATCCGAATTCATCGCCAGCATTGACTGTGCTTTTCCCTATCTTGCTCCGGTGAAATGGCGTCGCACCGTTGCGGCCGCATTAAACCTATCGCCGAACTCTGTATTTATGGTTGTCCACGAGCTTTGCCGCCCGCCAAAGTCTTACGGCGTCAGGCTGCACAACGCCTGGCAATTTGGCAGTTGCTACACTTCGGAGGGCGTTAAAGCATACGGGAGCCATGATGTTCGAACGAAAGCATGACAAACTCGCCTCGAGGGTGGTTTTTCTCAGGAGGGTGGACGCGTCCGTGTTAATGGCCGCCGGCTTGATTTCGGCGACCTTGTGCATCGGTATTTTGGGGTATCGTTACATCGCGGGGTTTGTCTGGGTCGATTCGCTGTTGGAGGCGTCCATGATCCTGGGCGGCATGGGGCCCGTCAATCCGTTGACGGCGGTGCCGGCGAAAATTTTCGCGGCGGGATACGCGCTGTTCAGCGGCTTGTTATTTATCGCGGGATTCTGCTTGCGCCCGCAATCCATCGCATGCTGCATAAATTCCATGTCGACGAGGATGATTTGCGAAGTTGATGCCGGGGCGGCGCGGCGAACACTGCCGCGGGCGTTGCCCTGATGGAAAAGCTGACCGGCCTTAAAGCGATGAATCTTCATTTCCAGGTGTCTGGGGGAAATGGTTTAGGCAGTAGCCCAGATGAAACGAACAGGACTTACGAACAAACAGCGAATAGTTACCAAAATTCAATATCGAAACTTATCCTCCGGCATTCGGGGCCTTCGAACATTTGGCGCAAATGCCATGAATCTCAATCGCCTTGCTGTGCGCAGTAAAATCCGCTCGTTTGATTTCGGACGAAAGCGCTCTCATCACTTCAGGCGCCGGGCGTTCCTCGACTTCGAGGCATTGCTTGCAGATCAGCAATAACTGCTCGTGCTGCTGCCCGGAACAGTTGCAGCCGATGAAGGCATTCAGGCTTTCGATCCGGTGAATCAGGCCCTGGTCGATCAAAAAATCGAGCGCCCGGTAAATCGTGGCCGGCTTCGCTTCCTGTTTCAAGGGCTTGAGGCGGTCCAGCAAGTCATAGGCCTTGACCGCTTGGTGGCTTTCCCAGATCAGTTTCAATACTTGCAGACGGATCGGCGTCAATTGCACGCCGCGCACGACGCAGAGTTGTTCGGCGGTGTCCAGGGCGGCGCTGACGCATTTGGCATGGTCATGTTTTGCCGGGACAGAGTCGGATGACGAAGTCATGAGAGGACGAATAAACTAACAAGCATGTGATAATATAACATAAATTGCCTTTTAATCGATCAGCCCCCGAATTACCGCACCCGACCCAGACATGAACACACACAACATTGAAGCCGTAAAAGACTATTTGTTAAGCCTGCAAAATCAAATCTGCGCCGCACTTGAGAAAGAAGAGGACGGCGCGCGTTTCATCGAGGATCCGTGGCAGCGGGCCGAAGGCGGCGGAGGCCGAACCCGCGTGCTGGCGAATGGTTCGGTATTCGAGCAGGCCGGCGTCAATTTTTCGCATGTGTCGGGCTTCAAGCTGCCGCCCTCCGCAACAGCGAAACGTCCGGAGCTGGCCGACCGTCAATTTCAGGCGATGGGCGTCTCGCTGGTGATTCATCCCTTGAATCCCTATGTGCCGACCTCGCATGCGAATGTGCGCTTTTTGATTGCCGAGAAGCCCGGCGAAGCGGATGTCTGGTGGTTTGGCGGCGGCTTCGATCTGACGCCTTTCTATCCGTTCAGGGAGGACGTGCTGCATTGGCACCGGACCGCGAAGACAGCTTGCGAACCTTTCGGCGAAACGGTCTATTCCACTTATAAGAAATGGTGCGACGACTATTTCTTCCTGAAACACCGGAACGAGACGCGCGGCGTCGGCGGACTGTTTTTCGATGATTTAAACGAATGGGGTTTCGATAAAACCTTTGCATTCATGCAAAGCGTCGGCAACCATTATATACCGGCCTATCTGCCGATCGTGCAGAAGCGCAAAAACACGCCGTATGGAGAGCGGGAGCGCGAGTTTCAACTGTACCGGCGCGGACGCTATGTCGAATTCAATCTGGTCTACGACCGGGGCACGCTGTTCGGTCTGCAATCGGGCGGGCGCACCGAATCGATCCTGATGTCGATGCCGCCGGCCGCGCACTGGCGCTACAACTGGCAACCCGAAGCGGGCAGCCCCGAAGCCGAGCTTTATACGCACTATTTAAAACCGCAAAACTGGCTGGAAAGTTAATCCCTCCGCCCCTATTTTTTGAACTTCAGGCTTGCACAAGGCGTTAAGGCGACATAAGATAAGCCCTCGCGTTAACCCCCATCGGTTCAGTGGGAATTGCAGGATGAGTCTTTCGCCTATTCTGATGGGCAATTCTGAATAGGAATCAAAAAACAGGAGCGGCATGAACAGGATGATAAGAAACGGTAGTGAAGAACGACAGAACTACCGTATTTTTATGGTAATCAATTCGGTCGGCTATATCGGCATCGTGGTTCATCTGGCCCTGATACCGCTGCTTTATTGGCTGGGATTCCCCGGCTTGTCCTTGCTGAATATTTTCAGTTCGATCCTGTGGATCAGCGCGTGGGCCTCGAATCAGCAAGGCCAGCACCATTCGGCCATCGTGCTGATGACGGTCGAGGTATTTTTGCATACCTTGTTGGTCGTTCCGACGCTCGGATGGCAGGCCGGTTTTCAATATTATCTTTTTGCCGCGGTTCCTTTCACGCTGTTCAACAATAAGTTCGATGGCAAGGCGATCATTTTTGTTTCGCTCGCGCTGGGCGCGGAGTTTTTGTGGCTCAGCCTCTATACCCATGATCAACCGCTCAACCCGGCGCTTTCGGATCAGCAGGCCAGACTGCTCGAGCGTAGCAATATCGTCATTGCATTTGCCGCGCAGTGCATCATCAGCTACTACTTCCGCCTGGCGTCGATCTTCCTGGAACAGGAGCTTGAAAATCAGGCCCATACCGATTCTTTGACCGGCCTGTACAATCGGCGCCGAATGACCGATTTTTTGACCCAGCAAGGCAAACTGGCGGCACGCGAACACACCACATTATCGGTCGCTTTCGTCGATATCGACCATTTCAAAAAGATCAACGACAATTACGGACATGAATCCGGCGATCAGATTCTGAAAGCGGTCGCGTATTTCATCAAGCGGCAACTCCGGAAAGACGACACGCTGGCGCGCTGGGGCGGCGAGGAGTTTCTGCTGCTGTTGCCGCATACCGACATCGGCGGCGCGCGGGTGCTGGCCGAAAAAATCCGCGATACGGTGGCGGGGCATACGTTTCAGATCGAGGGCAGCGAATATGCGGTGACGTTGACGATCGGTCTGTGCGAACATCGAACCGAACACCCGATAGAGGAAAGCGTCAAATTGGCGGATATTGCGCTCTATCGGGGTAAGCAGGCCGGGCGTAATCGGGTAATGTGTTATTCCTGAGCGTCCGGCGGATCAATCCTGCGCGCGGGGACTAGGCCTCGACCAGCGCGGCAAAGCTGTGCACCCAAACCAGGCTGTCCGGGTTCCATTCCATGCCGGGATGCATTCTGATGATCAAGCCTTTATAAGTTTCCAGATCCGGAAAACCTTCCGCCTGCGCATCCTTGTCGGTCAAATCGCCTAAACGCTGGCGGTCCAAACCGGTGATCACAAACTCCTGGCCGTCCAGGATAAAGTTTTCGCCCGGCCAGCCGTACACGCCGTCTCGGCGCTGTTGGGTTTTGACGCCCGTTTTGGCCGCCTCAATGAGTCTCGGTTGAGTCAACAGACGATCGATCGAACACGTTTTATCAGGATACTTTTCCATGCGTTTTACTCTAATGCTGTGAAGTTAGGGAAATCGTGTACATGATAGTCTAAATCATAAATTTTTCATCCCGTTATTGTTTTCGGAAACCATTTTCTGCCCGGGAGAACGCCATGAACGCCGATCTGTTACCCGCGTTACGCGCCGCGATCAATGACGCCTATCTGGCCGATGAAGATCGGATTTCCGCCGGGCTGGCTCAGGGTTTACGATCTTATGACGCCTCCGCCGCCGCGAAGCTGGCCCGCAAGCTGGTTGCGGCGGTCAGAGCCGAAAGCACTCGGCAAGCGCTGATCGATACGCTGCTGCATGAATACCCGTTGCATACCCGTGAAGGCATCGTGCTGATGGAGATGGCCGAAGCCTTGCTGCGGATCCCCGATGCCGCCACCCAGGATGCTTTTTTGCAGGACAAACTGAGCTCGCTCGATTGGGGGCAGCATCAAGCCTTGCATGATACGCCGTGGGTCAGACTGCTGACCGGCGCTTTGTCGGTGACCGGCCAAATTGAAAACCTGGGAGACGGAGGCGGCGCGTGGCTCACAACGCTCAGCGCGCCGTTGATCCGCGCCACCGCCAAACAGGGCATGCAGTGGCTGGCGCAGCATTTCGTTTTCGCCGAAACGATCGCGGCTACGGCCAAAAAACCTGTCACAGAAACCGGAGCGCTCTATTCGTTCGACATGCTCGGCGAGGCTGCCTTGACCGCCGAGGATGCCGAGCGCTATTTCGAGGCCTACCGGCAGGCGATAGCACAGCTGGCAGAAGTTGCCGAACATGCCGACCCCTTCATGAATCCGGGCATTTCGATCAAACTGTCCGCGCTCTGCCCGCGTTACGAACCGCTGCAAAGACAACGCGCGGTCGGCGCGCTGAGCCTCAAGCTGCTCGACTTGGCGGGTCAGGCGCGGCAAGCCAACCTCAGCCTGACCGTCGATGCGGAAGAATCGGAGCGGCTGGACATGTCGCTGGATATTTTTGCGGCGGTGTTCGGCCATCCGGACCTTGAAGGCTGGCCGGGCTTCGGCCTGGCCGTGCAGGCTTATCAAAAGCGTGCGCTGCCGGTGATCCGCTGGCTGGCCGCGCTGGCTCAATCGCATCGGCGCCGGATTCCGGTCCGTCTGGTCAAGGGCGCGTACTGGGACGGTGAGATCAAACGCGCCCAGGAATCGGGACTGGCGGCTTATCCGGTCTTTACCCGCAAGACCGCGACCGATGTGTCGTATCTGGCCTGCGCGGAAACGCTGCTAGCCCATCCCGAAGCCTTCTATCCGCAATTCGCGACGCATAATGCGCAGTCGGTCGCGGCGATCCTGACGCTGGCGAAAGCGCAGACAGGCTTCGAATTTCAACGGCTGTACGGGATGGGAGAACCGCTTTATCGACAATTGGCTCGGCATCACGCCCTGCCCTGCCGAATCTATGCTCCGGTCGGCAATTTTGAGGATTTGTTGCCGTATCTGGTTCGGCGCTTACTCGAGAACGGCGCGAATACCTCGTTTTTGAACCGGGTTGAAAATCCGCATTACAGCGTGGACGAGATCGTAGCAGACCCTGTCGCAAGATTGCAGGAGCCGCCTATCCGGATCGCGCAGCCTGCCGATCTTTTCGGACAGGAGCGCGTGAATTCGGCCGGAATCAACCTGAGTGACACCAAAGTTCTTATCCAATTACAGGCCGATCTCGACGCGCTGGCCGAACGCGATTGGGAGGCCTGTCCCCTGATCGACGGCCAGCCTTATCCCGGCCACCCCCAGCCGGTATTCGATCCCTGCGATCAGCGCCGGCAAATCGGCCAGGTGATCCATGCAGACCCGGATGCCATCGGCAAAGCCGCCGCCGGCGCGTTGAAGGCTTTCACTGACTGGCAGCGCAATCCGGCACACGCGCGCAGCGCCTATCTGAAAAAAGCGGCCGATCTGTTCGAAGCGCACCGGCTTGAACTGGTCTCGCTGTGCGTGCGCGAAGGCGGCCGCACGATCAAGGATGCACTCGCCGAAGTACGCGAAGCGGTCGATTTTTGCCGCTATTACGCGGCCGAAGCCGAAAAGCTGTTCACTCAGCCGGTCCGGCTGCCGGGGCCTACCGGGGAAGAAAATACTCTGAGTCGAACGGGGCGCGGCGCGATCGTCTGCATCAGCCCCTGGAATTTTCCGATCGCGATTTTTGTCGGGCAAATCGCTGCGGCGCTGGCGGCCGGCAATACCGTGATCGCAAAACCCGCAACCCAGACCGCGCTGACCGCGATGCGCTGCATTCAGCTGCTGCATCGGGCCGGCATTCCGGGCGAGGTCCTGCAATTTCTGCCGGCCGAAGGCGACTTGATCGGCAAGCATTTGTTGACCTTTCCGGGCCTCGGCGGCGTCGTCTTTACCGGCTCCACCGCGACCGCGCGCCGGATCAACCTGACCCTGGCCGAACGGCAGACGGCCATCGTGCCGTTGATCGCCGAGACCGGCGGCCAGAACGCGATGATCGCGGACAGTTCGGCGCATGTCGAACAACTGGTCCAGGATGCGCTGACTTCGGCCTTTAACAGCGCGGGCCAGCGCTGCTCGGCGCTGCGGGTCATGTATGTTCAGGAAGACATCGCGGACCGAGTGATCAAGCTTTTGATCGGCGCGATGCAGGAGCTGACCCTCGGCGATCCCGGCCAACCGGCGACCGACATCGGGCCGGTCATCAATGCCCGGGCCGCCGCTCAACTGGCGGAGCATCTTAGCAGGATGCGGAAGGAAGCAAAGGTTCTGTACCAGGTCCCTTTAGCTGCCGATTTGCGCGCCGGCAGTTTCTTTCCGCCCAGCCTGATCGAAATCGGCGGCATCGAGCAACTCGAACAGGAGGTGTTCGGCCCGGTTCTGCATATCGTCCGTTACCGCGCGGACCGATTGACCCAGGTGATCGAGAGCATCAATGCCACAGGCTACGGCCTGACGCTGGGAATTCATAGCCGGATCGAGAGCCATATTCAAACCCTTGTCGAACGGGCCCGGGTCGGCAACATCTATGTCAACCGCAACATGATCGGCGCGGTGGTCGGCGTGCAGCCGTTCGGCGGCATGGGGTTGTCGGGCACCGGCCCGAAAGCCGGCGGCCCCGATTATCTGCGCCGGCTGTCTTCGGAACAGACGGTCACCATCAACAGCGCGGCGATCGGGGGCAATGCGGCCCTGTTATCCGAAGCGCTGTTTTAGGTTTCTTCTTCCTCTGCTTCTGTTTGGATCGCCTGCAATGACAGGGAACCGAGCCCGCTGCCTTGCGAATCCTTGGAATCCGCCATTTTGGCCGTAGCGGACCCGACACCTTCGCTCAAATTGATCTTCAGCTTCAGATTGTTCGGCGAATCGGAATTTTGCAACGCCTCTTCGAGCGAAATCACGCCCGACTTGTAAAGCCGCAGCAAATGGCTGTCGAAGGTCTGCATGCCGATATTCTCGGACTTTTCCATCGCTTCCTTGATGCTGTGCACATCGCCTTTTTGAATCAAATCGCGAACCAGTTGCGTGCCCAGCAAAACCTCGATCGCGGCCGTGCGTTTGCCGTCGACGGTCGGCACCAGGCGCTGCGAGACGAAGGCCTTCAAGTTCAATGACAGATCGAGCAATAATTGATTATGGCGTTCTTCCGGGAAGAAGTTGATGATCCGGTCCAGCGCCTGATTCGCATTGTTCGCGTGCAAGGTGGACAAACAGAGATGGCCGGTTTCGGCGAAAGCCAAGGCATGCTCCATCGTTTCCTGGCTGCGGATTTCGCCGATCAGGATCACATCCGGCGCCTGCCGCAGGGTATTCTTCAGCGCATCCTCATAGCTCAGCGTATCGACGCCGACTTCGCGCTGGTTGACCAGCGATTTTTTATGCGGATGGATGTATTCGATCGGGTCTTCGATCGTAATGATATGGCCCGACGCATGAGTATTGCGATAGTCGATCAAGGCGGCCAGCGAAGTCGATTTACCGGAGCCTGTGCCGCCGACGAACAGGATCAGGCCGCGTTTTTCCATGATCGTTTTTTTCAAGACCTCCGGCAGGCCGAGCTTGTCCGCATTCGGAATATCCACCTTGATATTGCGGATCACCAGCGCGAAGCTGTTGCGCTGCTTGAAGATATTAACCCGAAAACGGCCGATGCCGGGCTCCGAAAGCGCCAGATTCAGTTCGGGCACCTGCTCGAAGGCCTTTTGCTGATCGGCGTCCATCAGGCTATAGGCAATCTCCTTAATGCGCTCCCTGGTCAGTTTACTGTTTTCCAACGGTTTCAGGGTGCCCTGAAATTTGGCCGCGGGCGGCGCATCGACCGTCAGATAGAGATCGGAGCCGTCGTGTTGCACCAGGATTTTTAAATAATCTTTGAATTCCATAGTCGTGTAATCCGCTAACGATGAGAGTTGACCTGGATTCAGTTTAGGAGAAGTCGTAGAGAAGTGAAGCCATCTGCAAAAATTACCGGTTATAATAGGCGCTTTTTGATTAAAACCAGATGAGCATACAACGCAAAGCCGTCGCGCTGATTTCCGGCGGCCTGGATTCGATGCTGGCCGCGAAAACGATCATGGACCAGGGCGTCCATGTCGAAGGCATCAATTTCTTCACCGGCTTTTGCGTGGAAGGCCATACGCATGCGATCCGGGAAAAGGATCGCGCCAAACCGAAGCGCAATAATTCGCTCTGGGTCGCCGAGCAGCTCGGCATCAAGCTGCACATCGTCGATGTGATCGAAGAATACAAGAACGTGCTGATCAATCCGAAGCACGGCTACGGCGCGAATTTGAACCCCTGCCTGGACTGCAAGATTTTCATGGTCAACAAGGCCAAGCAATGGATTGCCGAAAACGGTTTCGACTTCATCATCACCGGCGAGGTGATCGGCCAGCGGCCGATGTCGCAGCGCAAGGACACGATGCCGGTCGTGGCCCGGGAATCGGGCGCCGACGACTTGTTGCTGCGGCCCTTGTGCGCGAAGAATCTGGCGCCGACATTGCCCGAGCGCGAAGGCTGGGTCGATCGCGCCAAACTGCACGATTTCAGCGGCCGTTCGCGGAAGCCCCAGATAGAAATGGCCGAGCGCCACGGTTTTCACGATTATTCGCAGCCGGCCGGCGGCTGCTGCTTTTTGACCGACAAGAAATATTCGGCGAAGCTGGTCGATTTGTGGCAGTCGCACGGCCACAAGGATTACGAACTCGACGACGTGATGCTGCTGAAGGTCGGCCGTCACATCCGCCCTGCCCGCCATTTCAAACTGATCGTCGCGCGCGAGGAAGGCGAAGGCCGCTTTTTGCAGGGCTATCAAAAAGAGTTCATCAGCCTGTTGGCATCGAGCCATAGCGGCCCGCTGGTGTTGATCGACGGCACGCCCTCCGCGGAAGATTTGTATCTGGCTGCCGGCATCACCGCCCGCTACGGCCAGGGCCGCGATGCCGAACAGGTCGATGTCACTGTCACGGATAAGGACGGCTCGGAGCGGACGATCCAGGTCAAGCCGCTGGCGAAAGACATGCCGCAGGAATGGTTTATATGATCCGGGAAACCCTGAACGCGCGGCGGCTTTTGTGTCCGCTGCCGGTAATCCGCACCCAAGACAAGATCAAACAGATGCAGCCCGGCGACCAGCTGGAAGTGATCTGCACCGATCCCGGCGTGATGCAGGACATTCCTGCCTGGAGCCGGATTCATGGCCACACGGTGCTCGAAACGCGCAGCGGCGATCATGAATATGTGATTGTCCTGGAAGTCGGCGGGTAAGCCGGATAGCAAGCATCCCTACATTATTTTTTTTCATTCAATTTACGAGGAACACACGATGGCGGTAGGTCGCTGCGATTTTCCGATCATGCCGGAGATTCCCGGCATTCGTTTGGGCACCGTTTGCGCGGGCATCAAGCAGACGGTCAGGGACGATCTGTTGGTGTTTGAAATGGCCGAACAAGGTAGCTGCGCCGCGGTCTTTACGCAGAATGCCTTCTGCGCCGCGCCGGTGCAGGTCGCCCGGGACCATTTGGCATCCAAGCCGCGCTGGCTGCTGATCAATTCCGGCAACGCGAACGCGGGCACCGGCAGGCAAGGGCTGCAAGATGCGCTGACCTCCTGCGAACTCCTGGCGCAGCTTACCGGCGGCTCCGCCGGACAGGTGTTGCCGTTTTCGACCGGCGTCATCGGCCAGCCGCTGCCAATCGATAAGATCGGCTCTGCCTTGCCCGATGCGGTGCGCAATCTCAATCCTGCAAGCTGGGACAAGGCCGCCAAGGCGATCATGACGACCGATACGTTTCCGAAGGGCGTCAGTCAAACCCTGGAGATCGACGGCCGGACGATCACTTTCAACGGCATCGCCAAGGGTGCCGGCATGATCCAGCCGAACATGGCGACGATGCTGTCGTTCATCGGCACCGACGCGAAAATCAGCAGCGCCTTGTTGCAGCAATGCCTGAAGCGCGCCGCCGAACTGTCCTTCAACCGGATCACGGTCGACGGCGACACCTCGACCAATGACGCGCTGGTCGTGATGGCCAGCGGGCTTTCCGCCGCTCCGGAAATTTTGCCGGATAGCGAACATTACACTCGCTTCGCCGATGCCTTGCTGGATGTGTGCAAGCGCCTGGCCGAAGCGATCGTCCGGGACGGCGAAGGCGCGACCAAACTGATGCGCATCGTGGTCGAGGAAGCGCAAAGCGATGAAGAAGCGGTCCGCGTCGCGAAAACGATCGCGCATTCGCCCCTGGTCAAGACCGCATTTTTCGCGAGCGACCCGAACTGGGGACGCATTCTGGCTGCGGTCGGACGCGCCGGCGTCGATAACATGGTGCTGGAAAGCATTCGGATCTTTCTGGACGACGTCTGCATCGTCCGTGAAGGCGGACGCGCCGACGACTACACCGAGGAAGCGGGACAACAGGTGATGGACCGCGAAGAAATCCGCGTGACGGTCCAACTGGGCCGGGGCGATGCCCGTCAGGAAGTGTTGACCTGCGATTTCTCGTATGACTATGTCAGGATCAATGCGGAATATCGCACCTGATCGGTATTCGGAAATCCGATGAGCCATAGGCAAAAAACCGCAACGAAGTCGCTGCAAGTCGCGGCCGGGGTGATCAAAGGCACGGACGGCAGAATATTGATCGCCAAGCGCGACGCGTCCCTGCATCAGGGCGGCTTGTGGGAGTTTCCGGGCGGCAAGATCGAAGCCGGCGAAACACCGGAGCAGGCCTTGTTCAGAGAACTCAAGGAAGAGCTGGATATCGACGTAAAGACGGCCGCCCCACTGATCACGGTTCATCACCGTTATCCCGATCGGGCCGTCACCTTGCGGGTATTCGTAGTCGATCGCTTTTCCGGCACTGCAACAGGCTGCCTGGGCCAGCCGATTCGCTGGGTGGCGCCGAACGAACTGGCTCAATTCGCCTTCCCGGCCGCCAACCGGCCGATCGTGACCGCCGCGCTACTCCCGCCTTATTATGCGATCCTCGACGATCAGGTCAGCGGCGACCTGATGCAGGATTTGCATCAATTCCTCGCGAACGGCATCAGGCTGATTCAGGCGCGCTTGAAAACCTCATCACGCGCCCGTATCGGAAATTTTTTGGCGGAAGCCTATCCGCTTTGCCGCGCACACGATGCCGGATTGCTGATCAATTCCTCTGTGGATTTCGGCAATGCAACCGCCGATGGCCTGCACTTGACCGCCAACGACTTGCTCGCTTTACAGGAACGGCCGGAGGCTTATCGATGGCTCGGCGCTTCGTGCCACACGCTGGCGGAGCTCGAGCATGCCGAGAAGATCGGCGCTGATTTTGCGGTTTTGGCGCCGGTGTTGCCGACCCAAAGCCATCCCGAAACCGCCGCCCTGGGTTGGGACAGATTTTCCGCGCTGATCGAGCAGATCAACATTCCGGTGTATGCATTGGGCGGCTTGGCAAAAGAGGATCTGAACGCCGCCCGCGCCGCCGGCGCGCAGGGCATTGCCGGCATCCGGGCGTTCCTCGGCGAGTAAAGCGGGCCTGATCAGTGAAAGGGCTGGCTTTCTTCCGTTTCGTCCCCGTCATCCAGTTCCTCGGAAATCCGGTGTTCTTCGGCCGCCCAGGCACCGAGGTCGATCATTTTGCAGCGTTCGGAACAGAACGGCCTGTAGGGATAGTCCGCCGTCCATTCCACCGAACGTCCGCACACAGGGCACTTAACTGTCATCGCGGTCATCAAAACTGGCAACAGGATAGGGTGAAAGGCACGTCGTCGCTGCTTTGCAGCGGACGTTTTTCGTCATTCGACGGCACCATGAAGCGTATGGTGCAACGATGCTTGCCGCCGCTGATTTCGGCAAAATAACGCAGTGATTTATCCAGACTGACTTTCACCAGTTGATAGGGCTGGCTGTGATCCAGGGAAATTTGAAAAAATCCAGCCTTGGCGAGTTCTTGTGTATCACGACGGCTGTTGCGGATCAGATTCAGGATCAGTTCGATCGCATTTCTAATGTCGTTGAAAGGCGTACCCCATTGTTGCAGATCCTTCAAGCGAATCGCTTCTTCCTGCTCCAGCCAGTAATGAAACTCGGGCAAGTCGAAAGAACAGGTGCCGCCCGGAATCGAGCTGCGTTGGGCGATGCTTTGAAACAGATCGCTCTCCATCACATGGATGCCGATTTTACCGCTCGATGCATAGAGATTCTTGCTGGTTCGGCTTACGTCATTCAGCAACCGACTCAATTTTTCCGAATCCACGCCCTGGCTCTGGGAAAGTTTACTCAGGACTTTGCCGTGGCGGTCGAGTTCTTTAAGCAACTCCGATTTCAAATCGTTGCGGCTGAAGATAGCCATGATGTCGAGCAGCACATTCAGTGCGGCGCGCTTGTCCCAAACGGAGGTTCCGTTTAAGAAATGATTGAATTGTTTAAAGAGTTGTTCGAGCCTAATGAAAACCCGGATGCGTTCGTTGAGAGGAAATTCATAAGTGATGGTGTTGGTCACAGGTAAGTCTAGTCTGACAGGCGCTTATAGAAAGGTATAAATTGTGCAGTTTTTTGACTTGTTCTGCAAGTGTATTGTCAGTCTGTGAGTTGTCCAGCAGGTCGTCCGCATGCGCCAGGCGATAGTCTCGATGAACCTGGCTATCGATGATAGCCCGGATGGTTTCAATGGCAAGCCGGTCTCTTTGGCTGACGCGCTCTATTTGCAGTTCGACCGGACAGTCCACGACCAGGATACGATCGACGATCGCCTCCATCTTCGTTTCGAATAACAACGGAATGCTCAGAATGCAATAAGGCGCCGCCAATTGCGCGCTTTTTGCGTTTAATGCGGCCCAAATCAGAGGATGCAGCATCGCTTCGAGTTTTCGTTTCTGCTCGGCATCGGCAAAAATGATCCGTTTGAGTTGCAGGCGGTTCAACGAGCCGTCTGCATTCAAGATTTGTTCGCCGAATGCTTCACGAATTCGATCCAACGCGGGCTGTCCCTTCTCGGTCAGTTCACGCGCAACCTGATCGGCATCCAGGATCGGAACGCCGAATTCGGCAAACAGATTGGAAACCGTCGTTTTACCGCAGCCGATGCCGCCGGTCAGGCCCACTCTTAGCATGACTGAAAGCGATCAAAGACCGACTGAGTCGAGATAGAGACGATTGATCGCATCCCCCCAGATCAGCGCAATCCAGCCGGCAACGGCCAGATAGGGACCGAAAGGGATCGGCGCGGCATGGTCGCGTTTGGCGAATAGGATTGAAGCGATGCCAAACACCGCGCCGGTCAGTGCGGAAAGCAGAATGATCAGCGGCAGGCTCTGCCATCCGAGCCAGGCGCCGAACAGCGCCAGCAATTTGAAGTCGCCAAATCCCATGCCTTCCTTGCCTGTAGCCAGCTTGAACAGATGATAGACGATCCAGAGCGAGCCATAGCCGGCAGCCGCGCCGATGATGCTGGCATGCGCATCGGTATAGAACCCGAACAAACTGAGTAACAGCCCAAGCCAAAGCACCGGCAGATTGATCGAATCGGGCAACAGATGATGATCGACATCAATAAAGCTCAACGCAACTAAAGACCAGGTCAATAACAGCGCAAACACGGCTTGCAGGGTATAGCCGAAATGCCAGGCAACCACGGCGGACAGCACCGCGGTCAACAATTCGATCGCAGGATAGCGAAAGGATATGCCGGCGCCGCAATGCGCGCATTTGCCTCGCAAAAACAAATAACTCAATACCGGAATATTGTGATAAGGCTTGATCGGCGTTTTGCAGGACGAGCAGCGCGATAATGGCAGGGCCAGATTAAAGGGCTCTTCCTCGGTGATCTGGACATTGCCGGCGCCTTGCGGAACCGGCACGGCCTCCGGCGCCAGTTCCAGAAACTCGATGCATTCCTTGCGCCAGCCCCGGTACATCATGATCGGCAGGCGGTAGATCACCACATTCAAAAAACTGCCGACCATCAGGCCAATGATAAAAACGAGGTAAGGTAAAAAATCGCTCAGTTCTGCCATGTAATCTGCCCATATTTCCGTGTCATTGCGTGTCCCGATCAACCCGTTGCAGCGCGGTTGAATCTTAACCCACAGCCGCCCCCAATTTGAAGATAGGCAGATACATCGCGATCAAAAGACTTCCGACCAAAACGCCGAGAATGGCCATGATCAAAGGCTCCATCAGGCTGCTTAAATTGTCGATCAAATTGTCGACTTCTTCTTCATAAAAATCCGCGACCTTGGCGAGCATCGCATCCATCGAACCGGATTCTTCACCGATCGCGACCATCTGCTGCACCATGTGCGGAAACAAACTGGTTTGCTGCATCGCAAACTGCAAGCGCTGACCCGTCGAGACTTCCTCGCGCATCTTCAGGACCGCTTCGGCATAGACTATATTACCACAAGCGCCGGCGACCGACTCCAAAGCCTCGACGAGCGGCACGCCGGCCGCCGACATCGTCGACAAGGTTCTGGCGAAGCGCGCGATCGATGATTTATTCAGAATCATCCCGACCACCGGCACCTTCAGCAAGGTTCTGTCCAGATAATGGTTAAACGCATAAGAGCGTTTTTTGAAGTAAAAAAAGGTATACGCGGCGCCGCCGATCGATCCGAAGAGTATCCACCACCAACTTCTGAGCCACTTCGACATATCGATGAACATTTGCGTGAATGCCGGTAAATCCGCTCCGAAACTCTTGAACAAATCCTCGAACACCGGCACCACGAACATCAGCAGGACAGTTGTAACGATCACCGCGACGATGATCACCGCGGTCGGATAGGTCAACGCTTTCTTGATCTTTTTCTTGATCGATTCGGTTTTTTCCTTATAAGTCGCGATTTTATCGAGTAAGGCCTCCAAAACCCCGGCCTGCTCGCCCGCCTCGACCAAATTGCAGAACAATTCGTCGAAATACAGCGACTTTTCGCGCAAGGCTTGCGCCAGCGTATTACCGCCTTCGATGCTGCCCTTGATCGACAACAGCATCTCCTGCATACTTAGATTATCGTGGCCCTTGCCGATGATATCGAAAGACTGAACCAGAGGAACGCCGGCTCCGAGCATTGTCGCGAGTTGCCGCGCAAACACCGCAATATCGGCCGGGGTAATTTTTTGGACTTTCTTGAATAAGGGCTTCGGTTTTTTCTTGATTTTCTGGACGCGAAAGCCTTGCCTTTTTAGATCGGCCTTGGCGATCGTCTCGCTCAGCGCCGAGATCGGGCGATTTTTGATTTTATTGCCCGCCTTGTCGACGCCGTTCCAGATAAAATCGATTTGTTCAACTTTTTGTGCCATCTTCGCTTATTCCTTGGTAACCCGATCAATTTCTTCAATGCTGGTGACGCCCTGACGGACTTTGTTCAGGCCGGAAGCCCTGAGATCGTTAATGCCCTCCTCCTTCGCCTGCTCGGCCAGCTGCATCGCGTTACCGCCCTCCAGGATCAACCTGCGCATGCTTTCGCTGAGCGTCATCACCTGATAGATGCCGACCCGGCCCTTATAACCGTTAGTACAATGCTCGCAGCCCACGGCTTTATACATTTGCAACGTTTTCAATTCTTCTTTCTTGAAGCCGGTCGCAATCAACACATTTTCGGGATAATCGGCGAGCTCCTTGCAATGCACGCATAAACGGCGCGCCAGCCGCTGCGCCATGATCAGATTGATCGACGACACGATATTGAACGCGGGAATCCCCATCTGCATCAGCCGGTTCAAGGTCTGCGGCGCATCGTTCGTATGCAGGGTCGACAGCACCAAGTGACCGGTTTGCGCCGCTTTGATCGCTATCTCTGCGGTTTCGAGGTCGCGAATTTCGCCGACCATGATCACATCGGGATCTTGCCGCAAAAAGGCGCGCAAAGCGCTGGCGAAGGTCAGGCCTGCCTTCACGTTCATGTTGACCTGATTGATGCCTTCGACGGTGATTTCGACCGGATCTTCCGCGGTCGATATATTGCGCTCGATCGTATTCAGGATATTCAGTCCGGTATATAACGATACCGTTTTACCGCTGCCGGTGGGGCCCGTGACCAGCACCAGCCCATAAGGGCGATTGATCGCTTCCAGAAAAAGCTTTTGCTGGTCGGGTTCAAAACCGAGCTTTTCGATGCCCAATTGCGCACTGGTCGGATCCAGGAGACGCATGACGACTTTTTCGCCGAACAGGGTCGGACAGGTATTGACCCGGAAGTCGAGGTTGCGATTCTTGGAGACGATCAATTTGATCCGCCCGTCCTGAGGCACCCGGCGCTCGGCGATATCGAGCCTGGACATGACCTTGATGCGGGAAATGATCTTGGTCGCGACCGAGGATGGGGGGCTGGCGACCTCGTGCAGCATGCCGTCGGTGCGGAAACGGATACGGAAGTTTTTTTCGTAGGGCTCGAAGTGAATATCGGAGGCGCCTTTTTTGACCGAGTCGAGCAGGATTTTATTCACGAAGCGTACAATCGGCGCATCATCGATATCCGAATTCGCCTCGTTTTTGGCGGCCTCGTCTTCGCCGCTGGAAACCGCCAGATTATCGAGATCTTCGTCGAGCAAGGCGGCCATCGAGGTGTCGGGGGCCTCCAGAGCGATCTCAATCGCCTTGCTCAGCTTATCCTCTTCGACCACGATGCATTCGGGATGCAACCGAGTTTGAAACTTGATTTCGTCGAGCGGCTGATGGTTCATCGGGTCGGATACCGCGATGAAAATGGTTTTGCCGCGCGCGAACAGAGGCAGGACTTGATGCTTGCGGATCAATTTTTCATTGATCAATTTGACCGGCAGCGTCTTTAAATCGATCGCATCCAGATCGAAAAAAGGCACGCCAAATTCGGCGTAAACGGCAGACGCGATCGCTCTGCCGCTGACCAATTTATTGGCGACCAGATAACTGACCAGGGAAATGTGTTTCTTTGCCGCCTCCTGCACATGGGTTCGCGCCTCGCCTTCCGAAAGCAAACCTTTTTGTATCAGGCACTTGGTAATACCGTTAAAGTAAAACTCGGTCGTCGGTGTAGCCATCGCTAGTCAGATCGTCAATAGGGAATTTGATACCAAATATAGATGATCGGCCGGCAACTACAAGGCAGGCGCGAAAAAGAAAGCGATTCTATCTCACAAAACGGCTCCTCTTACAGACTCTGAATCTTCCGGCGCTGCTGTTCGAGATTATCCAAAGACGAGCGCAGTTCCGCCAGTTTTTGCTCTTCTTTCTTCAGCACCTCGGCCGGCGCCTTATTCACAAAGTCCGGATTACCCAGCTTGCCTTCGACGCGCGGCAGATCCTTCTGAATTTTTTGAATTTCCTTGTCCAGGCGCGCGAGCTCTGCGTCTTTATCGATCAGACCCGCCATCGGGATCAGTATTTTCAATGCGCCGACCAAGGCAATCGCCGATTCCGGCGCGGCATCCGCATCGGCCAGCCAGGTCGCCGATTCGAGACGCCCGAGCTTATGCAGATAGATGCTGCTGTTCGCAAAAAATGCCCGGTCCTGCTCGCTGCCGTTTTGCAGTAATATCGATAACGGCTTACCCGGCGCGATGTTCATCTCGCCGCGAATCCGGCGCACGCCGAGGATGAAACTCATCATCCAGTCGACTTCGGCGACCGCCGCGCTGTCGGCCAGGGCGGGGTCCACGGCCGGATACGGCTGCCGCATGATCGTTTCGCCCTGAATGCCGGCCAGCGGAGCGGCCCGCTGCCAGATTTCCTCGGTGATAAACGGAATGATCGGATGCGCGAGCCGCAGCGCGGTTTCGAGCACCGTGACCAAGGTTTGACGCGTACCGCGCTGCAAGGCCGGATCGTCCGCTTGCAGCGAAATCTTCGCCAGTTCCAGATACCAGTCGCAGAATTCATTCCAGATGAATTCGTAGATTGCCTGCGCGGCCAGGTCGAATCGGTAGTTGTCGATCGCCTGACGGGTCGATTCGGTGACCTGATTCAATCGGGCGAGAATCCAGCGGTCGACCTGCGTCAACCGGCAAGCTTCGCCCGAAAGACCATTATCCTGGTTTTCAGTATTCATCAGCACGAAACGCGCCGCATTCCAGAGCTTGTTGCAGAAGTTCCGGTAGCCTTCGGTACGCGCCAGATCGAAACGAATGTCGCGTCCGGTCGAGGCCAGCGATGCAAAGGTGAAGCGCAACGCATCGGTGCCGAAAGACGCAATGCCGTCCGGAAACTGCTTGCGCGTCGCCTGCTCGATTTTTTTCGCCAGATGCGGCTGCATCATGCCCGAAATCCGTTTCGCGACCAGGCTCTCGAGGTCGATGCCGTCGATGATGTCGATCGGATCGAGCACGTTGCCTTTCGATTTGGACATTTTCTGCCCTTCCGCATCGCGCACCAGGCCGTGGATGTAAACTTCCTTGAACGGCACCTGGCCTTGGAATTTCAGTCCCATCATGATCATCCGCGCGACCCAGAAGAAAATGATGTCGAAGCCGGTGACCAGCACGCTGGTCGGATAATGCCGCGCTAGTTCCGGGGTTTGCTCCGGCCAGCCCAGGGTCGAAAACGGCCACAACGCCGACGAGAACCAGGTATCCAGCACGTCTTCGTCCTGGTGCAGCGGATAATCCGCCGGCAGATGATGCTGTTCGCGGACCGCCTGTTCGGAACGGCCGACATAGGTATTGCCGGCGTCGTCATACCAGGCCGGAATCCGGTGTCCCCACCAGATTTGCCGGGAGATGCACCAGTCCTGGATGTTGCGCATCCATTCGAAATAGGTATTTTTCCAGTTGTCGGGCACGAACTTGATGTCGCCGTTCTCGACCGCTTCGATCGCGGGCCCTGCGAGCGGCGCCACCCGAACATACCACTGGTCGGTCAGGAACGGTTCGATCACCGCGCCGGTGCGGTCGCCGCGCGGCACCATCAGCTTGTGGTCGGCGATCTTTTCGAGCAAGCCTTGCGCTTCGAGATCGGCGACGATCTGCTTGCGCGCCTCGAAGCGGTCCAGGCCGCGGTATTTTTCCGGAATCAGCTCGTCATCCGTGACGCTCGCATCGCGGCTAAAGATGTTGATCAAACCGCCATTCGGCAGGTTCTGGATCACCGTGTTCGCCCGGTGCCGGTTCCAGACTTCGTAGTCGTTAAAATCGTGCGCCGGCGTGATCTTCACGCAGCCGGTGCCGAATTCCGGATCGACATAATCGTCCGCAATCACCGGAATCTTGCGCCCGGTCAGCGGCAGTTCCAAAAATTCGCCGAGCAGATGTTTGTAACGCTCGTCGCCGGAATGAATCGCGACCGCCGCGTCGCCGAGCAGTGTCTCCGGCCGCGTGGTCGCGACGATCAGATGCCCCTGCCCGTTCGACAACGGATAGCGGATATGCCACATCGAACCGTTTTCTTCTTCCGAAAGCACTTCGAGGTCCGAAACCGCGGTATGCAGCACCGGGTCCCAATTGACCAGGCGCTTGCCGCGGTAAATCAGGCCTTCCTCGTAGAGGCGGATGAACACTTCCTGCACCGCATCGGACATGCCCTGGTCCATCGTAAACCGTTCCCGGCTCCAATCGACCGACGAGCCCATCCGGCGCAATTGCCGGGTGATCATGCCGCCGGATTCTTCCTTCCATTGCCAGATGCGCTCGACGAATTTCTCGCGTCCGTAATCGTGGCGAGTCTTGCCCTCGGCGTTGCACAAACGTTCGACGACCATCTGCGTCGCGATACCGGCATGGTCGGTGCCGACCTGCCATAAGGTGCTGTTCCCCTGCATCCGGTGGTAGCGAATCAAGGCATCCATGATCGTGTCCTGAAACGCATGCCCCATGTGCAGGCTGCCGGTCACATTCGGCGGCGGAATCATGATGCAGTAGGACTCGCCTTCGGGCTCGGCCGCGAAATAGCCGTTTTCTTCCCAGGTGTTATACCAGCGTTGTTCGATTGCGTGAGGGGCGTATGTTTTATCCATTAACGATTTATTGTTTTAAGAAGCAAAAATGGGATGGGTTGCCTGGCGGCGTCACACCTTGTGGGTGACGACCGCAATGCCGGACTGTTGATAGCGACGATAACGCATTCGGCCTTCCGCCTTGATCTCCGGATTGTCGTCGAGAATTTCCAGGATGCGTTCGGCCTGATCGATCTGTTGCGGGCCTTGACCGGACAGGTTCACGATCACCTTTTGCCAGCGCGCCGGCGGCTCCAGAGAACCGATCAAAATCACGTTGTCGACGGCAGGCAATTCCCCTTCGTAGCGTTGATGGGGAATGAAACTGCCCGCCCGAAAAGTCCACAGCAAATCGTCGAGCCGCTCAGCCTGGGCATCGTTAGCGGTCAGCACATAGCAGTAACTGCCGCTCCGGTAAGCCTTTTCGATCAGTCTGCAGACGAACAGCAAGCGCTGCGACTCGGCATCGGAAGCCAGAACATAGAACGTAACGTCGGGCATCGATCCTGAAATAGTGAATTAGGCCTTTTGGCTGCGATTCAGCAGATACTGGCACAACAGCGGCACCGGACGGCCGGTCGCGCCTTTGTTCGAGCCGGTGCGCCAGGCCGTGCCGGCGATGTCCAGATGCGCCCAGCGGAAGCTTTCGGCGAAACGCGCCAGGAAACAGGCCGCGGTAATCGTGCCCGCATCCTTGCCGCCGACATTGGCCATGTCCGCAAACGGCGACTTCAGCAATTCCTGATATTCTTCCCACAACGGCAAGCGCCAGACGCTGTCGACCGCAGTTTCGCTCGCCGCGATAATATCGTTGCAAAGCTCATCGTCATTGCCGAGCAGACCGCTCGGCACGCGTCCGAGCGCGACCAGGCAGGCGCCGGTCAGGGTCGCCATGTCGATCACCACCTCCGGATTGAAACGTTCGGCATAGGTCAAGGTATCGCAAAGAATCAGCCGGCCTTCCGCATCGGTATTCAAAATCTCGATCGTTTTGCCGGATAGGCTGGTTACGATGTCGCCCGGCTTGTTCGCATCGCCGTCCGGCAGATTTTCGGAGGACGGCACCAGGCCGATCACATTCAACGGCAAATCCATTTCGGCAGCGGCCTGCAGCACGCCGAGCACGGTCGCGCCGCCGCACATGTCATATTTCATTTCATCCATGCCGAGGGCCGGCTTCAGCGAAATGCCGCCCGCATCGAAGGTCAGGCCTTTGCCGATCAACACGATCGGCTTGCTGTTGCGCTCGCCGCCCTGATAATCCAGCACGATCAATTTGGCCGGCTGGCGGCTGCCGCGCGAGACCGACAGCAAAGATCCCATGCCCAAAGACTCCATCTCGGCTTCTTCGAGGATATTCACGCTCAATTTGTCGAAGCGGCCGAGTTCCAGGGCCTGTTCGGCCAGATAGGACGGCGTGCAGACATTGCCGGGCAAATCGCCGAGCAACTTGGTCAAATCCATCGCCGCCGCGATCGCCTTACCCTGCGTCAAACCGGATTGCGCTTGAGCCTGCTCGCTCTCCGATGCGGTAATCGCGATGCGTTGCAATTTGGAATCGACTTCCTTTTCCGCCTTCAACTGGGTAAACTGATAGACCGCGTCATTGAAGACTTCGACGATCTGCCGGGTCTTCCAGGCCAAATCAACGCCTTTAACCTCCGCCTCGGCAAGACCGCAGACGGCCGATTTGACGATCGTCTTTTTGAGGGCGTTCACCGCGGACGACAAGGCTTTACGGTAGGTTTTGGCCGATAAGGCGTCTTTTTTGCCGAGGCCGACCAAGAGCAGCCGTTCGATGCCGCCCTCGGGCAGCGCATTGATCAACACCGTTTCGCCGTTCTTGCCGCTCAGATCGCCGCGTCCGACGATTTTTTTGACCAGTCCATGCGTCTGGGCGTCGAGCGCCGCCGCGGCAGGCGTAAACTGGCCGTCCTGGTAGATGCCGACAATCATACAATCATATTGCAGTTTTTCTATGGGCGCACTTTCTATAAAATAATCCATGACTTTTTCTTTTGATCTGATCGCTTTGGGGTCGTCGTCCGCGCCGGAAAAAAGAGCCCGCGCGGGTGAAAATTTGCTGCGATTATACACCACTTATCACGAATATGATTGAGGAGACGCGCTTGGAAGCAAATTGGCCGCAAGGCAATAATGCGGTACGCCGGCCGCTGTTTGGCGTGCTGGACAGGATGATCGCAGCAGACCTGTTCAAAACGATGCTGTCGGTCTGGTCGGTGATCGTGGTGATCATCGTCAGCCGTAAATTCATCAAAGTGCTCGACCAGGCGATCGACGGGCAGATTTCGAATGACGCACTGCTCAAGATCCTCGGCCTCAAAACGATCGCCGCCGGCGTGGCGTTTTTACCGGCCGCCACCTTCATGGCGGTGTTGATGGTGCTGGGCCGCATGTACCGCGATCAGGAAATGTCGGCGATTCAATCCGCCGGCGCCGGCGCGGGCGCGATTTATCGCTCGGTCTTTCAATTCGTAATCCCGTTGAGCCTGGCCGCCGCCGGCCTGTCGTTTTATGCCGCGCCCTGGGCAGAAGCCACGACGGAACAACTGATCAGCAAGGACAAACAATCCGCCGACATCCGCGGCATCGCGCCCGGAAAATTCAGCGAATACAGCGGCGGCGATCTGGTGTTTTATGTCGAGGACATCGGCAAGGATAAAAAAATGCACAAGGTCTTTGTGCAGCACCGGCAGAAGCACGGCGGCACCCTGGCCATCGTGAACGCCGAATCCGGGCGCCTGGAAGATTTGCCCGACGGCCGCTACATGATATTGGAACAGGGCGAACGCATTCAGGGCAAACCCGGCGACCTGAATTATGTGATTGAAGAATTTGCCGAATACGCGGTCAGAATCGAGGGCAAGGAATCCCTGGCGCGCGAGGTACCGGAAGCCGCGTCCAGCTCCCTGTTGTGGTTATCGGACAAACTGCCCGACATCGCCGAACTGCAACGGCGCCTGGCGATTCCGCTCGGCGCCCTGCTCCTCAGCTTCATCGCCGTGCCGCTGGCGCAGCTATCGCCTCGCGGCGGCGTTTACGGCAACATCCTGACCGGCTTTCTGATCTTTTTTATTTACGGCAACCTCGAACGCGTCAGCCAGGGCTGGGTCACCAAGGCGGTCATTCCGCCCTGGCTCGGCCCGACCAGCGTGCATGGCTTGCTGGTGTTAATCGGCCTGGTCTATCTGGCCCGTTATTTCGGCTGGAAGTGGCTGATGCTCAAAATGAAGGAAGTGAGATCCCAATGAATGTACTGACCGGCTACATGGCCAAAGAAATCCTGAAAGGCGCGTTTCTCGCGATTCTGTTTTTGTTGACGCTGTTCAACCTGTTCACCTTTACCGACGAGATGAGGGATTTAGGCAAAGGCAGTTACGGGCTGAAGGAAATCGCCTTGTATCTGGCCCTGACCTCGCCGCGGGTGTTCTACGAACTGGTGCCCGCCTCGGCTCTGTTAGGCAGCCTCTTCATCCTCGGCGCGATGGCGAACAACCGGGAACTGATCGCGATGCAGGCGGCCGGTTTATCGGTGCCTGGCATCATTCGCGCGGTGATGACCGCAGGCGCGATCCTGGTGCTCATTTCGATAGGCGTCGGCGAATATGTCGCACCGATCGCCGAGCGCAAGGCGCAACTGATCAAGTCGACCGCGCAGCATGACCAGATTCCGACCCATTCGCTGTACGGCATCTGGCTGCGTGAAAACAACAAATTCATTAATGTGCGCAAGATCGAGGACAACGGCGATCTGGCCGACATCAGCATCTATGCGCTGAACGACAACCGGCGACTGCAAAGCGCGCTGCACGCCGACCATGCCAGCTTCCTGGGCGACAAACAATGGCAACTGAAACAGATTAGGCAGTCGGACATTTCTAACGAAAAAATGCAGGCTGCCGCCTTCCCCGAACAACGCCTGACCTCTTCGATCGCTCCCGACATTCTGAACATTACCGTGGTCAGCCCGGATAACTTGTCGATACTCGAACTGGCCCGGTATGTCGATTTTTTGAAGCAGAACCATCAAAAGTCGCAGGTGTTCGAACTGGCCTTGTGGGGCCGCCTGATCAATCCCTTCGTGACTTTTGTGATGCTGATGATTTCGGCGCCTTTCGTGATCGGCGTCAGGCGCGGCATCAGCGTCGGCGCCCGGATGATTATCGGCGTGATCATCGGTTTGGGATTCAACATCATCGACAAAATCGTCGGGCATTTGGGGCTGATCTATGAACTCAACGCCCCGCTGGTCGCGCTGCTGCCGAGTCTGCTGACCTTCATCGCGGCCTTCTGGACCTTGCGTCGCAGTTATATCTGATTCATCGGCTTAGCGCATGAATTTGATCGTGCTTGGCGACTTGCGGTTGTGCGGCAGGTCAAAAAAAAGACTTAGCGATGACACTAACAGAAGATAGTATCCGTTCATTTCCGAAAGCTCTTCATACAACTGATAAGATTTAAATACCGGGCCATCAAATAAACTGGCAACGCCCACCAGCACCCCTCCAGCAACCAAAAACACGCCGGAGCGGGTGGGTAACATGTGAACAGCCAGCGCCAGATAATGCTTATAGTCACGTATCAATAACACGCCGAGCAACAGCCATAAGCTGCCCAGCAGGATGTTCCGGCCATAGCCGTCATCTGGAAGTACAACGGCATACGGCAAATCAAATTCACGCAGAATCAATGAAAGACAAAGCAAGGCGCCAAAACAAGGGAGCAGTCTTTGGCCTTTTTGTACATAAAACGTTGTCTGCAAGAAAGCCATCCCAGAAGCAAATAGCAGGATGGCCTGGAGATTTTCCAGAAAATGATTTTCGTTAGCGATTTCAGCGTCGCCGCTTACGCAAACCTTAAAATAGACAATCGAATCGACTAAGATGGCGATAAATAAGGGCGAAATTTTCTGTTCGACTGCTAAAGCCAGCGAATTCGGTTTTGAGAGAATCATAAGGTTCTGAATGCTTTTTACGGTTAAAAACGCAAATTTCAGATCCCATAATACTGATGATTCAATGTCGCGGCTATTGGACTTTAGGCCAATAGGATTCCGCCTCGGCGTTTCGAAGCGGAATCCTCCTCGCCACATGCGGGGCTAATTCGGAAGGCCGAAATTGACTCCGAAATTGATGTTATCGAAAAAATTACGGCTGGTTCCGCCTTTGATCCCCTGGGAAAGCGAAAAGTCCACATTCAACGCTTCCGAGTCCGCATTGAGCACGCGAACGCCTAGCGAGCCTGACATGATGTGATTCCCCTCCACGTTAAGTTTATTCCCGCTCTGATCCTTCCCCTCCGCCCAGGCGCTTTCAAACAGGATATAGGGTTGAATGCCTTTGATGTTGTACAAAGGCAGGGAATAATTCAGCGGGATCAACGAATTGATCTCGAAGCTGGCGCCAACACCGGAGTCCCCGGCGATCTTGCCGGGCCGATACGCCCTGCCGAAGCTATAGCCGCCATAGATGATCCGTTCGGTAATCGGCAGCGTATCGCCGCTGTACTGGCCACCAACAGTAAACGAGGTACCGAGCAGACCGTAAAAAAAATAATCCTTCTGGTTGAAAATCGCATTCAGCTTAAAAAAATCAACATCATACGGATTCGTCCCTAGAATCGTTTTATTCTGTCCGCTTGCGGATAAAAACTGTTCAAACTTCTTGGAAGAACCCAAACCATCGATCCCTTTGGTCATCACCAGATTGACCGCGCGGCTCTGGGTCGCTATTCTCTCGGAATACGCCACGCCCCAGGAAAATGCGCGCACATCGGTTTCCATTTCCGATGTAAATGTAAACGGTGTCGGCTGTCCAATGCTATTTGTGCCAATACCATTTTGGCTCGTAAAATCCGTAAATTTACTCGAATAAAATGAAACATTGCCATTCAGCAGTTTATTCAGCGTCAAATAAAACGGATACGAAATATCTACACCGAAGCGATTCGAACTGATCTTGCGCCCAACTCCCGGCCCAAAAGCGGCAACCTGGTCACCGACATAGGAAGAACCGTCAAACTTTACCAGCAAGCCATCGGTGCCGATAGGCTGCGTATAGGTGCCGGCATAAAACTCTTCATCATTCTTCGACAGCAAGGATGAAAAAGTGATCTGCTCAGCTAACGGCGTCAAGGCAGTGGTTTTCGCGGTGAAATTGATCCGGGAAAAGCCATCGACCACTTCCGCGCGCCCATAAGCATCGATCGGCCGGCGCTTCACATTCAGGGTCAAATTGGTGCCCCCGTCGGCTTTTTGGGGCAGTTGAAGATCCGCCTGCACCCTCAAGCCGGGCAACTGCGACAGCAGCGAGACATAGCGCTCCATCGTTTTTTGCGTCAACGGCTTTTCAGCCAGCAAATGCTCGCCAATGCCGCGCATCTTGCTTTCCGCGCCGCCCGGATTACCTTCGATGTTGATATGTTCGATATAACCCTCGATCACCACGATTAACAGGTTACTCGCGGTAAAATCCTGCTTCGGCAGATAACAGAAAGAGAGCGGATATCCTTTTTCCCGATACAGCGCGGTGACTTTTTGCGTGATCTCGACCAGTTGGCCGATAGTGATTTCTTTCTGGACATAAGGCGTAAAGAACGCGCTAACCTGATCGAACGGGATGCTTTTGACCCCCTTGATACCGAATGCGGAAGGTTGGATGACCGTGTCGAGCATTTTTTTCAGTTCCTGGTCTTGCTCCCTGGCTTTTTCAATCGTCAACGAAATCTCGGACTTTTTATTGAATGAATCCACTTTGGGCAGGGTGTCGACAAGATTCTGGTTAGCCCAAACCTGGCTGGTCATCAGTACGCAGCCGATCAGTTGGGCAGTGATGTATTTTGCTTGCATCAAAATTTCCCTAATATAAAACTGCCTTTCCTAAAATAAAAAAACCCCGGCGCATGACTGCTGCCGGGGTTTAGTATAGACGACTATCAGGATTTGTTTATTGACCCAACAAGCCTGTCACAGGCGATAACACAGTGCCGCCAGTACTGGTTGCACCGGTCAAGGTACCTAATAATGGCGCCAGAGGCGCGAGCAAGCCGCCACCTAAAACCGAACCGCCCGCTGAAGCGCCGACGACTCCCTGAGCCGAGCCATTTGTCAGCGGTATCAGTCCTTTAGGGCCAATCAGCGGATCCAGGGCTGTCTGGGTACCGGATGGGCTGGTCAGCGCCAAGATGCCGTTAGGACCGACCACGCCATTCAGCAAGGCATTCGAACCGGTCGCAGAGCTTGTCACCGGCAGAAGTCCGTGTGGACCCACGACTGGATCCAGTAGAGTCTGAGCTCCGCCCGGGCTGGTCACCGGCAACAGGCCGCTGGCTCCGACTAAAGGATCAAGCAAAGTGCCGACGGTTCCGGTCAGCGACGACAAAAGACCGCCGTTGGGTCCGAGAACAGATCCCAACAGGTCGCCTCCGGTCAATCCACCCAGCAGGTTGCCGCCAGTCAATCCGCCCAGCAAGTTGCCGTTGCCGCCAACCAATCCGCCCAGCAGGTTACCCCCGGTCAATGCTCCCAAAAGGTTGTTGCCGGTCACTGAACCGAGCAGGTTACCCCCGAGCAACGGCCCCAGCAAACCGCCGGTTGTGCCGGTCAGTCCCCCCGTAGAAACCAGAGAAGAAACCAGAATCCCGCTGAATGATGTATTCAACTGCGGCAAGATTCCGCCAGTCACGCCTTTTACTGTGGTCAACACCCCATCGACCGTATCGAGCACCGGATAAACGGCGTTGGCCACGGTTTGCACCACCGGCTTGGCGACGCCTTCGACGTTGGTGGTGACCGGAGTCAGGACATTATCGGCAACCTGCGTGACTTGGCCGACGAGGCCGCCCGCGGTCGCTGTGACCGGGGCCAACGTGCCGGCAACATTAGTCGTGACCGGGGTCAAAACGCCGCCCACTGTCGTTGTGACCGGAGCCAATACCCCTGCCGCGGTTTGCACGACCGGAGCGAGAACGCCGCCCGTCGTAACGAGAACCGGACTCAGAGCGGTGGCCGCGGTTTGTACGACCGGCGTCAGAATGCCTCCGGTTGTGCCGGTGAGCGGAGCCAAGGCATTGGTTAACGGCTCCAAGGTGCCAATGACGGGAGTGAGAGGACCGGCCAGAGGCGCCAGCGCGTTCGCCACCGGGGCCAAGGAGTTGGTCACCGGTTGCAATGCGCCGGTTACCGGCGTCAACGCATTCACCGCCGGCTGCAGTGCGTTAGTCACTGGAGCCAGGGCGCCGGTCGCCGGCGTCAAGGCATTGGTTATCGGAGCCAGAAGGCCCGTGACCGGCGCCAAGGTATTGAGGACCGGAGCGGCCCCGTCCGTTACCGGCTGAAGCAAACCCGTGACCGGAGACAACGTATTGTTTAACGGACCTAAGGCCGTAGTGACAGGAGCCAAGGCGCCAGTCAATCCACCGCCCGTATTGCCGCCTCCGGTGTTACCACCGCCTGTATTACCGCCTCCCGTATTACCGCTTCCCGGACCATCGGTTGGAGTTGGGCCGTTAGCTGCGGAAATCGGCTTTATCGCTCCACCGCCTGAGTCGCATCCGGTCAGCAAAACTGGCATCGCCAGCAACACCAGAGCAGCCAGTTTTTTAATTGTAAATGATTCGTTACTCATTTTCAGTTTCCTGCTATAACTTAATTCGATTGATTTCAAAAACTGCCATTGCGGCTAACCTACGCAGTCTCTGTGCCGCAAATTTAACTTAAAAAATATGCGGCTGCAAATAAATTCCTGAAAAGCACCCATCGAAACATATAAGCTATTAATATATAAAACAATAACCTATCTTAAATAACCCTGAAGAGGGAGGTATCCCCCCCTAAATATTTAAAAAATTAGACGCAGTTCACAAAAAAATAATTTATATTTGCTTTTCCTTAAAAAACTAACACCTCTAGTCAAGCGATATTTTCAAGATACCGTTGCGGAATTTTACTTACCCGCCACACGGGCAATTCATTCTTGGTTTATTATAATAATAGCCCCTTTTGAACGACCCCATGGGTGACAGCATGAAAGAATATAAAGTCGTGATTTACCAGGAAGGCCTGCTCGGCTCCCTGCTGCTTGGCGCTTCGAAAGTCGACCCAGTCCGGTTCAGCGAGTTTTTGAACAGCAACGCTCAGCAAGGCTGGCGCGTGGTCACGATGGAAAAAGACATCCGCCGCATGTTGCTGCTTTGGCGGCGCGAGGCTTATCTGGTGATCATGGAGCGCGACCAATGAAAACCGGCGCGATCATCTGTCTGAGCATTTTCGTCGCCTGGGTCTTCGTCGCGCTACTGCAATTATGGTTCGATCTGTTGAGCGGGGAAATCTTCTGGAAACTGACGCTGACCGCCGGCGCGCTGTTTGTCGTGGTGTTGGGTGTTGCCCTGGTCAGGCGCGAGTATATTCAGGAGAAAAAAATGAAGGATGACGGTTATATCGATAGCTAACCACCGCTGAATGGCGGCACGGCAGGCGCCGGGCGCGAGGCTCACTGATATTACGCACGATCAATATCCACGAAAGGCACGAAAATAGGAATCGGGAAATTGGGTACGAAGAAGCGTATTACAAAATACAAGGTCCGCTACAACGGGAGCGCATAAAGGCGCAGGCGCCGAATGACCTAAAAGCGACGGGAATGCACTTGGGTTTGCGGGTCAACTTTACATGAAATTTTTCGTGCCTTTCGTGTTTTTCGTGGACAATGCTTCACATCAGTTACTCAACCCAAGCCCTGGCTCTTGCGACCGCCTTCCGCCACTGTTTCTTGTGCGTTTCGACCGCTTCGGCCGGCATGGTACACTGAAAAAAACGATCGCTGCGCCATTGAGTTGCCAGTTCCTCCAGAGTCCAGACACCCACCGCGAGGCCGGCCAGATAGGCCGCCCCCAACGCTGTCGTTTCAAGATGGGCAGGACGCACGACTTCGAGCGCGGAAATATCGCTTTGAAATTGCGCAAGGAATTGGTTGGCCGCGGCGCCGCCGTCAATCCGTAATTGACTGACCGGCCGACCGCAGTCCTCGGCAAGCACCTCCAGGATGTCATCCACCTGAAAGGCGATGCTCTCCAGCGCGGCGCGGGCGATATGCGCCGCGCTGACGCCGCGGGTCAGGCCGAAGATCGCGCCCCGCGCATCAGGATCCCAAATGGGCGCGCCGAGCCCTGTAAAGGCGGGCACGAAATAAACACCGCCATTGTCGCTGACCGATACCGCGAGACTTTCACTGTCGGCGGCATGCTCGAACAAATGCAGGCCGTCACGCAGCCACTGGATCGCCGCGCCGCCGACAAAAACGCTGCCCTCCAGCGCATAATCGACCCGGTCGCCGATCTTCCAGGCTATCGTGGTCAGCAGCCGATGCTTTGACACGACTTTTTCCGCACCGGTGTTCATGACCAGAAACGATCCGGTGCCGTAGGTGCATTTGGCCATGCCCGGCTCCACGCACAACTGCCCGAACAATGACGCCTGCTGATCGCCGACGATCGCGGCAATCCGAATACCCGCCCCGATCAAGGGATCACGCGTCAGGCCATAACATTCGCTCGACGCTTTGACCTCTGGCAACATCGCGGCCGGAATCCCGAACAGATCGAGCAATTCACGATCCCAACTCAAGGTATCGATATTGAACAGCAAGGTTCGCGAAGCGTTCGATACATCGGTGACATGCAATTCGCCCTGCGTCATCTTCCAGGCCAGCCAGGTATCGATCGTGCCGAACGCCAGTTCGCCTTGCAGCGCCTTGTCGAATGCGCCCTCCACATGATCGAGAATCCAGCGGATCTTGGTCGCGGAAAAATACGGATCAAGCAGCAAACCGGTTTTAGCCTGTACCTTTTCTTCCCAGCCGGCTGCCTTCAAGCGCGCGCAATGTTCGGCGGTGCGCCTATCCTGCCAGACGATCGCCGGGTAGACCGGCGCACCGGTTTGCCTGTCCCAAACGACGACCGTTTCGCGCTGGTTGGTAATGCCGAGCGCGGCAATATCGGCCGGCTGAAGATGTAACTGCCTTAGCGCTTCCCGGCACACCGCCGCCTGGGTTTGCCAGATTTCCTCGGGATCGTGTTCGACCCAGCCGGGCTGCGGAAAAATTTGCCGGAATTCGCTCTGGGCGGCGGCTGCCATTTTGCCTTCACGATCGTAAAGGATGCAGCGTGAACTGCTGGTGCCCTGGTCGATGGCCATGATATAGCGCATGGCATTAACCGTTCAGCACCAGCGGCCGATCCAAGCGAATTTCATTGTATTCGACTCGGTTGCGGCCTTTGTTTTTGGCCTGGTACATCGCCGAATCGGCCGTATTGACCAATCGCGTCGCGGCCTCGGCGGTCGCCAACGGTTGATTGAGATCGGACCGATAAGTGGCTAAACCGATCGACAAGGTGACCGGTATCCTGTTTCCGCTGAAAGTGATCTCGAGTGACTGCACGTTTCTACGCATCCGTTCGGCGATTTCAAGGCCGGTGGAGTGGCTGATATTACTCAAGAGCCCGATGAATTCATCACCGCCATAGCGCACCAGTATGTCGCTGTTTCTTAGCTGGGTTTTGATCGCCTTGGCGACCGTGGACAACACCCTATCCCCGGTCTGATGGCCGTACTTATCGTTGATCGACTTGAAGCCATCGATATCCAGAAACAGACAGGTCAACGGGTCGTCGCTTCTCTGGCAGCGGGAAAGCTCCTCGCCGAGGCGCTGTTCGAGAAAGCGTCG
Organism: Methylomicrobium lacus LW14; assembly: GCF_000527095.1. NCBI lineage: Bacteria > Pseudomonadati > Pseudomonadota > Gammaproteobacteria > Methylococcales > Methylococcaceae > Methylomicrobium > Methylomicrobium lacus. The sequence continues at coordinate 462,478 of NZ_AZUN01000001.1, read as the reverse complement.
ATTATTGACGCCGGTCAGCGTGTCGATATAACTGGTGCGCTGGATCGTATCGATATTGAGATGGTTTTCGAAGCAGATACCGATGACCATGCTCAAGTAGGTGATCAAATCGTTCGTTTGCATGCAGGAAAAACGATCGGCCTGGCTGCTGCCCATGTTCAGGGTTCCGAGATACTTCCCTCCCCGGTATAGAGGGATAATCGCGATACTCGCGGGCGGAACCTCTAAGGCGGTAAAAAAATAGCCGAAATGCTCGTGTTCGAAGGGCCCCAGATAGGAATGCACGAAGTAGCCGAATTTCGCTTGCAACGCTTCCCTGTCGCGCACAACCATTAGCCCTTGCTGATCGGTCAGCTTGACTAAGGCTTCGCCTAGCAAACGGCTGAAGTCGCCGTGCTCGTCGAGCAAACAGAGCGTGATCTGATCGAGATCGAAAACGGCTTTCGCATTGTCGAGAATATAAGCGATCACCTCCGCCAGCGAGCTCTGATTGAACAAACGCATCTCGAAAGACTGAAAGGCCTTTAACATCGCGCTGCCTTTTCTTACGGCATCGAACAGGCTATTGATGTGGCTTTCCAGCACGATCAAATCTGTTGTCAAATCATCTTCCATCATGTTTACTCCGCCTCAAAGCCGCAGATTGTGATGGACCGCCTGCCAAGTCTAGCGTTTACAATCCTCTCACTTCGCTAGAAGTTTATTGCATAGCATACTAATTTGTAAATAATTATTTAAGCATCTCCAGATACTCCGCTTCACCGATCACCTTCACGCCTTTTTCTTGCGCCGCAGCGATCTTCGCCGCTCCGACATCACTGCCTGTGACCAGAAAATCGGTCTTGCCGCTGACCGAACTACCGACCTTGGCGCCGAGCCGTTTCGCCTCGCGGGTCATGTCCTCGCGGCTGCCGTGCTGCATCGCGCCGGTAAAGACGATCGTCTTGCCGGCGATCGGGCTGGCCGCTGGCGCCTGTTCGCTGCGCAGCGGCGTCCTGATCAGATTGAAGCCGAGCGCATGGATGCGCATGAAATCGTCCTTGATTTTCGCAAGACTGATAATCACCGCCTCGCCGGTTTTTTCCGCGAAGCCTTCGATCGAGACGATGTCCTCCAGCGTCAGATCGAAGATCGAAAGCAACGGAAAATGCTGCAACAGCCGTTCGCAATTGCCGAGCCCCATCCGGTAAATGCCGAAGGCGCCAAGAAAGCGCCAGTCCTCGAGCGGATCGATGCGGCTGCGCAACAGCTGATCGAGCAGATTTTGCGAGGTTTTGTCGCCGAAACCGAGGCCTTGCAAGTGCTCTAAATCCAGTTGATAGATTTGATAGACCGAACGGATGCCGGCCGCATGCAGCTTTTCGATCGTCTTCTCGCCGAAGCCGTCGATGTTGCGGAGCGTCCTGAAAAAATGTTCGATCGTGTTTTCGATTTGCGCGGGGCATTGCACGGTATTCGGGCAATACAGATAATCGCTGTCCCAGACCAGTTCGCTGCCGCAGCTTGGACAGGTGCTCGGAATCTGCGGGGTCATCGGGGTGATCACGCGCTCTATCTTCGGAATCACCAGACCCGAGCGGGTCAATTCGATCACGGTGCCCGCGCCGATGCCCATTTCTCTGACCATCTTGTAATGATGCGCGGTCGCCCGCGAGATGACCGCGCCGCTCAGCTTGGTCGGCTCCAGCTCGGCGACCGGATTGACCCGGCCCGAGCGCGAGGTTTGCGGCGTCACGCGCAAGACGGTCACGATCGCGGTCTCGACATTGCTCTTATAGGCGATCTGCCAGCGATGATGGTGGCGGGTCGCGCCCATCTGCTTTTTGATCTCGGCAGCGGTGACTTCGAAGATCACGCCATCCACATCGTAATCGACCTTGGCCGGCACCGCATCGATGATGGCCTCGAAGCGCTCCAGAATCTCCTGGGCCGAACCCTGCCAATCCGGCAGTTGCGCGAACGGGAAGAACACCGCGGCCTGGTTTTGTATCGCCGCCAGCGCGTGCTCTTCGAGTTCTTTTTCCTTGATGATGCTGGCCTGGAAATTACGCGCGTTTTCGAAAAAGTCGGCCAGATGCGTATTGAAATAGCGTTGGCTGACCACGATCTCGCCGGCACCCTGCCCGCGCTTGCCGTCGCCGCCGACGACCAGGCCGCGCTCGAACACCCGGCTGATATCGGTGCCCTTGCGGCCGTCGCCGCGGGTGTAGAGCGCGAGTCCGTCGTCATAGGCCGCGTAGCCGTCGAGTTTCGGCGTCGCGCGAAAGATCAGCTTGGAAAATTCCAGGTCCAGTTCCTCGGCCGCTTTTTCGATCCGCTGCAGCCATTTTTCGATGCCGTCTTTCGAATAAGTCTTTTCGGTCGACAGCATCATCTCGGGCAGCGCGACCGTCTTGCCGGTAAACGCTTTTTCGGGCTCGACCGTTTCCAGATAGGGATGATGTGGATGGCGTTTCTTGAGTTCCGCGAGAAACACGAAATCGTACTGAGCATCCGAAATGATCGGCTCGCCGCGCCGGTAAAAGTCGTTGCAGACCGTTAAAAACTCGAGCAATTCGTCGTCGGACAGTTTGGCGGGCTCAGCCTCTTCGGCGATTTTGGCGATGGCGGCGGGAGGGGATTTTTTCGTAATCAAGGCTTACAAACTCTGGCGAATCAACGCTACGGTCCTTTCGCTCAATGGCTTGTGTTCATGATCGAGCACGGTGCCGTCGAGTTCGGTCGCCATGAACACGACCGTCTGCACGAAATCATCGAACACCGATACCGGATCATCCAGTTCGCCGGGCTGCATGAAAAACACGATGCCGGGACAATAATAGGTCTCCAGATCGTGTTCCGGAAAGGTTCCGGGCCGCACCATGCTCGCGACGCCGAAATCGACCAGGCGTTTCGCATCGAGCCGCTCGTAGATTTTCAGGTTGCCATATTCGAGGCCGACGATGTCGAATGCATGCGCAAGATCGAGCCCGTTGAAGCCTTCATCCTGATTCGCGACCAGCGAGAACTGGATGATGCTCGGCGCGACAAAGCGCGGTTCCGGTTCGAAATCCTCATCATCGTCATCTTTATACTCGCTATCCGAGACTTGATAGCGTCCCGCTTTACCGGCCTCGTCCCCATGCGCCGCAGCGGGGGCGAAGTCATCCGAGTAGTCCTCGTCCTCGCCGAACGCAGGGAGAAAATCATCCTCGTCAATCAGCGCTTTCGCGTGGCGGTCGGAGGTCGGCTGGATTTCGTCATCGAAATCCTCCAGACTGCGCCGGTGCTTGGTGTTTCTGACGAACGCCCACGCCAGCATGCCGGTAATGATGATCAGACCGGTTGCAATGATCACAATTCTTAATAATTCTTTATCCATCAGGTTTCCGCCAGGCTGACTGCTTCTTCTAAATCGACCGCGACCATCCGGGACACGCCCGGCTCTTTCATCGTGACGCCGGCCAGTTGGTGCGCGATTTCCATTGTGGCCTTGTTATGCGAAATATATAAAAACTGCACTGCGGACGACATTTCCTCGACCATTTTCGAAAAGCGGCCGACATTCGCATCATCGAGCGGCGCATCGACCTCGTCGAGCAAACAGAAAGGCGCCGGATTCAGATCGAAAATCGAAAACACCAGCGCGACCGCGGTCAGCGCCTTTTCACCGCCGGACAGCAAATGAATCGAGCTGTTGCGCTTGCCGGGCGGGCGCGCGATGATGTTCACTCCCGATTCGAGCAAATCCTGGTCGCTGAGTTCCAGGTAGGCCTGGCCGCCGCCGAACAACTTCGGAAATTTTTCCTGCAAGCCGCCGTTTATTTTATCGAAAGTTTCCTTAAAGCGCAGCCGGCTTTCCTTGTCTATTTTACTGATTGCAAGCTCCAGTGTCTCTAGCGCTTCAATCAGATCGGCATGCTGCGCATTCAGGAAGCTCATCCGTTCGGTCTGCGTCTTGAACTCCTCGATCGCGGTCAGATTGATCGCGCCGAGGCGCTCGATCTGCTGGGTCAGCTCATCGACTTTTTTCTTCCAGACCGGTTCTTCCGCGGCTTCCGGCAAATTTTTCAGCACCTCGGCCGCATCGGCTTCGATCTCGCTCAACTGTTCGTTGACGGTCTGCTGACGCACCCGGCTTTCCTGCAATTCGTAACGAATCTTGTCGAGCATTTCCTTGCGTTTTTCGAGCGCGTGTTGCAGGCGAACTTGCTCCTGTGACGCCCTGGAGATGTCCGCTTCGATCTGCTCCTGCAATTCGCGCTGCGCTTTCAATTGTCTGTCGAGGCGCTCGCGGTCGAGCGTCAACTCCTGCAATTGCAGCTTTTCTTCGTCGAGCGGCTGCAAGGTCTCCTGCTGTTTTTTCTCCAGCTCGGCCTTGCGTTCGAGCAATTGCCGGTATTGCAGTTCCAGGCGCTCGATCTGTTTCGCCGTATGGTTTTCGGAAGCCAGCAACGACTCAATCTGGGATTTGAGCGTAAAGACTTTCTGCCGCGCGTCATGCACCGCCTGTTCGGTGGTCTTTTGCTGGCTGTGCAGATCCTGATTGACGCTTTCGAGACTCTGCTTTTGCTGCGCCTTTTGTTCGAGAATCTGCTCGGCTTCCTGCACCAACTGCGCGGATTCGGCGATCTGCTCCGCATTTTCGCCGATATGCGCGTCGATATCGCCCAATTCACGGCCGAGTTGCTCGATCCGGCGCAGCTGCTGCTCGAAGCGTGCGCTTTTCGCGCTATGTTCGGCGCTGCGCATCGACAGCCGGCTCTGCAAGGTTTTATCTTCCTGCTGCTGGGTGTCGCGGCTGCGTTCGGCCGATTTCAGATCGTCCTCGGCGGCTTCGAGACGCTCCTCGAAGGCGGCGATCTCGGTCTGCAACGCGTCCTGGCGCTGTTTTAACTGGCGCAACTCGCGCTCGCGCTGCAACACCCCGGTCTTGCTGTCTTGCGCGCGGATGATCCTTATCCAGCCCGGCCCGAACCAGGCGCCGTCCGGCGTGATCACCGATTCATAGGGCTTGAGTGAGGATGCCAGATGCCTGGCTTCGGCCAGATCGTCGGCACAGTAAATGCCGGCAAGCATCGCGCTCAAATTCCAGGGCGCCGAGACTTTATTCAGCAAAGGCTCGCCGCTCTGCATCGCCGCAAACGGCGAATTGAAACCGGTCTCGAACAGCGCGAGCGAGTCGCCCTGCAAACGCGGCAACTCCGCCACCACCGCATCGGCATCCTCGACGCAAATCGCATCCAGATAGCCGCCCAGCACCGTTTCGACCGCGGTTTCCCAGCCCGGCTGCACGTCCAGCCCTTCGGCCAGACGCTGACGTCCGCCGAGATGCACCGAGTTCAGCCAGTCGTTCAGCTTCTTGTTGTCCTTGCCCATCGCATGCTGCTGCAGCAATTCGAGTGAGGTAATCTTGCCCCGGACACTGTGCAGTTCCGCGCGCTGTTTGTGCAGGTCGCCGTGAAGGCTTTTGATCTCGTCCCGCCGTTCGCGAATCCTCTGCTGCGCCGCCTCGATCTTTTCCTGCAATTCGGCGCGCTCCGCTTCGAGCAGATCGATCTCTTCGGCCAAGGCTTCGATTTCGTCTTCGAGCTCGCTCTCGGACAATTCCTCGCGCTCGATCTGCAATTGCTCGCGCCGGGCTTGCAGTTGCCGGCTCTGATTTTCCATTTGCCGGGATTTGGCCCGCTCGACTTCGGCCTGCTCCTGGTAGCGCGCGCTTTCGGTCCGGTAGACCTCCCACTCCGCCTGCCAGTCGCGCTGTTGCTGCTGCACGCCTTGCTGCAATTGCAGGCTTTCTTCCAACTGCTGCTCGGCGACAGCCAAAGCCTCCTCGGCCATCAACTCCGCCTGTTTCAGCGTTTCCAGCTGCTGCCGGTCGGCATCGATTTCTTCCTGCGCCTGGTCGGCCTGGCGGCGGGTGCGCTCGATTTCGACCTGGGTTTCCTGGTGCGACTGCTCGTTATGCCGAATCGCCTGCTCGAGGCTGCCGACCTCGGCGACCACGCCGTAATACTCGCCCTGGGTCTTGTTCAAAGCCTGTTGCTGGTTCTTATGGTCGCCGCGTTTATTCTCGAGCGCGCCGTCCAGTTCGCGCAATTCGACAAAGACCCGATTATGCTCACTGGCCGCTTCCTGCATCTGCGTCTCGAGCGCGGCCGCGGCAACCTGATGCGACTGCCAGCGCATCGCCAGCAACTCCAGCTTGAACTGGCGCTCCTGCTTTTTCAGCTCGGTGTATTTCTCGGCTTTTTCGGCCTGCTTTTGCAAATGCTTCAGCTGCTTTTCGACTTCATCGCGCAGATCCTGCAAGCGCTCCAGATTCTCGCGGGTATTCTGCATCCGCGACTCGGTTTCCTGGCGTCTTTCCTTGTATTTGGAAATGCCGGCCGCTTCCTCGATATGCAGGCGCAAATCGTCCGGCTTCGCCTCCACAATTCGTGAAATGGTGCCCTGTTCGATGATCGCATAACTGCGCGCGCCGAGACCGGTGCCCAAAAAGATGTCGGTAATGTCCTTGCGCCGGCACTTCGAACCGTTCAGCAAAAACTGCGACTGGCCGTCGCGGCTGACCTGACGCTTGATCGCAATGGTCGAATAATTCGCGTATTCGCCGCCCAGTTTGCCTTCGCTGTTGTCGAACACCAGTTCGACCGAGGCGGTGCTGATCGGCTTCCGGGTCGAGGAGCCGTTGAAAATCACGTCGGCCATGTTGCCGCCGCGCAGATGCTTGGCCGAACTTTCGCCCATCACCCAGCGCACCGCGTCGATGATGTTCGATTTACCGCAGCCGTTCGGGCCGACGATCGCGGTCAGATTACCGTGGATCGGAATGGTTGTCGGGTCGACGAACGATTTGAAACCCGACAGCTTGATTTTTTCCAGTTTCATTACGGAAATAAGAAGTCTAACGCTTGGCGAAAAAAGCGCTTATTATCGGTGATTATGCCGCGGGCCGCGACTGTTTTCGGCGCAGCCGGACCCGGCAGGCTAAAATCCGGCGGCTTTGTCGCGCGCCGCTTGCGCGCCGTCAAAATCTTTTTGCATTTCGCGCGCATGCGCAATCAACAACCAGCTGTGTTTTTTCAGATGCCTATCGCCTTGGGCCAACAGCGCGGCTTTTTTCGCCAGTTCCTCGGCCAGTTTCGGTTTGCCCTGTTTTATACGCAACAACGCCAGCTTGTAATAGAGGCCGGCATTGTTCGGCTCGATGCTGCGGGCGCGTTCAATCGTCGCGATCGCCGAATCCAGATTGCCCGCTTGACTGTTCTGATTAGCAGCCGTCACTAGGGCGCCGACAGCCGGCGAAGATGAAGCGGAGGGCTCTATCGGCTGAAAGGGAGGCGGCGTAAACGTTTCCGGTGCGGAGACAGGCAATGTCGCCCCTGGAACCACCGGCGTCGGAGCGGCAACCGACGCCTCGGCATCCGGCAACAAAGCCAGGGAATCGCCCGTTTCTCCGGGCATCGGCGCCGGAGCCGGAGCAATCGGCACCACCTGCTGGTTGAATTCTGGGATCGGCGTCGTTTTGACCGTGGGCTCCGGAATCTGAACCGGCGGCGGCAGCGGCACCTGCACCGGCCGCTGCCTGTAAACCGGAGCAGGACCGCCATAAACCGGCGCGGGGGATTGTTGCTCGTAAAGACCCGCGCAGCCCGGCAAAACCACCGGCAGCACACAGAGTAAAATAAAACGTTTTTGCATCATTAATTTCTCATTGGGCGCACAAGGCAGAAAAGCACCGCCTTTCCACATAATTCAGGCCGTCAGGCAAACGGCACGGTCAGGAAACTTTTTCACCATAATAATTGATCTTCCGCAACCGATTCAAATGTGCGCATTGATCTACGAGTTTCAGCCGCTTAAAAATTTCCTGAATGTCCATTGCCCTGATTTCTTCCAGGGTACCGAATCTTATCTTAAACAGGTTGTTTTTCCTACCCTCTGGAAAAAAGCCCATGATTCGTTCGATTTCATCATCGATAATCCGCCGCGCCTGCTGCAATTCGCGCACGACGCCGGCAGGCAGATCCAACGCATGATCCGATTCGGCGACAGATGCGACCTGATGTTCCTGTACGTCGGCGTTTTTGCCTTGCAACATCGCACGCAAACGCCGGCTCTTGCCGGGATCGACAAGCACTTGGCATTCGCTGACTTCCGCCTGGCAGGATACTGGCGTCTTTCGATCTGGGAATCGGGTCATGATTTTCGGCAAAAAGGGTTTCAACTCAGGAACGGACTTTAACCGGACTCGTCAAAACATGACAAGTCTTCCGCTGAAGCCATCGATGACATGGCAGGCAATCGGGCCAAACTGGACTTTTGCGCGGCGCCGTTCAGGCCAAACATGATTTTTTAAAAGACTTACCTTAGGCGAGAAAGCCGCCTGAAGCAAATTTTGAATGGGGGGAGAGGAAAAACTTCGGAAAAAATAATAGGCCGCTCCTGATCGTTAAATGACTTAAGATCAGCGAAGCGGCCTACATACTTAAATTAAGCGGATCGAGACAGAACTTTATTGCTCGTCGTCTGGGTGTGGAGCGAAAACCCATTTTACCAGTGCCAAGACAGCACCGATTACAACCAACAAACCAACGATACCCGCTGGTGTTTTCAATGTCTCAGTCAAATCTAAGATGAACCCCATATTAGTCCTACCTATTATGTTAATATTTTTTTAGAAATTGCCAGGTTAGTAGCAAATGGAAGCTACATGATACTTTAGGCTTCACTAAAGTCAAGGGTTATTGACGGATAAACAGGCGGGCGCCGGCGCGCGGGATTCTTTTTGCGGTACTCGCATGACCTTGGATGGCGAGTGTGGTATAGTTGGAATTCTGTGTATTTGATTTGGACTGAGGGGTAAATTCATGCGCCACTATTTAGTATCATCGGTAGCGTTGTTGGCGTCATTTACGGCAAATGCTGATGTCGAGTTAAAGGATGCCAGCGATGTCATCGGTAAATGGACCGTGTATGCGGAAGCGGCAAAACTCGACGGCGAAAAGAAAGATGTCAATATCGTCTGGGACTTTGGGGATGGCGGCATCCTGCACACGATCGCGACCGACTCGCTCGGCCGTACCAACGAGATGAAAATCGAAGTAAAATATATGGTCGAGGATGGAGTGTTGAAAAAAGAAGTGTCGCCCGGACGCGGCAAGTTTGAATCATGCAAGGCCGTCGAAAAAACTGCCGACCGCATGACGCTCAAATGCTCTTTTAATTACTTTTTCCTAAAAAAATAATAACTAAGAAAATAACGAAGGTGTAACTATGATTGGTGGAATTTTAATGGTGCTTGCCGTAGTCTGGGTCTATCAGTCGGCAATCAAAGCAAAAATCAACAACCCATTGCTGTGGGTCGCTATCGCGGCCGGCGTCTTTTTTGCAGTGCAGACTCTGCTGGTGCAGGGCAACGTCTATATCCTCGAAGCGATCAGAGGCAGCAGCGGCGGCGCTGACTATGAAAGAGACCTGCTCAGCGTCGGCGACAGAAAAAATGAAGGCGGTTTCCAAGGCGCCGGCGGCTATTTATTGTCGGTATTTTTAGAACTGATGCCACCGCTTGCGGGCGTACTCGCAGTTGCCTTTGTGCGGCTGAAATTCGTCACGAAGGAAACTTTTTCCGTCGGCAATCTGTTCAGCGGCATCAAGGAAATGTTTACCAGCATTGGACAAAGCTTCAAGTCTCCGGAATAAGCGCCGCACGGCGTCCGTCTGATTAAAAAGCTCAAGCCTGGCTTGAGCTTTTTAGTTTACGGCATCGGCTCCCGGCCAATGCCTTGAGAAAGCCCCGTTAACCGACGACCATCCGCACCAGGGCGACGATCACGGACACAAAAATGATCGTAAAGATCAGCCCCGCAATCAGGTACATCGGCAGCGAACCCTGCGTAAAATCTTTTTGCCGGTTTTTTTCGCTTTGCACCCCTAGAACTGCGGACAAAACACTTTTTATCACATCGACTATCGACGGCTTGGACATAGACATACCTCCTCTGAAAAATTCCAAATAATATAGATCGAACCCGTCTACCGCAATTTTTCGATGCTCCAGCCCGACCTTTTATCTTCGCCCATGGACAAAATCAGCGTGTTAAAACAGCTCCTCTCCCAGAAAATTTTATTCCTCGACGGCGCGATGGGCACAATGATCCAGAGCTACAAGCTGGAGGAAAAAGATTACCGCGGCACGCGTTTCGCCGACTGGGTTATCGACCTGAAGGGCAATAACGACCTGTTGTCATTGACCCAGCCCGCGATCATCAAGGCGATTCACGGCGCCTATCTCGAAGTCGGCTGCGACATCATCGAGACCAATACCTTCAACTCGACGCGCGTCGCGATGGCCGATTATCGGATGGAGTCCTTGGTTTATGAAATCAATGTCGAATCGGCGCGCCTCGCACGCCAGGCCGCGGATGACTATACACTGAAAACGCCGGGCAAACCCCGTTTCGTCGCGGGCGTATTAGGGCCGACCAACCGGACCGCCTCGATGTCGCCGGACGTGAACGACCCGGGTTTCCGCAATATTTCGTTCGACGCCCTGGTCGACGCCTACACAGAGGCGACCCAAGGCCTGATCGACGGCGGCGCCGACATCATCCTGATCGAAACGGTATTCGACACGCTGAACGCGAAGGCAGCGGCCTTCGCGGTCGACGCCTATTTCGAAAAGATCGGCTACAAGCTGCCGGTGATGATTTCCGGCACGATCACCGACGCCTCCGGCAGAACGCTGTCCGGCCAGACCGTCGCCGCATTCTGGCATTCCCTGAAGCATGTCGAGCCGATCTCGTTCGGTTTCAACTGCGCGCTCGGCGCGAAAGAACTGCGCCAATACATCGACGAACTGTCGACGATCGCGGACACCCATGTCTCCGCGCATCCGAATGCGGGCCTGCCGAACGAATTCGGCCAGTATGACGAATCCCCCGAGGCGATGGCGAAAGAAATCGCCGACTGGGCGCGGCAGGGTTATCTGAACATCATCGGCGGCTGCTGCGGCACCACGCCGGCGCACATCAAGGCGATCATCGAGGCGGTGGCGCCCTTCCCGCCGAGAATCATCCCCGACATCCCGAAAGCCTGCCGACTGTCCGGCCTCGAACCGATGACGATCGGCCCTGACAGCCTGTTCGTGAACGTCGGCGAGCGCACCAATGTGACCGGATCGGCCGCCTTCAAACGACTGATCGTCGCCGGCGATTACGAAGCCGCGCTCGAGGTGGCGCGCCATCAGGTCGAAAACGGTGCGCAGGTGATCGACATCAACATGGACGAAGGCATGCTCGAATCGAAGGATGCGATGGTGCGCTTTCTGATGCTGCTGGCGGCGGAGCCGGACATCGCGAAAGTGCCGATCATGCTCGATTCGTCCAAATGGGAAATCCTCGAAGCCGGCCTCAAATGCATCCAGGGCAAGGGCATCGTCAATTCGATCTCACTGAAGGAAGGCGAGGCGCTCTTTATCGAACACGCGAAAAAGGTCCGGCGCTACGGCGCGGCAGTGATCGTGATGGCCTTCGACGAAGCCGGCCAGGCCGACACCAAGGCCCGCAAGGTCGAAATCTGTACCCGCGCCTATCACATCCTGACCGAACAGCTCGGCTTTCCGCCCGAAGACATCATCTTCGATCCGAATATCTTCGCGATCGCGACCGGCATCGACGAGCATAACAACTATGGCATGGACTTCATCGAAGCGACGCGCGAAATCAAGGAATCCTTGCCGCATGCGTTGATCTCCGGCGGCGTCTCGAACGTATCGTTCTCGTTCCGCGGCAACAATCCGGTCCGCGAGGCGATTCACGCGGTATTTTTGTACCATGCGATCCAGGCCGGCATGGACATGGGCATCGTGAATGCGGGCCAATTGGCGATCTATGAGGACATCCCGGCCGAGTTGCGCGCTGCGGTCGAGGATGTGGTCCTGAATCTGCATCCCGGCGCGACCGAAAAGCTGCTCGAAATCGCCGAACGCTACCGCGGCGACGGCTCGACAGGCGCGGTTAAACCGGAGGAACTGGAATGGCGCAGCTGGCCGGTCAACAAGCGCCTCGAACATGCGCTGGTCAAAGGCATCGCGGACTTTATCGACGAAGACACCGAACAGGCGCGACTGGAAGCCGAAAAACCGCTGCACGTCATCGAAGGCCCGTTGATGGACGGCATGAACGTGGTCGGCGATCTGTTCGGCGCCGGCAAGATGTTCCTGCCGCAGGTCGTCAAGTCGGCGCGGGTGATGAAAAAAGCGGTCGCCTATCTGATGCCGTTCATGGAAGCCGCACAGGCCGGCGAGCGCCAAACCAACGGCAAGATTCTGATGGCGACGGTCAAGGGCGACGTGCATGACATCGGCAAGAACATCGTCGGGGTCGTACTGCAATGCAACAACTATGAAGTGATCGACCTCGGCGTGATGGTGCCGGCCGAGACGATCCTGCAAACCGCACGCAAGGAAAACGTCGACATCATCGGCCTCAGCGGCCTGATCACGCCGTCGCTCGACGAAATGGTGCATATCGCGAAAGAAATGCAGCGCCAGGGCTTTACGATTCCGCTGCTGATCGGCGGCGCAACCACCTCGCGCGCGCATACCGCGGTCAAGATCGAGCCGAATTACGCAGGCGCGACGGTCTATGTGCCGGACGCCTCGCGCGGCGTCGGCGTCGCGGGCAACCTGCTCAGCGCCGATTTTCAGACCGATTATATCGCGGCGGTGCATGCCGAATACCTTGAGGTCCGCGAGCGCCACAAAGGCAAGGAAGCGAAGACCCCACAGCATCCGCTCGCAGACGCGCGCCGCAACAAGCCGGCCTGGGACGGACATGTGCCGGTCAAGCCGTCCTTCCTCGGCGTCCGGGTGATCGACCGCTTCCCGCTCGACACCCTGGTCTGGTACATCGACTGGTCGCCGTTCTTTCAAACTTGGGAACTGGCCGGACGCTATCCGAAAATTCTGGACGACAGCGTGGTCGGCGTGGAGGCGCGCAAACTGTTCGACGATGCGCAGGTGATGCTGCACAAGATCATCAGCGAGGAATGGCTGACCGCGCGCGCGGTGATCGGCTTTTTCCCGGCCAACAGCGACGGCGACGATGTGATCGTCTATCAGGACGAAACCCGCACCGAGGTTCGCGAGGTGCTGCATCATCTGCGCCAGCAGAACGTGAAGGCGCCGGGCCGGCCGAATTATTGCCTGTCCGACTTCATCGCGCCTAAAGACCAGGGCATTGCCGATTATGTCGGCGCCTTCGCGGTCACGACCGGCATCGGCATCGAACGGAAGCTGGCCGAATTCGTAAGCGATCACGACGACTACAGCGCGATCATGCTGAAAGCCCTGGCCGACCGCTTGGCCGAGGCGCTGGCCGAATACATGCATCAGGCGGTCAGAACCGATTATTGGGGCTACGCCAAGGACGAAAAACTCGGCAGCGAGCAGTTGATCGAGGAAGCCTACCAGGGCATCCGCCCTGCCCCCGGCTACCCGGCCTGCCCGGACCATACCGAAAAAGCCAAGCTGTTCGAGTTGCTGAACGCGACCGAAAACGCCGGCATCGTACTGACCGAAAGCTATGCGATGTATCCTGCCTCCGCGGTCAGCGGCTGGTATTTCGCGCATCCGGAGGCGCAATACTTCAACGTCGGCAAGATCGGCAAGGACCAGTTGCAGGACTATGCCAAACGCAAGGGCATTGCCGAAGAAGTCGCCGAACGCTGGCTGTCCGCGCATCTGAATCATTGATAAAAAATTCAGCGTTCAGGGCGCACCATTCAAAACGCCCTGAACTCTGAATCGAATCCTGCCCCTAAACCAACCCCATGCCATTGAAAGAAAAAATCGAACACAACCTCGAACGCGTCATGTATGCCAGCCGGTGGATTCTGGCGCCGGTCTATGTCGGCATGAGTCTGGCCGTCGTCGCGCTGTTTATCAAATTCTTCCAGGAACTCTATCACTTCCTGCCGCATATCCTGGAGATGAACGAATCGGACCTGGTGCTGAAACTGTTGACCTTGATCGACCTGACCATGGTCGGCAGCCTGATCGTGATCGTGATGTTCAGCGGCTACGAAAACTTCGTCTCGCGTCTCGATATCGACGAAACGACCGAAAAACTCGACTGGCTCGGCACGCACGACTACGGCTCCTTGAAAACCAAGGTCGCCTCCTCGATCGTCGCGATCTCGTCGATCCATTTATTGAAAGTGTTCATGAATATCCAGGCGACCGCCAACGACAAGCTCTTATGGTATGTCGTCGTGCATCTGACCCTGGTCGTGTCGGCGCTGCTCCTCAGCATCCAGGATAAAATGAGCAAACATTGATGCGCCTGTTATTGCTCGGCACCGAAGGCTGCCACCTGTGCGAAGAGGCGCAGGAAATCGTCGCGGCGTGCGTTAACGAAATCGCTCCGGAGACCCAGATTGAATTGATTGACATTGCCGAACAGCCGGAATGGCAGCCGGACTATGCAATCAAAATTCCGGTCCTCTTGGAGCCCGAAAGCCGCCGCGAACTCGGCTGGCCGTTTGATTACGCCCAAGCCGCTAGTTTTCTACAACAGTTCGACTAATTAGTCTCGCCCGGGGAGTCGACTAGCCGATTCCACCGATCTCGCCGATTCAAGAGACCGAGCGTTCAGACGATGTCGGCTTACCTGCAATGTTTGGGTAACCTGACCAAGATTATTTTATTTGGCTTAAAAATATTAAGCTATACTTACGGAGTAGCCTGCCTACTGAAATACCTTTCTTATTCAACCTCGGCCAAGCCATCTCACGCAGACCCAATCTATGACCATCAACTTAGTTATAGTAGACGGCTACCCGATCGTATTAAAAGGTTTGCAACTGCTATTCTCGGGCGAACCGGACCTGCATGTGCAGTCTTGCTGCAGCGATGGCGAAATGGCGCTCGAAGCCGTTGCGCGCTGGCAACCGGACATTCTGTTGCTCGATCTGAAAATACCGAAAATGGACGGCCTGCAGGTGCTGCGCGAATTGCGCAAACGCGATCCGCGCCCCAAGGTCGTCATTCTGACCGCCGCGCTGGAGGTCGATGAGGTGCTCGAAGCGATTCAACTCGGTGTTCGCGGCGTGGTGCTGAAGGAAATGCCGCCTGAGCTCCTAATCCAGTGCATCAAAAAGGTTTTTGCCGGCGGCGAATGGATCGAAAAAAACTCGGTCAGCCGCGCCCTCGAAAAACTTCTGCAACGCGAAAGCGCGAGACAGAATTTACAGAAGCTGCCGACTCAACTGACTCCGCGCGAAGTCGACCTAATCCGACTGGTCGCAGGCGGCCACAGCAACAAACAGATCGCCGAGCAGCGCCACATCAGCGAAGGCACGGTCAAGGTGCATCTGCACAACATCTTCGACAAACTGCAAATCAAAAGCCGCGTCGCGTTGACTTTGTATGCACAGGATAATCGACTGATCTAAAGCAGAAAAAATTGCCGGCGGATTCGTCGAAGGCAATCCAAGGTTCGAAGCCCTATCCATCCCTACCCCGAAATCTCCAGGCGAGAATTCTGTTCGCGATTCATTTAAGCCGCATCTTGGCCGCAGGCCTTGCGATTTGCACGGATTTGTCTCCTGTATTGACTGCGAAGCAAGCTGTTTATCACTTTAGATATAGAAAAAATATATCTATGCGATATAGAAAAATATAGCTTTCGCCAAGTCGCTTAAATTTATCTTATCCACAATAATTTAGCCATGGAAATACGTTATAGCCATCAACTCATTGAAAAACGCGCGGCCTCCCGCTATTCAGCCGCGTTATTAGTCGAGTTCGAGCATGGCGGAGGATGGACCCACGATATCAGCATCACAGGCGTCTGTATCGAGACCGACCAACAGTTAGCTTGCGGTTTTGCAATCCGGTTTTTTCTGCATCAACCGGATCCTCAGGGGTGGGGTATAAGAGTGCAGTGCCGCGGCTTGGTGGTCAGAGCAGAGCAAACCCTGGATGGTTGGCGGGTTGGGGTGATGATGGAGGGGATCAGGTTTGAGGGATGAGGTTAATTCAATGTTTATAAATAAGGTTCCTTTCTAATGTGTCTGATTTACAATGCCTAATAGGATTTGATCTATGAAAACCAATTATCAAAAACGAATTTTCTGCCTGCTATCAGCAGCAATATTGGACGCCACTGCTACGTCAACATACGCAGTACCTTCTTGTAATGTACATGCAACCATCACTCCAGGAAACCAATCTGTAGCTGCTATTACCGGAGGTGCTGCTACGGTGGTAACCTTAGATGGCTCAGGTTCAAAAATAACCCCAGGTAACGTCGATCCTACATCATGCGCTTGGGCACAAATCTCAGGTAGTCCAACAGTCACTCTTACAAATGCCAATACATGCACTGCTTCCTTTCCGGCGCCAAATGTGCCGTCGGGTGTGTCATTAGGTTTTAGATTAACCGTTACCGGTACTGGTTGCATCCCTGTAACTGTTACTAATGACACCACTATCGGCATTAGTTATGTCGACGTCAACCAAGCGCCAGAGGCCAAGATCAGTGTGTCGTCGGCTCCCATTCATCAAGATGGTTTTATTCATCAAGATGATTTGGTCACCTTGGATGGCAAGGGGTCTTCCGATCCAGATGGAGATACAATCACCTCCTACTCATGGGAGCAAATCAAAATTAATCCTACAGATCCTGACGTAACTCTTAATGGCGCGAATACTGATACAGCAGCTTTTACGGCCCCAAACCCTTATCCCGCTAATGGTGTTACCCTCAAATTCAAATTAACCGTTTCCGATGGTTCTCTTGCCGGCACAGCGGAAAAAGAGGTCAACGTAGTGTGGGAAAACGAGCCGCCTGTCGCCGCCGCATCATGTCCTTCTTCTGTCGATGAGGGAGCAACTTTCACGTTGGACGGAACCGGATCAACCGATCCGGATGACGGTATTGCCAGTTATCTCTGGAGTCAGACGTCGGGTGGACCTGTACCAACCGACTGGCCAATTGATCCATCGACTGAATCGCTAACCTTAACAGCGCCTTCCTTGACTTCGCCCCTTGATACGATGAGTTTCAAATTGGAAGTAACGGATATTGGGGGGCTAATGAGTTCGGACGAATGTGACGTAAAAGTCAACGATATTACCCCGCCGACAGCGGCGCCCTCACAATCACCGGTTGCCAATGGCGAGGGCTGGAACAACACCGATGTGGTTGTCGACTGGAACTGGATCGATGCTGGGGTAGGCATTGACAACGCTAATTGCATCACAACCACCAATTCATCAATTGTGCCTCCTGGCGAAGGTGCACTGACATTGAATGCAACCTGCAAGGATCTGGCGGGCAACAATGGTTCGGCTTCTAAGGACCTCAAAATCGACAAAACCCAACCGACCATCAGTGCCGCGGCGACATCTGCTCCCAATGTTGCGGGATGGTACAAAAGCAACGTTACAGTGCATTTCACATGTGATGATGCTATTTCTGGTATAGCAGGAAGCTGTCCTGATGATCAAATCTTGAGTAGCGAAGGCGCAGCAGTCGCTTCGACCGCGCAAACAGTTGCTGACAAGGCTGGCAACACTAGCGATCCAAGCAACGTGGTTACCGTCAAAATTGACAAGACCGCACCGGGAATAACTTGGAATGGCGGCATCAGTGATGGGGGTATTTACTACTTTGGATCTGTACCGTCTACGCCGACCTGTGATGCAACCGATACCCTTTCCGGATCAAAAGATTGCGGTGTGACTGGATACAGCGCAGCCCTTGGAACCCACACCTTGAAAGCTACCGCCCACGACTTTGCTGACAATCAAACAGTGGAAACGAGTACTTACACTGTTAATGCTTGGACGCTCAACGGATTCTACCAGCCGGTGGATATGGGTGGCGTCTGGAACACCGTCAAAGGGGGATCGACTGTTCCTCTGAAGTTTGAGGTCTTCGCAGGTACTACCGAACTCACCGATGTCGCAGTGGTGGATTCATTCATCATTAAGGGAGTAACTTGCCCAGGTGGATCCGAACCAACCGCAGATATCGAGTTGACGACTACAGGCGGCACTTCGCTACGCTACGACTCAGTAGCCGGCCAATTCATCCAGAACTGGCAGACACCGAAAAAATCAGGTGCCTGTTATGAAGTTACTATGAAGACCGATGATAGTTCACACATCTCTGCATTATTCAAGTTAAAGTAATCTACGAACGAATACGGCCGTACGGCGGATCAACTGATTGGGCGGAGGTAACGGGATTGCGCCCGTTACCCCTCCCACACCACCGGACGTGCGGTTTTCCGCATCCGGCGGTTGGAATCAACGGTTTTCACCGTTCAGGGTTTTGCTCCCTGTCGATACAGCTTACGTTCGGACGCCCCAACACTCAGCTTGCCATTTGCAGCCTTGGCTTCGACCCGTATCCACCAGGCGTATCCAATCACCACTCGTCGGGAAGCGACCGCAGTTGCCGCTCCTTTCGATTTCAAATGACTACTCGCTTCGTTTGAGAGCCTTGCCGTCGTATCTCGATTCCTTCGGCCCTTCGCTCCAACTTGTTTCCAAGCCTTCTTCGCTACTACGGCCTCTGCTGACTTCTCCCAAACTCTCATACGGGAGACCTCCCCGGGTAAGGTGCTAAAACTTTTCGCCCGTGCCGCCAAGCTCTACCTGATGCGTCTTTCGGTAACGGTTGGATTTCGTGTTCCCTACCACACTCATCGCCCGCACCCGGCCTCACTGCTTGTTCGTGTTCCTACGGTCGTGCTTTTGCTACGCGCTTCTTTCAGGCTGGCCTCACGGCTTCCCCTTTGCGTTTCGCTACGGTTGTCGTTACTACTTCCGGTTATCTCATTTCAGATAACAAGTTTTAGCCCATGCCGGGCACACTAAGGCGGATTCGCCGCTAGGCAATCCGCCATCGTCGGAGCCAACCAAACCTTCCCTCGACCGGAACTTTCCGGTCGAGGGTTTTTCTTTTTCTGATTTTTTTCGCATAATTTCGGTGGAGCGTTCGGCCATAACGGCTTAGCGCGCGAAACCGTAACCCTGATTTTTTCAGTAAATCGTTGAATGATAAAAACACCGACGCATCTTTTGTGTATAATTCCCCACCTTATACGTCATTTAATCACGAAATCTCTTTTTGCAATGTGGACACCGGATGTGCCTCATTTCAATCATTCGCTAACCCATTCAAGTTTAATCAATGGATATCAATAAGTTAAGAAACGTCGCGATCATCGCGCACGTTGACCACGGCAAAACTACGCTGGTCGATAAGTTACTGCAACAATCCGGCACGTTTGCCGCGCACACGAAAGTCACCGAGCGAGTCATGGACTCGAACGACCTCGAAAAAGAACGCGGCATCACGATCCTGGCGAAGAACACCGCGCTGGACTGGAACGGTTATCATATCAATATCGTCGACACCCCGGGCCACGCCGATTTCGGCGGCGAGGTCGAGCGGGTGCTGTCGATGGTCGACTCGGTATTGTTGCTGGTCGACGCGGTGGACGGACCGATGCCGCAGACTCGCTTTGTAACCCAGAAAGCCTTTGCTTTGGGCCTGAAACCGATCGTCGTGATCAACAAGATCGACCGCCCCGGCGCGCGCCCGGACTGGGTCGTCGATCAAACTTTCGATCTGTTCGACCGCCTCGGCGCGACCGACGAACAGCTGGATTTTCCTATCGTTTATGCCTCGGCCTTGAACGGTTTTGCCGGCCTGGAATCGTCGGTCACCGGCGGCGACATGACGCCTTTGTTCGAAACGATCGTCAAACATGTCAGCCCGCCGGCGGTCGATCGGGACGGGCCATTCCAGATGCAGGTATCGAGCCTCGACTACAACACCTATGTCGGCGTGATCGGCATCGGTCGGATTCAGCGCGGTACGGTCAAGACCAACATGCAACTGACCATCGTCAGCCGCGAAGGCGTGGAGCGCAAGGGACGCATTTTGCAGGTCTTCGGTTTTAACGGACTAGAGCGGGTCGAAGTGCCGGAAGCGAACGCCGGCGACATCATCGCGTTCACCGGGATCGAAAAACTCGAAATTTCGGATACGCTTTGCCATCCCGATGCGGTCGAAGCGATGACGCCTCTGACCGTCGACGAACCGACCGTTACGATGACCTTCCAGGTCAATAATTCGCCGTTTGCTGGCAAGGAAGGCAAATTCCTGACTTCGCGGCAAATCCGCGAACGCCTGGAAAAGGAATTGCAGCATAACGTCGCTCTGCGCGTCGAAGACACCGGCGACCCGGACAAATTCAAGGTTTCGGGCCGCGGCGAATTGCATTTGTCGGTCCTGATCGAAAACATGCGCCGGGAAGGCTTCGAACTCGGCGTTTCGCGTCCGGAAGTGATCCTGAAGGAAGTCGACGGCGAAAAGCACGAACCGTTCGAAATGGTCACGATCGAAGTCGAGGAAATTCACCAGGGCACGGTGATGGAAAAACTCGGCGAGCGCAAGGGCGATCTGTTGAACATGGTGCCGGACGGCAAAGGCCGGGTGCGTCTGGAATACATGGTGCCGTCGCGCGGCCTGATCGGCTTCCAGACCGAATTCATGACCTCGACTTCCGGTTCCGGCCTGTTCTATCATGTCTTCGATCATTACGGCCCGATGAAAAAAGGCGAACTGGGCGTCAGAAAACGCGGCGTGCTGGTGTCGATGACGCAAGGTAAGGCGCTGGCCTATGCGCTGTTCGCATTGCAGGAACGCGGCGAGTTGTTTCTGGTGCATGCCGATGAAGTCTATGAAGGCATGTTGGTCGGCATCCATTCGCGTGCGAACGATCTGACCGTGAACCCTTGCAAGGCCAAACAGTTGACCAACATCCGCGCAGCCGGCACCGACGAAAACCTGATTCTGACGCCGATTCAGAAGATGACACTGGAACAAGCGCTCGAATTCATCGACGAGGACGAACTGGTCGAAGTCACGCCGAAATCGATCCGTTTGCGCAAGAGGCTGCTCTTGGAACACGAGCGCAAACGCGCTTCAAAAGGCTAACAACGGTCGACAAAGCAGGCACCGAAATCGAAGGCGACGCCTTCGATTGCATCGTTCCCACGCCCCGGCGTGGGAATGCAGCCGGTGGCGCTGCAGCGTCACACAGCGCAGAAGCTGTGCAAACCCATTTATGCCCTACGGGTACGCCGGAGTTTTTTCCACCCAATTCCCTAATGTCAGGCAGCTAACGCCATGACACGCATGCTACACGCCTTCCATCCTGTCGTTGCGCGTTGGTTTTTAGACCAATTCCAGGCACCGACGGACGTTCAAACTCAGGCCTGGCCGGCGATCCAGGCAGGCCAGGCGACGCTGATCGCCGCACCAACCGGTTCCGGCAAAACGCTGGCGGCTTTTCTCGCGGTGATCGATCAACTGGTCAAACAAGGCGTCGAGGGCTTTCTGCCCGATCAGACCCTGGTATTGTATATTTCCCCGCTGAAAGCGCTGTCGAACGACATCCACAAGAATCTCGAACTGCCGTTGTCCGGCATCGGCATGGCGCTGCTCGAAGCCGCCCTGCCCGGCGTCGTGATCCGCGCCCAGACCCGCACCGGCGATACCCCACAGGCCGAGCGCACCCAGATGAAACGCACCCCGCCGCATATTCTGGTCACCACGCCGGAGTCGCTGTACATCCTCTTGACCTCCGAATCGGGCCGCGAGATGCTGAAAACGGTGCACAGCGTGATCGTCGACGAAATTCATGCCTTGGCCGGCAACAAGCGCGGCGCGCACCTGATGCTGTCGCTGGAACGGCTGACGCAGTTGACCGAGAAGCCGCCGGTGCGTATCGGTTTGTCCGCGACACAAAAGCCTTTGACCACGATCGCGCGCTTCCTGACCGGCGACCGGGGCGACAACTGCACGATCATCGACACCGGCCATGTCCGGCAGCGCGATTTAAAGATCGAGGTGACCGGTTCGCCGCTCGAAGCGGTGATGGCGGCCGAGGTCTGGAGCGAAATCTACGACCGCCTCGTCGAACTGATCAACGATCATCACACCACGCTGATTTTCGTGAATACCCGGCGTCTGGCCGAACGCGCCTCGGCCGCTTTGGCCGAGCGTCTCGGCGAAGAATTCGTGACCGCGCACCACGGCAGTCTGGCTAAGGAACACCGACTCGATGCGGAAACCCGGCTCAAGCAAGGCAGCCTGAAGGCGCTGGTCGCGACCGCCTCGCTCGAACTCGGCATCGACATCGGCGATGTGGACCTGGTCTGCCAGCTCGGCTCGCCGCACGGCATCGCGGCGTTCCTGCAAAGGGTCGGCCGTTCCGGGCATAGGCTCGGCGCGATTCCGAAAGGCCGCCTGTTTCCGCTCTCGCGCGACGATCTGGTCGAGTGCACCGCGCTTTTGCATGCGGTCGCGAGCGATCAGCTCGACACGATTATTATCCCCGATCACCCGCTCGATGTGCTCGCCCAGCAAATCGTCGCCGAAGTCGCCTGCCGCGAATGGCCGGAGCGCGATCTGTACGACGCCCTGCGCAAAGCCTGGCCGTACCGGACGCTAACTACCGATCAATACACCGCAGTCGTCAAGATGCTCGCGGACGGCTACCACACAAGGCGCGGCCGGCGCGGCGCCTATCTGCACCGCGATGTCGTGCACGGCATGCTGCGGCCGCGCAAGGGCGCGCGGCTGACCGCGATCATGAACGGCGGCGCGATTCCGGATCAGTTCGATTACGATGTGATCATGCAGCCGGAAGGGCTTTTCGTCGGCACCCTGAACGAGGATTTCGCGTTCGAAAGTATTCCGGGCGACATCTTCCAGCTCGGCAACAATTCCTACCGGATGCTGACGATCGAGCAAGGCAAGGTCTATGTCGAGGACGCGCACGGCCAGCCGCCGAACATTCCGTTCTGGTTCGGCGAAGCGCCGGGGCGCAGTCGCGAACTGTCCGAGGCGGTGTCCGATTTGTCCGAAACGATCGACCAACTGCTCGAACAAGGCGGCGATGCCGCGCACGACTTTATTTTCAATCGCCTCGGCCTGCCCACGGCCGCCGCCGAACAGCTGCAGCATTATCTTGCGACCGCGAAAGCCGCGCTGACCGTGCTGCCGTCGTTCAAGACCATCATCTTCGAACGCTTTTTCGACGAGACCGGCGACATGCATTTCGTGGTGCATTCGCGCTACGGCTCTCGGGTCAACAAGGCCTGGGGCCTCGCGCTCAGGAAACGTTTTTGCCGACGCTTCAATTTCGAACTGCAGGCGGCCGCGACCGAGGACAATATCGTGCTGTCTCTCGGGCCGACGCACAGTTTTCCCTTAATCGAGCCGGCCGGTTATCTGAAGGCCGCCTCGGTCAAGGACGTGCTAATCCAGGCGCTGATGGCCGCACCGATGTTCCCGACGCGCTGGCGCTGGGTCGCCAATACCGCACTCGCCGTGCCGCGCAACCGCGGCGGCAAGAAAGTGCCGGCGCCGTTCCAGCGCAACGACGCGGAAGATTTGATCGCGGTGATCTTTCCGGACCAGCTCGCCTGTTTCGAGAATATCGCCGGCGAGCGCGAGATTCCCGATCACCCCTTGGTCGATCAAACCCTGTGGGACTGCCTGCACGAACTGATGGACATCGACGGCCTGGAGGCCTTGCTGCAAGGCATCGAAAGCGGCGCGATTCAGATCATCGCCCGCGACCTGACCTCGCCTTCGCCGCTGGCACTGGAAATCATCAATGCCCGCCCTTATGCCTTTCTCGACGACGCGCCGGCCGAAGAGCGCCGCACCTTGGCGATCCAGCAGCGCCGCTTCGGCAGCCCCGAGGATGCGGCCGAGATCGGCCGGCTCAACCCGGAGGCGATAGCCGGCGTGCGGAGCGAAGCCTGGCCGGAAGCGCGCGATCCGGACGAACTGCACGATGCCTTGAACATCCTCGGCTTCATGACCGAACAAGAAGGCTTGCAAAACGATTGGCCCGAACTGTTCGCGGCCTTGCAGCAAAGCCGGCGCGCGACCGTGATGAATCTGCCGCAGAGGCAAAGGCTTTGGGTCGCGGCCGAACGCCTGTCCGAATTGCAGGCGCTGTTTCCGAAGGCCGATCTGGCGCCGGACATCCCGGCGGTACCGCTTGATCGGGAGCTAACCGAAGAGGACATCTTGCGCGATCTGGTCCGCAGCCGCCTCGAAGGACTGGGCCCCGTTACCGTCGAACAACTGGCCCATCCGCTCGGGCTACCGATAGCGCCAATCGATCAAGCGCTGACCGCCCTGGAGCAACAGGGCGTCGTGCTGCAAGGCCGCTTTACGCCCGGAGCCGCGACGACCGAGTGGTGCGAACGCGGCCTGCTCGCGCGCATCCACCGCTATACCCTGAAGCAATTGCGCAAGGAAATCGAGCCGGTCGCGCCGAGCGTCTACATGCGCTTCCTGTTTCACTGGCATGGTCTTAATGAACCGGGCAGCGGCGAAGCCGCGCTCGCGAAAACGTTGCAGCAACTCGAAGGCTGCAATCTGCCCGCCTTCGGCTGGGAACATGACATCCTGACCCGGCGCATCAAACCCTATTTCGCTTCCGAACTGGATCAACTTTGCACCTCGGGCAAGTTCATCTGGCTGCGCCTGAAAGCCCTCGGCGACAGCAGCCCGAAAGCCGCCGGTAAAAACACGCCGGTCGCCTTGGTCGCGCGCGAGCATCTGGATTCCTGGCGCGCCTTCGCGGCACTTCCTGACATCGAAGCGCTCGAACTCTCCGGCAATGCGCTGAAGGTGCATGCCAAGATCAAGGAATGGGGCGCGAGTTTCTTTCAGGAATTGGTCAGCGAAACCGGGCTGTTGAAGACGCAACTGGAGGAAGCGCTCGGCGAACTGGCCGCCGCGGGCCTGATCACCTCGGACAGTTTCCAGGGCCTCCGCACCCTGGTCACGCCGCAAAAGATCCTGCACCGGCGCGGCAAGCGCTATCCGATTTACGATCCTTTCGCCGCGGCCGGACGCTGGTCGCTGCTGCGCCCGTTGCGGGCACCAAAGGCCGAGAATTTTCCGGCCGTCGAGCATATCGCCCGCGTGCTGCTCAAACGCTACGGCGTGGTGTTTCGGAAGGTGCTGGAGCGGGAAGAAAACCTGCCGAGCTGGCGCGAGCTGCTCTATGTTTACCGCCGCCTGGAAGCGCGCGGCGAACTGCGCGGCGGCCGCTTCGTGCAAGGCTTCGCGGGCGAGCAGTTTGCCTTACCCGAAGCGGTCGGCCTGCTCAGGGACATGCGCAAGCCACCGCTGATCCCGGAACTGACCGTGATCAATGCGGCCGACCCTCTGAATCTGACCGGCATCATCACGCCCGGCGACCGGATTCCATCGCTCCACAGCCAGCGCCTCGTTTACCGCGACGGCGTACCGGTAGCCCACGGCACCGGCAAAAACGTGCACACGCTGCAACCGTTCGATGCAGAGCATCAATGGCAGCTGCAGTGGGCATTGCTGAACAAGTAAGCAAGTAAGATTTGCGGAATCGAGGATCCAGGCTTCGACAGTCCTCGATTTCGCTATGCTGCATCGAGGCTACATGAAGCCGGATAGATGCGCCGGGCTGCCCATGGCTGCCCGGCAATTTTTCTTGCGGGATTGTTAGGAAGCCGACGGAACGCCTTTGTAAGAACGCCCCAGGCTTTTGAATTGGAAATTGCAACTATTGGCGCCACCGTATCCCGCAGCCGACGCATTAAAAGTGAAACCGAGACTTTCGGCTACTTTGATTTTACTGCCTTTACCATTGATTGTGCCTGAAACCGTCAGCTTAGTGACATTAAACGCGTCCGTATGGGCGCTGACTCCGTCTTGCGAAAAGTCGAATCCTCCAGGAACCTGTGCAAATGCAAACGCCAATGCTCCCAACGGGGAGTCGTACCAATGATCAAACGACAGTTCCAATTTTCCCTTGTTTTGTTCCCAATGGCCGGTGACTTGTTTTTGTGGAAAATACTCATCCGTCCAGATGAAAGTTCCTTCAGTGTCTCCAGGAATCTCAGCATCATCCTCGAAAGCGATCGTGGCGGGAAGAACCACCTTCTTTGGTGACTTTATAGGCACGGAGAAAGAGGGGCCGACTTGACATTTCACGCCGACTTTACCCTTGAAACTCCCGGCCAGCGTCCAAGTAGTGCCGGCGACGGAAGGAGGTGCGGCCTCGGCCAGTGGCGCGGCCAGGGCATAGCTCAGCCCGGTCAATAAAAGCATTTTCTTTGTTAACGCCATAATCAAAATCTCCAGTTAATGGTAAAAATACAGATGCTGTGTACGCAAAGATATTTTTGCCGTACAAGCGCATAAGGATAGCCTAAAAACTGTCGATTCGCTCTCAGTTCCGGTCAGCGTCCTGCAAATATTCATCCTTCAAATGCATATAATGCGCGGCGGAATATTCGAGAAACTCTTTTTCGGCATCGGTCAACGGACGTTTTTTCTGGGCGGGCGCGCCGACATAGAGATGGCCGCTCTCAAGCCGCTTGCCGGGCGGCACCAGAGCGCCGGCGCCGAGCATCACATAGTCTTCCAGCACCGCATCGTCCATGATGATCGCGCCGATGCCGACCAGGCAATAATTGCCGATCGTGCAGGCATGCGCGACCGCCCGATGCCCGATCGTGACTCCCTTGCCTATCGTCAACGGATAGCCCTGAGACGTGAACTTGCCGTAATGCGTCACATGCAAGACCGAGCCGTCCTGCACATTGGTGCCGTCGCCGATTTTGATGCTTTCGACATCGCCCCGAATCACGACCGCAGGCCAGATCGAAACGTCGTCGCCGATCGTCACATCGCCGATCACGGTCGCATTGTCGTCGATATAGACGCGCTCGCCGATCGCCGGCTGTTTACCTTTAAATCTTCTGACTGTCACCCTGGCTCCTTGATATGATTGTCCCCATTGCTGCGCTTGGGGATACGCTGATAACGTTAGCTGTTTATATTAACCCGTCCCGAAGGTTAAAACCAAATTTGCGGGAGAATTCAACCGGCCGAGAAAAATCCACCAGCAGAAGCGGCGAGGCTTGGCCAAAAAAATACGCCTTAATGTATGGAATATGCAATAATCACGCCCTTTAGTATTCAGGCAGGCAACCCGCAAAGCGTTTCCCCGCCATATTTGGCGGCTGCTTCACGGCTTGTCCGAACTTGACTCTATCTCTGAAATTCAGAGCATTTTTATTGGATTGACTGCCGCGTTCCCCTATACGCTATTCAATACCCGAAGATTCCATATTCCGTGATTGAGCCCTTGTTAACCCAAATCATCGCAATTGCCAAAGCCGCCGGCCAAGGCATCATGACCATCTACAACCAGCCTGCCGGCAAAGTGGTTTTAAAGCCCGATCAATCGCCATTAACCGAAGCCGACCTGCTTTCGAATCAAATCATCGTCAGCGCATTGGCCCGGCTGACGCCGGACATTCCGGTCCTATCAGAAGAGTCCGTGGCAATTCCGTATGAACAGCGCGCCGGCTGGCAACGTTTTTGGCTGGTCGACCCGCTCGACGGCACCAAAGAGTTCATCAAACATAACGATGAATTCACCGTCAACATTGCGCTGATCGAACACGGCCAGCCGGTGCTGGGCGTCGTGCACGCGCCCGCCTTGGACGTTTGCTATGCAGGCGCCGTCGGCCAGGGCGCGTTTGTCGAACGCAAACAGAATCCCGCAGAGCAGATCCACATCAGCCCTCGCAATGCACAAGAACGCTTGAAAATCGTCGCCAGCCGCTCGCATCGCGATGGACGCACGAGCGCCCTGCTTGACCATTTGGGGCCGCACGAATGCATCAGCATGGGCAGTTCGTTAAAATTTTGCCTGGTTGCCGAAAGCAGTGCGCATTTCTATCCGCGCCTCGGCCCGACGATGGAATGGGACACTGCTGCCGCGCATGCGGTCGTCAATGCGGCCGGCGGCAAGGTCTGCGAGTTGTCCGGCGAAGCGCTGCGTTACAATAAAGCCGATTTGCACAATCCGGAGTTTTTCGTGATGGGCAGTTCCGACCATGCCCTGCTCAGCGCCGTCCAGCGCTGCCTATGAATCCTTGAGTCTGTGCGCAACAAATTTTGAGGGCTTGCAGTCCCATCGCCTTATCCGAGCAGCCATTCCCCTTTCACCCATGATCAAATTTACCAATCAATTCATCCTGATCGGCTACAAGGGCGTGCGCCTGTTTATCCGCTGCTATCGCCTGTTCCTGCGCGTATTACGCCGGCTTGACTTGATGCTGGGTAAGTTTTCGCCGTTGGCGCCCGTTCTGGACCGGCTCCCGATACCGCGCGGGATGGGATATTTTCTGCCTGAAAAATTGAGCCTTGCGGATTTTTTCGGCATGCTGGAGCAAAGGAACGTGCGCTATGTCGTCTTGCGATGGCACGAGAAGCTTCCCGAAAATCCGCAGGATGGCGATATTGACCTGCTGATTCACGACGACGATGTGAATCTGCTGCAAGGCCTGTTTACCGCTCGCATCACCGCAGTCGCATTCGACATTTATACGGCCTCGGCCCAATACGGCTTCACCTACAAAAATTTACCGTATTATCCGCCGCATTTGGCCTACGAAGTGTTAGCCAAACGGCAGCGTTCGCAAGCCGGCATCTTCGTGCCCTCCCCGAGGCATTATTTTTTGAGCCTCGCTTACCATACCCTGTATCACAAAATGGATGCGGCCTTGTTTACGGAGCGCAACGACCCGCGCCACGAAAACTCGAAGTATGTCGCTAAGCTCAAGGAACTGGCCGCCGCGGCGGGTTTTAACGGCGAAATCAATTTCACTGCGCTGGATGGCTTTTTGTTCACAAACGGTTGGCGGCCGCCGTTCGATACGCTGCGGAAGCTGTTAGCCGAAAATCCTCAGGCCGGCATCGAGGCGCCTTGCCTGAAGCAAGCCATCGCGCCCGACCTGCTGGTGTTTGTGGTCCGGGAAGCGGCGGCGCAGCGCGGACAAATCGAGGCGATACTCGAAAAAATCAAGCGCTTGCCGCTGGAAATATTCACGGTCGCCGAAATCGGCGAAGCCGACCGGCAACTGATCAAGGAGTCGATTCGAGGCGGCGAATGGGGCAGCGAAGACTTTCCTTACAACTACCCCGGCGGCCTGCCGGTCATGCTGATCGTCGCGGTTGACCATGCGCCGGCGCCGGTTTCCGAGACATATAAAAAACGCTACCCTTTCGTGAACAATGCGCACACCTTGTTGAAGCATCAGATCCGGCAGGATCTGAATGACGACAAGCGCTGCGGACATTGGGCGAATGCGGTGCACTGCAGCGACGATGTGTATGAAGCGCTGGATTACCTCGCCATCGCCTGCCCAGCTCAGGTGCCGGAACTGCTGCACCAACATCCAGAATTCACTCCTTATTGGCAGGCGTTGCAGGCGTTTGGCGGCTCGGTCTCCGGTCCGGAACCCGTACTTGCCGCCAGCGAACTCCGCTAGGAAGCCGATGTCGCTCATCGTATTTGCCGTATCGGAAGAAGGCCTCAATTTGCTGCCGCCGGGATTTTTGACCGCGCTGATGGAGCAATACGGCCTGCATCCGGAATTTGAAAGAGTCCCCGCCCCGCATGAAGCGGAAGAATTGGCGAAGCATCTGGCTCCGGGACTGTGGAACAGCGCATTCTGCACCGATAAGCGCGCCCGCATCGGCCTGATTATCGGCGCCTATGATTTGGCGCTCAACTCGCCGGACTTCACCCAGCGGCATCTATATCCCGGCATCGACAATGCCCGGCTGCTGTTATTTGCCTATCATGGCCAAAGAGCGATCCGCACCATGTTTCCCGGCCGCAAATTAGGCGACATGCTGTGCTCAACCGCGAACGCAAAGGCTGCGCGCCTCTGCCTCGAAAAACTCTGGCCGGAAGCACTGGCAGGGA
This sequence comes from Methylomicrobium lacus LW14, assembly GCF_000527095.1. Taxonomy (NCBI): domain Bacteria; kingdom Pseudomonadati; phylum Pseudomonadota; class Gammaproteobacteria; order Methylococcales; family Methylococcaceae; genus Methylomicrobium; species Methylomicrobium lacus. Next base: position 432,613 of record NZ_AZUN01000001.1, on the reverse strand, counting down.
TCGAAAAGCGGATCGCGGAAGGCGAACGTGAAGTGAGCAGCCGGCATACCGTGTTGCAAGAGCTGACCCGGACCGGCATTTACGCGAAGGTTTATCTGATCGATTACCATGGCATTCCCGCCGTCGAAAAAATTTACCGCCCCCGCTATCGCGACAGACTGGAGCGGGAAAAAGTCGCGTACAGCCAACTGGCGGAGACGGTCGATGCGATCCCCAAGGCGCTGTCGATCGACGGCAATTCCCTGATCCTGCCTTTCATCCGGCAAGCGGCGCACTACGATCCGACCGGCTGGAAACTGGTGCCGGTCAAAAAAATCCGGCAGATCATTGCGGCGCTAAGGCAATTGTACGACTCGGGTTATGCGGTGATCGACGCGCATGCGGGCAACTGTATTTTCGATGCCGACGGTAAATTATGGATGATCGATTTTGAATTTCTCCATCGCTATGCCGAGCGTCCCGAAAGTTTTTGGCAAAGCTTTGATATCGCAGGCATTCCGCCTAATTTTGCAGGTGCAACGCCGCCCGGCTCGCCGCCTTATTTAACGCGGCCCTGGCTGGAGAGTTTCGGCTTCCCCCCGCAGGCAATTGACAATGACACGGCCGTCTCGATCCATCTGCGCCGGCTTGTGTACTGGGCCGGGCGCAAAATGCCCGCCTATGGCTACCGCAAAGCCAGAACCGGCGTACGCTTCGCATTGGCTGTCGTTTGTCTGCTGCTAAGGCATTTCTCGCCGTCCTCGGCGAGACCGATCCGGATTGAAATGCGGCCGTGAAAACCAGCGGAATTTTAAAAGCCGGCGGCGTTTACTCGATCGTCGGCATCGCTCAGTCACTGATTTGGGTTATTTTGCTGCCGGTGCATACCCATTTTCTTTCGGCCGCCGATTACGGCTTGATTTCCTTATGTACCGCGATGGTGACGGGATCGGCAACCGTGCTGGAATTTGGTTTTAGCCGGGCGGTCGTACAGTCCATTTTCAGCCACAGAACGCAGGAGCAACCCTGGCAAATCGAGCTGCTGACGCCGATCAAATTTATCCTGATCATTGCGCTGGCAATCATGTCCGCGACCGGCATCCTGGCCTGGCGCGGTTTTTTCGAATTCGATCGGCCGCTGGCGATCGTCATCACGCTGACCGTCGGCGCCGCAGTCACCCTGCCGGTCATCCGCGTGTATGGCGAGGCATTAAAAATGCAGTCGCGACTGTCCGAGTATGCCAAATTGATGTCGGTGGTGCTGGCGGTGACCCTGTTTGGAAATCTAGGCTTCGTCGTCGGCTTAAAACTGGGCATCGTCGGCGTGCTGCTCGCCCTGGCGGCGGCAAACTGGCTGGGCGCGATGTGGGCGGTGTTTGCGTTAACGCGAAAATTTTCCCACCGGCTGGATAAGACCGAGCTCAAACAGGCATTGGCTTACGGACTGCCGCTGGTTCCGCATTTTTCGATCGGCGCGTTTTTACCGGCCATTGAACGCAGCCTCCTGGCTTATTTCGCCGGCATACAGACCACCGGCCTGTATGCGGTCGCCTCTTCGATTGCGAATCTGTTGACGATCATCACGACGTCGTTCACGACCGCATTGCGCCCCCGCATGTTCGCGATGCTCGAAACAGCGCAGGCAAAAGACTTTTCGCTGCTGCGCAAGAAGATGTATTTAGTCACCGCGGCGTTCATGGTCATTGCGGTGATCGGTTCCTTACTGGCCGAACCGGTCATCACTCTGTTTGCGGGCAAAAATTTTTATGACGCCTGGCCGATCGTGCCTCTGCTACTGACGCGTCAGGCCATTTACGGCGTCTACCAGTATGTCGCCACGGTTTATTATTTCATCAAATCCGGCACCAAAAGGCTTTTGTCCGTTTCCTTTCTGGCCGTGCTGACCCTCTTGATCGTCAGCCCATGGGTTGTCCCGCGCTACGGCGTCTTCGGCATGGCTGCCGTCTCCGTGCTTTCCGCCTGCGTGTATTTGTTGTGCGCCTCCGCGATGGCCAAACGTTTACATCCGATGCGCTGGCCGGTGTGGCGGTCATTCCTGATTATCCTGCTCGGCGCCGCAGCGCTCGCGGGAGCCTATCTGCCATGGTACATGCAGGAAACAGCGCTGATCCTGCCGATTAAAGCCGGCGAAATCGCGGTCCTTTTGGCCGTGCTGTTCGCAATTTTGAAAACTTTTCACCGCCTGGATAAACACGGCTGAGCGCATTTTGGGAGATTGAGACGTCATGTACAAGTCACTGCAAGCAGGACGAGCGATCGCAGCCCTATTCGTCGTGCTCTTCCATCTGGGCCCCGCGATCGCAAGCGCTAAATATTTCAGCATCGCCGCCTTCTCGATCCCCTTTGCATTTGGCAAAGCCGGCGTCGAATTCTTTTTCGTGTTGAGCGGATTCATTATCTTTTATGCGCACAGGAACGACATATCGCGGCCCCGGCAATTGCTCGGCTATGTTCGAAAACGCTTTGTGCGCATCTACCCGGCTTACTGGATCATTTTTATCTCGGTATTCTGTCTCGCGCTGGCCTCCGCATCGCTTCGCAACACGGTTCCGCATGATCCGTTACTGCTGCTCAAAGCGCTGCTGTTGATTCCGCTGGACAACGATGTGTCGGGCATCAATGGCGCTCCCGTCCTCAACGTCGCCTGGACGCTGCAGTACGAAATGTTGTTTTATGCGTCATTTGCCTTAGTGATCATTCACAGATTCTTCGGGGTGGCCTTGATCCTTGCCTTTGCGTCTCTGTATTTTTTTTACAGAGACTCCCAGGATCTTGCATTCCCCTTGTCATTCCTGCTGTCGGACTACATGTGGCTGTTCATCATGGGCATGGCGGTGTCGCTAGCGTGCGCTGTCTACAAGATTTCGCTGCCGAAGGCGCTGATCTGCGCCGGCATCGGCGCGGCGTTGTTTGTCTTTGTAGCCGCGCATCACGTGATGGGCAGTGTCTGGCTAACCGATAGGGAAATCTTGCCTTATGGGGCGGCTTGCAGCCTGATCGTTTTCGGGCTCGTGCAGGCGGAAGACAAGGGCTGGACCCTGCTCGGCAACAAGTGGGTGCAATTGCTCGGCAGCGCGTCCTACGCGCTTTATTTGATTCATTACCCCCTCATCAGCGTGTTGTGCAAAGTTGCAGTCTTGCTTAAACTGCCAAAGCTTGGCTTGACCGGGGCGCTGCTGACTTATGTAGCGATCTTGCTTGCGTGCCTTGCCGCCTCGGCGGCGCTTCATGTCTGGATCGAAAAGCCTCTGACCTTGCGCCTCAGGAACCGGCGCACAAGCCGTCTGCCGCCGCGCCAAAGCCGGGCATAATGCATCGAGCTATCATGATATAATCTGCCGCCCGAAGATGTCCGATCCTGTCGAGAGCACGAACTCTCGGCCTACAAAGCCGCAGCAACTTTACTGAGCCCATGCCTTCCGGAAGATTAATCATTCATGCCATCAATGTACACCAAGGAGGAGGACTCACCTTATTATTGCCCTTGCTCGAAGCCTTGCCGGAAGATTTGGAAGTCGTCGCTGCGCTTGACAGCCGTTTGCAGGAACGCAAGCTGGTTCCAGGCAACATCAACACCCGTTGGGTCAAACCGACAATCCAGGAGCGTTTGAAAGCCGAATGGTGGCTGGCGAGAAATGCACGGGCAGACGACCGGGTGCTGTGTTTCGGCAACTTGCCGCCGATCTTTCGCGTGCCGGGAAGCGTGCAGGTGTTTTTGCAAAACCGCTACCTGATAGAACCCTTCAGCCTTGCCGATTTTTCCTGCAAAACACGGCTGAAAATCGGCCTGGAAAGGCTGTGGCTGGCGTCCCGAGCGGAACAAGTGACAGCCTTTATCGTGCAGACGCCATCGATGCAGCGATCCTTGCGCTCATCGGGCATCGCGAAAAATAAACCCATTCGTATCTTCCCCTTCGTGAGCGAGAGCGAAGGTTATCGCCGCACCGGCAAAGATTCGCATCCGCACGCAACGAATCGCTTCGATTTTCTGTATGTCGCTTCGGGAGAGCCGCACAAAAACCACAAGACGCTCGTTCAGGCATGGAGTTTACTGGCTTCGGAAGGGCTATTCCCGACGCTGTGCCTGACTCTGGATGAAAAGACGACGCTGCCGTTAATCCATTGGATCAATCAACAAAAAAGCGCCCATAAATTGCGCATCGAGAACCAGGGCAGCCTGCCCCATCAAGGCGTCAAACGACTTTACCGGGAGACGCAAGCGCTGATCTATCCCTCCTCGTTCGAGTCCCTCGGCTTGCCCCTGATCGAAGCCAGACAGGCCGGCCTGCCGGTGCTGGCCCCGGAATTGGACTATGTGCGCGACGTGCTCGATCCGGAGCAGACGTTCGACCCGCATTCGCCCACCTCGATCGCACGCGCCGTGAAGCGGTTTTTAGGAATCGAGGAAAACCCCTTGCCGCTGCAAAACGCCCGGGAATTCATCCATCGCGCTCTAGTTCAGGCACAATAATAGCCATGACTGAAGCGATGCCCAAGAGCGGCGACCAGCATATGATTTTAAATGGAAACGATTCTTATCCGGCTAAGCCATGAAAATCCTGATTGTTAGTCAGTATTTCGCCCCCGAATCATTTATCATCAACGATCTGGCGCGGCACCTCCATGCCTTGGGCCATCACGTGACCGTGCTGACCGGCAAGCCCAATTATCCGCAGGGCGCGATATACGAAGGTTATCGCTGGTCTGGCATTCAGCGCGAACGCTACGCCGACGCGATCGAGGTGATCCGCATGCCGCTGCTGCCGCGCGGCAAAGGCGGCGGCCTGCGCCTCGCGGCCAATTATCTGTCGTTCGTGTTGTCCGGGATGATTTATGCGCCCTGGCTCCTGCGCGGCAAGTCCTTCGATGCGATCCTGGTGTTTGCGATTTCGCCGATCACCCAGGCGATTCCGGCGCTCGTGTTGAAATGGCTCAAACGCGCGCACTTGGCCATCTGGGTACAGGATCTATGGCCGGAGAGCGTCAGCGCCACCGGCTTTATCCGGAATCCCTTGTTGCTGAAGCTGATCGGCTGGATGGTCAAAGGCATTTATGCGGGCTCGGACACTCTCCTGGTGCAGTCGCGCGCTTTCATCAAAGCGGTCGCGCATTATGCACGAGAAGACAAAATCGTTTATTATCCGAATTCGTTTGAAGATAAAAACGCAACGCCCGGCGACGCCGCGCTTGTGCCTCAAAGCCTGCTCGATACGCTCGATGCGCATTTTTGCCTGGTCTTCGCGGGCAACCTCGGCACCGCGCAGGCGCTCGATACGCTGGCCGGAGCCGCGGAACGGTTACGGCATCTTCCGGACGTGAAGCTGATCGTGGTCGGCAGCGGCAGCATGCAATCCTGGCTGGAACGGCAAAAAGCCGAGAAAGCGCTGGATAATTTGCTGCTGGCGGGCCGCTTCCCGCCGAAAGCGATGCCGCCGATTTTCAGCCGCGCCCAAGGCTTACTGGTGACGCTGAAGCGCGAGGAGATTTTTGCTTTCGTGATCCCGAGCAAGATTCAGGCTTATCTCGCAGCCGGCAAGCCGATCATTGCGTCCCTCGACGGCGAAGGCGCGAAGGTCATCGAGGAAGCCGGCGCCGGGCTCTGCTCCCCGGCCGAAGATGCGGAGGCCTTGGCCGCTTGCATCGAAAAGCTCTATACAATGAGCAAAGCCGAACGTGATGTAATGGGCCGTAAAGGACGCGCCTATTTTCTTGAACATTTCGAAATGACCGCACAAACACAGCGATTGATCGATATTTTGACCGCCAGAATAGGAGAAACCGCAAAATGAGCCTGAAAGTCCTGGTGCTCGGCGCAACCGGCATGCTCGGCAACGCGGTTTTCCGCTACTTGTCGGACGCCCCCGAATTGCAGGTCTGGGGAACTGTGCAGAATGCCGGCGGCAAACGTTTTTTTGCGGACGCATTGCAGCCAAACCTGATCGCCCATATCAATGTGCTCGATTTCGATACGCTGGTCGGCGCCTTTGAAAAAGTCCGCCCCGACGTCGTGATCAACTGCATCGGCCTGATCAAGCAGCTTACGGATGCACAGGACCCGCTGGCGGCGCTGCCGATCAATGCGATGCTGCCGCACCGGCTGGCGAAGCTGTGCGCCTTATCCGGCGCGCGCCTGATTCACGTCAGCACCGACTGCGTCTTCTCCGGCAGCAAGGGGATGTATCTGGAAACCGACCCTTCCGATGCGGAAGACCTGTACGGCAAATCCAAATACATCGGCGAAATCCACGGTGCGCCGAATGCGGTAACCCTGCGCACGTCGATCATCGGCCACGAGTTGTCAAGCCAGGTTGGTCTGGTCGACTGGTTTCTGTCGCAAGAAGGCAGCGTGAAGGGCTATCAAAAAGCCATCTTTTCCGGCTTGCCGACCGTCGAGCTGGCCCGGATAATACGCGCCTTTGTGCTGCCGAATCCGGAGCTTTCGGGCCTGTATCATGTTTCGGCCGCGCCGATCGACAAATGCTCGCTGCTGAAACTCGTTGCCGAAGCCTATCAAAAAACGATAGCGATTATTCCGGACGAACAGGTTGCTATCGACCGTTCGCTGGACTCGACGCGTTTCCGCCAAGCCACCGGCTATGCGCCGCCCTCGTGGCCGGAATTGATTTTGATGATGAAAAATTTTAAATGAAGGAGTTTGCCGAGCGCGCCGATGTTTGATGATAAAGTATTAATGATTACCGGCGGCACCGGCTCGTTCGGGCATACGGTGTTGAAGCGTTTTCTGGACACCGCTGTCCGGGAGATCCGCATATTCAGCCGCGATGAAAAAAAACAGGAAGACATGCGTATCGCGCTGGCGAACGACAAGGTCAAGTTTTACATCGGCGATGTCCGCGACTATGCCAGCGTTTCCGAGGCTATGACCGGCGTCGATTATATTTTTCACGCGGCGGCGCTGAAACAGGTGCCGTCCTGCGAGTTTTATCCGATGGAAGCGGTCAAGACCAACGTGATCGGCACCGAGAACGTGTTGAACGCGGCGATCGCGAACGGCGTGCGCCGGGTGGTCGTGCTGAGCACCGACAAGGCGGTGTATCCGATCAACGCGATGGGCATCTCGAAGGCGATGGCCGAGAAGATCATGGTCGCGCGCTCCAGGATGATTCCAGAAACCGGCACGGTCGTCTGCGCGACCCGCTACGGCAACGTGATGGCCTCGCGCGGCTCGGTGATCCCGCTGTTCATCAGCCAGATCAAAAAAAATGAGCCGATCACCGTGACCGACCCGAACATGACCCGTTTCCTGATGTCGCTGGAAGACTCGGTCGATCTGGTCCTGCATGCGTTCGAGCATGCTGAGCAGGGCGACATTTTCGTACAGAAAGCGCCGGCATCGACCGTCGCGGATTTGGCCGAGGCCCTGAAAGAACTGTTCAACAGTTCCTCGCCGGTCAAGGTGATCGGCACCCGCCACGGCGAAAAACTGTACGAATCGCTGATCTCGCGCGAGGAAATGGCCAAGGCCGAGGACATGGAGCGCTACTATCGCATTCCGGCGGACAACCGCGACCTGAACTACAACAAATATTTCGTCGAAGGCGAGACGCATATCTCGGAGGTGGACGACTATACCTCGCACAATACCCATCGTCTTAACGTCGCCCAGATCAAAAACCTGCTGTTGACGCTCGATTACATCAGGAACGAACTCCATGCTTAAAGTGATGACCCTGATCGGCACGCGCCCGGAGCTGATCAAGATGAGCCGGGTGATTGCCGAACTCGACCTCTACACGCAGCATATCCTGGTGCATTCCGGGCAGAATTACGACTATGAGTTGAATCAGGTGTTTTTCGACGACCTCGAAATTCGGAAGCCCGATTATTTCCTCGGCGTTACCGGCGAAACCGCTGCGCAAGCGATCGCCGACGTGATCGCGAAGGCCGATGAGGTGTTCGCGAAGGAAATGCCCGACGCCCTGTTGCTGTACGGCGACACCAACACCTGCCTGGCCGTGATCGCGGCGAAACGGCGCAAGATACCGGTCTTCCACATGGAAGCGGGCAACCGCTGCTTCGATCAGCGCGTACCGGAGGAACTGAACCGCAAGGTACTCGATCATCTGAGCGACATCAATATGGTATTGACCGAGCATGCCCGCCGCTATCTGATCGCCGAGGGCATCCGTCCCGAGACGATCATCAAGACCGGCTCGCACATGCAGGAAGTGCTGGATTATTACCAGCCGAAGATACTCGCATCCGACGTGCTGGCCAGGGAGCACTTGCAGGAAGGCCGCTTCTTCATCGTCAGCGCGCACCGGGAAGAAAACGTCGACAGCCCGGAAAATTTACGCGACCTTCTGGAAACCCTGCGCGCCTTGGCCGAGCAGTATCAATTTCCGGTGATCGTCTCGACACATCCGCGTACCCGGAAACGCCTCGAAGCGCTCGGCGAATCCCTCTCGCATCCGTTGATCCGCTATCTGAAGCCGTTCGGCTTTCTAGACTACATCCGTCTGCAAATGGCCGCATTTTGCGTGGTGTCCGACAGCGGCACGATCACCGAGGAAGCATCCTTGCTGAATCTGCCCGCGGTCACGATACGTCATACCCATGAACGGCCGGAAGGCATGGATGTCGGCACGCTGGTGATGTGCGGCCTGAAGCAGGATAACGTGCTGGATGCGGTCCGTGTCGTGACCGGCCAGCATGACAGGACGCGCCGAGTGATTCCGGAGATTCCCGACTATCAGGCCGGCGAAGTCTCCAAGCAAATTGTCCGGGTCGTGCTGAGCTACACCGGCTATGTCAATCGCACGGTCTGGTCGAAGGCATGAGCTTGTCCGATAACCGCCACTTGAATATTCTGGTCACCGGCGCCAACGGCTTCGTCGGCAGCGCCTTGGTCGAGCGTTTAAAGGCCGAACAAAAATTTTCCGTCCGCGCCGCGGTGCGGCGTTTGGCGGGACTCGGCCGGCCGCAAGGCGCCGACTGGATCGAAACCGGCGATCTTGCCGCGCTTGCCGACTGGAGCACCGCCTTGCAGGGCATCGACGCGGTCGTGCATCTCGCCGCGCGGGTTCATGTGATGCAGGACACCGCGGCCGACCCGCTCGCCGAATTCCGCAAGGCCAATGTCGAAGGCTCGCTGAATCTGGCCAGGCAGGCGCTAGAGGCCGGCGTCAAACGCTTCATTTTTATCAGCTCGATCAAGGTGAACGGCGAGGCGACAGCCCCCGGACGGCCTTACCGCGCAGACGACACACCTGTCCCCGAAGACGCCTACGGCATTTCCAAACGCGAAGCCGAAGACGGCTTGCGCGAACTCTGTTTGAATTCCACGATGGAATTTGTGATCATCCGCCCTCCCCTGGTTTACGGCCCTGGAGTGAAAGGCAATTTTTTCAGCATGATGCGCTGGCTCGACAAAGGCATTCCGCTGCCCTTGGCTTCGATTCAAAACCGGCGCAGCCTGGTCGCGGTCGATAACCTGGTCGACCTGATCCTCGCCTGCATCGATCACCCCGGCGCCGCGAATCAGACTTTTCTGGCCAGCGATGGCGAGGACCTCTCGACGCCTGAACTCTTGAGCAAAACCGCGGCCGCGCTCGGCAAACGTGCGCGTCTTTTGCCGGTGCCGCCGGGCGTATTGAATTTCGCCGCGCGCTGCCTCGGCAAAACCGCGGCGATCCAAAAGCTTTGCGGTTCATTGCAGGTGGATATTGGCAAAACTCGTGAGCGGCTTGCCTGGCAGCCTCCGGTCGGTGTCGATCAGGCCTTGCGCAGAGCCGCTCAATATTATTTGGAAACCCGAAAGTGATGCAGACTGGCGGTTTACTCCTGGCGGCTTTGGCGGCCGCGTGCCTGTTCACCGGCCTGATCCGCCGTTATGCGCTGATCTCGAATATGATCGACGTACCGAACCAGCGCAGTTCGCATACGCTGCCAACCCCGCGCGGCGGCGGCATGGCGATCGTGGTAGTGTTCTTGGTCAGCCTGGGGGCGCTGTTCGCGCTCGGCTTGTTGACGCCAAAACAGGGTTTGGCGCTGTTCGGCGCCGGCGCCTGGGTCGCCGTGGTCGGCTTCCTGGACGATCACCGCCATATCCCCGCCGGCTGGCGGCTATTGGCGCATTTCATCGGCGCCGGCTGGGGCCTGTATTGGCTCGGCGGCTTTCCGCCCCTGCCCCTGTTCGGCCAGGCCGTCGATCTCGGCTGGATCGGCCATATTTTCGGCCTCTTCTATCTGGTCTGGCTGCTGAATCTTTATAACTTCATGGACGGCATCGACGGCATCGCCGGCATCGAAGCGATCACGACTTGTCTGGGCGGCGTTCTATTGTTCCTGTTGTTCGGCAATGAGAGTGTATGGTTGGAGCCGGCATTGCTCGCGGCCGCCGTCGCCGGCTTTTTGATCTGGAACTTTCCGCCCGCGAAGATTTTCATGGGCGATGCGGGTAGCGGTTTTTTGGGGATCATTTTAGGCTTGATCTCGATCCAGGCCGCCTGGCTTAACCCGAATCTGTTCTGGAGCTGGCTATGCCTGCTCGGCGTGTTCATCGTCGATGCGACCTTGACTTTGCTGCAACGCTTTCGGCGCGGCGAAAAACTGCACGAAGCGCACCGGAGCCATGCCTACCAGTTCGCCGCGCGCCGTTTCGGTTCGCACAGGCCGGTGACGCTGTTCGTCGGCGCGGTCAATCTGTTCTGGCTGTTGCCGCTGGCGGTCTCGATCGGCCTCGGCTTGCTGAACGGCATCCTGGGCCTCGCCCTGGCCTATCTGCCGCTGCTTTTGACCGCGATCAAGTTCAACGCGGGCGGCACGGAAGATCGCGCATGAAACCACGGCTGGCGCGTTGGTTTATCGGGCAGTCCAGGCCCCGAAAAGCCCTGATTCTAATCGGGGCGGACATCGTATTTACGATGCTCGCCTTATGGTCCGCCTTCTCGCTGCGCTGGGGCGCCCTGTTCGTGCCGAGGAACATCGAATGGGCCTTGATCGCGGTCGCGCCGGCCCTGGCCGTGCCGATTTTCATCCGCCTAGGCCTGTACCGGGCCATCATCCGCTATATCGAAATCAAGGCGTTATGGACGATCATGCAGGCGGTCACGCTCTATGCCTGTGCGTTTGCGGTGATTTATTTTCTGCCCTTTATTTTTTATGAGAGCGGCATCCGTAATCTGCCGCGCACCGTACCGTTCCTGAACTGGCTGATCATGATGCTGCTGGTCGGCGGCAGCCGTTTTTTTGCGCGTTGGTGGCTCGGCGACACGTATATCCGGCTCAGCGGCGGCCACAATCCTGCCACGCATCCGAAGAAAAAAGTGCTCATTTACGGCGCCGGCAGCGGCGGCGTGCAATTGGCCTCGGCCTTGGCGCTCGGCCGCGAGTTTCAGCCGGTCGCTTTCATCGATGACGATCCTGCGCTGAACAAACACAAGATCAACGGCCTCAGGATCTATCCGTTTTCGTCCCTGAGTTATCTGATCGATCGCTATGAGGTTGCGAGTGTCCTGCTGGCGATCCCGTCCGCCAAGCACGCGCGCAAAAGCGAGCTGATCCGCTTGCTCGAGCCTTATGCGGTACAGGTATTGTCGATGCCGAACCTTTCCGAAATCGCCGGAGGCAAGATCACTTTCGACACGCTCCGGGAAGTCGAGATTGAAGACCTGCTGGGCCGCGATCCGGTCGCGCCCGATCCGGCCCTGCTGCATGCGAATATCACCGGCAAGGCGGTGATGGTGACCGGCGCGGGCGGCTCGATCGGCTCCGAATTGTGCCGGCAGATCGTCGCTTTGAGGCCGTCCGCGCTGGTCCTGTTCGAATTGAGCGAATATGCCTTGTATGCGATCGAACAGGAATTGCAGTTATGGGCCTCCCGTTTGCCTTCGGCGGAAAAACCGGCGATTTACGCGATTCTAGGTTCGGTGACCGACGCGCCGCGTCTACGCAAAGTCTGCGAGACCTTCAAGGTGCAGACGATCTACCATGCGGCGGCCTACAAGCATGTGCCGATCGTCGAACACAATCCGGTCGCGGCGATCCGCAACAATGTGTTCGGCACCCTGCGCACTGCGGAAGCCGCCATCCAGGCCGAAGTCGAAACCTTCGTGCTGATATCGACCGACAAGGCCGTCCGCCCGACCAACACGATGGGCGCCAGCAAACGCTTTGCGGAGCTGATCCTGCAGGCCTTCAGCGCCATACCTGAACACCGGCGCCGCACCCGTTTCACGATGGTGCGCTTCGGCAATGTGCTCGGCTCGTCCGGTTCGGTCGTGCCGTTGTTCAGGGAACAGATCAAACGCGGCGGTCCGGTCACGGTGACCGATCCGAATATCATCCGCTATTTCATGACCATTCCGGAAGCCGCGCAACTGGTGATCCAAGCCGGCGCGATGGGCAGCGGCGGCGATGTCTTCGTGCTGGATATGGGCGATCCGGTCCGCATCCTCGACCTGGCCAAACGGATGATTCATCTGAGCGGCCTCGAAATCCAGGACCCGGAACATCCTGACGGCGAAATCGAAATCCGTTTTAGCGGCCTCAGGCCCGGCGAGAAGCTTTACGAAGAATTGCTGATCGGCGATCATGTGAGCGAAACCAGTCACCCCCGCATCATGCGCGCCGAGGAACACGTGATTCCGTGGCCCGATTTATCCCTGCGCCTGGAACGCCTGGACCAGGCGGCGCAGCTTGACGATCCCGAACACATCCGGGAGATTTTGCTCGGCACGGTCTCGGGCTTTGCGCCCCAGTGCGGGATCGAGGACTTGCTCTGGAAACAGGCCCAGGCCGAAAACACGGCGCCGGATTCGGTCTAGCAGGCAAAAAAAACCCCTCCCCGACTCTATTATGTCGGGGAGGGGTTCAAAGATCGGGCAGCGAATAAATTTGAGGAGGCACTGCCCAATGAAACAGAGAAAAAATCTGTGACGGTGCTACTATAGTAGGCTTTAAAATTGCTTACAATAGCGCAATTATTAAATTTATTGTTTCTTATTTGGAAATAATATAGAGTGTCAAGAATTTCACGCTTTTGTCCGGCCGGCAGCTCTAATTTCTAATGCCCAAAGAAGAGAGAGTAACCCTGTCGCTCGCGATCCCCCGATTCTTAAATCCGCCAAATCCATGTTGATTGCAGGAGACCCCCGTGGATAAATTGACCAGCATGAACGTGTTCGTCCGCGTCGCGAAAGCGGGAAGCTTTGCCGGCGGCGCGCGCGATCTGGATATTTCGCGCGCGATGGCGACCAAGCATATCATGCATCTGGAGAGCTGCCTCGGCACCCGCCTGTTCAACCGCACCACCAGAAGCCTGAGTTTGACCGAAGTCGGCGCCTCCTATTTCGAGCGCTGCCAGACGGTGCTGCTCGACATCGAGGAGATGGAATCGGAAGTCACCCACTTGCAGACCGAACCGCGCGGCGCCTTGCGGGTCAGCGCTCCGCCGGTGATCGGCGCGACGCATATCGCGCGCGCCATCTCCGAGTTTCTAAAACTGCATCCCGATCTGAACGTCGAACTGATCATTCAAAGCAGTCCCGGCGACATGATCGAGGACGGCATCGACCTCGCAATCTACCTCGGCGCGCTGAACGACACCAGCATGGTCGCGCGCAAACTGGCCAGTTCGTCGCTGGTCGTCTGCGGCTCGCCGGATTATTTAGCCAAATACGGCACGCCGCAAACCCCGCAAGATTTGGCCCAGCATAGCTGTCTGATCAATTGGTCGATTTCGCCGAAAAACAAATGGCCGTTTAAAAGCGAATCGGGCTATCAGGTCATCAATGTCACGGGCCGCCTGCAGGCGAACGTCGCGGATGCGATCCGTATCGCCGCGATCAACGGCATGGGTCTTGTAATGCTGCCGATCTATATCGTCGGCTGGGATATTGAACGCGGCAGGCTGATTCCTGTCCTGCAAGACTATCCCTCCCCGCCGCTCGAAGTCCATGCGGTCTATCCGCACCGTAAATATCTGTCCGCGAAAGTCCGCGTGTTCATGGAGTTTCTGCAAACCTGGCTGGAACCGCACGTCAGCAAACTCGAAGGGCCGGAGACATGAAGGAACTTCGCGAAAAATGGAACCGCATCTACGGCCAGGACGAGCCCGGCAAGCAAGCGCCGGCACCGGTGTTGAGCGAGAATGCGTTTCTGCTGCCGCCAGAAGGTACGGCCCTCGATCTCGCCTCGGGGCTCGGCGCGAACGCGATTTTTCTTGCCGAGCATGGCATGCAGGTCACCGCGCTCGACATTTCCGGGGTAGCGATCGAAAAATTGCACGCCTATGCCGGCCGCCATCGACTTCCGATCGAGGCCGGACAGGAAACCATCAGCCCTGCTTCGCTGCCTCCCTCCGCCTTTGATGTGATCGTGATCGGCCGCTTTCTTGACCGCTCGCTCACGGATGCGATAATAAACGCCTTGAAACCCGGCGGCCTGCTGTTCTATCAAACCTTCACGCGCCTGAAAGTGAACGCCGAAGGCCCGAGCAATCCGGCTTACCTATTGGACACGCATGAACTGCTGGATTTGTTTGCGCCGCTGCGGACCGTGTTTTACCGGGATAACGCCGCGATCGGCGACATACACCGGGGCCTTCGTAATGAAGCCCAATTTATCGGCCAAAAACCTGACCCAGAGCCCCTACCATGATCGAAAACCTAAGCCCTGAGCAATGCTGGGAGCTATTGCAAAATAATAACGCCGCGGTCCTCGTCGATGTCCGCACCAAGATGGAACACACTTTCATCGGCCACCCGCCGGGCGCGGTGCTGATCCCCTGGAAGGAAGCGCCGGACTGGCAACTGAATCCGAATTTTGCCGCCGAAGTACAGGCCGCGGTCCCGAACAAGGAGGCGCCGATCCTGTTGCTCTGCCGCAGCGGCCAGCGCTCTCTGGATGCGGCCAAACTGCTCGAACAGCTCGGCTACAAACGCCTGATCAACATACTGGAAGGCTTCGAAGGCCCGCTCGATCAAAACAAGCACCGCGGCAACCTCGGCGGCTGGCGGTTTCACGGCTTGCCTTGGGAGCAAAGTTAAAATTGGCGATTTCCGGTTCCCGCGCGCCGTACCACTGCCATTAAGTTAAGGCGGTTATCTCCCTCTCCCTTCGGGCATAGGTATCTACACAAGTGCACTATGCTCCTTCTCCAGGGGGAGAAGGCTGGGATGAGGAGAATGTAAATGCTTGATTTCAATCTTCTCACTCTAACCCTCTCCAGCAGCAGAAGAGGAGGTTAGACTATTTTACAAGCTATTGTTTTTATTGAGCTGAAATGTTGTGTAGATACCTATGCCCTTCGGGAGAGGGTCGGGGTGAGGGGAATAAAATAAGGAAAATACTTTATTTGATCCCCTCGGCAATAGCTCCTGCATTGCTCTAACTCCTGCATCCTTGCAGTCGTCATCCTAGCCTTCTCCCGGAGGGAGAATGGACCGGCCATCCTTAACTTAATGGCAGTGGCGCGCCGTCCGGGAACCCCCAGGGCCAAGACGAGCCAGCGTCCCGTCTCGTGATGCAGCCTGGGAACGATATATCATTTTTTCGCGGGGAACATAACAATGGCTAAAAAAACTCCCGAGTCCCAACAAAACACCGAAAAATCGGCGTTCGACTTACTGGCGCAAAACGGATTGGATCTGCCGCCTCCGGAGGAGCTGGATGACGCGCAAGTGACCGCCAAGCTTTGGGAAACGATCCGTGGCCTTGCGATGCTGCGCATGTTTCTTTACAGCACCAACCATCTCAGCGACCGCGAGTTGTATGAAGAACTCTGGCATGAGGTGTTGCGCGAAGAAGGCCCGGTCATGCCGCTCAGCAACGACTCGGCCTGGCACATCGACTTGCTGGGCAGCGGCAGCGAAGAAGATAACTTGCTTTACCTGCGCTACTATGCCGACGAGGAAACCCGCCAGCGATGGGCGAAAGACTGGCCCGGCGACAACATACCGGCATCCGAAACGCCGCCCTACGACCGCGACCGGCATTTGCCCGCCCGGGATCAGGCGGAATGGCGGCTCCACGATCGACCCTCCTGACATTGCATCCGTAAAAGCGACGGACTCTGCAAAAATAGCGTCCTCTTTTTCTTCGCTGAACTCTTAATAAATTACTTGAAGCAACATTAACTAACGCCTTTAAGTTACTTTAACAAGTTATCTCAAGCATTTGTTTATAATAAAAATCATCCGTAGGAGCGACGCCTACGTCGCGACTTGAGGCTTTAATCGCGACGTAGGCGTCGCTCCCACCACACCACTCACCTATCGATTTTCATGGTAATGGGAGGTCCGGACGCCTGCCCATTCCATGCTCCTGACCCGGCAACACCCGAAACACCGCCCGATACGCGAACCGGAATTTATCCGTCGGCGCGAAACGGCCTCACGACCCACCCTCCCGACAATGCATGCGAAAAAACAACGACATGCTGCTGTAAAGAGTCGCGTTGTTTTTTGCTGTTTCACCTTGAATTCAATGACAAGTCCGTCGAACTGTCGAAACGTTTACTGAAAGAGGAAATGAATCGCCAAGCGCAGCAGCCTGCCGAGACGAGGAAAAGGAAAAAACGGCCGCAGTTAAGAAGAAATCGCCCTGTTTGTTCCACGCGAAACTCTTGACAAATTACTTGAGGCAACATTAACTATCACATCTAAGTCACATTAATAATCTTCAATAAGGTATTGTTTATAATAATTAATTTACGTAAATATTCTCAGATTTACAGGCGTCGATTCGAAAAGGATGGCGTTCGCGCACCCGTTTTACCGTTTCGCGTAACAAGCCAATTTCGCGAATAAGCAAATCGTTGTTATGCCGTTGCAGTAGATTCACGGTAAAGAACCAAGTGCCCCCAGGTATGAATGCGCGTCGATAGTTGGGCATATCTTTTTCCTGTCTTGGGAATTAGCATTGGGTCGCAATAAAATGCGTCCGATTACGCTGCGCTAATCAGTATCTACGGGCTCTACCCTGGCCACAGCTGCTATGTATTACGCTGGAGGACCAACAAAATAAAGTATTGACCATAATACTGCACAGGTTAGACAAAAAAGACCATATGTGAGAGCAGTAAGCTGCATGCCACCACGCCATCCAAGTAGCTTGCCTTCATGGTTGGAAATGCGCTTTCTGAAGAACCAACCGCCTAGGCCCAAATGTAAAGCAAAGCTATAAACCAAACTAAGACCGATAGGTAAAGAAATATCCGAAATGCTTGATGCCACACGTCCGAGCAAGATTAGAAAAACTATTAGCAAGGAAAATAAAAATGAGTGTATCCAGCTAACAATAGAGCCATGCAACATCCTGGCTGACAGCTTGAGATAAACTGAATATAAGAGGCTAAACAAAACGATTGATACCAAAGGGAATATTAGCTGCATGTGGCTCCTATTTGCCTAACTCTGACCATAACCGGACGCAAAAAGCAGAGCGAAGCGATGCTTTTTGCGTCCGAGTTTATGGCACTGTTAGCTTTCAACCCCAAAATTTCCACCATGGCTTCTTAGCCAAACCTGGTTCTGGCTCAGCATTTCCTCGAAGTTCCTGCCAATTTGATTGACCTTTTGAGTCATAAATTTCACCCTCATCACCTTGGACTTTTGCCCCAAGCGCTGATGCTATTGCATACATTTTGATGAGTATTTCTTCATCGGGGTTTTTAACTGTGATCCTATCTTCAAAGTGATCGAACCACGCCATGTTTCCGTTTTTCTCATGTCCTGAGTAAGCAAGCCATACTGAAAGACCAGGACTTTCTACTCTCAATACGCTGCCGTCAGGTGTGGTGGCTTCGGCAAAACCATCCAACCGCATTTCAGGGTCGGTTGCAACATAGTTTTTCCATTCTTCAATGGTTATTTCTGGGCCGTCTTCCTCGGACCACTCGTCCTTTCGAGTTATATGAACTTCGTAACCCATGGAAATTCTCCTTGAAAGCTAACTATAATTAGACATCCTAACAGCCCGCGTAGGTCCGATTAGCGCAGCGTAATCGGATGCATGTTATTCATCGCCAGCAACCGAATCATTTAAATTGCCACACCAATCCGTAGGATAAATGTCGTTCACGACATATCGATGAAAGGTGGAATACGGCCAATCCGCCACACGTTTGACGTATCCGTGTTTCAAGGGATTCACGTGTACATAATCCACATGGCGCTGATAATCGGCATCATCGCGAATGAAATGCTCCCAATAATGCCGTTGCCTACAGGGATGTAGGCAAGGAGCGAGAGCAGGAGCGGAAGCTTTGCCATATGCCACGTTCGCCGGCCGCTTTACGTACGCTCGACCGACGTTCCGTTTTGGCTAACTCACGCGAAAAAGCACTTTTGATCAAACGCCATCGCATACTGAAATCGGCATCGCCGGGCGGCAGGGTCCACACAGAGTGCATAGGGTCCGGTAAAACCACCCAGGCGTCGATTCGAAAAGGATGGCGTTCGCGCACCCGTTTTACCGTTTCGCGTAGCGAGCCAATTTCGCGAATAAGCAAATCGTTGTTATGCCGTTGCAATAGATTCACGGTAAAGAACCAAGTGCCCCCAGGTATGAATGCGCGTCGATAGTTGGGCATATCTTTTTCCTGTCTTGGGAATTAGTATTGGGTCGCAATAAAATGCGTCCGATTACGCTGCGCTAATCGGACCTACGGGCTAACGTTTAGGTAAGGGGCGCGCCGCTAACGAAAGCCAAACGAAGCCGCCGAGCCTTGATAAAAAACGAAACTTCAAAACCACCAACGGGCGGCGCGTCCCTTGACCGGATTGTTAGCTATTTTCAAGATTTGAATCCAAATGTTCGAACATCCTTATAGTTTGTAATACGGTGTTCTGTAAATTAACTCTTTGAGTTTCATCGGAAATCAAAATATTACCAGAGTCAAATACCAGAAAACGGATTACATCCATGCAATGCAAACAGAGTCTTGGCATACTTGTAGTTTCCAATGACCAAACATCTAATTCAAAATGAATAAACCGATTTCTAATACTATTTAGTTTTTTTACTGATTCTGTATTCTTTTGTTTTGGCACATAAGCTTTGCTATAAACATAACACTCCATGATGCATTTTTTCTTAATTCTCTTATAAAGCTCTAAAAATTTAGCGAGTTTTGTTGACGGCAGTGGCTGGCTATTTCTATAAGCTTCAATCCATTTCTTATAGGAGCCGTTTTCCATCGAATGAAAACCATTACCTTGGTTTAATACGAAAACCATTATATTTTGCATTGAGTTATGCAGCGCAATCACTACCCATTTCCACCGATAAACATCCTTTTCAATAAGCTCTAGGTTTTCCATTACAAGCTCAAGCGAGGAAACCGCCTCATTTAATATATTTGTAGATAAATATCCTGTCATCGCTTTAACTTAACAACTAATAATCAGCTCGGCAATAGGTGTTAGAGCAAAAAGCCTATTGTATGGCTAGTCAATTAAACAATTCCTTTACTAATCAAATCCCGCAACATAGCGTTGTATGACGAGTAATTTTTAAGCAAGTTTTGTTGCTCAATTTTAGTAGTCTTTGTTTGCCAACGAGCTACACGCGTGAAAAACTCAATATACATATCCGCATCATCTGATGAATATCCGTTATTTGCAGGCAAATTAGGATTCCATTGATCGGGTTCACCCCAGCGAGGGTCTGTTTTTCTCCAATCATGCGACCATTTAGCCATTAAATCGTCAATTTCATTCTGACTTTTTCCCATCTCTTTAAGTTTTGTTAATTCCATGAAAATAGGCATTTCAAGGAAATTGAACCAGAGTTCACGCATCAAGAAAGTCTGGTTCCAATAGTTTCGTATATCTTCGATAGATAATCCTGAGGCTAGTCTTTTTTCAATGAAATCTTTTTTTGTAGCTATCAGTTTGTCACCAATATCCTCTGCATACATCGCAGCACCGTATTTAGGTAACAATTCCGCTTTTGCAGAATCGAACATTTGGCGGGCCAGCTTTTTCGCCTCTTTCTGCCCAACAGTTATAGCATATGGCTGCATCATTACCTCAGCTTGCTCTAAATGCCATTTATCTCTGGCAGACATTCCAAAACCAAACATTATATTTTCTCCGTTAAATCACGACATAGAATTGTGGAGGCAGAAACAAGTAGGTTTCGATAAACCAAAAACCTGTCAACAACAAGCTAACTGCAATTAAACATCCCAACAGACGTAAAAAATTGCGTCATAAGGCTATCTAAATATTTTTAAAATCATAAAACTGATTTATATTCAATAATGTGCAAAAAGTTATCATATCCCAATCAAAATGCAATACCCTTCATAAAATTTATCTGGTAAGCCGCCCAAGTTGCTCGATCAGGTTAAGGACATAATCCGCCAAGCATTACTGCATCTGCACCGAGCAGGCATACCGACTGGATCAAACGCTTTATCAGAAACATCACCAAGATGCTGCATCCCGAAGGGTGCGGACGGCATGAATATGCAGACTTAATCACCCGCATGCAAAGTCATAAACCCCTCGTCAAACATCACTACGCATCAGGCTCAGCAAATCATCCGCCGACATCCTGCCGCTGACATCCGCCCCGTCGAGCAGGCTGTCGGCGAGGTCGCGCTTGTGGCTGTGCAGCGCGACGATTTTTTCTTCGATGGTCTGTTTCGCGATCATCCGGTAGATCGTGACCGGGCGCTGCTGGCCCATGCGGTGGGCGCGGTCGGAGGCCTGGTCTTCGACCGCCGGATTCCACCACGGGTCCATGTGGATCACATAATCGGCCGCGGTCAGGTTCAGGCCGACGCCGCCGGCTTTCAGGCTGATCAGGAACAGTTCGCCGTCGCCGCGCTGGAACGCATCGACGCGCTGCTGGCGCTCCTTCGCCGGCGTCGAGCCGTCCAGGTATTGGTAGGCGATGCCGCGCTGTTCGACATAGTCCTTGATGATCTGCAAATGATCGACGAACTGGCTGAACACCAGCGCCTTGTGTTTGTTGTCGAGCAGTTCCTCGACGATCTCGCCGAAGGCGGACAGCTTGCTGCTCGGCAGACTGATCTCGGCGTTGGCCAGACGGCTGTTGCAGCAGCTGCGGCGCAGTTTGCTGATCGCGGCCAGGATTTGCAGGTGCTTTTGGCCGGGAGGTCCGTCCGTGCCGGCCAATGCGTTTAGACTTTCGCGGCGGATCGCTTCGTAAAACGCCATTTCATCGGGACTGAGTTCGACATAGACCGGAATTTCGGTGCGCGGCGGCAATTCCTGCAGGACCTGGGTCTTGGTGCGGCGCAGGATGAAGGGCTGGATCAGCTTCTTCAATTGCTGGCGCGCGGCGCTGCTGCGGTCGCGTTCGATCGGTCCTGCAAAGCGTTTATTGAATTGTTCCTGCGAGCCCAAGAGTCCCGGATTGATGAAGCGGAACAGGTTCCAGAGTTCGCCGAGATGATTTCCCAGGGGCGTTCCGGTCATGATGATCCTGAAATCGCCTTGCAGATTCATCGCGCCTTGCGAGCGGCGGGTCGCGGTGTTTTTGATCGCCTGCGCCTCGTCGAGAATCACCGTTTGAAAGCGGATTTTCGCGAGCATCTCGGCGACCTGCTCCTGCTGCAACAGGCCGTAGCTGCAAATCAACAGATCGTAAGGCCCGAGGCTGTCCAGCTGTCCCTGGCGGTCGCCGCCGCCCAATTGCTGAGGATTCAGAGTCGGCGCGAAGCGGTTCGCTTCCTTTTCCCAGTTCATGCACACCGAGGTCGGCGCGACGATCATCGACGGACCGTTCGGCGCGCGTTCGACCAAGAGGGCGAGGCCCTGTATCGTTTTGCCGAGCCCCATGTCGTCGGCCAGACAGGCGCCGACGCCCCACTCGGCCAGCCGCGCCAGCCAGGCGTAGCCGTCCATCTGATAGTCGCGCAGCTCCGCCTGAAAGGTCGAAGGCAGGACCGGCTGAAACTCGCGCGCGGACTTCAGCCGCCGCACCTGCTCCTGCCAATGCTTGTCGGCCTTGAAGGTGCCGCCGTCCTCGCCCCAGTCTTCCAGGGCCAGGGCCGCGAGCGGATTGATCCTGACTTTCTTGCCGCTGATGTCGGCATAGGCTTGCAAATCTTCCAGACGGCGGCGGAACGCATCGGTCAAGGCGACGAACTGGCCGTCCTGCAATCGCAGGAAGCGGCCCTTGCTGTTGCCGAGCAATGCCAGCAACTCCTGCATTTCGATTACCGTCGCGTCATTGATCTTCAACTCGCCTTGCAGCGCAAACCAGTCGTTGTCGCGCTTGATGTGCATGCTGAAGGCCGAAGCCCCGGCCTGGCCGAGCAGCCGGAATCTGACACCTTCCGGCCATTCGACGATCACCTGCCCCTCAGGCAGCGCCTGTAATTGCAGCAACAGTTCGAGGCAGTGCTCCGGCTCTTCGAGCAGCCATTCGCCGGCTTCGTCCTGTTCCGCCTCTGCCAGCGCCGGACAGGCCGCGAAGAGTTCGTCAGCGCTCTGCCTTTCGCGCTTCAGGTCACGTTTAGCCTGTAAGCGCCTGCCGTCGATCTCGGCCAGCACGCTTTCGCCGCCCTGCCCCGGAGGATAATACGCGCCGTCGGTCGCAAACGGGCGGATCAGCAGCGCGGCCTTCAGGCCTTCGCCGAGCGGCAACAGATGCAGCCGCGGCGTGGCGTCGGCGGCGATCTGTTCGGCGGTGCTGGAACTGCCGCCGATGTCCGAATGCACAGTCAACAGCCCCGAGATGCCGGTCAGGGTTTGCAGCACGCGCTCCTGCGCGGATAACGGCACTTCCAGGCCCTTGGCCCCCAGTACCGAATAAATCTTTTGATGGGCGGCGGTGAATTCGATGACGCGCAGACGGGTCGGCGTTTCCTTGCTGACATGGACAGATTGCTCTAACCCCGGCACCGGGTTGAGTTCGATCCGAATTTTGTCGCTGTTATCCTGCCGGCTGACCCGCAATTCGGCCTCGCCCTTGACCACTTCGACCCGGACCTCGGGCGAGGCCGCCCAAAACAACAACGGGTGACCGGCCAGTTCCAGAGGCATTTTGCTGTTGAATTCGTAATAGGTCGAACCGTACCAACTGGTGTCGCGGTATTCACTGATCGTTCTGCAGAGCTTCAGGTCATGTTCGCTCAGATAATCGAAACTGTCGAGTTCCGTATGCAGGCGCTTCAAGGCCACGGCCCGCCCCTTGCTCCAGCCGCCCTTGACCTGCTGTTTCTGTTCGCGCGGCTCGATCCGGAGCGAATGGCTGGCTTCGTGATAGGAGACCAGCCAGATCAGGCGAATCGGCTTGTCCGCGGCAGCCGAGGGTTCGGCGCTTCTGGCATCCTGCGGCGTGATATTCAGCAAGGCATCCAGCGCCAGATCCCAATCGGGGCGGCTGGCGAACAACTCGGCCAAGGCCAAAGGGCGCCCCGCCAGAAAGCCCGCATCCCAAAGTTTAGCCTCGTAAGGATTGATCTTGGCGAATACCTTGGCCAATTCCGCCGCCGGCCAGCGGTAGCCGTTGTCGTGCAAATGCCGGTACAGGCGTTTCTGGTCGCCTGTTACTTTGGCGACATGATCGGCTTTGACCCAGAATTTGATCAGCAATAAAAAAATATGCTGTAGCAAATTCGGCATCAGCATCATCGTTTCCGGCTCGCCGTCTTCGGTAAAACCGGAACTGATTTTATAGGGAATCGCGATCGCCAGCATTTCGTCGCGCCGCTGCAATTCGCCCTGTTCTAATTTCTGAAACAGCGCGAGATAACGGTAAACCTCGGTCCAAAGGCCGTTGGCCTTGACTGCTTGCGTGAGCAGCGCGGGCAATTTGGCCAGCCGCTGGCTGTCCTTTTGCTGCAAAATGGCGAGCGGATAAATCACGCCGGCCATGCCCATGAAATAGGCCGTGCGTTTGCCGGTTTGTTTTCTTAGTGCCGCCAGCGCCTGATCGAATTGAACTATCGCTTGCGCGGTATCGCCGTGCAGAAAGGTCCGCGCGGCGGCAACGGCCTGCAAATCGGGCTCGCCGCGGCCGGCAATCCAGCCTGCCAGCTCCTCCCAATCGCCGCGCAGCAATTGCAGCTCCGCGAAGGCCCGAATCGCCAAAGGCGACTGCACAAAGCCCGGCTCCAGCGCGCATTGGCGTAAAAAATCGCCCACGGACGGATCGTTATGCAGATACAGCAACTGGTGCAGGCCGATATAGCCGGCAATCTGCTGTAAAATGACCGGGTGCCGGTTCTTGAGCCAGGCCGCATCGAGAGGATTCAGAACCCACGCCAGATAAATATCGAAATCATCCGGCAAGCGTAAAACATAACGGCCGATTTTGAGGCATTCATTCGCCTGCGCATAGTCGCGGAGATGAAATAGAATGCGCGCATCCCGCAAACATTCATCAGCGTTTTGGTAACGGTAATAGCCGCCGCGCGTCGGTGCATGCCTGCCGATGCTGGCCGCGACTTTCTCGAACGCGCGCTTGTCTTCCGCCAGTTTCCGGGTCAAGGGTTCGACAATCCGCCTGGGACAACGGTAAACCGACTGTTTGGGGTGTTTCTCGACCAGTTGCAAGGATTGCAGCGCTTCGAGATAGGGTGTGACCGTATCCCCTTTAGGCTCCTTGCCTTTCTTGTCCTTAAAACCGAGATCGTACAGGCATTTGCCGATCAACGCGGGCGAGGCATAGCCGTAATACACGACCAGCACGTTCAGCGCGGCTTCTTGTTCGGGAGGTAGCTGTTCGGCGGCATTTAACAGGGGGGCGAGCGAATCTGGCGTCATCGTGTTCAGGTCGTGATGCCGCTTAACAAACGGCATGATGATTTGGACAATTGCGCTGCCGGAGGACTCTCCCGCGGCGGCTTGAAAGGAATTTTATTCGGCCGTGCCGAGGATCGCAGCTGTCCGGGCCTTGGCGAAATTGCGGTCGAAAATGACCGGCTGTTCGAGCGGCATCGGCGCTTCTTCGGTCGCCCCGCCGCGCTGCAAGCCGGCGAAATCGAACAAAGCGGCATCGGCCAACTGCGAAGGCGCGATATTTTGCAGGCTGGTGAAGATCGTTTCGAGACGGCCAGGGAACTGCTTGTCCCAACCCGTTAGCATCTGTTTCATCGCCTTGCGTTGCAGATTTTCCTGCGAGCCGCAGAGGTTGCATGGAATGATCGGAAAATTCTTGAAGGCGGAGAAACGCTCGATGTCCTTCTCGCGGCAATAGGCGAGCGGGCGGATCACGATGTTGCGCTTGTCGTCGCTCAAAAGCTTCGGCGGCATCGCTTTCAGTTTGCCGCCGTAGAAAATGTTCAGGAAGAACGTTTCCAGGATGTCGTCGCGGTGATGGCCGAGCGCGATCTTGGTCACCCCGTGCTCTTCGGCAAAACCGTACAGAATGCCGCGCCTGAGCCGCGAGCACAGCCCGCAGGTGGTGGCGCCTTCCGGGATCACCCGCTTGACCACGCTATAGGTGTCGCGTTCGATGATATGGTAAGGCACGCCGATCGATTCGAGGTATTCCGGCAGCACATGCTCCGGAAAACCGGGCTGCTTCTGGTCCAGGTTCACCGCGATGATCTCGAACTCGACCGGCGCGGTCTTTTGCAGATTCAACAGAATGTCGAGCAGCGTGAACGAATCCTTGCCGCCGGACAGGCAGACCATCACCTTGTCGCCGTCCTCGATCATGTTGTAATCGGCGATCGCGTCGCCGACATTGTGGCGCAGGCGTTTTTGCAGTTTGTTGAATTGGGTGCGGGTTTTCGAGTGGGTATCCGACATTGCGCGGCAAAAATAAAAAACAGGCTAAAGAAAAAGGGCCTTACGGCCCGTACGTAGATGGGTTTTGCAACCTTGTCCCTAACGTTTTCACATTGAAAGGTACGAAACTATGCGGACGGGGCAATATGCCCCGTCCGGCCGGAGAAGCCTTGCGGTCCCTCGCGAAAATGGTTTAACCGGTGTAGCGTTCGAATACCAGGGTGGCGTTGGTGCCGCCGAAACCGAAGCTGTTCGACATGATCGTGTTCAAAGTCACGTTGTCCTCGCGCTCGCGCACGATCGGAATGCCTTCCGCGCCCGGATCGAGATGGGTGATGTTCGCCGACGCGCTGAGGAAGTTTTCTTCCATCATCAACAACGAATAGATCGCCTCGTTCACGCCAGCCGCGCCCAAGGCATGGCCGGTCAGGGACTTGGTCGAACTGACTTTTGGCACGTTGCCGTCGCCGAAGACCGCGCGCAAGGCTTCGAGTTCGCGGGTGTCGCCGACCGGCGTACTGGTGCCGTGCGCGTTGATGTAATCAACCTTGTTCTTCACGGTCGCCAACGCCTGACGCATGCAGCGCACCGCGCCCTCGCCGGACGGCTGCACCATGTCGTAACCGTCGGAGGTCGCGCCGTAGCCGGTCAATTCGGCATAAATCTTCGCGCCGCGCGCCTTCGCGTGTTCGAGTTCCTCGATCACCAACACGCCGCCGCCGCCCGAAATCACGAAACCGTCGCGGGTCTCGTCATAAGGACGCGATGCGGTTTCCGGGGTGTCGTTATATTTGGACGACAGCGCGCCCATCGCATCGAACAGCACCGACATGGTCCAGTGCACTTCCTCGCCGCCGCCGGCGAAGACGATGTCCTGTTTGCCCATCTGGATCAGCTCCATCGCGTGGCCGATGCAGTGCGCGCTGGTCGCGCAGGCGGAACTGATCGAATAGTTGACGCCCTTGATCTTGAACGGGGTCGCAAGACAGGCGGTATTGGTGCTCGACATCGTGCGCGGCACCATATACGGGCCGACTTTTTTGACGCCTTTTTCACGCAGAATGTCCGCCGCCTCGACCAGGTTGGACGTCGAAGGTCCGCCCGAGCCCATCACCAGGCCGGTTCTCTCATTCGAAACATCGCTTTCGGCCAGGCCGGAATCGTCGATCGCCTGCTGCATCGCGATATAGTTGAACGCCGCGCCGTCGCCCATGAAGCGTTTGATTTTACGGTCGATATGCGCTTCCAGATCGATCTTGATCGCGCCATGGATATGGCTGCGAAAACCGAGCTCCTGATAAATATCCGCAAAGCTAATGCCGGAGCGTCCGAGTTTTAACGATTCGACGACTTCATCCCGATTATTGCCGATACTCGAAACGATGCCCAAACCGGTTACCACAACTCTTTTCATTACCATAAACCTTAAAAATCTGCAGTAGAAGTAAACAAGCCGACCCGCAGATCGGTTGCTTCGTATATCACCTTGCCATCCACTTCCATCGTCGCGTCTGCAATGCCCATCACCAGCTTACGCATGATCAAGCGTTTCATGTTGATCCGATATATCACTTTTTTTGCGGTAGGCAATACCTGTCCGGTAAACTTGACCTCGCCGACGCCGAGCGCGCGCCCTTTACCGGGACCGCCCATCCAGCAAAGAAAAAAACCGACCAACTGCCACATCGCATCGAGGCCCAGACAGCCCGGCATCACCGGGTCGCCCTGAAAATGACAGTCGAAAAACCAAAGATCGGGCTTGATATCGAGTTCGGCGATGATTTCGCCCTTGCCGTACAAACCGCCCTCATCGGTGATCAGAGTAATGCGATCCATCATCAGCATAGGCGGTAACGGCAATTGTGCATTATTCGGTCCGTACAGCTCGCCCCTCCCGGACATCAACAATTCCTCGCGCGTTAAGCTATGCTTTTTCTCCATCCTGTGTTTACCTTGGCAAAATTTTATTGAGTTAGACGCATATTATCTTACAGGCACTGAAAAAAATCAGCTCATTTTTACCCGGAAGGAACCGGCGGCATCAGGTCCTTCAACTTCAAGCCGTTTTTATTGAGCCGGTGTTGATAAATGATCGCATAGGATAAAACCGAAGCGACATATTTTCGGGTTTCCTTAAAAGGAATCGTTTCGACCCAGATATCGGCGGGCATGTTCCCGGCAAGCGGCAACCATTTTACGACTCTGGCGGGACCCGCGTTATAGGCCGCGACCGCTAAAGCCATATTGCCGTCGAAGCGTTGCAGCAGCTTTCTGACGTAGTAAGCGCCCAGGCGAATATTCAGATCCGGATCGAACAGGCTATAGTCCGCCGCCAGTTCCTGCTGTATCTCCTTGGCAAGCTGCCTGCCGGTTTTCGGCATCACCTGCATCAGCCCCTTCGCGCCGACGGGCGATTCGGCCCGGCTGTCGAGCATGCTTTCCTGCCGCATCACGCCGAAGATCACCGCAGGATCGAGAGCATGCCGTAACGCATTGCTTTGCACCTGTTCCTGGTAATGCAGCGGAAAGCGCAGCGCCAGATCGTCCCAATAATCGGCCTTGACCAGGGTCTGGATCGCGACGGGCGCCCACTCCCAGGATTCGGCGAGTTTGGCGGCCTGCGCTCGCTTCTCCCGGCTCAATTTGCCGACCGTAAACCACCATTGCCGTTGGGCTTCCATGTTGCGGTTTAAAGCCCTGAGTTCGCTCACAGCCTGAAAATCGGCTTCGGACGCCAAATCGCCGAGTTCATTAAAATGAAGCGGCACCGGATTATCCGCCAGACGGTAAGGCTGCGAGAGCGCGTCGGCGGCCAGGAAGCCGTAAAAGCTCCGGTCCAGGGCAGCTTCTGAGTAAAGCGCACGCGCGGCCTCGTGATTGCCGGCGGACGCCTGCACGCGCGCCTGCCAATATTGCCAGCGCGCTTCTTTCAGCTCGTCGAGCGTCAGTCCCGACAAAGCCGCCGCAATGTGCTGCCAGTTTTGTTCGAACAAAGCCGATCTGACCCGCCATTCCCTAACCTCGCCGTCATGGGCAGTCAGCCCGGTCAGCCGGTCATAGGCGCCCGCCTTTCTTTGAAACGCCAAGGCCAGCGCCAGCCGGCGCTCGATCATCTGCTTGCCGGGCTCTTTGAACTGCAGCCCGTTTTTTTCGGCATCCCAAAGCCGCGCCGCGCTATCCGGGGCCGACTTGGCCATACGGTCAATGCCGTGCGCAAAGATTCGGGCGGCAAACCGCCCCTCCGGCAAACGCGTTTTCTCTTCCCGGATCAGCTCGGGATTTTGATCCACTTTGAGCCATGCCTCCGCCGCCTCGCGGTCCAAACCGGTCAACTTGCGCGCAAGATACTCGGCCAGTTGCCGATTGTTCCCCTCCAACGCCAGCTCGAAACGCTGCCAGATCATCTCGCGGGTGATGAGCGCGGCGTCCGCCAACGCGGTGAACAAGGGCTCGCATTCGCCCGGCTGCGAACCGCCGCTCATCCAGAGCCGTTTCGCCTGCGTCAACGCCAGCCCCCGAAAACCGATTTGATATGCCGCCCGGTGATACAGGCATTCGAGCGCCACATCGCCGCCGGCCCGATACTGGTCGACATAGTCCAGCCACTGATTTTGCTCGGCCATCGCCTTGAGCCATCTTCCACGCAACAGCGACGCATAGCGCGAGTCCTTATAGGTCGACAGAAAGGCGCGAATGCTATCGGTCTGCGTCAGGTCTTTCTTAAGCCACTGGTATTGCAGATAGGGATACAGCGGATACGCGGTCAAGGTGCCGGCAAGCGCCTGAAACACGGCGGCATTGCCCTGCTCGACGGCTTGTTCGGCCAGCACGAAATCGCGGCGCTCGCGCAGCCATTCGCGCGCCCAACCGGCATCGGCCGGTAATATCAGGCATAGCGCCAGGAAAAGAAATTGCAAAGACTTCATTCGGTTTGAGAAGTGGATGGAAACGGCAGCGCCGGTCAGTTAAGCCGTGCGCGGACAAACTATGCCGGAGCCCGAGGCTCCGCTATAATGATGCGGAAAATGAAGACTATGAATGAAAACGTGCACTCCAAGCCCTCCCCATCCCAGGCGGCGCCTTTTAGCTGGAATTATATCTTTCAAATCGCCCGGCAACATAAAAAAGCGCTGATTTATTCGCATATCATCGCGATATTGGCGATGATCTCCAGCGTGCCGGTGCCGCTGTTCATGCCGCTCCTGGTCGATGAAATTCTGCTGCATAAGCCCGGCCTGATCATCCAGACGCTGAACCCGCTGGTGCCGTCCGCCTGGCAGGTGCCGATCTTCTATATCGGGGCCGTGCTGGTCGCGAGCCTGCTGCTCCGGATCATCGGGATCATTTTCAACATCATCCAGGCGCGCAAGTTTTCCTGCATCGCCAAAGACATCATCTTCCGCATCCGCCAGAACCTGATCGATCATCTGCAGACGATTTCGATGGCCGAATACGAAAGCCTCGGCACCGGCTCGATCGTGACGCATCTGGTCACCGATCTCGACACCATCGACAATTTCATCGGCAACACGATCAGCAAGCTGTTGGTCGCCAGCCTGACCATCTTCGGCACCGCGGTGATCCTGCTCTGGATGAACTGGCAACTGGGCCTGTTCATCCTGCTGCTGAACCCGATCGTGATCTATTTTACGCGCGTGGTCGGCAGCAAGGTCAAGGATCTTAAAGCCAAGGAAAACACCGCCTACGGCATCTTCCAGGAAGCGTTGACCGAGACGCTCGAGGCAATCCATCAGATCCGCGCCAGCAACCGCGAAAAACATTATTGCAAACAACTGGTCGAATCCGCGCTGTATGTGAAGGATTACTCGGCCGCCTATGCCTGGAAAAGCGATGCGGCGAACCGGCTCAGTTTCCTGATTTTTCTGTTCGGTTTCGACGTGTTCCGGGCGCTGGCGATGCTGATGGTGTTTTATGCGGACCTGACGATAGGCCAGATGCTCGCGGTATTCGGCTATCTCTGGTTCATGATGGCGCCGGTGCAGGAAATCCTGAACATCCAGTACGCCTTTTACGCGGCGAAGGCGGCCCTGGCCCGGATCAATAGGCTGAAGGCGCTGAAACAGGAACCGCATTATCCTCATCTTGAAAATCCGTTTCGGGATAAAAAAACGGTCGCTATCCGGATCGATGATCTGCATTTCAGCTACGGCGACCAAACCGTGCTGAACGGTATCAACCTGACGATCAACGCCGGCGACAAGGTCGCGCTGGTCGGCGCCAGCGGCGGCGGCAAATCGACCCTGATCCAGACCCTGATCGGCCTGTATCCGGCCCAGAGCGGCACGATTTATTTCGATGAGACGCCGATGGAACGGATAGGCCTCGAAGTCGTCAGAGAGAACGTAGTCACCGTTCTGCAGCAGCCGATTTTATTCAACGACACGATACGCGCGAACCTGACTTTGGGACGCGACGCGACCGACGAGGAATTATGGCGGGCGCTGACGACCGCGCAACTCGACGACATCGTGAAGGACTTGCCGACAGGACTCGACACGATCGTCGGCCGCCACGGCATGCGTTTGTCGGGAGGACAACGGCAGCGCCTTGCGATCGCCAGGATGATCGTCGCAAAACCGAAGGTCGTGATTCTGGACGAGGCGACCTCCGCGCTCGACAGCGAAACCGAACACAAACTGCATCAGGCGCTGGCCGAGTTCCTGAAAGGCCGGACCACGATCATCATCGCGCACCGGCTCAGCGCGGTCAAGCAGGCCGATCATGTCTATGTATTCGAAGAAGGCAAAATCTGCGAACAGGGGCGGCATGAAACGCTGATCGCGCAGAAAGGGCTGTATGCGAAGCTGTACGGCGAATATCAATAAGCGCAGGTCAAGGCAATAAAAAAGCTTGCCGGATTACACAAAATAATAACGATACCATGTCAGAAATTTACGACCTGCATTGCCATTCCACCGCCTCCGACGGCGCGCTTGCTCCGGCCGCACTGGTCGAACGCGCCCATCTGCAAGGCGTGACCGCGCTCGCGCTGACCGATCACGACACCACCGCGGGACTCGACGAAGCCCAACGCGCCGCCGAAGCCGCCGGCATCCGCTTGATTTCAGGCATCGAACTGTCCACCAGCTGGCAAAACAAATGCCTGCATATCGTCGGGCTCGGCATCGACCCCGCCTATGCACCGCTCGCCGAAGCGACGCATAGGCTGCGCAACACGCGCCTTGAGCGCGCCGAACAGATCGCCCTGAAACTCGAAAAGAAACGCATTCCCGGCGCCCTCGAAGCGGTCAGGCGAATGGCCGGCGACAGCATGATCACACGCACGCATTTCGCCGACTTCCTGCTCTCGCAAGGCCATGTGCTGAGCCAGCAGGAAGCCTTCGACCGTTACCTCGCGAAAGGCAAAGCGGCCTACGTCGCCACGCCCTGGGCGGAGATGAGCGTCGCGGTCGACTGGATCATCCAATCCGGCGGCGTCGCGGTGCTCGCGCATCCCTTGCGCTACCAGTTGACCGCCAGCTGGCTCAGACGCCTGCTGACGGCCTTCAAGGAAACCGGCGGCCAGGCCGTCGAGATCGTGACCGGACGCTATAACGCCGAAGAAATCAAGAATATGGCCGATTATGCGAAGCGTTTCGGCCTCGCAGGCTCGGCAGGCTCGGACTTTCACAACCCGGCCAATCAATATGTCGAACTCGGCCGGCTCGCGCCCTTGCCGGCGGGCATCCAACCGGTTTGGGAGTTGCTGCACTAGGCCCGGCCGTCGCTGTGTTTGAGCGCTCCATTGCCGGCGGCGACGCGCGGGTTCTGCCGGAATTTATGCGGTCAAAAACGCCGATCCTCTCGGATCGGCGCGTTCAATCTTCCCATTCCAGTTCCGCAAACGCGGTCGAAACATTTTTGCGGTGAAAATCGTCGAAGAGCTTCCATTCGGATTTTGCCTGATAGCCGATCGATTCGAGCGCCTGCTCCAAGAAACCTCCGCTTTTGATCAAGGCCCTGATGTCGGTCAGCAGCGCCTGCAAATAACGCTTTTCGGCTTGCAGGCTTTGCGGCCAGTCGGTGACTATGGGGCCGTGCCCCGGAATCACCGTTTTGTAAGGATGACGTTCCAGTTGCTCGATCTCCGCGAGCCAGCCTTTCAAACTGCCGTCGATGACCGGCAGGTGTTCGAGGAACAAGAGATCGGCCAACCAGAGGGTATCGGTCAACGGATCATAGATCGACAAATCGTTGTCGGTATGCGCGGGCCGATGCGCGGTCAGTTTCAGGATGCGTCCGCCGAGATCGATGTCGAGTTGCTTTTCGACCGCAATATCGGGCGGAATGATGTCGCCCGCGGTTAAATCTATCCCCAACAATTCCTTGGCCTTGGCCAGATAAAACCGGCCGCGCGCGGCCATCGCCCGGGCCAGATTATGATGGCCGACAAACTTGACGCCGTCCGCCTTGAACACGCTGTTGCCGTAGATATGGTCGGGATGCACATGGGTGTTGATCACATAACAGATCGGCTTGTCTGTCGTATGCTGGATCGCAAGGTATAGCGCCCGGCCCTGATCCGGATTGCCGCCGGTATCGATCACCGCGACACAGCGTTCGCCGACGATGAAGCCGATATTCGCGATCGCGCCATGGTTGTGAGTGTCCGGGATTTCATGCGGCCCCTGATGCACGTAGATGCCCGGTGCGACCTGGGTCACCGACAGCACGTTGGCGGCTGCCGCGGGCCGCATCGCAAATAACAGCAGCGCCGAGCACACCAGCAGCAAGGCTCGAAACGGGATTTTATTCGCTCGATCGCGACTCGACATGGGCTTGCCTTGAGGATGATTGAGGAGATGAATAGAGGGACGAAAAGCCCCGCTCGATTGCAGATTATATAGAGGAAACGTAAGCCGCGAGAAGCGAATCGATTCGCCTCTCGCCATTGCCTGTCCTGTCCCAAGGCTGGGTAAAAACAGCTGGATTCCGGGACCGAAAGCTCGGGAGAGCTTATTTTTCGGCCGCTTCCTTTTTCAGCTCTTCAACCAATTGTTTGGCCGGAACATAGCCGGGCAACAAATCGCCTTTTGCGGTGATGATGGCGGGCGTACCGTTCAGTCCGAACTCCTGAACCAATTGCATGTGTTGGTCGACCGGATTCTTGCAGGTCTTTTCTTTTAACGGCAGGCCTTTTTTGGCATTGGTCAGAGCGGCATTACGGTCGTCGGCACACCAGACCGAAATGGCTTTTTTATAAGAGTCCGAGCCCTTGCCGGCGCGGGGAAAGAACATGTAGCGTACCGTGATGCCTTGAGCAAGATACTGATCGATTTCGGAATGCAGCTTGCGGCAATAGCCGCAGTCGATGTCGGTAAACACCGAAACCGTGTATCTTGCAATTTTCGGCTTGAAGATGATCATGTTGTCTTCGCCGAGCTTTTCAATCGCCGCCTTGCGCACGCCGCTCATTTTCTTCATCACCGCAACCATTTTTTCTTCGGTCAAATCGGTGCGTGAAGCCAGGTCGACCAGATGCCCCTGCAGCAGATATTTGCCGTCTTCGGAAACGTAGATAATATTCGCCCCGACTTCGACCTCGAGCAGACCTTTGATTTCGGAGGGTTTGATCGAATCGATCTTGATCGACGGATCGGCCTTTGCCAGCGCTTTCTTGACGTCGTTCTCATCCGCACGCAGCGTGCCCACGGACAATGCCGATACAGCAAAAGCAACAACAGAAATAATTTTCTTCATGATCTGCTCGTTTTAAGTTGTGAATAAATTCTTGCGGAACTTGGAAAGGATGCCATCAAAAGATCGGCTATTGGAACAGACGTTGAATATCCATGATCATGCCCAATGCCATCAGCGTGACCAGGATCGCAATGCCGATCTGCTGAAAGAATAGCTGGCTTCTCTCGGAAAGCGGTTTGCCTTTAACGGCTTCGATGCCGAAAAACAGCAAATGGCCGCCGTCCAGCACCGGTATCGGCAACAAATTCAACACGCCAAGACTCACGCTGACCAGCGCGATGAACTTCAGGAAATGTACGAAGCCGATGTTAGCGGATTCGCCCGCATATTGCGCGATGCTGATCGGGCCGCTCAAGTTTTTGACCGAGGCCTGGCCGAGCACCATCTTGCCCATCATTTTCAGCGTCGAAAACGAATAGTCGTAGGTCTTGATGAAGGCCGCGGGCACCGCTTCGAGCGGGCCCAGCGAATAGTTGGCCGTCAGCGAGTTTCTGATGTCTTCGGGAATGAACACCGAGGCGCCGATTTTGCCCTCGGCCTTCGGCGCTTCGCCTGCGCGGGCCGACGGAATCTCTACGACTTTCGGCGTGATCGACAAGGCCTGGCGCGCACCGTCACGCTCGACTTCGATTGCTATCCGTTGGCCTGGATGGCTTCTGACATACTCGACCCATTGCTGCCAGTCGCCGATCGGCGCGCCGTCCGCGCTGATCAGCAAGTCCCGAGGCTTCAGACCGGCCACCAAGGCCGCCCCGTCCGGCAACACCTTGTCGATAACCGGCGGCAATTTCGGCACCCAGGGAGTGAATCCGAGACGCTTATACAGCTTCTCGGGATCGGAGACATCGGCATGGTCCAATTTGACCCACCGGACATCTTCCCTGCCCTCCCTGTCTTTGACGATCAGCTTGATTTCCTGGTCGCCGTCGAGCGCCGCGCCGATCAAGACATTCAATGTCTCGGTCCAGGTCGGCGTCGGCTTATTATTGACCGAAATAAATTCGTCGCCTTCGAGCAGACCCGATTCCGCGGCGATCGTGCCCGCTTCGATCTTGCCCAGAATCGGCTTGACGCCTTCTTCGCCGACGACCAAGGCCACCCAGAATAACAATACGGCCAGAATCAGATTAAAAATCGGCCCCGCCGCGACGATCGCGGACCGTGCCGCCAGTCCTTGCCGGTTAAAGGCATAAGGCAGATCCTGGCTTTTGACTTCACCCTCGCGCTCATCGACCATCTTCACATAACCGCCCAGCGGTATCGCCGAGAGCACATATTCGGTCGCCTCCGGCGTTTTCTGGTAAGACCATAAGACCTTGCCGAAGCCGACCGAAAAGCGCAACACCTTGACGCCGGCCTTGCGCGCGACCCAGAAGTGCCCGAACTCGTGGAACGAAACCAGAATGCCGATCGTGAGGATGAAATAGAACAGAGTGCTCATGAAAAATTAGCCGGTCAATTGATCGATAATTCGATTAGACACGATTCTAGCTAATTTATCCTGATCCAAAATAATTTCGAGCGAGTCGGCCGCCCTGACTTCGACCGCCTCCATGCAGCGTTCGATGATCACCGGAATGTCGGTAAAGCGCACCCGGCGATTCAGGAAGGCATCGACCGCGATTTCGTTGGCCGCATTCAATACCGCCGGCATCGTGCCGCCGGTCTCGATCGCCTGGTAGGCCAGGCGCAAGCAAGGAAAGCGTTCCAGGTTCGGCTCTTCGAAATCCATCTGGCGGACCGTGAAGATATTCAAAGGCTCCACGCCGGACTCGAAGCGCTCCGGCCAGGCCAGTGCATGCGCGATCGGAACGCGCATGTCCGGGTTGCCCATCTGCGCGAGTACGGTGCCGTCGATATAATCGACCATCGAATGAATCACGCTTTGCGGATGAATCACGACCTGGATCTGTTCCGGCTGCATGTTGAACAACAGGCAGGCTTCGATCATTTCGAGGCCTTTGTTCATCATCGTCGCCGAATCGACCGAGATTTTCTTGCCCATGTCCCAATTCGGATGCGCGACCGCCTGTTCCGGAGTCACAGTCACCAGATCGGCGACCGGCGTCTGCCGGAACGGGCCGCCCGACGCGGTCAACAGAATGCGCCGGGCCGTCTTCGCGCTGACGCCGGTTTCATAAGCCGCCGGCATGCATTGAAAGATCGCGTTGTGTTCGCTGTCGATTGGCAAAAGCTGCGCGCCCGACTCGGCGATCGCCTGCATGAAGATGTCGCCCGACATCACCAGGGCTTCCTTGTTCGCCAGCAACACCGTCTTGCCGGCCTTCGCCGCCGCCAATGTCGGCAGTAATCCTGCCGCACCGACGATCGCGGCCATCACCGAATCGACAGAGTCCAGTGTGGCGGCTTCCGACAAGGCCTCGGCCCCGGCCAGCACCTTCACTTCAGCGACCGCGGTGCCGGCGATTTTTTCCTTGAATGCTGCGGCTTTCGCTTCGTCGGCGACCACGACCAGTTCCGGCCGATGGCGCAGGCATTGTTCGAGCAACAAGTCGACATTGTTGTTCGCGGTCAGCGCGACGACCTTGTAAAGATCAGGATGTCTTGCGACCACATCGAGTGTGCTGACGCCGATCGAGCCGGTCGCCCCGAGTATGCAGATGCCTTTCATCAGACCAGCCCGGAAATCAAGTAAATGCCTGCATAAAACAACGGAATCGCCGCGATAATGCTGTCAACCCGGTCCAGAATGCCGCCATGGCCAGGAAGGATCGCGCCGCTGTCCTTGACGCCGCGCTGGCGTTTGACGACGCTGAAAAACAGGTCGCCGTAAACTGAAATCAACACGGTCAATACCGACAACAAGGCGAAATCGGCCGCGAAAACATAATTGAAACCGTAAATCAGGCTCAGCACGATCGCGCAGACCACTGCGGCCCCCAAGGCGCCGTAGAAGCCCTCGACCGTTTTGCCTGGGCTGATGTCCGGCGCCAATTTGGTTTTACCGTACTTCTTGCCGACGAAATAAGCGCTGATGTCGGCCGCCCAGATCAGGATCAGGAAATACATCGTCATCGGCGGCTCGTAGAAAGTGCGCAGCCGGCTCAGGAACATCCAGCAGGCGAGCAGGATGAACCAGCCGATCAATACCTTATAACGCAAACGCAGTTGCAGGTTCAGCACCGAGTGCGGCAGGTTTCTGATGCAAATCATCGCCACGATCCAGAACAGAATCGGCGGGATCACCAGCCATTCGAGGATACCCGAATACAGCCGGATTTCCGGCCAGTTGGTCCATTGCGCCAACAGTTCCAGGAACTGTGTCCAGAGCTGCAGCCCGACCATCGGCACGACCAGCGCCAGCAGAAACAACACTCTTTTGGCGATCGATTGCACATCGATCAGATACAGCCATTCCCAGGCTGCGGCCAAGGTCAGGACGGCGAGCAGCAGGGAAAAATATTCGGAAGGCAGTGTGAATACCGCCGTGGCAATCAGGGCGGCCAGAATCGATGCAGTGATAATTCGCTTGAGCAACATTGTTATAATTATCGTTAAAGTTAGAGGGTAAGCGTTTTGCCGAGCACCTGTTCGCCGGTATGACCAAAGCGCCTTTGCCGGCTTTTGAAACTCAAGATCGCCCCGTCGAGCGCTTTCTGGTCGAAATCAGGCCAGAGGGTATCGGTGAAATACAATTCGGTGTAGGCGAGTTGCCAGAGTAAAAAATTACTGACCCGCTGTTCACCGCCGGTTCTGATGAATAAATCCGGTTCCGGCAAATCCGCGGTCGATAAATGGCGATTGATCAGATTTTCATCGATGTCCTGCGCCTGCAATTCGCCGGCCGCTATTTTTTGATTGACCGCGCGAAACGCCTGGCATAAATCCCAGCGGCCGCCGTAGTTGACCGCTATCACAACGGTCAATGCGGTATTGCCTTGGGTTTGCGCTTCACCTGCAGCCATTTGCTCTTGCAAGGCCTCGGGGAAGCGGCTCCGGTCGCCGATAAAGCGCAAACGGATATTGTTTTGATGCAAGCGATCGATTTCGGCCCGCAAAGTCACCAGAAACAATTCCATCAGCAGCGAGACTTCCTCGGACGGACGCCGCCAGTTTTCGCTGCTGAACGCGAACAGTGTCAGCACCTCGACCCCTTCCTGGGTGCAATGCTCGACGATTTTGCGGACCGCCTTCACGCCGGCCCGGTGACCGACCGCGCGCGGCATGAAACGCTTTTGCGCCCAGCGGCCGTTGCCGTCCATGATAATCGCAATATGGCGAGGCACGCCGTTGTCGGTGGAGTTAAAGCTTGCGTTGCCTGACGACATGGCTGGCATCCGCATCAAATCGACAACAAATCGGCTTCTTTGGCTTCCAACAACTTTTCGACTTCCTTGACATATTGGTCGGTGATTTTTTGGATTTTATCTTCCGCATTGCGCGCGTCGTCCTCGGAAATCAGTTTTTCCTTCAAGGCTTCCTTGATCGCATTGTTCGCGTCGCGGCGGATGTTGCGAATCGCCACGCGGCCGTTTTCGGCCTCGTGTTTGACCACCTTGACCAGATCACGGCGGCGCTGTTCGGTCAACGCCGGCAGAGGAATCCGGATCGTCATGCCGGTGGTGGACGGGTTCAGGCCGAGATCCGACTTCATGATCGCCTTCTCGATCGCCTGCACCATGGTTTTTTCCCATGGCGTAATCGTCAGCGTCCGCGCGTCCTCGACCGCGATATTCGCGACCTGGGACAGCGCCGAATCGGTGCCGTAATAAGACACGCTGATCTGGTCGAGCAGGCTCGGATGCGCGCGCCCGGTCCGGATCTTCGCAAATTCGTGTTTCAGGGCTTCGATGCTTTTGCCCATGCGGGCCGCTGCGTCCTGTTGAATGTCACTAATCATTATTTTGCTCCTCGTTCAATCAGCGAACCGATTTCTTCGCCCTTCATCAGCCGCATCACCGCGCCTTGTTCAAAGATGTTCATCACCCGCATCGGAATGTCATTGTCCCGGCACAGCACGAGTGCAGTGGTGTCCATCACATTCAAGCGTTGATCCAGCGCCTCGTCATAAGTCAGACGCGGATAGAAGACCGCGTCCTTGACTTTTGCGGGGTCGGCAGAATACACGCCCTTGACCTTGGTCGCCTTGATCATCAGTTCGGCGTTGATTTCGATCGCACGCAGACTGGCCGCCGAATCGGTCGTAAAAAACGGATTGCCGGTGCCGGCCGCAAAGATCACGATGCGGCCTTTTTCCAGATGGCGGACAGCGCGGCGGCGAATATAATCCTCGCAAACCTGATTGATTTTCAGCGCGGACATCACCCGGGCCTGCAAGCCCTGATGCTCGAGCGCGTCCTGCATCGCCAGCGCATTGATCACGGTCGCCAGCATGCCCATTTGGTCGCTGGTGACCCGATCCAGTCCCTCGGACGCCTTTTCGGCGCCGCGCAGGATATTGCCGCCGCCGATCACCAGACCGACCTGGACGCCGAAATCGGATAATTCCCGGATTTCGGCGGCCAGACGGCTCAGGATGTCGGAGTCGATGCTGCCGCCCGCTTCGCTCATCAGCGCCTCGCCGCTCAGCTTTAATAAAATTCTCTGGCAAATCGGTGTTTTCATAAGTTTGTCGGATGGTTTATTAATAGCTTGTTACAAGGTCTGCCGTCAGCCCAGTTTAGCTGGCCCGCACCTGCGCCATCACTTCTTCGGCAAAGTTTTCTTCTTTCTTTTCGATGCCTTCACCGACTTCCAGACGGGCAAAACGCACGACGCCGTTGCCCTTTGAAGACACCAGCTTGCCGACCGAGACTTTGTCGTCCTTGATGAACGGCTGACCCAGCAAGGTCACTTCCGCGAAGAATTTGCTGATGCGTCCGGCCACCATTTTTTCGATGATGTCGGCCGGTTTGCCGCTTTCGGCAGCCTGCGCCTTGAAGATTTCCTTTTCCTTTTCGATCGTTTCAGCAGAAATCTCGGCGTCGGAAACACAGATCGGCTTGCTCGCCGCGATATGCATCGCCACGTCCTTGCCCAATTCCTTGTCCGCTTGGGTCAGCTCGACGATGACGCCGATCTTGCTGCCGTGCAGATAGCAGGCGGTGCCGCCTTCGGCAGTGTGGAATTTTTGGAAACGTCTGACTGTGATGTTTTCGCCCAGTTTCGCGATCAGCGCGCGGCGGGTTTCTTCAACGGTCACGCCGTCGCTCAATTTCACATCGAGCAATTGTTCGTCGGTCGCGGCATCGGCGCTCAGCAGCGCAGTCGCCACATCGTTCACGAATTTGACGAAGTCGGGCGATTTGGCGACGAAATCGGTTTCGCAGTTGATGTCGACGATCGCGGCGGTTTTTTCATCGTCGCTGATCTTGACGCCGATACTGCCTTCCGCCGCGATACGGCCGGATTTCTTATCGGCTTTCGCAAGGCCTGCCTTGCGCATGTTTTCGATGGCCAACTCCATGTCGCCGTTTGCCTCTTGCAGGGCCTTTTTACATTCCATCATGCCGGAACCGGTTCTTTCACGCAGTTCCTTAACCATACCTGCAGTAATACTCATTCTTTATGTTTCCTAATCTTATCATCACTATGAAAACGCCCCCAAAAGGAGGCGTTTTCCGGTCTCATCGAACAGCCTGTTTGGGCTTATTCGGCTGCTGGAGTCTCTTCAACGAAGTCATCCGCCTTAGCCGACAATCCTTGGGTCGCGGCTCTCGCTTCCTGAATCGCGGCGGAAGCGCTTTCGCAATACAACTTGACCGCGCGGATCGAGTCGTCATTGCCCGGAATCACATAATCGATGGCTTCCGGCGAGTTGTTCGAATCGACGATACCGACCACCGGAATGCCCAGTTTGCGGGCTTCGCTGATCGCATTTTTCTCGTAACCGACATCCAGCACGAAAATCACGTCCGGAATGCCTCTCATGTCTTTGATGCCGCCCAGGCTGCGCTCGAGCTTTTCGAGTTCGCGTTCCATCATCAGGGCTTCTTTCTTGCCGAAACGCTGATACAGGGTGCCGTCGGCCTTCATCGCTTCCAGTTCCTTCAGGCGATTGATCGACTTTTTGATGGTCTTGAAATTGGTCAACATGCCGCCCAGCCAACGATGGTTGACATAAGGCATGCCGCAACG
This sequence comes from Methylomicrobium lacus LW14, assembly GCF_000527095.1. NCBI lineage: Bacteria > Pseudomonadati > Pseudomonadota > Gammaproteobacteria > Methylococcales > Methylococcaceae > Methylomicrobium > Methylomicrobium lacus. Next base: position 391,112 of record NZ_AZUN01000001.1, on the reverse strand, counting down.
GATCGCTTCTTCCGCAACCACTTTGCGCGCCGCTTTTTTGGTGCCGACAAACAGGACACTGCCCTTGTTTGCGGACATTTGACCCAGATAATTCATCGCGTCGTTGAACAAAGGCAGCGTTTTTTCCAGATCGATGATATGGATCTTGTTACGGGCGCCGAACAGGTACGAAGCCATTTTCGGGTTCCAGTAACGGGTTTGGTGTCCGAAGTGAACACCCGCTTCCAACATTTGACGCATTGAAACTGCCGCCATTAATTTTTCTCCTCAGTATAAAGTTTCGGAACCAAGTTCCGGTGGGTTACGCCTCCCCTTACCCCGCTTGCCAACCCGCCGCAATATGAAAAAGCAGGCACCCTGGCAAGTGTGACGGTAAGGGTGAGTATTTATTTCAGAAAAACTGAACCTAACTTTATACCATATTTTGACGAAATCGACAAATCCAATTCCCGGTCTTTTGCCGCCATGCTTTGGCGCAAGCGCCGCAAAATGCGGGCAAATTGTCCGCCATTTTACCGAGATAATCCGCGCCAAAGTTCGTCCAAAGTGGATATATGATATATTGACGCGCTTTTTACGGCAAAACTCAGCGTTTTTCTGGCGCCGTAAACCCTGAACTATTATTTTATTGAACTTCTTAAATTGCATTGAGTCTTTGCCCAAGCTATGAGCATTACCATCAAAACCGAATCCGAAATCGAAAAAATGCGCGTCGCCGGCCGTCTGGCCGCCGAAGTGCTGGAAATGATCGAACCGCATGTCGTGCCGGGCATTACGACCAATGAATTGGATACTATCTGCCACGATTACATCGTGAACGTGCAAAATGCGATTCCGGCGCCGCTGAATTACCACGGTTTTCCGAAATCGATCTGCACCTCGATCAACCAGCAGGTCTGTCACGGCATTCCCTGCGAAAAAAAACTGAAATCCGGCGACATCATCAATATCGACATCACCGTGATCAAGGATGACTATCACGGCGACACCAGCAAGATGTTTTGTGTCGGCGAGGTCAGCCCGCACGCCCAGCGCTTGATCAAAGTGACGCAAGAATCGATGTATCTGGGCATTCAGCAGGTCAAACCCGGCGCGACGCTGGGCGACATCGGCGAGGCGATCCAGAAACACGCGGAAGGCAACCGCTACTCGGTGGTCAGGGAATTTTGCGGACACGGCATAGGCAAAGTCTTTCATGAAGACCCCCAAGTGCTGCATTACGGCAAAGCCGGCGCCGGCGAAGTGCTCCGGCCGGGCATGATCTTCACGATCGAACCAATGATCAATATCGGCAAACGCCATATCAAGGTCTTGTCGGACGGCTGGACCGTCGTGACCAAGGACCGCAGCCTGTCCGCGCAATGGGAGCACACCATACTGGTCACCGCCGACGGCTACGAAATACTGACGTTACGCCAGGAAGAAAGGTAAAACCCTTGAACGACTCCACCGCTACCCTGCCCCTCACGGGTTCCGACAGCCTGCCGTTCTTTAAGCAGCTGCTCAAAGAAAAGGACTGCGAACTACGCCTGCAATTCGATCCGCATCAGTCGGTGCTGCCGCTGCTGCACGCCAAATCCGATTTCATCGACACGATCCTGTGCCGCTGCTGGCGCCTGTTTCTCGGCGACCATGCGCCCCGCCTGAGCCTGGTCGCGGCCGGCGGTTACGGCCGGCGTGAGTTGTTTCCGTATTCCGATATCGACATCATGGTCCTGCTCGATTCGGAAGGCGACGCTCCGCATCAGGACGCGCTGGTGCAGTTTTTCACCTTTCTCTGGGACATTGGCCTGAAACCCGGCCACAGCGTGCGCACGATCAAGGAATGCGTGCGCCTGGCGATGGACGATCAGACCATCATCACCAGCTTGATGGAAATGCGGCTGATTTGCGGCAATCAGGACCTGTATGAAACGCTCAGGGGAGACATTTCGCCCGACAAGATTTGGCCTTCGGACCAGTTTTTCGCCGCCAAGATGGAAGAGCAGCGCCAGCGCTACGCCAAATTCCATGACACCGCCTACAACCTGGAGCCGAACATCAAGGAAGGCCCCGGCGGACTGCGCGACCGTCAGGTCATCGCCTGGGTATTCAAGCGCCATTACAATTCCTCGACCCTGAAGGAGCTGATCAAATACGGGTTTCTGCCGGTTTCCGAATATAACGAACTGGTCGATGCGGTCGAGGTGCTCTGGCGCATCCGCTACGCCCTGCATTTACTGACCCATCGCTGCGAAGACCGGTTGATTTTCGACTATCAACGCGAACTGGCCACGCAATTCGGCTTTAGCTGCGCCGATCAGCATTACAATCAGGATGTCGAGCTGTTCATGCAGTTCTATTTCAAAACCGTGCAGGGTCTCGAACGCTTGAATGAAATGCTGCTGCAGTTGTTTCACGAACGCTTCATCAACGGCCATACCGACATCAAGCCTATTCCCGAGAACGCGCAATTCGTTGCGATCAACGGCTATCTGGAAGCGGTCGACGAGCAGATTTTCGCCAACCGTCCGGTCGCCCTGCTCGAACTGATTCTGATCCTGGAGCAAAATCCCGAACTCAGAGGGGTGCGCGCAACCACGATCCGCCTGATCCGTAAAAGCCTGCACCTGATCGACGATGCTTTTCGCCAGGACAAGACCGCGAACCGGCTGTTTGTCGAAATCTTCCAGCAGCCTAGAGGCCTGACCCACCAGCTCAGGAGGATGAACCGCTACGGCATCCTGGCCGCCTACCTGCCCGCCTTCGCGAACATCGTCGCCCGCATGCAGTACGACCTGTTTCATATCTACACGGTCGACGAGCATACGCTGTTCGTTATCCGCAACCTGCGCCGCTTTTCGCTCGAAAAACACAAGGACGAACTGCCGTTCTGCAGCCAGATCTTTCTGTTGATCGGCAAACCCGAACTGCTTTATTTTGCCGGGCTGTTTCACGACATTGCCAAAGGCAGAAACGGCGACCACTCGACGATAGGCGAAGACATCGCCAAGGAATTCTGCCAGCAACACGGTTTTTCCGCGCACGGCACCAAGCTGATCGGCTGGCTGGTACGCCATCACCTGATCATGTCGATGACCGCGCAGCGCAAGGACATCAGCGACCCGGAAGTGATCCATGAGTTTGCCCAGCAGGTCGGCAGCGTCGAATACTTGAATCATCTCTACCTGTTGACCGTCGCCGACATTCGGGCGACCAATCCCGAACTGTGGAATTCGTGGAAGGATTCGCTGCTGAAGGAGCTCTATGCCGCGACCCATCAGATGCTGCGCCGGGGCTTGCCGAACCCTGTCGGCCAGACCGACCGCATTCTCGAAACCAAGAAAGAAGCGCGCGAGGAACTGATTCAGCTCGGTTTGTCCGAACAGGACATCGACGCCTCCTGGCGGCATGCGAACGACGATTATTTCCTGCGCTATTCGGCCGATGAAATCGTTTGGCATACGATCGCGATTGCCTCTTCCAGCGAAGCCGAGTTGCCGCTGGTCTTGCTGCGCCCGCAAACCCAGCACGGCAGCGCGGAAGTTTTCGTCTATACGAAAAATGAAGGCAACATCTTTTCGATCAGCACCGCGACGCTGGACCAATTGGGCCTGACCGTGCTCGACGCCCGAATCATGACGACCACGGACAATTATGCCTTGAACAGTTTTCAGGTGCTCGAACAAAACGGCCAGCCGATCCGGGATTTGATCCGGGAAGTGCACATTTGCTCCTCGCTGCGCAACAATCTATTGCATAAGACGGTCCAGGAGCGCAAAAACATTCATCGCCAGTCCCGGCAAGCGAAACACTTTCCGATCCCGACCAGCATCCAGTTTCATGCCGATCCGTTGTGCCATTGCACAATCATCGAATTGATCACCACCGACAGAGCCGGACTGCTTTCGAAAATCGGCCGCGCCTTCCTCAAGCAACAGATCAATCTGCATAACGCCAAGATCACCACGATCGGCAGCCGCGCGGAGGATATATTCTACATCACCGACAGCACCCTGCGGCCGATTACCGATCCCGGCGCCCTGGAAAAACTCCGGGAAGAAATCATCAGCGCCCTGGAAAGATAACAGCCGGTCAAGACGGATATGACAGACTAACCGCTCCCTGAATTTAAACGGCCTTGACGCCCTGCATCAAAGCCGTTTGAGGGCACGGAAAGCCCCGTACCCACTTTTCCATCTGGTCGCAAAGCACCAGATAGGGATACAAATGAGTCGGTGCGAGATGGTTGACCTCCTCGACAAGATCGAAATAACGGATCATCTCGCCATGCGCTTTAGACGCCGCGAAATAGGCGGCGCACGAAGGCGCGGCACTGGCCACGATCTCGAGCAATAAATCGCCGGCCAGCGTCATCAATTTTTCCCGCAAGGCCCCGCAGACCCTGTCCTGCCACACATCCTGGCTCGGCAACAAATTTAGCCGCGCAAAGACCGCATCCAGCCTCAGCAACGCGGTGATTTCCCGATAAAGCCGCGAAACAGCCGCAACATCCTGCTGCGCCTTTGCCGCCAGATCCACCAGCCATAAAAAATCATCCAGACCGGTGATGAAAGCCATCCTGAGGGCGAGTTCACTTGCCAAGCCCTGGCCTTGATAGTACGCCAGGCGCGCCTTGATCGGCTCATCATCCAAGCCAACCTGTTCGCCGAAATAGCGCCAAGCGTCCTGCAAGCCCCGCCGATAAAATTCCATGGTCGCGGCGTCGGGCCGAACCCGGTGCTGACGGCGCAACATCCAGCCGCAGAAGCGGTCGAGAAGGCTTTCGATGTCGAGCAAGCACTGATATTGCAGCGCCGCCGGGACTTGATTATCCAGACTCTCGATATGCCGCCGCAGATCATCCGCGTCCAGGAGGCGTTCAAAGCCGAGATACCAGTGGATCCGCGCCGACAGATCGTTTTTCTCGCCGTCAACAGGCGTGCTCAAAAAACGGCAGCCCGCCTGATTGATGATCTTGTTGCTGATGAAGGTCGCCTTGATCTGCTCGGCTAACGGGTGCAGGGACAGCGCGTCCTGATACCCCTTCACGATCGGATCGGGAAAATAAGCGCTGAGATAGGTATCGCAGCATGGATCGCCGAGCAGATCCGAGTTCTCCTGAATCTGTTCGGTCAGAAACATTTTGGCGGCCGACATCAGCACCGCAAACTCAGGGCGAGTAATCGCCTTGGACGCACGGTTCTGCACGTCTTTCTCGCCGGGGAACAACTCGCTGGCGCCTTCGAAAAAGCCCGCAGCCTCCAGACGTTCGGCAACCTGGAAAAACAGCGTCGCGCTTTCGGCCGCGCGCAATTGTTCCAGCGACAGGCATTGGCTCTGCGCATAATTGTCCGCCAGCACCAAACGACTGACCTGCTCGGTCATCTCGGCAAACAAGGTTTGGCTGCCGACCAGCCGGTTCTTCTTGGTCAGCAGCGTCAGAAAGATTTTCAGGTTGACTTCATGATCGGAGGTATCGACGCCGGCCGAATTGTCGACCGCATCGGTATTGATGCGGCCGCCCTTCAGGCCGTATTCGATGCGCGCGAGTTGGGTAAAGCCCAGGTTCGCGCCCTCGCCGACCACCTTCGCGCGCAGCAGGGCTGCATCGACGCGCACATTGTCGTTCGCGCGATCGGCGACCTCTTCATGTTTTTCGCTGCCGGCCTTCACATAGGTGCCGATGCCGCCGAGCCATAGCAGGTCGGTCTCGGCGGTCAGCAGATACCGTATCAGCGATTCGCCGTCGAGCGAGCGGTAATGCACGCCGAGCCATTTTTTGACCTCGGGCGACAAGGTGATGTCTTTCGCGGAACGCGGATACACGCCGCCGCCTTGGGAGAGCAGCGCGCGGTCGTAATCGTTCCAACTGGAACCCGGCAGCTCGAACAGGCGCTTGCGTTCCCGCAGCGCCGCCTCGCCCTCCGGCGGATTCGGATCGAGGAAGATATGCTGACCGCTGAATGCCGCGCGCAAACGGATAACAGGCGACAGCAGCATGCCGTTGCCGAACACGTCGCCGTCCATGCTGCCGACCCCGACCACGCTAAACGCCTCGTTCTGGATGTCTTTGCCGACTTCGCGAAAATGCCGTTTCACGCATTCCCAGGCGCCGCGCGCGGTAATGCCGAGCGCCTTGTGGTTATAGCCGCGCGAGCCGCCGCTCGCAAACGCATCGCCGAGCCAGAAGCGATAGTCTTTTGAAACCGCATTCGCGATGTCAGAAAACTGCGCGGTGCCCTTGTCGGCCGCGACGACCAGATAGGGGTCGGGATCGTCGTACACGACCAGATGCGGCGGATGCGACACGGCCTGCGCCTCGTCATAATTATCGGTTAGGTCGAGCAGGCCCCTGATCAGCGTCAGATAGGCCTGTTTGCCGGCCTCCTTCAGATCGCTCCGCAGGCCGATGCTGGTCAATACGAAGCCTCCCTTAGCGCCGGTCGGCACGATCAGCGCGTTTTTGCTGATCTGGGTCTGCATCAGGCCGAGAATTTCGCCGCGAAAATCGTCCGGCCGGTCGGACCAGCGGATGCCGCCCCGCGATACCTTGCCCGCGCGCAGATGAATGCCCTGCATCGTCGCCGCATGCACATAAATCTCGTATTGCGGCTTCGGCGGCGTCATCTCGATCACGCCGAGGCTGTCGATTTTAAACGCGATCGAATAATCGGGCGATTGCCGGCGCAAATGAAAATTGCAGCGCATCGTCGCGTCGATCAGATTGAACAGGTTGCGCAAAATCCGGTCGTCATTCAGATCGGCGACCTTCTCCAGGCTTTGCAACAATTCCAGATGCATCGGCAGCAGCGCCTGCTCTTCCCGGGACTCGGCATCCTCGCCGTCCTGATAGGGCCTAAAACGCGCATCGAAATAATGAAACAGCGACAATGCCACGCCGGGATTGCAGAGCAGCGCACGGTGGATGCTCGCGCGGGTCGTGCGATGGGCCAATTGCAGATAGTAATTCCGGTAGGCGCGCAGCACATCGATTTCCTGCCAGTCCATGCCGGTCAGGATGATCAGCTTGTTCAGCGCGTCGTTTTCGACGCGCCGCTCCAAAATCGCCTGAATCGCCGCCAGCAGGCGCGGCCGGAGGCGCGCCATCGGCATGCAAGGATTTTGTGCGGGCTTGATCGTGAAGCTCTTGATAAAGTACGGCGAGCCTTCGACATCGGCGAGGAATTGCACCTGATCCATCGCCCGAAGATGCAGGTTTTCAAGCACCGGGATGTATTCGTCGAGAAATCGCTCCTCGCGGCTGTAGAAATGCAGCCGGTAATGCTCGACTTTTTGGCTCGGACTCAGCAATCCTGCCGACGGACATCCTGCCGTCTGCAGGCGCTCCAGATGCAGCAGGTCTTTCAGCGCAAAGCGCGGCGGGACCAGCGCCTGATAGTTCTGGGTCGCCAAGGACCGGTATTTGGCGCACAACGCGCGCCCCTTGTCCTTGCCCAGCGCGCGCTCGGCCAGCTTCAGCAAGGCATGAGGCCAGGTTTCGCCGCTTCCCTTCATCAGCGCCCCAGTCATTTCAGATGCTTGATGATTTCGAGCACGTTACCGTCGTTGATCCGATTGTAGGTGACAGAATCCATGAACGTGCGAATGAAAAAAATCCCCATGCCGCCTTCCTTCGGGTGCTCGAAATCCGGGATGTCGACCTTTTCGAGGTCGAAGCCCTGGCCGTGATCGTAAACCTTGATATTCAATTCCTGATCGTCGATATGAATCGTGATGCGGACCGTATCCTTCGGATCATTGTAATTGGCATGCTTGATCGCATTGGCGGTCGCCTCGGTCAAGACCAGATTCAGGTGATACGCCAAGGCCTCGCGATCGCCGGCATATTCCTCCAGATCCTTCGCAATTTGCTCGCCGATACTGCCGATCAGATTCAGATACTTGGTCTGCGTCGGGATAATCACTTCAACCTGGATAATGGGATCGCACATGGTCAACCTTCAACTGTCACTTCCGATGGCTTCTGTTAGATCACCATAAATCTCAAAAATTCGGTTCAGCCGCGTTAATTCGAACATCGACAGCACCTGTTGCTTACAGCCCGCCAAAATAAACCGGCCCGACTTCGCCATCACATTCTTGTGCCCGGACAACAGAGCACCGAGACCCGAACTGTCAATGAAGCGCACCTTATCCAGCTGCACGACGATATTGACTTCGCCCTGCTCGATCAGACGCAGAAACATTTCCTTCAAGCCGGCCGAATTGTGCGCGTCGATGCGCTCTTCAAGCACATTCAACACACTGTAGCCGTTGATTTTCTCCAGATTCGCATTCATCGCTGCTTCCATTTTATCGTTGTTCATATCAGATCCTACCCCTGCCAGATCACACCGGCAGGCTTGCGGTTTCCTGTTGCTGGGACAACTTTGATCCGCCATATCGAGACAATGGCTAGACTTTCGTTTCCCGGCTGATTATCATGCGAAGGACATCGTCTGTAAACGGTGTTCCGCTCCTAATCGCTCAGACAAATAAACACGCTGTCTTGCTCATCGGCCACAAGCGTCGAAGCCTGGTCTTTCGCTGAGTGTACCATAATAACTATAAAGCTATTTGAGGTGTTCGATGTTAGAAAAACTCCAACCCGCCCCGATGTTCAGAGCGATGAACCAGAATAATCAGCTGGTCAGCCTGTACGATTTCGCCGGCGACAAAAACATCGTCTTGTATTTCTATCCGAAAGACGACACCCCCGGCTGCACGATCGAAGCCAACGACTTTACCGCGCTCGCCGACGAATTCGCCAAGCTCGATACGGTCGTGATCGGCGTCAGCAAGGACACTTGCCAATGCCATGTCGACTTCATCAAGAAGTACGACCTGAAAGTCGAACTGCTCGCGGACACCAAGGGCGAAATGTGCGTGAATTACGGGGTCTGGCGCGAACGCGAGAAAAACGGCGTCAAAAGCATGCACATCCTGCGCTCGACCTTCATCATCGACAAGGACGGTATCCTGCAGGATGTTGCCTACGGGGTCAACCACGAAGGCCATGCCCAGGCAACGCTGGACAAGCTGAAAAATCCGCAGCCTGAAGAAGCGGAAGCGGCAAGCGAGACTGAAGCCCCGGCAGAATAAGCGCTATTCAGCCGGATGGTGGGCGGAAAGGCTCCGCCCACGCCAATACTAACCGCTCACCGACCCTTGCAGACGGGTCATCCACGGCTCTTTGGTATGCGGATCGACATGGAACGCCAATGCTTCGGGTTTGTGTAACAGCCCTTCCTCGCCGGAGGCATGCGGATTGAGCTGACGTTTTTCGACGAAATCGATCATCCGGCGGGTGTTGTAGATCAACAGCACCCGGTTGCCGTTTTGCACCGGATAAATCTGGTAGGCCACGTTACTCTCGTCAAACGCCGGATTACGCGCCAGCAATCCTGCCAACCGGTCCTGGTCTCCCAGGGACAGCACGTTCAACAGCGAATCGTAGCGCCAGGCGATGATCAGGCGCAAATGCTCGGCCATGCCGCCGCCCCCCTGCTTCTCGCGCAAGATTTCCACCTGCTGGTCGGACAAGAGGAAGCTTTCGGCGACCAGATAATGCTTGCCGCGCTCGCCGTCGTTCGCGAACAGCGCCAGTTTGTCGAGCGCCGGGTCTTCGAGCGCGTTCAGAAACGATTCGGGCGAACGGATGTGCTTGTAGACGGTGATCACCCACGGCAGCGCGCGGCCGGTGTCTTCGAAGCGCGACTTCACGCTGTCGATCACGCCGGAGCGGAACAGTTCTTCCTCGCGCCCTTGCGGCTTTACGATGAACGCATCGACCGCCGCGATCTGAGTATGAAAACCGGCCTCCTTGAATTGCTTGACCAGGTTCGAATAACGCGGATGATAGGGGATGCTGGTGCCGTCATAGAGCAGGTTGTAGCCGAACGTGCGCGCATGGTCGGCGACCATGTCGCGCAGGCGGTTTGCGAACGGTTCGACATAGACGTAATCGTCGCTGTGATGGCCGGCGGTGGTCAGCACCAGATATAAATCGCTGACCTTGCGGAACTCATCCAATGACGCGATCACGAAATTGTCGCCGCATTGCGCCTTGGCGATCTCCTCGACCGCGGTCTTGCCGGCGCCGGCGCCGCCCATGCACATGAACAGTTTCGGATTCGCATCCGGGGTTTTGCCTTCAAAGATCGCCGCTTTGGCCGCTTCCAGCTTCGCGATGATGTGGCCGAGGCGTTCGTAGGCGATTTCGACGGCGCGTTTCAGCCTGACATCGCCATCGGCCGCGATCAGCAAGCGGTTTTTCAGCGCCTCGTTATTGGCCAGCTTGAAAATCGGCGTTTTGCCGCCTTCGCAATGCCTGAGCAGTTCCATCAATTCGGTATGGCTCGGCAGACGCAGGCCGGTCAGCATGTTGATGTCCAGGCAGAACAGCGGCGCCACGTCATCCGCGCTGATCCGAACGCCATCGATGTCGTGTTTTCCCGCTTCACGCAGAGACTCGGTGCCCGGCAAATAACCGACCAGATGCTCGGAAACCCGGCGCGGAAAATCCGCGAAATGTTTGCCGGCCACAAAGTCTTCTTCATGCACGCTGTCGAGCGGCACCAGGCCGCCGTCGATTCTGACCAGGCAATCGATGCCGTCCTCGGTGCGGTGCGACAAAAACGGAATGCCGCCGACGAAGGTTTTATGTTCCGGCCATTTACCGAAAGCGTTCGACTGGTTTTGCAGGCTTTGCGTGCGCGTAGGATCGAGCGCATGTTCAAACGCGGTCGTCAGCGCGTCCAGCGAACTGCTCTGATCATGCAAAGCCTGCGCATCTTCGGCGCTCAGCCGGCGAAAATCGATGCCGGCTTCATAAACGCTCTTGAAGGCCGGCAGCTTGCCGAGCACGGTCATGAAAAAATCGAGCGTGATCCGGTTGCCGTACGAAAACGGCCGAATCCTGCGCATCTTCAGATAGAAACCGGCCAGGCGTTCGGCAATGTCGACGGTGCGGATCACGAAACCGTTATTGTCGAAAACGGCCGTGTCGCGGCACTTTTCATCGTCGAGCACGAGTCCCGCCACCGCCTTGCGGAATTGCTGACGCTTGCCCGGATCGAGCATCGACCCCGGCCGGTGCCCGACGGTCAGCTGTTCCTTCCAGTCCTGATACATCTCCCGGTGAATATGCGAGAACAGCTCGGTCAGATAGGTTACGCGCTTGGTTTGATCGTGCGAAACGGTTGCCTCGTTTTCCTGGCGCAGCGCGGACAGCAGCACGCAGCCGCGCGCGATCGCCAATACCGTGCGCAATTTCTTCAGTGGCTTGTATCCCGGAATGGGAGGAAGGACGCTATGATTCATGATGTCGAAAGGAGGCAAGAAAGACGAAGCGGCGGAAAAACATCCAACGGTCGCTTATTTTTTGCGGATATAAAAAATTTGCTGCCCCGCGTGCCGGGCAAACTCGATGATTTTATGCCCGGACTGGTCCGAATAAACGCCGATATCCAGATGCGCGGCCGGATCGGTCGCGATCATTCTGACCACATCGCCGCTGTCCATGTCCAGCAAGGCTTTTTTCAGGCGCAAGAGCGGCAGCGGGCAATGCAGGCCCGTTGCGTCGACTTCGATATTAAATTCAACCATCGTTCGATTTTAACTTGTAATGACTCGGTAAAGACCCCCTATAATACCATTCTCCCAACTCTCCGAGAATGATCGCAGCGAAATGGATTATTTCCCACTTTTTATAAACCTCAAGGACCAGCCCTGCCTGGTTATCGGCGGCGGCGAAGTGGCTGCCAGAAAGATCGAACTGTTGTCCCGGGCCGGCGCGCGCATCACCGTGGTGGCCGAAGAAATCGGCGGCAGCGTCACCTCGATCCAAACCAGCCCTCCGTTGACCTTGCTGCAAAAGCGCTTTGCGGCCGAGGACTTGGGTGAGGTTCGGCTGGTCGTGTCGGCGACCAATGACGGTGAAACCAACGCCTGGGTCTCCCGCCTCGCGAAGGAACGAAACATCCCGGTCAACGTGGTCGACAACCCGGCGCTGTGCAGCTTCATTTTTCCGGCGATCATCGACAGGTCGCCGGTGATCGCCGCGGTTTCCTCGGGCGGCGCCTCGCCGGTGCTGGCGCGGCTGCTTCGGGCCAAGATCGAAAGCGTCGTGCCGCCGAGTTACGGACGCCTGGCCCGGCTTGCCGAAAAGTACCGCGGCAAGGTCAAAGAGACGATTGAAAAGCCCGCGCTGCGGCGGATATTCTGGGAAAACCTGTTCCAGGGACGCGCGGCCGAACTGGTGTATGCGGGCAAGGACGAAGAAGCCGAGCACTATTTACAAGAAAGCCTGGCGCAGACCGATCCACAGCAAGCTACCGGCGAAGTCTATCTGATCGGCGCAGGGCCAGGAGCGCCCGATTTGTTGACCTTCCGCGCCTTGCGGCTGATGCAGCAGGCCGATGTGATCGTTTATGACCGCCTGGTCACCCCGGAAATTCTCGATCTGGCGCGGCGCGATGCGGAAAGGATTTATGTCGGCAAACAACGCGATGACCATACCCTGCCCCAGGAATCGATCAATGTCTTGCTGGCCGACCTCGCCAAAGCCGGCAAGCGCGTCGCGCGAGTCAAAGGCGGCGATCCGTTCATCTTCGGCCGCGGCGGCGAGGAAATCGAAACCCTGATGCAGCAAGGCATTCCTTTTCAGGTGGTGCCCGGCATCACCGCCGCCTCAGGTTGCGCGACCTATGCGGGCATTCCGCTGACGCACCGCGATCACGCGCAGTCTTGCACCTTCGTAACCGGCCATCTGAAAGACGGCACGGTCAATCTGAACTGGACGCAGCTGGCCGCGCCGAACCAGACGATCGTGATCTACATGGGCCTGGTCGGACTGGAGCAGATTTGCGCATCGCTGATCGCCCACGGCAGCCCGAAAGACCTGCCGATCGCGTTAGTCCAACAAGGTACCACAGAGCATCAGCGGGTGATTACCGGCACGCTCGCCACGCTGCCGTCCCAGGTCGCCGGCGAACACATCAAGGCGCCGACGCTGATCATCATCGGCACGGTCGTGAGCCTGCACAGCAAGCTGGAATGGTTCAAGACGACTCAAGATCCCGCCAGTTGAATCGGCCTGCGTCAATCGGGCGTAAATCAGCGGATTTTCGCCCGAAACGCTAGCCCTGATCGCCAATCCTTGCGATAATAACGCCGGTTCAATTCAGTCCGTGTTCATTGTCAGCAGCGATAATAGCTCGCAACGAATTGATAGCGTCGATCGAAAAGAATAAGAATTGAAGTTTCCTGTTAAATTCCTTATCCTTAGCGAGTTTAACTATTAATCGGACTGTTCTGCAGTCCTTTCATCATCAAGAGAGGTCAACATGAAAAAATCATTAGCCACATTCGCGGGTATCGCTTTGATCACATTGAGCGGACAAGCTTTCTCCAGCGAAGCTACCGAAATCGGTAAAAAAATCTATGATCGTTCTTTCGGCCGTGGCTGCGGTACTTGCCACGACATCGCTTCTAACCCACAACTGTCTGAATTGATCAAAGCCGGCACCCTGGACAGAGCGAAATTCGAACAAGTTCTGCGCGACGGCAGAGGCGGCATGCCAAAAGCGCTGGATGAAATCATGAAAAACCCAGCCGTTAAAAAAGCCGGTCTGACCGAAGAACTGGCTGTTGATGATTTGTACGAATATCTGAAAACGAAATAAGCCTCTGCGCTTGGCAGGGTGTTGGATAACGCCCTGCTCAAGGCAGCGAGTGAGTTTTCGTAAACCCTTTCATAGAGCCAAGTTTACGCAAATTCACCTCAATAAAAAAAAGCCGCGTCTGCCATCTGGCAAACGCGGCTTTTTTATGTTCCGCAACAAGCCATTAGGGTTTGTGCAGATAATTCTTGATCGTTTGACGGTAAGTCAGGAGATTCAGATTCTTAAACCAGATGCCGGCGATCGCCGCCAACATCAAGCCGCAGGACGCCAGACTGACATAGATCAGACGCTTTAATTGCGACATCTCTTGCAGCACCTGCTCGTTAGTCTCGGCCGTCTTCTGAACCTTTTGCGCCGGTTCCGAATAGGAACGCAGCACCTTCACGTCGTTTTTCAAATCCTCGATCGTGCCCAACGAGCTGGCCGCCGCCCCCATTTTGATGCTGTCTTCGAGCATTCTGAGCTTGCTTTCGATCGAACCGCTGACCAGACCGATCACCTGGCCTTTCAACGCATTCACTTCGGAGCTCAGCACCGAATTGCCCTCGCCCGCATTCGCCAGGGTCGGCTGCTTTTTCGGATAAGCACCGGACTGATAGGGCGGAACCACAAAATAACCGAGAACAGCGACCAAAACAGTCAACAGACAAACAGTCCGCAGCAAGAACCGATTCGCCTTAACCAAAGCCTGAGCCGAAGGGATGCTTTGCAGTCTGCCTCGCACCTCGATGATCTGTGAATGAAATTCTTGATTTTCGCTCATCAATTAACGCCTCTCGAACCGGATAATCGCCCCCTATCCGGTTCAATTCTTTTTATAGTTATGAAAAGATCGTAATACTATGACTCGGCACGAATTATACAAGCTAATCGGTCATCGCCACATAATTTTTGTGAATCAGCGCAATTGTTTTGCCGCCGCAATCCGCATCCGAAGCGCATTCAGCTTGATGAAACCTTCGGCATCCTTTTGATTATAAGCGCCGCCGTCGTCCTCGAAAGTCGCGATGCTTTCGTCGAACAGACTGTCGGTATCCGACTGACGGCCGACCACGGTCACATTGCCTTTGTACAATTTGACTCTGACCTTGCCGTTCACATTGACCTGGGAGGCGTCGATCATTTGCTGCAACATCTGGCGCTCAGGGCTCCACCAGTAGCCGTTATAAACCAACGACGCGTAGCGCGGCATCAATTCGTCCTTCAAATGCGCGACTTCGCGGTCCAGCGTCAAAGATTCGATCGCGCGGTGCGCTCTCAGCATCACGGTGCCGGCCGGGGTTTCGTAGCAGCCGCGCGACTTCATGCCGACATAACGGTTTTCGACGATGTCGAGCCGGCCGATGCCGTTTTCGCCGGCAATCTTGTTCAGTTTCTCCATCACTTCGGCAGGCGTGTGCGGCACGTCGTCGATCGCGACGATGTCGCCTTGTCGGTAGGTCAATTCAAGATAGGTCGGCTTGTCGGGCGCGGTCTCTGGCGAAACGGTCCAGCGCCACATGTCTTCTTCCGGCTCAGCCCAAGGATCTTCGAGAACGCGGCCTTCATAGGAAATGTGCAGCAGATTCGCATCCATCGAATAAGGCGACGCCTTGCCTTTTTTCATTTCGACCGGAATGCCGTGCTTTTCGGCATAGTCGAGCAGGGTTTGCCGCGAAGTCAATTGCCATTCGCGCCATGGGGCGATGATGTGGATGTCCGGACGCAACGCATAAGCGCCCAGTTCGAAGCGCACCTGATCGTTGCCCTTGCCGGTCGCGCCGTGCGAAATCGCGTCGGCGCCGGTTTCATTCGCAATCTCGATCAGCCGCTTTGCGATCAAAGGGCGCGCGATCGAGGTGCCGAGCAGATATTCGCCTTCATAAATAGCATTGGCGCGGAACATCGGAAATACGAAATCGCGGGCGAATTCTTCGCGCAGATCATCGATATAAATTTCCTTGATGCCCATGGCTTGCGCTTTTGCGCGCGCCGGCTCGACTTCCTCGCCCTGCCCCAAATCCGCCGTAAAAGTCACGACTTCGCAGTCATAAACGTCCTGCAGCCATTTAAGAATCACAGAGGTGTCCAAGCCCCCGGAATAAGCCAATACCACTTTTTTGATTTCCGACATAGCGCCTTAAATTTCTTGGTTAAAAATACCGCTAATTATACCGAAAGCGGGCTCAGGATGACAGGACCGCGAGATCGGCGATCTTTTTCCGCCAGATGACCGGCGCGGTTTCGTGCACCGAAACGCCCCGGCTGTCGACCGCGACGGTGACCGGCATGTCTTCGACGACGAACTCATGGATCGCCTCCATGCCCAAATCCTCGAACGCAACCACGCGGGATTTACGGATCGCCTTCGACACCAGATAGGCCGCGCCGCCGACCGCCATCAAATAGACCGCCTGATGTTTTTTGATCGATGCGATCGCCTCGGGACCGCGTTCGGCCTTGCCGATCATGCCGAGCAAGCCGGTATCCGCCAGCATCGTTTCGGTGAATTTGTCCATCCGCGTCGCGGTCGTCGGTCCTGCCGGCCCGACCACTTCGCCCGGCACCGGATCGACGGGGCCGACGTAGTAGATGAATTTGTTCTTGAAATCGACGCCTTTCGGCAAGGCTTCGCCGCGCTGGATCAGGTCGGCCAGGCGCTTGTGCGCCGCATCGCGGCCGGTCAGCAAGGTGCCGCTGACCAATAAGGTATCGCCCGGCTGCCAGCTAGCCGCTTCATCGCGCGTGACCGTATCGAGATTGACGCGCTTCGCCGGCGCGCCTTCCCGGCTGATTGCCGGCCAGTCGTCCAAACGAGGGGGCGCGAGTTCGGCAGGACCCGTGCCATCCAGTACGAAATGCGCATGCCGGGTCGCGGCGCAATTCGGAATCATCGCAATCGGCAAGTTCGCCGCATGGGTCGGATAATCGAGGATTTTAATGTCGAGCACGGTGGTCAGGCCGCCCAGTCCCTGCGCGCCGATGCCGAGCGCATTGACTCTTTGATACAGGTCGAGGCGCAGCTCTTCAAGCGCATTGCTGGGACCGCGCGCGATCAACTCCTGAATGTCGACCGACTCCATGCACGCCTGTTTGGCCAGCAGCATCGCTTTTTCGGCGGTGCCGCCGATGCCGATGCCGAGAATGCCGGGCGGGCACCAGCCGGCGCCCATCGTCGGCACCGTTTTGAGCACCCAGTCGGCAATGCTGTCGGAGGGGTTCAGCATCGCAAATTTGGCCTTCGCTTCCGAGCCGCCGCCTTTGGCCGCCACATTCACTTCGACCTTGTCGCCCGGCACGACCTCCATATGGATTACCGCCGGCGTATTGTCTTTCGTGTTGCTCCGTTTGCCGGCCGGGTCCTGCAAAATCGACGCGCGCAAGACATTGTCCGGATTCAAATAGGCGCGCCGGACGCCTTCATTGACCATGTCGGCGACACTGAGCCTTGCATCCCAGCTCACCTGCATGCCGATCTTCAAAAATACCGTCACGATGCCGGTATCCTGGCAAATCGGCCGCCGGCCTTCCGCGCACATTCGGGAATTGATCAGGATTTGCGCCATCGCATCCTTCGCGGCAGGATTCTGCTCTTTTTGGTAGGCCGCATCGAGCGCCTGGATGAAATCAGCAGGATGATAGTAGGAGATATACTGCAAAGCATCGGCGATGCTTTGAATGAAATCGTCTTGTTTGATGATCGTCATACGGGGTTATTACCGGAGAGATGGAACAGACATGAATATTTTGACAGGGTCGGCCAGCGCGCGTTTGCCGATCCATTCAGGATCAATAACGATCGAAGCGGACGTAAAAATCAATCAAGGAAGCCATGTCGTCAGGGCGCTTTTGGGGGCGCCCCGACCTATCTGATGGGAACCCCGCCAGGTTGTCAAACCCGGCAGGTCAACGTCAAATCGACTCGTCGATCTCTTCGATCGTCAACGCCGATTTTTTAGTGTAATGCGGCAAGATGCTCATCAGCAGCGTAATCACCGTCGCCAGATACGGCACGGCCTGTACCGACAGCACGCCCATCCACAGCTTTCCGCTCAGATTGTCGAAATGCTCCAGTGAGTTCATGCCGACCACGCCTGCGATCAGCAACAACAACAAGAACAATTCCTGGCGGACCACCATCAGACCCGCGAACAGCGGCCCCTGTTTTTCATACTTCGGCGTGCGCATGAACGGCTTACCCGGAACGAACATGCCCTGCCAAACACCCCTTGCGACCGTATGAGTCAGCGCCAGGCCGGACAGCGAAGCGCCGAACGACTCCCAAATCGAGCACGGCACCTTGGCTTGATAGAGCCACAGGCTGCGCAGAATTTTAAAGGTAAACAAACCGATCGTCGGCAACAGGAACGCGGTAACCGGCAGTTCGCTGTGAATCGGATCGAGCAGAATCACGCCGGTCAAAATCAAGCTGGCAACCGTAAATACCAGAGCCAGCGCATCCGAAAACCACGGCAGCCAGCCGGCGACGAAATAGTAGCGCTGAGCCGAGGTCAACGGCGACTTCTTGCTTGGGGTGAAACTCTTCCAGTGCGCCTTGATGATCTGCATCGCGCCGTAAACCCAGCGGAATCGCTGCGTCATGTAACCGGACATCGTATCCGGCATCAGGCCGCGACCGAACGAATCCTTCACATAGACCGAATCGTAGCCGGCTTCATACAGACGCAGACCCAGTTCGCTGTCCTCGCAGATGCACCATTCGGACCATTTGCCGACTTCGGACAGCGCCGATTTGCGCACCATCGTCATCGTGCCGTGCTGGATGATCGCATTGTATTCATTCCGCTGCACCATGCCGATGTTGAAAAAGCCGGCATATTCCCAGTAGCAGAAGCGTTTGAAGGTGTTCACATGAGCATCGCGATAATCCTGCGGCGATTGCACGAAACCGACGTTCTCGTTATCGAAATAAGGCACCATCGCCTTAAGCCAGTCCGGCGACAGAATATAATCGCTGTCGATCACCGCGATGATTTCGGCATCCGGAGCGGTCTGTTCGAGCGCATGGTTGATCGCGCCGGCCTTGAAGCCGGGCCAGTTTTCGAGATGGAAAAAGCGGAATTTCTCGCCCAGCCGTTCGCAGTCATCGCGCACCGGCTCCCACACCTCGGCGTCCTTGGTGTTGTTGTCCATCACCAGCACTTCATAATGCGGATAATCGAGCTTGGCCAGCGCCTCCAAGGTTTTCCGCACCATCATCGGCGGTTCGTTATGAATCGGCAGATGGATAGAAACCTTCGGATAACGGAATTCCGGCGTCGGCGTCAGCGGCTGGAAGCTGCGCGTGGTGCGGCGGTGCCAGACCACTTCGACGATTTCCATCGTTTCGATCAACAGAATCGTCAACGCCAGTATCTGCATCAGGATCAGCAAAACCCAGAATGCGATCGTCAATTCGGTCTGATATTGCTGCGCGCCGATCGACACGGTCCAGAAGATGAACGACGCCGCCAGGTTGGTGATCAGACCGAAAAAGACGATGCCCGGCAAGGCCAGCGTTCGACGCGTAAACAGGAACAGGCCCATCAACACCGCGCTGACGCCTGCCGCGCCGGTCGCCCAGTGTTTCCAGCCGGGTAAAGCGACTACCGCGCCGTCCATCGGATATTTGGCTTGGCGGTCGGCATTGAAGATACCCCAGTAGGCGCCGGCCGAACCTTCGATCTCCATCTTCCACGGCTGGTCGAACGCTTCGACGATGTAGTAAGAGAGCTTTTGATCGGCGGCCCGGTTCAGAAATTCACGCAGGAAAAACGCCTGATTGGCGCGCGAGGCGGTCGCATGCTTGTACGGCTGCCCGTCCGAAGGCCAGCCGACTTCGGTAATCACGATCGGTTTATTCGG
Source organism: Methylomicrobium lacus LW14 (assembly GCF_000527095.1). NCBI lineage: Bacteria > Pseudomonadati > Pseudomonadota > Gammaproteobacteria > Methylococcales > Methylococcaceae > Methylomicrobium > Methylomicrobium lacus. The sequence continues at coordinate 371,601 of NZ_AZUN01000001.1, read as the reverse complement.
ATAGGCCTTCTTCAATTCCTCGTATTTTTCGAACACAAAATCGACCGCATCCTCGACCGCAATGCCGTTCCAGTAAGGCAGGATATGGGCACCGATGAAATCGACCTCGGCGACCAGTTCGGGGTGCTTGAGCCAAATGTCGAAGGTTTCCGAGGTACTGACCGGACGCCAAGTGCGCTTCTTGACCTCGCGGATATAATCGATCAGTTGCTGCGTGGTGATGTCGTTGCGGAACAACACCTCGTTGCCGACCATCACCCGGACAATCCTGTTGTTATTTTCATTGCTGACCTGCAGCAGGGTCTCGATTTCCTGACGGTTTTTTTCGAGATCGCCGTCGATCCAGGCGCCGACGGTCGTATTCAGATTATGCTTGGCGGCCAGTTCTGGGATCTTATGCAAGCCTTTCAGCACGCTGTAGGTACGTACCGCATGCACCTTGTTTTCGAGCACGGCCAGATCAGAATCGATTTCGGCCTCGGTCGGGAATTGACCGTTTTTCTGGGTGTATTCTTTCCGCCGGGGATCGAAAGTCACCCCCATCGTGGTCTTGGTCCAAGACTTCAATTGCAGCGGGTTGTTGATGTGACTCCAAATGCTGAAATTGACCATGACCAACACGGCCAAGGTTAGCAAAATCGTTAGTGTTCTTTTCATCAAGATACTCGAAAGTATTTTATAGTGAATGCGGTTGTTGGGAATGAAGTTTGGAAAGGGTCGGCCGATAAGGGCTCGATGATGTCGAGCCGGATCGATAAAACCATCATAAGCCGACCGTTTTGATCCGCAGAATTATAGAGCAAATCGCCCGCGGCAAATGCTAATTTTAAATCATTTGTTTATGTGGAGCATCCGCCATGCGCTCGGACTTCGTTATGCCAGCCCCGATCCGGGCTGCAGGACGGCATTGCCCCGCTCTCTCCGGTAAAAGACCGAAGAAAGCGGAATCATAGTCCACTTTTCTTACATTAACCTTTTTTGATATAAAGGTCGGTAATCGTGCCGTTGATCATTTCGGCCGCAAAACCGAATGTCTCGGACAGGGTCGGATGCGGATGGATCGTCAGCGCGATGTCGTCCGCGTCGGCGCCCATTTCGAGCGCCAATACCGCTTCCGCGATCAACTCGCCCGCGTTCGGACCGACCATGCCCGCGCCAAGTATCCGGCCGGTTTCCTTGTCGCAGAGGATCTTGGTCACGCCTTCCTTGCGACCGAGACTCAGCGAACGGCCGCTCGCGGCCCACGGAAATACAGCCTTGTCGTATTCGATGCCCTGCTGCTTGGCCTGATTTTCGCTCAGCCCCATCCAGGCGATTTCGGGATCGGTATAAGCGACCGAAGGAATCGTCAAGGCATCGAAGCCGGCTTTATGGCCGGCCGCGACTTCGGCTGCGACCTTGCCTTCATGCGCGGCCTTATGCGCCAGCATCGGATTGCCGACGATGTCGCCGATCGCGAAAATATTCGCCACATTCGTGCGCTGCTGCTTATCGACCGGAATGAAGCCCTGTTCATTGACCGTGATGCCGGCCGCTTCCGCGCCGACCAGCTTGCCGTTCGGCCGCCGCCCGACCGCGACCAGCACCGCATCGAAAATGTCCGATTCGGGCGCGCCCTTGCCTTCGAACGCGACTTTCAGGCCGTCGGCCTGCGGTTCGATCGCCGTGACCCGCGTTTCGAGCCAGAGGTTTTTGTATTGCTTCTTGATCTTGCGCTGCAGCGGTGTGACCAGGTCCTTGTCGCAGCCCGGAATGATCTGATCCATCAATTCGACCACGCTGATCTCGGAGCCGAACGCATGATAGACGGTCGCCATTTCGAGACCGATGATGCCGCCGCCGACGATCAACAGCTTCTTCGGAACCTGCTTCAGCTCCAAGGCATCGGTCGAATCCCACAAGCGCTCGTCGTCATTCGGAAACGACGGAATTTGCGTCGGATGCGAACCGGCCGCGATGATCGCCTGATCGAAAGTGATCGTCTTGACGCCCTCGGGCGTCTCGACCTCGACAGAATTCTTTGATGTAAAGCGGCCGGTGCCCTGGACGAGATTGATTTTGCGCTGTTTGACCAGCCCCGCCAGCCCGTCATTCAACGATTTGCTGACGCTCGCCTTCCAGGCGCGAATCTTATCGATGTCGATCTCGGGCTTGCCGAATTTCAAACCGTGACTCTGAACCTCTTCCGCTTCATGGATCAGCTGCGCCATGTGCAGCAGCGCCTTCGACGGAATACAGCCGACATTCAGGCACACCCCGCCCAATACCGGGTAACGTTCGATCAATGTGACCTGTTTGCCGAGATCGGCCGCGCGAAACGCCGCGGTATAGCCGCCGGGACCGCCGCCCAAAACCAAAACTTCCGAATGCAATGTTGCGTCGTTCATATCGCGATGAGTCTCCGGGGTTCTTAAAGTAACAGGCGGCGAAGATCGCCGAGATAGGTTTTGATTGCGGCCATAAAGCGCGCGCCCTCGGCGCCGTCGATCACGCGGTGATCATAGGTCAGATCCAGCGGCAGCAGCAAACGCGGAATAAACTCGCTGCCGTTCCAGACCGGCTGCATCTTGGCGCGGGTGACACCCAGAATCGCGACTTCCGGCGCATTCACGATCGGCGTGAAGGCGGTACCGCCGATGCCGCCGAGACTCGAGATGCTCATACAGCCGCCCTGCATGTCGCCCGGCAGCAGTTTGCCCTGGCGCGCCTTCTCGCTTTTCTCGGCCAGTTCGGTGGCCAGCTGGTTGATGCTTTTGCTATCGACGTTGCGCAATACCGGCACGACCAGGCCGTTCGGGGTATCGACCGCAATGCCGATATTGTAATATTTCTTCAGGATCAGGCTCTCGCCGTCGCTCGACAGCGAAGCATTGAAGCTCGGGAACTGCTGCATCGCCGCAACCAGCGCCTTGATCAGGAAAATCAGGCCGGTGATTTTGACCTCGCCGTTCTTCTTTTCGGCATTGATCTGAGTCCGGAATGCCTCCAGGTCGGTGATGTCGGCCTCCTCATGGTAGGTGACCATCGGCAGATTCAGCCAGACTCGGCTCAGGTTTTGTCCGGTCAGGCGTTTGATTTTACTCAATTTGACCATTTCGGTCTCGCCGTATGGCGAGAAATCGACCGCCGGAATCGCCGGAATGCCGCCGCCGGTCGCAACCGCCGGTTCGGTCAGTGCCTTTTTGACATAGGCTTTCACGTCTTCTTTCAGGATGCGGCCTTTGCGGCCGGTGCCGGCGGTCACTTTCGCAATATCGACTCCCAACTCGCGTGCAAACAGGCGCACCGACGGCGAGGCGTGCGCGGCCAAGGCGGCGCCGGTTTCTTCCGGAATCGCGACTGGCGCGATCGGCGCCGCCTTCACAGGAGCGGGAGCGGGAGCGGGAGCCGCTACCGGTTCCGGCGCTTTCTCGACTTGCGGCGCTTCGACCGGCGCGGCTTGCGCTTTCGGCGCTTCCGCCTGTACGACCGGCGCAACGCTCGCTGCCGCGGCGACCGTCGCAATCAAGGTGCCTTCGGACACCTTGTCGCCGCGCTTGATAAAGACTTCCTGGATCGTACCGGCCGCACTCGACGGCAAATCCATGCTGGCCTTGTCGGTTTCGAGCGAAGCGACCGTCTGCTCCAGTTCGACCACGTCGCCCGGCTTGATCATTACCTCGACCACATCGATATCGGCGACATTGCCGACATCAGGCACTCTAATTTCAACCAAATTCGTCATTTTTTGTTTCCGCTTAAACTAACCAGGGCGCTTTGATCTCGGGATCGATGCCGTATTTGGCGATCGCGACTTCAATCTTCGCCGCATCGAACTGCCCCAAATCCGCGAGGCTCCTCAATGCCGCGATCGTGACATGGTGGCGATCGACCTCGAAGAAACGGCGCAGATTTTCGCGGGTATCCGAACGGCCGAAACCGTCGGTGCCCAGCACGATGTACGGCGCGGCGACATAAGGCCGAATCTGATCGGCAAAAGCGCGGTTGTAATCGGATGCGGCGATCACAGGGCCTTGCTGATTCGCCAGACAATTGCTCACATGCGGCACTTTGGCCGGCTCGGTCGGATGCAGGCGGCTCCAGCGTTCCGACTCGCGGCCGTCGCGCGCCAGCTCGGTAAAGCTCGGGCAACTCCACAAATCGGACTCGACGCCCCAGTCGCTGCGCAACAATTCGGCCGCCGCCTCGACTTCGCGGAAGATCACGCCGGAACCCAGCAACTGCACGCGCGGGCCTTTCTTCTTCGCGCCCTGGCGGAAACTGTACATGCCCTTCAGGATGTCCAGTTCGATGCCCTTCGGCATCGCCGGATGCTCGTAGTTTTCGTTCATCACCGTGATGTAATAGAAGATGTCTTCCTGATTCACATACATCCGGCGCAGGCCGTCCTGAATGATCACCGCCAGTTCATAGGCATAGGTCGGGTCGTAGCTGATGCAGTTCGGCACGGTCGCGGACATCAGATGGCTGTGGCCGTCTTCATGCTGGAGACCCTCGCCGTTCAATGTGGTCCGCCCTGCGGTGCCGCCCATCAGGAAGCCGCGGGTGCGCTGGTCGGCGGCCGCCCAGATCAAATCGCCGACGCGCTGGAAGCCGAACATCGAATAATAAATAAAGAACGGAATCATCGGCACGTTGTGCGTCGAATAGGAGGTGCCGGCCGCGATCCAGTCGCAGAGGCCGCCCGCCTCGTTGATGCCTTCCTGCAACACCTGGCCGTGCTTGTCTTCCTTGTAGAACATCAATTGATCGGCGTCCTGCGGCGTATACAACTGGCCGACCTGCGACCAGATGCCGAGCTGGCGGAACATGCCTTCCATGCCGAAGGTTCTGGACTCGTCCGGCACAATCGGCACGATGCGTTTGCCGATGTTCTTGTCTTTGACCAGAATGTTCAGCAAACGCACGAACGCCATCGTGGTCGAAATCTCGCGGCCTTCGCCGGTCGCCTCTAAAAGCGCCTTGAAATCGTTCAATACCGGCACGTCCAGCGCATAAGACTTCGCCCTTCTGGCCGGCAAATGCCCGCCCAATTCGGCGCGGCGCTGCTGCATATAAGTCAGTTCTTTCGAGCCTTCGGGGAAAGTCAGATAAGGCAGATCGTGCAACTGTTCGTCGCTGACCGGTAGGTTGTAACGGTCGCGGAACTTGCCGAGCGAGCTGTCGCTCATCTTCTTTTGTTGGTGGGTGATGTTTTGCGCCTGGCCGGACTCGCCCATGCCGTAGCCTTTGATCGTTTTCGCGAGGATTACGGTCGGCTGACCCTGGTGGTTGACCGCCGCATGATACGCCGCAAACACCTTCGGCGAATCGTGGCCGCCGCGGTTCAATTCCCAGATGTCGCGGTCGGACCAGTCGGCCACCATCGCTTTCAATTCCGGGGTATTGAAGAAATGCTCGCGCACATAGGCGCCGTCCTTCGCCTTGAAGGTCTGATAATCGCCGTCGACGCACTCCATCATCCGTTTCGCGAGCAGGCCTTCGGTGTCGCGCGCCAACAAGGTATCCCAATGCTGACCCCAGACCACCTTGATCACGTTCCAGCCGGCACCGCGGAATTCGCTTTCGAGTTCCTGAATGATCTTGCCGTTGCCGCGCACCGGACCGTCCAGCCGTTGCAGGTTGCAGTTGACCACGAAGACCAGGTTGTCCAGTCTTTCGCGTCCGGCCAGGCCGATCGCGCCGAGCGATTCGGGTTCGTCGGTTTCGCCGTCGCCGAGGAAGCTCCACACCTTGCGTCCGGTCGTGTCGGCCAGGCCGCGGTCGTGCAGATAGCGCATGAAACGCGCCTGATAGATCGCCATGATCGGGCCGAGCCCCATCGATACGGTCGGGAATTGCCAGAAATTCGGCATCAGCCATGGATGCGGATAGGATGACAAGCCGCCGCCGCCGACTTCCTGACGGAAACTGTCCAGCTGTTCCTCGCTCAGGCGGCCGAGCAGAAACGCGCGCGCATAATCCCCGGGCGTCAAATGGCCCTGGGTAAAGATCAAATCGCCGTCATTTTGGTCGGAAGGCGCGCGCCAAAAATGATTGTAGCCGACTTCATATAAGGTGGCCGCGGACGCAAAACTCGCGATATGGCCGCCGACGTTGGTATGCTTGTTCGCCCTGAGCACCATCATCATCGCATTCCAGCGCACATAGGCGCGGATGGTTTGCTCGATGTCCTGGTTGCCGGGGTATTTGGCCTGTCTCGCGACCGGAATCGTATTCAGATACGCCGTATTGGCGCTGAACGGCACATCAAAACCGCAATGCCGCGCGGCCGCGACCAATTGTTCGATCAGAAAATGCGCGCGTTCGTTGCCGTCTTTTTCCAGAACAGCCTGCAAGGCTTCAATCCATTCCCTCGTTTCAGCCGGATCGATGTCGTTCTGCCCGGTAATTTCTGAAATTAAATTGTTGGCCATTCTATGTTCCTGTTCTAGCGAGTAGTGTTTGAATTCGTTGCGAGTGAAATTGATACATTTCCGGAGCATTCCCCCAAGGTTCCGTCCCTATTTGCAAAAATCGCCTTAGCAGACAGCGGAGCCATCAGACCTCGTCTTAAAAAGGCGCATAGTATATAACAAATGAGAACGCTCACAGAACCTGTTTTAGCAATTCCGGGGGGTAAGGGAGAACGGCCGGTAATGCGCAAGCTCTTGCGCTCCGCGCAGGAATGCCGTTCATCGCGCAAGCCTTGCAAGCAGTGATTGCTGAATCCAGCCCATAGGAGCATGAAAGCCTTACAACCAATTTAAATGTACAATTAAAAACCCGATGACTCATACGAACCTCATCACTATCGCTCGACTTACGCCACAGCCCTTTGGCGAATCTCTCTAAGAACTTCAACCATCTGGTCTATCTTGCCAGACGGAAACACACCCTCCGGTCCCAGCGGATTAATATCGGTGAATGGCGACTCATATAGCCTATCCGGTTCCATCACGCCGTTTTCGGTCAGGTATTGCACGACAAGGTTGATGAATTCAATCTGGTTCGGCGTAGCCGTGGTGCCGCTGATGAACGCGCTGAATGCCTGCGTCGCCGCCTCCCTATCCAGACCTACCAGCGAACGGATGAAGATGCCCAAGCCGTGACTTTGTTCTTTCGCCTGGTTGATCAGTTCCTGCGAGCCGCCGGCTTCAATCAGCATGCGCTCCAGTTCGCCAAGGTCTGATGGCGTCAGCGGCTGATTGCGGCGCAACCTTTGCAGAGAAACATGGCTTTCATGCGCCTTCAGGAACTGACGGGCCTTCTCCCTGAATTTCGCCAAGTCCATGCCGGTGCTGACCTGAGGCAAATCTATTCTCGTCTCATCGCCCAATTCATCCTCGAAATCGGTATAAACAATTTTTTTCTTGCCCTTCTCGATCAGTTTCACCAAGGCCCGCAGATTTTTCCGCGCGGTTTCCAGCATTGCCACGGTCACATCCTGCCACCATTCGTCCTCGGCAATCGCCTGTATCAGCGGCATTTGCGCTCTGATGGCCGGAATCGCATCCTGTTCTTCCAAGGCACTCGCAATCGCCTGGATCTTTTCGCGCAGGCCGACAAATCCGGGCTTGGCTTGCAGGATGGCGAGTTGGGTTTGCAGCACCAGCATGTCGAAGCGCTTAGCCTCTTCGTCCTCGTCCGCCAGTTCCGTGGGCAGGTTGGCCACGTTTTGCGCCAGCTCGTTGAAGTCTTCGCTGGAGAGATTCTGCCACGTCTCGGATTCCGCATACTTTTCCACCGCTTTACGTTGCGGCCGCACGACAAAGTTATCGAGGTTCATAGCCGTGACGGTTTGGTGCAGAAAAGCGGCCAGTTCCTCCCGCAACTGGGTTTCATTGAGCAGGTAATCCGCCTGCTCAGCGATCTGTTTCCTGGCAGACAACTTCTTGTCCAACTCCGCAATCATCTCCAACCGGGCCTTGAATAGCCGAGCGCCGAGAGGTTCACTGGCCGAGCCGTCGATATGCTCCGGATTCTGGCTGAAAAATTCCAGATTCTGGCAATAGTCGAACAGGTAAAAAAACTGCTTGTCCTGTCCCGGCGCGAATAAATCCGGGCAAAGCCGCGTCCCGCGCCCGACCATCTGCCAGAACTTGGTTTTAGAACGCACAATCTTGAAAAACACCAAATTGACGACTTCGGGCACATCGATGCCGGTATCCAGCATATCGACCGAGATGGCGATATGCGGCATTTTGTTCTTGTTCGAAAAGTCGTCAATCAGGCTTTGCGCGTATTCGGTCTTGTAGGTCACCACGCGCGCGAAATGGCCCTTGTATTGCGGATAATTGGCGTTGAAGCGTTCGGCGATGAATTCGGCGTGGTCGTTGTTCTTCGCGTAAATGATGGTCTTGCCTAGCCGATCGCCGCCGGCCACTTTCTGCCCTTTGGTCATCAGATGCGCCAGCACTTTATCGACGGTGTCGGTATTGAACAGCCACTTGTTCACGGCTCCGGCATCGACGGTGTCCGGCGTGGTGCCGTCCTCGTTCCATTCCAGCGCGTCCCACTGCTCCTTTTCTTCTTCGCTGAGGTCGTCATACTTGATGCCTTCGCGCTGAAACTTGAGCGGCACCGACACGGCTTTAGGCGGCACCAAATGCTTGTCGGCGACGGCTTCGTCCAGCGCATAGGCATCGGTCGGCACGCCGGTTTCCAGGTCGAACAGGCCGTAGGTGTTGCGGTCGATTTCATTCTTCGGCGTCGCGGTCAGACCGACCAGCATCGCGTCGAAGTATTCGAAGATGGCGCGGTATTTTTGATACACCGAGCGATGCGCCTCGTCGATCACGATCAGGTCGAAATGGCCGACACCAAAGCGGCGCTGGCCTTCGACTCCGCTCAGGCCACCGCTCAGGCCACCGCTCAGGCCACCGCTCAGGCCACCGCCCGCACTGAGCGAAGTCGAAGTGTCGATCAAGCCCATCATCGTCGGATAAGTCGAGACGCAAACCCGACTGTCGACGTGCTTTTCGGTGACCAGATTGACCGGTGATGAATCGGGAAAATGCTGCTTGAAGGCGTTGACCGCCTGGTTGACCAGCGCCACCCGGTCGGCGAGAAACAGCACGCGCTTGACCCAATTGCAGCGCATCAACACATCGGCCAGCGCGATGACCGTACGCGTCTTGCCGGCGCCGGTCGCCATGACCACCAACGCCTTGCGCTGGTTATCGATCTCGAAAGTTTCGCCGATACGGCGAATCGCGCGGGTCTGATAATAGCGTCCGACGATGTCGGGGTTAATCACCGCCTGCGCCAGTTTCTTGCGCGTGCTGCGCCGCTGAATCAACAGTTCCAGTTCGGGCTTCTTGTAAAAGCCCTGCACCGCGCGCGGCGGATGGCTGGCATCATCCCACAGCCAGTGTTCGTAACCGTTCGAGTAGAAAATGATCGGACGCTGGCCGTGCATAGTTTCCAGGCAGTCGGCATAAAGCTTGGCCTGTTGCTGCCCGACCTTGGCGTCCTTCCGCGTCCGCTTGGCTTCCACCAAGCCCAGCGGCTTGCCGTCATCGCCCCACAGCACATAATCGACAAAGCCTTTGCCTTGTTGATTGGGCATGCCGGTGACTTCGAACTCGGTATCCTGCGGCTTGTCCAGCGCCCAGCCGGCTTCTTTTAGCAACAGATCGATGAAGTAATCGCGGGTTTCGGCCTCGGAATAGTCGTGGGTGTCCGGCCGCGCCGAGTTGGCTTTCTTGACGGCGGCAACTTCCTCGCGCAGTTTTTTCAGTTCTTCGTCGAGGGCGGCCTTGTCCGATAGTAGACTGGAAAGCTTCTCGTCGCGCTCGTGCAGTTGCGTTTCCAGCCTTTGCAATTGCGCCAGCGTTTGGGGTGGTACGGTGCCAGCAGCCGGCAACAAGGATGGCTTGAACAGCAGGCCGGGGTCGGGGCGCGCTTTTTGGCCATAGGTCCGTCCCAGCCAATAGCAAAAATGGAACAATTCCCGCGTTGCGGCCAGTGCATCGGCCGGCATCATCTTACGGCTGCTATGCACCGCCAGATTACCCAAATCCTTAATCAGCTTGGCCTTGATAAACAGCGTCTCGCCGACTACCTTCCGAAAAGTCGGTTCGTGAATCAATGCGTTCAGGTGGTCCTGATACGGAAGCTTCAGTCCGCTGTCATGCTTATATAACCACGTCATCGCCAGTTCCAGCGTGCGCCGGGCGTAGAAGCAGGAGGTTCGCGGATCGGCGTTCGCCATGCCTTCCGCTTTGATAGCCGCTTCGTGAAGGAAAGACCACTCGGACTGGAGGAAGGCGAAGTTGCTCATTTACAGTTCTCCACGGAATGCGCGGTGTTGGAGGGAGGCAAACAAGGAATCCATCTCAGACAATGACTGTTGGTGCTGATTTTTTTGATTTTGTATAGTGGCAACTCGCTCGGCGAATAGACGTTGCTTTCCCATTGAAGGCCGCGGGATTAGTAGATTCTGTATTTGGTCGAGGTGAAGGTCAGGCACTCCGATGCCTTTGATTCTGCTATCGGCCTGTTTTTTTATTGCTGCAGTCCCCAAAGCGGCATTCAGAAAATGCGAATCCACTAACTTTCTATCCGGCTTGATTAAGCAAACACTTACATAAAGCGAAAATTCCCTTTCAGTATCAACGAGCGCTGGACGTCCGTAAGTTGCTCCAACCTTGGTATATAGAATATCTAAATACTCGGCTTTACAACGTCTTGTGAATTTCTTATGGTCCTCTAAGCTGATGTATTTACACCCATCAAACTTAAGCAAACCAGTAGTAATGTCTTTCACCGAAATAAACGGAACACCTTCATCAGTGTAATTTGGTTTTTGATGCACGCCATCAGTAATTCTTGTCGTTATCTCTGAAAGACGGACGACTCTTGTGTCATGAGGATTAGTTAAAGGGTCACCAAACATGTCAATGAAAATGGACTGTGTAAGGCTGTCCAGTTGCGCCAAGGCTTCTCGGCGCTTGGCTCTGAGCGTATCAGCGTGGTCGAGAATGGCGGCGATGCGGCGTTGTTCTGGGAGGGGGGGAAGCGATATTGCAAGTTCTCCGATGTCCTCTTTGTTTACTTGCTTAAATGTTGCCCCCTTTGCTTTGGTGGCTAAGATAGGCTTGATATGTGTGAGCCAATGCCACAGGTAACGAGAATCCAAACCCTCTTTGGTACGCAATCCAGCAACACCGCGACCAAGACAGTATTCGCCGTCGGCGATGACTTTTTCACCAATGGTTGCTCGTATTCCAAGGATAATGTCGCCATGCTTGCTTAAACGAGAAGCCTCAGTTGTGTATTTCTTTGCATTAGGATAGAGGTCGCCAAAATCTCCGGCTCCAGCAATAAGCGGCCAGCCATTACCATTGGCATTATACGCCTCTCCGCTTGGAGCTTGCCCCATAGATATATCACAACATTCGCTTAGCCGTTGCATCCTTCTCATTCTGATACTCCCTTATCTTTTTTCATAGACTTTCGAAAATGTAGCTATATGTGCGGCGTTACCCTCAGCCTTGTTCCCTTCGACTCCGCTCAGGGGACGGTCATCTCCGCTCAGGGGACGGTCATCTCCGCTCAGGGGACGGTCATCTCCGCTCAGGGGACGGTCATCTCCGCTCAGGGGACGGTCATCTCCGCTCAAGGAACGGTCATCAATGTTCAAAGATTGATCGGCTTCGCTCTGAGAACGGTTAGGGTTGGGGGACTCGCTGAGGCTTTCAATTTGGCTAGGGCTCGTCAACTGAGCGGAACGATGATCTGAGCACGTCAATTGAGAACTGCCCGTTCCCCGAGTAGAACTCTTTCCTGTTCCCTGAGTAGAACTCGTTCCCGTTGGCTGGGTAGGGCTTATTTCCGTTGGCTGAGTAGAGGCCGTTTGTGTGGGCTGGTTAGAGCCCGTTCCCTGAGCGGAGTCGAAGGGAACATTACGGCAATGACTCTCATTTCGACACTCCGCTAGTCGATGCAGCATATTCGTATCCCCTGCCATCAACGCCTGCTTCTTTTTTCGGCTCCAGCCTTGAATCTGTTTTTCTCTGGAATAGGCGTCTTCGATTCGCTCGCATTCTTCGCAGTAAGCCAGCGATACCGGTAGGTGCTTGGCAGTATGCTTGGCACCTAGACCATTCTGGTGTTCCCACAACCGGCGCTGCAAATCCCAGGTACTGCCTGTATAGTAGCTGCCGTCTGCGCATTCGAGGATGTATATGTAGGGCATATGGTAGTTCCTCCCTTCGACTTCGCTCAGGGAGCGGGTGGTGGTGTTTGCGAGGATTGCGGCAAGTCCCGTTGGCTGAGCGGAGCCGAAGCCAACATACCCTCAAGCACTTTCATTCCCGCCTGAATCTCTTCCTCCAGCTTGGCCAATTTCGCCAAAATCTCCTTGGGCGGCAAATGTTCGACTTCCTCATGCACCACTTCCTTGTAGCGGTTGATCGAAAGGTCGTAACCATTGGCGGCGATGTCCTCCTTGGGCACGCAAAAACTTTGTTCGGTACGGGCACGTTGCCGCTCGCTGCGGTCGCGCAATGCCCAGCGCGTCAGCACATCCGGCAAATTGTTCCTGGCATGCTCTTCGGCGCTGAGGGTATGCAGCGGCGCCAATCCGAGCTTGTCCTCCGCCAACAGCGGCTGGCGCTTGTCGTCCAGGCTCCAGCCATCGGCCTTCATGTCGTAGAACCAGACGTGGTCGGTGCCGCCGGAGTTGGTCTTGGTAAAAATTAGTATAGCGGTCGAAACGCCGGCATAGGGCTTGAAGGCGCCGGACGGCAGCGAAATGACAGCGTCCAGCTTCTGCTCCTCGACCAGCATTTGCCGCAATTGCTTGTGCGCCTTCGAGGAACCGAACAGCACGCCATCCGGCACGATGACCGCCGCGCGGCCGCCGGGTTTCAGCAGGCGCAGGAACAGCGCCAGAAACAACAGTTCGGTTTTCTTGGTCTTGACGATGGCCAGCAGGTCTTTCGCGGTGTTTTCGTAATCCAGCGACCCAGCGAACGGTGGATTGGCGAGAATCAGCGAGTATTTTTCTTCGTCGCCGGCATGGTCCTGCGCCAGGGAATCCTTATAGCGGATGTCCGGATTATCGACACCATGTAATGCCATATTCATGCTGCCAATGCGCAGCATGGTATTGTCGAAGTCGTAGCCGTGGAACATGCCTTGATGAAAATGTTCGCGGGATGTGGCGTCGCGCAGAATTTCCGGATGCTTTTCACGCAGGTATTCGCCGGCCGCGACCAGAAAGCCGCAGGTGCCGCTGGCCGGGTCGCAAATCACGTCCTTCGTGGTAGGTGCGGTCAATTCGACCATCAGCCGGATGATGTGGCGCGGCGTGCGGAACTGGCCGTTTTGCCCCGCCGCCGCAATCTTGCCGAGCATGTACTCGTAAAGGTCGCCCTTGGTGTCGCGATCCTCCATCGGGATATGGTCGAGCATGTCCACGACTTTCGCCAGCAGCGCCGGCGTCGGTATCGTGAAGCGCGCGTCCTTCATGTGGTGCGAATAGGTGGAGTCATCGCCGCCCATCGTGCGCAGGAAGGGAAACACATGTTCGCCGACCACCGTGTGCATCTCGGCCGGGGCGAAGTTCTTGAAGCGGGACCAGCGCAGGTCGTTGTAGTCGCGGCCCCTGGCGTCGTTGCCTTCCGGAAAAATGCGCCGCTCCATCGGCTTGCCGAGGCGATTCGACTTATTTTCTTCCAGCGTATGCAGTTCGTCCAACCGGCGCAGGAACAGCAAATAGGTGATTTGTTCGATGACTTCCAGCGGGTTGGAGATTCCGCCGGACCAAAAGGCGTTCCAGATTGAGTCGATTTGGCTGCGAATTTCGCCAGTGAGCATGTTTATTCAGTCCCTGTTCGTTTTAGTATTCGGCTATTTTAGCCAGAAAATGATGGCTAAAAATCGCAATACTATACAACAGGCAGGCTGCTCTACGCATTGTTCCAGGGACAATCTTTAGTTGTCGGGATTTCCATTACAAAATTTGCCGCACTCGAAGTCAATATCGACTCTCAGGCGCCAATAAATTTTATTTTGAACGGCAAAAGTTCCTGACGCACGTAATGTAGAGCGCGGAGATGGGTGGTGATCGCGCATCCGTAGCGACGCCAACTAATGAGGAACCGCACCTCGTTCAGGCGGCCCGACAAACGCCTGCACGTCCGGCTGCGGCGGATGTTCGGGCCGCGTTTCCTGCCGGCCGATGAACAGGTCGTTGCTGACGATATTCACGTTGCGCAGCCATTCGGCCGATTTTTGGCAGGTTTCGTTATAAGGCGGCTCCTTGCAGACTTCGATCTTGCCGTCATCGAGCAGATCGAAATGCAACCCCGGCAAAGGGCGGATGCGCATGCCCTTGACAGGCTGCGTGTAATCCATGATCGCGGGCTCGTCGTAATTCAACAGTTTCAGTATCAACGCCGGCACCTGGTACAGCGGCAGACTGCCGGCTTTGACCGGCCCTTTGCGGCCATTCAGAATCAGCATCGGCGTGCTGACATAGAACTTGAACATCTCCGGCGTAAATTCGCTGCGGTTCGTCGCCAGTACGCCCGAATCGACATAGCCCGCAAAATTCTCGCCCAAAAACGGCAGATGATCGCCGAACAGGACGATGATGCCGTCCGGGTCGCGTTTCTGCATCTCGGCGATGAAACCCATCAACTCCCGCGATTTGTAATACACCGTATTCGCATAGGTGGTGACTTCCTCGACCGGCGATGGCGAGGAGACTTTGAACGGGCGGCTTTCGCTGAGCGGATAATTCCAATGTCCGAAATAAGTCACGATGTAATCGAGGATCGGCTGTTTGGCTTCGAGAGCGGGTTTGATTTTGTCCAGCACTTGCCGGTACAGAGACACATCGGACAGGAACTCCCGGTTCATGTCGTCCTGCATGAAATCACCGAGCGACCAATAGGTCTGGAAGCCCATCCGTTCATACGCATTGACCCGATTCCAGAATACCGGCACGTTCGGATGCGAAGCGGTCGTCTTATAGCCTTTGTCGGCCAATATATGCGGCAGACAGGGCGCCTGATTCAATAACTGGCGCTCGAATTTGACATTGTCTTTCACGACCGGAAAACCGCACAGCACTTCAAATTCCGAATTGGCCGTGTAACCGCCGAAGACCGGCGCCATCGCATGCGCATAATCGGCGCTTTTCCAGAGTTTGCGAAAATCCGGGGCCAAAGGATTCTGTTTGTAGTGCGCTTTTTTCAGGCCGTTCGGATCCCAAAACGATTCGAGCAGCACCAGATGCACATTGCGCGGCGTGAACGTTTTGCCGGCATGATCCTCTGGCATTTGTGCGGACAGCAAATTTTGCGCCGCTTCCTGTGCCTCGTCCATGTCCGGCGGCACATCGGCCATCAGAAAATAACGCGAGCCTTCCTGCAGGCTGTACATCGTCGCGCCGTGCCAAAGATAATTCGAACGCTGATCCCAAACCGAATTGCCGAAATGTTTATCGAGCGGCTCCACGATCATCGCCGGCTGATAAACGACCGTCATGCCGATCAGAATCGCAGCCAAACTGGCCAGATAAGCGCTCCAGTGCCGCATCGTGAAATTGAACAGGAATAAGCTCGCAATCGCCGCCAACGGGATCGCCGCCGCGAAAAAGCGCCAGCCGTCCAGAATCAACAGCAAAGAACGCAACGCAAACACATCGTCCGGCATGATCGGACCGCCGAAAAACGAGATTTTGACTGCATTGCCGATGTATAAAACGCCGGCCAGCAAGGTTTGCAGCACCAAAAATATCCATAGCCGCCGCGAGCAGGCAAACAGCATATAAGCCACAAACAACTGTAATAAAAAGTCGTACGGAATCGCCACCGTTTGCAATTGCACATCGAACTTGAACGTGCTGATCAGGTAAAACACCAGATAGAGCAAAGTGGTCGAAAACAGCGGCGCTAAATATTTATACGGCATGATCGGACAAAAAATGGCTGATACGACAGTATCGACCCATGGGGCTGAATGAAAAATGAACGCGCCATCTTATCACACCATGTCAATCAGCTTATCGACCGCCTCGACTTATTTACGACCACCCCATTCCGCCATTCTCCGATCGGTTTCATATGGACGCGGATGCGCGTGCTGAATGTTGCGGGCCTCGGGATAGTTTCCTCTGCCCGGACCATCAGGGAAATACCGCGAAAAAATTTGGGAACTGAGCTTTAGACCCTGTCAATGGGGTGAACGACTGATTTAGGCTAATCCGCCAATTCAAAGGTGTGCCGCTGCGTTGCGCTAATGCGCCTTAGATTTTACCGTTCTTGGAATTCCTGATTTGTAAAAGTAATTTAAACAAGACTTTTTCAACCTCCTGTTTATTTCTGGCATCAAGCAACATGACCGGACAAGTGAATCCATTTTTTAGAATATAGGTATGATAATCCAGTAAGCTGGTTTGTGTGTTATTGTCATCAAAATGAGTAATCGCTATGACTCCTGATGAGCTTGCCAAAAAGTGACCATGCTGGTTGAGATAATAGTCGATTTCAGTTAACGGGTTCAGACACCCATTATCAATCATCACAATCATGCCACTGGCGCCTTTGCACAAAATATCGGACATAAAGTCAAAACGCCTTTGCCCTGGCGCGCCATAAATATGAAGTTTGGTGTTTTCAATATGGGCGACTCCATAATCGATGGCGGTAGTCGTTGTTTCTTTACGGTGCAAGGCGTCGGTTTCAGTGGCTCTTGTCTCGGTAGAGATGACAGGTATTTCACTAATTGCTTTTATGGAGGTAGACTTACCGGAGCCCACATTGCCTGCAACGACAATTTTAAGTTCATTTTTTTTAAGAAGTTCTTGCTTTCTTCTTATATTAGGTTGAACGATTGATTCAGCCATCGCCGTGAAGGCATCTTGTTTCCCTAATAAACCGACGGCATCAGAACTCCGTCTATCCAATAGCGTGTTGAAAGCCTCCGAGTTAACGGCCGATTCCGAGGTTAATGCGATATTTTTCATATACATAAACATACCCTTTCTTGTTTAAGATGACTAAGCGCCCAACAAAAGTTTGACCTGCCTATTTTCTGTCGAGCCACACAATCAAGGACTGATAAAGTCATCAATACCTGTTTATTTAGTGCTACGAATTCAGTTTGAATTTTTTGCAATGCCAAATAATTTAAACTGGACTCATTTTCGCGGCCATGAGTTCTTCGTTAAATTTAACTCTCAGGCTTCTCGCGTCCTGTAACTGAGCCCAAATACGATTCGCTAGTTGATGTTTGTCGCTAAAAAAAATAATCGGAATATTTTTTGTTTCATGGTCGTTTTGTAAGGCGATCACGATTTGATAAAATTTTTCCTCTAGTGTCATGATATCCATATAAATAAGGTCAGGCTTTTCTAATTTAGCTTTATTAATAACGTCTTTACGGTTGTTAGCGCAAACTAAAATATAATTTGCGCTTTCCAATGTATTTTTTTGATACGAGACTTCTGTTGTAGATGCGTAACAGAATAATATTTTCCGCATTGACATAGCATCACCTTTAAGAGTCAAATAAAAAGTTTTGACGTATTTCGATACACATTATTGAGATAGAGCCAAGTCCAGCGAGGGCGAAGATTGACCTTTAGGTTGAACCCGCATTAAGCCTTAAATAAGGTAGACACACCCAAAATTTATTTTAGCTTAAACACAAAAAATTCCTAGCCATTAAAATGAGTTTTTAAACCAGACTTCTTAAATCCGCCCACGACACGCTGACGGCCTGCTTTTTTATGGCGGCTCATTCGAGCCTGTGGATCCATTGGCGATCTGCCGTTAGATGACAACGTGCATGATCGACTTTGGTTAAATCAGTTACGATGCATGTACAAAATGGTAGCGTTAAAACAGAGTGGCTATAGCTGACGTTTTCCGATGGGCTCTATGTCGCCTGAGTCAAACATCAACTCCTTCCGATCCACAACGCTGACTGCCTAATGCCTCAAATAAATCGTCAAAATTCATTTTGAACCAAACCAGGCCGCGTTGCTTAGCATTATCGGTATATTGAAGCACCGGTAGCTTCGCTAGATCTTTGACGGGCGGAAATAATGCACTGCCTTTGACTTCCGGAACCCCGTCTATCCATAAAGCTGCGGCTTTATCACCTTCGCCAATCAGGCATAGGCATCTATTATCCGGATCCGGCAGATCCTCACTGATCGCCACGTGTAAATCGAAAACCGGCACATCATTTCCGCGCAAATTCAGCACGCCGTTTATCCACGGAGCGGGGTTTGGCAATGGTTCAATTGATGCATGATCGATGACTTCACAATAATGGGAGGCAGGCAGCAGAAATCCGATACGTCCAATGCAAATTCCGAAGGCCATTGCTTCATTTGCTAAAGACATTGCCGAATTGGCTATTAAGTTCTGCATTGCTGATTTTTCAACCTTGCTCCCTTCTTCAACCGCTGGGAATTTTTCATACATAGAAAAGCACTCCAGATGGAAACATAAATATGCTTCCGTTAGTGATTCAAATTAGAACTATCTAATTCCGAGATGGCAATCAAATTTCACATTCTGTATTTAAGCCGAATAGCTGCCAGCCTTTGGCGCTTGCTGGCAATAATGATGCGCGGTATCGATTACGACTGGATTCCACTATAAGGCGCCCAAAAGCGTTTTTTATGCGCTAAACAAATTATGCTTGTACTTACCACTTTTTTTTACCCGCACCCAAGTCTAGCGTTTTTTATAATTCCATATCCAGTAAAATTACTTACTTTTTAGATCTTGTTCACAATAAAATCCAGCAATCCCATAGAAAAATCTATAAGCAAGTGCACCATGTCGCCCCGGCCGCATTTCAAGCCTTTTGTCATTGTCTATGGAATTTATCGCTAGCACTCTATTTGCCCCGCGCTTTCTCATCCTATATTGCCGCCCTCCTCCATCCGTCATAGAATGGGCGTTTCTCAGCTCAACTTAGCGGATTTGTTATGTCAGATAAAATTTGGTTCAGAACCGGCGAAGCCACCGTATTTTCCAGCGAAGGTCAAGGCACCGACGCGATGCCCGAAATTCTGATCGGCCATGTACAGGGGCCTGCCGGCCATGCGTTTGCAAATTTGATGGGCCAAACCGAGGGTCATACCCGGATGTTCGCGATTCGCGCCTGCAACCAGCAGGTACGTCCGGCCACCTTGATGGTGCCGAAAGTGACCATCAAATCATCGGCGTATGTGAATCTGCTCGGCGGCCCGGTGCAATCGGCGATTGCCGATGCGGTGCTGGACAGCGTGATCGACGGTGTGCTGCCGGCCGATCAGGCCAACGATCTGTGCATCATCGCGATGGTCTGGATCGCGCCGGAATGCGCGACCAATCCGGACCTGGACCGGAAAGATCTGTACCGGACCAATTATGAGGCGATGAAGCTGGCGATTTCGCGCGCGATGAGCAATTCACCGACGATCGAGGAATTGAAAGCGAACCGGCATAAGATTTTCCATGAAATGTACGATCCGGAAACCGGCGAGTCGCAGTGGTAACACGGGTTATCGCCGATGCGCGCCCAGCCTAGGCTGCAACTGGAAGCCTGCCCGGAATGCGATGCGCTGCTGAAACCGGCAGCGCTCGACTCTGGCGACAAGGCGCATTGCCCGCGCTGCGGCTTTCTGTTGCAGCGCGCGCAAAAAAACAGCATCGAACGCAGCCTGGCCCTGTCGATCACCGGCCTGCTGCTGTTCATCCCGGCTAATTGCCTGCCGCTGCTCGGCATCAAATTCCTCGGCAATACGAAAGACGGCATTCTGTTTTCCGGCGTGATGGCGCTCTACGCTGAACATATGTGGGCGGTCGCGGCCCTGGTGTTTCTGTCCAGCATGCTGTTTCCGCTGGTGAACATCCTGTTGACACTCGCGATCAGCGCGCATCTTTATTTGAATCGGCCGAATCGTAACCTGGCGCAGTGGATGCGCTGGCTGCAACATCTCGACGAATGGGCGATGCTCGAGGTCTATACGCTCGGTATCATTGTCGCCTGCGTCAAGTTGTCATCGATGGCCGACCTGCGCTTCGGCATGGGCTTGTATGCGTTTGTCGGCCTGCTGCTGGTCGCGGTCACCCTGGCCGGCAGCCTCGATTCCGCGCTGTTTTGGCGGCGCATCGACGCCTTGCGCCGGAAACCGGCATGAAGTCTCTGCCCAGTGCGCTACGGCAAGGCTTGATCCGCTGCGACGAGTGCGGCGCGCTCGCGCAGCGCGGTGCGGCATCAAGGCCCTGCCCTGTCTGCGGCAGTTCGCTGCATGCGCGCATCCCGAACAGCCTACAACGTACGCTGGCGTTTTTACTCTGCGGCTATGCGCTGTATGTTCCGGCCAATATTTATCCGATCATGACCGTGACCCAATTCGGCGTCGGCGAGACGCATACGATCCTCGGCGGCATTTTGACCCTGATCGAAGGCGATATGCTGCCGATCGCGATCCTGGTTTTCATCGCGAGCATACTGGTGCCGCTGTTGAAACTGATCGGCCTGAGCCTGCTCTGGCTTTGCGTGTTTTACCGCTGGCAGGTCAACGCGCGCCGCTGGACCTTGATGTACCGGATCATCGCCTTCGTCGGCCGCTGGTCGATGCTGGACATCTTCATGATTTCGATCCTGATTTCATTGGTCGATCTCGGCGGTGTCGCCCAGGTCCTTGCCGGCCCCGCCGCGACCGCCTTTGCCTCGGTCGTCGTAATCACGCTGTTTGCGGCCAAGAATTTCGACCCCCGCCTGATTTGGGATAATCAAAAAATTTGATGAACGACGAATTTTCCTACGAAACCCAAGACACGTCGCTGAACAAGAAGGCCGAGTTGCCTCTGGTCTGGCTGCTGCCGATTTGCGCGTTCATCGTCAGCGGCTGGCTGATCTATAAATCGGCCTCCGAAAAAGGCCCTGTGATCACGATCGATTTTCCGACCGCCGAAGGACTCGAAATCGACAAGACCAAGATTCGTTATCTGGATGTCGAAATCGGCAAGGTCACCGACATCAACATCAATCAGGATGCGAAAACGATCCAGGTCACCGCGCAGATGCACCACACCGCCGAAAATTACCTGAACCAAAACACCAGCTTCTGGGTCGTGCGCCCGCAAGTGGGTCTGGCCGGCATTTCGGGGCTGAATACGCTGATTTCCGGCGCCTATATCGAAGTCAAACCCGGCGACGGCCCGCATCAGCATCATTTCACCGGCCTGCCCGCGGCGCCGGTGCTGAAGACCGAGGCCAAAGGCAGGCAATTCGTGCTCGAAACGGCAAACCTCGGCTCGCTCGGCCCCCGCACACAGATCAATTTTCACGGCATTCCGGTCGGCGAGGTGTTGACTCAGGAACTCTCGGTCCATGCCGACTCGATCCGTCTGGTCATCTTCATCAAGGCCCCTTACGATCAATTCGTGCGCAAAAACACCCGCTTCTGGAAAGACAGCGGCATCGATTTATCGGCGGGCGCGGATGGCTTCAAAGTCCGCACCGGCCCGCTGGTCTCGATGCTGAGCGGCGGTATCGCCTTCCGCACACCTCCTGACGATACGGTCAAGGATGTGAAACCGGAATATGCGATGTTCCACCTCTACGACACCTACGAGCAATCGACCCAGATCGAATACCGCAACACGCTCAAATATGTGATGTATTTCAACGGCTCGGTGCGCGGCCTGACCGAAGGCGCGCCGGTGCAGCTGCGCGGGATACCGATCGGCGCGGTCACCGGCATCAGCCTGGAACTGGACGCCAAGACCGCGGACATCCGGATTCCGGTCACGGTCGACCTGGAGCCGGACCGGATCAAGGAAATCAACAAGCAGCCGAACGTCAGCAATAAGGACATGATGTCACGTCTGATCAGCAAGGGCCTGCGCGCGCAACTGCAAACCGGCAGCCTGTTGACCGGCCAACTCCTGGTCGATCTCGATTTTCATCCGAACAGCAAAGTCGCCTTGCACTCAAACAACAGCACTTATCAGGAATTCCCGACCATCCCGAGCTCGCTCGATCAGTTCACGCATGCGGCGCAGACGATCATGGACAAGATCGCCAAACTGCCGCTCAATGAATTGACTACCGAAATGAACAGCACCCTGAAATCGCTGCAAGTCACCTCGAAGGCGGCCAACGGCATGCTGACCGATGCCAAGCAAACGATGGGCAGCGCCGATAAATCGCTGCAATCGGCCGACCAGCTGCTACGCTCTCTCGAACCGGGCTCGACCACGCGCCATGAGATCGACAAACTGCTGCTGGAATTGAATCAATCGGCCAATTCGGTCAAGCAACTGACCGATTATCTGGAACAACACCCGGAAGCACTACTACGCGGTAAAGACGATGAATAAGTTGATATGTAGGGTGGATAAGCAAAGCGCATCCACCTCGGCGGTTTTGGTGGATGCGCTGCGCTTATCCACCCTACCCTTCCTGTCCATATGGCTGCTATCCGCCTGCGCCGCGACGCCGGAAACGCATTTCTATGTACTGAGCCCCTTAAGCCTCCCGGCGCAATCCTCTCCATCCAAAGCCCCGAAACGGCTGATCGGCATCGGCCCGGTCACCGTGCCCGCGCTGCTCGAACGCAAGCAGCTCGTCACCCGCACCGGCGACAACAGCATCACATCGAGCGAATTCCACCAATGGGCCGCGCCGTTAAAGGAGGCGATCACCGAAACGCTGGCGCAAAACCTGTCCGTTCTGCTGCAAAACGACATCATCAAAGCCTATCCGTGGAGCGCCTACGGCGACATGGATTTTCATGTGATCATCGACATCGCGCGCTTCGAAACGAACGCCGCGCAAACCGCCGAACTACGGGTAAACTGGTCGATCATGGACGATAAAAGCCATCGCCTACTCAAGCACGGCCAAGCCAGGATTGACCGCCATCAGGCCGGTACTGGCCATGCCGATACGGTCAAGGCATTGAGCGAAACCCTAGAGGAATTCAGCAGGCAGCTAGCCGGCAGCCTGGCTTCTCTAACCCCTTAGCATAATGCGGAACGGGATGAGTGACTCCCGTCTTACTCGGTGCCGTATAAAAGCAAACCCTGATCTCGTATCGACTCCACCATCCAACGCAATTCCTTTTCGAGACCTCTATCTTCGCTCAAAAACGGGCTCCGTTCGCGCACCTGCTGCAGCGTGCGGACGACAGCAGGACTCAACGCCTCCAGGCCGCCTCTGAGTTCCACGCCCTGCACCGCCGCCAGCAGCATAGCGGCGGCGACCTGTTCGGTCAGTTCGATGATGCGGATGCAGTCCCGGGCCGCGATCGTGCCCATGCTGACCTTGTCCTGGTTGTGGCATTCGGTCGAGCGCGAAAAGACGCTGGCGGGCATGGTCAGTTTGAGGGCTTCGGCAGTCCAGGCCGAGACCGCGATCTGCACGGCCTTGAAGCCATGGTTCAGGCCGGCGGCGGGGCCGCTCGCGCCGGACAGGTTAGCCGGCAGACCCTGATTGAATTTAGTATCCATCAACTGCGCCATTTGCCGGTCCAACAGATCGGCCAGATTGGCGACCGCGGCCTTCATACTGTCCATCGCGAAGGCGATATGGCCGCCGTAGAAATGGCCGCCGTGCAGCACATGTTCGCCTTCCGCGTCGATGATCGGGTTGTCGTTCGCGCTGTTCAGTTCGTTTTCGATAAACTGGCGCAGCCAGGGGAGTGCGTCTTCGAGGACGCCGATCACATGCGGGGCGCAGCGTAACGAGTAGCGGTCCTGCAGGCGGGTGTCGTGGCGCGGAGCGGCTTCGGTCAACTGCAAATCGGCGCGGATACGGCCGGCCGCACGATTTTGGCCGGGATGCGGTTTGACCGTGAACAGTTTTTCGTCGTAGTGATAGGCATTGCCTGCCAATGCGATCGAGGCGAGGCTGGTGATTCGAGTCGCCAGGCGCGAAAGGTATTCCGCCCGCCGATAAGCCAGACAGGCCACGCCGGTCATCGCCGCGGTGCCGTTCATGATCGCGAGGCCTTCCTTCGGTTTCAACACCAAAGGCTCGATGCCAAGCGTCGTGAAGACCTCGCCGGCATGGCGGCGCTCGCCCTGATACAACACCTCGCGCTCGCCGGCCAAGACCGCCGCGACATAGGACAGCGGCGTCAAGTCGCCGCTCGCGCCGACCGAGCCTTCCTTCGGGATCAACGGCAGGATGTCATGTTCGAGCAGAGCGGCCAGACGCAGGAGCAGCAGGTAACGGACTCCTGAGTAGCCTTGCGCGAGGCTGTTCAGGCGCACGGCCAGAATCGCGCGGGTTTCTTCGGCGCTGAAATGCTCTCCGAGGCCGCAGCCGTGGAAGGTGTACAGATGCCTTGAAAGTTCGTTGACCCATTCGAGCGGAATCGGAATGGTGCAGGAATCGCCGAAGCCGGTCGTCACGCCATAGACGAAGCCTTGCTCATTTAACAGCGTCTCGATGAAGCGCGCGCCTTTATCGATACGATCGACGAAGGCCGGCGCCCGGCTCAATTCGGCGAATGCCTGCCTGTGCGTAATCCGGCCGATGTCTTCGATACTGAGCGGATGGCCGTCAAAAATGACGGTTTTGCTGATTAAGCCCCCTTTCATCGCGGCAACTCCAAGGCCATCGCCGCCGTTCTTATCCAGTAAACCCAACCTGCAAGAGCATGAATCGAATCATCCTCTAATCGGTATAACAACTTCATGATTCCTTGTGCCAAAACGGGTAAAAATTAAACCATTGCAACGGCTCCTGCAGACAATAGGCCTGCAAACGGTTCGCGTAGCGCTGGATTGTTTCCTGTAATGCCTGCTCGCGCTGCTTTCTCGGATACCTGAGGCCGCCGCTGAAAGGGTCGAAATAAATGACATACTTGCCGCGTCGCTTCAGGCAAAATACCGTCAAAACCGGACATTTCAACAACGCCGCCAAAATGAACGGGCCTTCCGGAAAAAACGCCTTGGCGCCTAAAAAATCGGCCTCCGCGACACGATATTGATTGTTCACCGGCGTCCGGTCGGCCGCGACGATCACGATCTCTCCCTGATCGATCTTGTCCGCCAGCCGCATCGAGGTAGCCGCGCTAATTTCAGTGACCTGGATCAGATTGAGCCGGCTCGCGTCGTTGTAATAGCTCAACAGCTCGCTGAATTTTTCGGCATGCCGGGTATGCACGAGCACATTGATCCGAATGTCTTTTTTGAGATTCGCAAGCACCCTGCAGACTTCCAGATTGCCCAGATGCGAGCCGAGCAGCAACACGCCCTGCCCACGTTCGAGCCACGACTGTAACGCTTCACGCCCCAGGCATTCGACATCGCCAAGCGCAATCAGTCCGGACCAAGCCGCCAGTTTGTCGAGTATCGCTTCCGCGAAGGTCATGAAATGCCGAAAGCTGTCCAGCAAGCCGCCGCTCACTTGCAAATCCGCCGAGAACCCTGCGACACGGCGCAGATAATCGCGGCTCGCGGCTCTGCCCCGCCGGTTCACCAGCCAGTAGTAAGCGACCACCGGATACAAAAAACACTGCACGATAGGACGCCCGCCGAAGCGATAAATCCACAGCAGCAGACGCATACCCCAGACCAGGCTGTACTCGCCCATCTCCGCCCAGTGCGGTTTTTTCATCGCCAATGCCTCGGAATCAGGCGAGGCAGGCGCGCCAGCATGCCGAAAAACAACCGCGCGTGGATTTTCGAGATCATCAGATTGTCGCGCCACAGCCGAAAATGCGAGACGCCGTCCAGCGGGTAACTGACCCGGGTCGGCAGATTGATCACCCACACACCCTGCCAGTACAGCCTGACGATGATGTCGATATCGAAATCCATGCGCCGGCTGATCTTGGCGTTTGCGCAGAGCCGTTCGACCGCCGCCAGCGGATACAGCCTGAAGCCGCACATCGCATCGCCGATCGCCAGTGACAAGGTATTGATCCAGACCCAGAGATTGGTGAACTGGCGGCCATACTGGCGGCTAAGCGGCGCCTCCTTGCCGAAGACCGGCTGGCCTGCGATCAACGCCTCCGGGTGCTGCCGGCTCGCCTCCAAAAAGCGCGGGATGTCTTCGATTTGATGCTGGCCGTCCGCATCGATCTGCAAGGCATGGGTAAAGCCTTGCGCGGTCGCAGCCCGGAAGCCGTCGAGCACCGCCGCGCCCTTGCCGCCGTTGTCGGCGCGGACGATCAAGGTCAGCCAATCGGCTTCACGGCGGGCGCAATCTTCGAGCACCTCCCGGCAAATCTTAGAACTGCCGTCATCGATCAAAAAGCCAGGCAAGCCGAAAGGCTTGATCGCCGCGACCACATGCGGCAGCGCCTGTTCATGGTTGTAAACGGGGATGATGAGGCAGGTTTTCAAGACTCGGCTCCATAGACCAGGCGCCCGGAACTGTAGGGCTCGGCTCCCCTGCTGTATTGGAAAACCAATTTGCCGGAAGCTTCACGCCATTCCAGGCTTAATTCCAGTTCGTCATCCGGACGGATCATCTTGCCGAACTTGATCACTTCCATATGCGAAAAAGGCGCGGTGACCGGAAAAAAAATCTTGCCGAAATGCTCCGCCCAGCCGATCTGCACCACGCCCGGCAATAACGGAAATTCCGGAAAATGATCAGGAAAATAACTGAGCTCCTTCGGCACTTTGATCCTGAGGCGCACACAGGCCACATCCATTTCGGCGGCCAGCACTCTCGGCAGGCTCCGGGTATCGGTATTCATCAGCGAGGTCAAAAGTTCCTGGTTCACTTTGCCTTGCGTGGTCAGCGGAATTGAGTTCACGAACAGCCATTTTCTGGGCAGCGTCACCGCGTCGAAACTGTCGGCAAGGACGCTACGCAATTGTTTGATCAGCGCGTTTCTACCCTGCTCCTGAAGCTGTGCCGCGCCACTATCATTCAAGACCGCCGCGATCGCGACCACATCCCGGTGACGGGCCAGCACCAACGCGTAGGCTTCGGCAATCCAGTGCGTATCCTGAAGACGCTGCTCCAGGGCGGTCAGCGACAGCCTTTTCTCTTCGATCTTGACGATACGGTCCTGCCTTCCGTGCAGCAGAAAGCGGCCGTCATCCAGTTGGGTCAGACGATCATCCAACGGCAGGCCGTCCTGAGCGGTCAAATAAGGCGAATAAAGATGGGGCCTGTCGGCTATCCATTGGATCCGGATATCCGCAAACGGCTGCCACGACGCGTCGATCTGCCCGGACGCCTGCCGCCAGGCAATGCCGCCGGTCTCGGTGCTGCCGTAAACTTCGATCACCTTGCGGCCGCTGGCAGTGAAGATTTGCCGGGCCGCTTCCGCTGGCAAGGGGCCGCCTGAGCTAAAAATCGCCGCAAGGCCGGCGATACCCTGCCAGGGCGATTGCTCGTCGAGTCGCTTCAGATGGCCGGGACTCGCGATCCAGCAAGTCTTGGCGGCATCGCCATCAGCCAAGAGCGCTTCGGGGCTCAAAAACATTGGGCTATGGAAACAGCGCCCCGCCGACAGCGGCCATAACACCCTGAACAACAGGCCATAGATATGCTGATGACTGACCGTGCCCGCAATACATGCATCTTCCAGCAAGCCTCCCCAAAGACTTTCCAGCATATCAATTTCGGCCTGTAACTGGCGCAGGGTTTTCGGCACCGCTTTCGGCGGCCCCGAGGAACCCGAGGTAAACAGGACGATGCAGGGAACATCCATAGCGAGAGCCGTAAGACGGCTATCCGAGCCTTCTGTCGTCAGTAAATCCGCATCGAAAGGATCATCCGGCCAGTCGCCCAGCAGTCGGCATCGTTCAAGACGCAGTTGCCGCGCGGTTTCGGGCAGATTGTTGCCGGAAATCCAGACTTCCTTGCCGGCATGCAGCAGCGCGAACAACAGTACCGCAAACGGATAGGCATCCTGCGTATATAACGCATAACGCCGATCGGGTTCTCTCCGCAATGTATGCGCCCAAGTGCCGACCGCCTTAGCGAATTGATCACTCCGATACAGCATCCCCTGATGGCGTGCGATCGGCACCGGGTCCTGCATCACTTCGATGCCGCACGTTGACAGCAAAATCAAATTATTCCACATGCTTTTGTGTTCTGATCCGCACCAGGTATTCGCCGCCAAACAAAGTGCCCATCAGCAAATAAGCTATCAGGCCGTTGTATAAACTCCAGATTTCGAAACTGCTCCATAATGCGGTCGCCAACGCGATGCCGCCGTTCAGCATGAAAAAGCCGCACCAGACCTGGGTCACACGCCGCGTATAAGCAACGCCCGAAGGCGGCAGGTCCGGATGACGCAGGCGGGCCAGACGTTCGATCACGGTCGGCGGATGGAACAGACTCCAGGTAAACAGCGTCAGCAACGCGCCATTCATCATGACCGGATAAAATCGCAGGGTAATCGGATCGTTGCGCCAGATCGCGAGCGCGCAAAAGATCATACCGGCGATCACTATCAGCCGGCCGCCTAGTGCCTTGAAGCCGCCGAAAGCCTGTCTGATCATCAACAAGCCTATCAAAACTGCGGCGATTTTCCACGGTTCGAAATACTGGATGCCGAAATAGACCGCGAAGGGATAGGCGATAGTCAAAAGACCTATGACGATGTTGATCAATGGACGCATGCAATCTTGTTTCACCTCTCGCCTTGGAGCTTTCCCCTATGCATTGACCATCTTATAAACCGCCTCGACCACATCGCCGATCGTGCGCGCCGTTTTGAAATCCTCCGGCTTGACCGCCTTGCCGGTTATTTCCTTCAGCCTGACGATCATATCGACCGCATCGATGCTGTCGAAATCGAGGTCTTGATACAGCCGCGCCTCCAGCGTAATGTCCTCTTTGTCCAATTCAAACATCTCGACCATCAAGCCCTGAATGGCCGCCAAAATTTGTTCACGATTTTCCATCATTTTCTCAACTGCGCGCGGTTTGAATATAGTTGGCCAAGGCGGAAATCGAGGCGAATATTTTCGTCACGTCTTCTTTTTCGGCGTTGATTTTAACATTATATTTTTTTCGGATCGCGAGGCCCAGTTCGAGCGCGTCGATCGAATCGAGCCCGAGCCCTTCGTTGAACAGCGCCGCATCGCTGTCGATGTCATCGACGCCGATATCCTCCAGGTCCAGCGTCTCGATGATCAATTGTTTCAATTCATTTTCCATGGTTCTGATAGATTTCTCTCTGTTCGGTAAAATAATCCTGTAAAAACTGATTCAAACGGCGCACCGCGATCGATTTGGGTTCAATCTGCTGAAACGGTTCCAGCGGGATGTCCTCGCCGACATGCATCGCCAGATGAAAACGCTGACGGTAAGGAATGCTGTACCACGGCTCGGCCTTGGTCAAGGTGCTCGGATAACAGGACAGAGTGACCGGCGTGACGATTTTTCCGGCCTGCAAGGCGATCGCGGCGGCCCCGCGTTGAAAGCGGTAAGGCTTGCCGGGCACCGAACGGGTGCCTTCCGGAAAAATGATCATCGAGCCGCCCGCGCGCAGCCAGTTCACGCATTCCTCTATCATCTGTTCGGGATCGCCGTTGCTGATGTAACCCGCATTCAAAATCGGCCCGCGCATGGCCGGATTGCGCCAGAGCGACGCCTTCACGATGCAGCTGGCTTCCCTGACCCGGCTGATCAGAAACACGATATCGACCAGCGTCGGATGGTTCGCGATGATCAATTGGCCTGGCCGGTTCAATTTTTCGAGCCCGACGATCTCATAAGTCATGATGCCGATCTGGTGCATCAGGCCGATGAACACATAAAAACTGTAATGCACCACGTGCTGGCCGCGTTTGATCCGCTCCCGGCGGCTGCCGGGTAAGACCGACAGGAGCGGAAATACCAGCACCCAGAGCAGAAACCCGCCGACGCCGAAGGCCGTGAAACTGACTGCGGTGCCGAAAAGCCGCCAAAGATAGGTCAGCTTGTAGATTAAATTTTTTCCCATCGCCAACCGCGCCCCTGAAAACTCAAACCGGACTCCGTGTTGTCGCCCTGCAAAAAATCGATAAACGGCGGCAATTGCAGCGGCTGCTCGCGGTCATCCAGGCATTCCGGCGCGCGGCTCAAATGCAGCGCCATGCCCGCCCCACCCAAGGATAGACGAAGTGCCAGGGCGCAAGGAAATTCGGCATTCAATTTAAACGGAGCGAGAGGATAAAAGTCGGCGATCGGCTCATCGTACAGGACCACGAGCACCTGTTCGGCGCCTTCCTGCAACAGACCGAGCGCTTCTAGGAAAGCCGGCGCGAGGCCATCGAGCCCAGGTGCCATTACCGTGATTTCCTGTTGATTGTGGTAGGCGATCGAATACAGCCCCGCGATCGCATTATGCACCGACAAACTGAATGCGGTCGGCGATAGTTCCTCGCCGGCCTGAATCATTTGCAGCATTTCGAGCGCTTTGCCAACCTCGCCATGCGCGGAACTGAAGACCGTCGGCAAGGTTTCTCCGGGCTTCAGGCATTGATCGATCGCATTGAAAACCAATCTGGCCAACGGGCTCAAACGGCGCTGCTGTAACTTCGGGATGAAATCGGGTACTTTGGGCAAACCGTTGCTGATTTCCCGCGCGCCGAGCCGAAAGCCGCTCCAGCCATCCTTGCTGTGCAGACCCGGCGCGCAGACGCCCCAGTCATTCAGCACAAAATCGGCAACCTTAGGGATGGCGAGCATGGTTCGTCGAAAAAACTAGGCAGAGGTCGAGTAACAGAGACACGGCTAAAAAATTTCAATCAAAGGCGCGTTTATACCATAAAACGCGCGCCGAGCGCATTTTGGCAAATTCGGCTGCGTAAATGTTAAACTAGGCCATCGCAACTTTTGGGTAAAAGAGAAACCGATCGATGAACATCACACAAACTGCATCTTCTTTTGCCGGCATCGTCTTGCTGGCGTTATTGAACGGCTGCGCCTCCACCGCGCCCGAAACGAAAGCCGCAGAAGCCGCGCCCGCGCCGCGGGTCAACGACTTCCCGACCCGCGACCGCGTCGAATATGTGCTGAACTGCGTCGCTCAACACGGCGGCCTGAGCTACATCACCCAATACGCCTGCGGCTGCAAAATCGACAAGATCGCCGAAAAAATGTCTTTCGCCGATTTTGAAGCCGCAAAGACCTTCGGCTATTTGCGCAGCACGCCCGGCGAAGCCGGCGGCGTTTTCCGCGATCCGAAGCAAGCGAAGGACCTGCGCAAGGTGCTGAAAGAAGCCGAAGCGTATGCCGAGAGGCAATGTTTTGTGAAATAACCGCCGTCATCGGGCGCAATAGGCTATACTCCTATTGCGTCCAAATGATTCCTGGCTTGTCGCCACCTTTGCGGTAAGAAAAGAGGCTGCCCACGCTTGGCAACCCATAGCGCTAGCTAGCCCGCTCAAAAAAGTGAACTATTTCACAATAATCCGGTGAGTAACTTCACAGAAACCCTCTTCCCGCTGCTTTAGGATGTAGCGTGGCGTAATCGTTCCACCTTGCTCCTTCGATCATCGTTGCAACATCAGGATCGGCTTGTTCGAGCTTCGAACTTAATTATGGGGACATCAGATATGCATCGTTCGGCCACCCTTACCCAAAACGGCTTTCTCGAAATGCTGAATATTTTTGACTGCGTCAAGTCTTCTTTGGTCGTATCCGGCCATTACGACGCGGCGACCGCTGGCAGCAAAGCCTCGTATCCCGGAGTCGTGGAAACTCTGTCGTTCGAAACCGGGGCGGATTTGGTGCGCCGCGCGCATAGGCTGTCTAAAAACTGCCGCCTGGCGCTATGGGTCAATGACATGGCGATCAGCCAGGCGGAACGCGACGACTTCAAACAAAATTACACCCTGCCGTATCCATACGCCGAAATCCTCCGCCGTCATCAGCTGAAGGATCACGACATTTGCGTGCTCTATGAAAGTGCGCTACGCAACCAGGCAGAAACGGGACTGCGCGCCATTTATAAAAAAATGCCGTACCTGTTTGACCGGATCGAGGCAACGGATACAGCGTTGCTTCGGAGTGTGGGCGCTGCAGCCTCCCGTCCGACCGAACCGGGGGCGGAGCAGACCGCTTATGTGATTCGGGGCCCCTATCGGGAGTCGCTCGTCCTGAAGGACGGGCCGCATCCGCAATATAATCTGATCCTGGCCACCTTGTTGCATGAACTTAACAAACGCTTCTCGCCCGGCATGATCATCACCATCTTTAACGAAACCGATGTGTACCGTCTGAGTCTCGGCATGCACGTGGCAAGAACGCTGTTTGGCCTGGCCACGCCAATGATGAACGTCTATTGCGATCACGAAGAATTAAGCGCATTCAACTTCGCGTCTATCCCGCCCAAATACCGGCGATAACTGCATTCTTACGCAGGCTCGGTCAGACGGCTTATATACCACCTGACCGGCGATTGCCTTGCATTATCCGGCCTACAGCTTACTTAACCTCGAATGTTTCGCTATATGTCGAGCCTTTTGCACAGGCATCCCGCGCGATCGGGCTTTCGCAGGAAGTATCTCTGATTTCCGCTTTCAAGACCCCGGCCGATGGCGGCACGAAATAGAATCGGAAATTCGGGTCCGAACTGATCGCAATATCGGTCTTCGCTGTCAACACCGGCTTGCCGTTGAAGGTGACTTTCAACTGCTCGATAAAATGCGACTTCTTGACGAAGCGCGTCATCTGATCCATCTGCATGCCGGTAATGTTCGGATGGCTGATCATCAATTGCACCAGATTCGGTTCGGCCGTTTTGACGCCGCCATCGAGCCGGAATTTCATTTTGCCGAGCCGTTTCAACGAGGCATCGAGATCGGCGCCGATCGGCGCGGAACAGCCGCCGCTCGCTTTCACGAATTTCTTCGTCATCACCAGTCTGCCGTCGTTCAATTCGGCGATCGCGCGAATATAGCTGTAGGTATTGACCCGTATCCGCATCGCCAGATCGGCCTTGCCGCTGTCGGGCGTCAAGGCAAACTCGCCGACGAAAGGAAACGGATTTTTATCGACCAGCACCAGGATTTTTTTGATGTAAGTGTCCTGCGTCTGCGGGATTTTGCTGACGATTTTCAACGGCACCAGCGCCGGATCTTCGGCCCGGTAAGGCGCTTCGAGTTCTATCACTTCATTGCCTTCCGTAATCGTTTTACCGGCAAAATATTGATTTTTTAGCGTCGCGTTCCATTCGTTTTCATCGCCTTCGGCAAAGGCCGCCAATGGTGGCATGGACAAAACCAGCACAAGCGATAGAAATTTAGTCACATTCATTTTTGTTTAACCCGATGATGGAATAATTTTTTCATTATGAGGCCTGCGCATAGCAAGGACAACCCTAAACAGCAGAGCGGCCGGCCCCATTCTTGCGGTTTACAGCATAGGCTATTGTAACCGCTGTCTCGGGAACCCTATAATGAAACACGGCTCAAAGAGAAGCTAAATCGATCTCTGCAATCCCATCGTCAAAACCTTAGACTGCGAGGTTCAAATGTATCAATGGATAATCGCCCTGCTCCTGGCCAGCATCCTGTCCGGTTGCGGCTATAACGACCTCCAGGTTAGCGATGAAGACGTCAAGGCCGGCTGGGCGGAGGTGCTGAATCAATACAAGCGCCGCGCCGATCTGGTGCCTAATCTGGTCAATGTGGTCAAGGGCTACGCGGCTCACGAAAAGGATGTCCTGGCCGAAGTCACCGAGGCGCGCGCTCGCGTCGGCGCGATCCAGGCCACGCCCGAACTGGTCAACGATGAGGAAGCGTTCAAAAAATTCATCGCGGCCCAGGGCCAGATGACCGGCGCCCTATCGCGTCTGCTGGCGGTAGCCGAGAATTATCCGCAGCTGAAGGCCGACGGACTGTTTCGCGATTTACAGGCACAATTGGAGGGAACCGAAAATCGCATCACGGTCGCGCGCAATCGCTACATAGACACCGTAAAGAACTACAACGTGATCGTACGCTCGCTGCCGACCAACCTCACCGCGATGCTGTTCGGCTACAAAACCAAGCCCAGCTTCACGGTCGAAAACGAGCAGGCCGTCACCGAACCGCCAAAAGTCGATTTCGGCGCGCCGGCCCCGGCGCCCGGCCGGTAAAATGATTCGGATGCGGTCGCGGCTCAGGCCGGCTTTAGGACTGATTCTGCTGCTGTTCCTCGGTACAGCTTTGGCGCAGCTTGCGCTGCCCGATTTGTCGAGGCGCGTGACCGATCTGACCGGCACGCTCACCGCCGAGCAGACGAACGCGCTCGAAAACAAGCTCGCCGCATTCGAAACAGAAAAAGGCAGCCAGATCGCGGTGCTGATCATCGATACCACGCAGCCCGAAGACATCGCCGCCTACGGCATCAGGGTCGCGGACGCCTGGAAAATCGGCCGAAAAAATATCGACGACGGAGCGATTTTGATCGTCGCCAAGAACGACCGCCGATTGCGGCTCGAAGTCGGCTACGGACTCGAAGGCGTACTTCCCGACGCCGTAGCCAAACGCATCATTGCCGACACCATCAAGCCTTACTTCAAGCAAGGCGAATACGCCGCCGGCATCGATGCCGGCGTGACTGAGATCATGGATCTGATCCGGGGCGAGGCTTTGCCTGCGCCACAGGCAAGCGCCGATAATGCCCCCTCGGAATCGGCTTTCTTGTTCATCCTGGGCGCCGGCCTGATCGCGGGCTTCATCCTGTCCCTGATACTGGGACGTCCCCTGGCAGGCTTGATCGCAGGGCTCGGCTGTACGGCCGTGTCGGCGCTGTTCTTCGGCTTGGGATTTGCGATCTTTTTGGGCATCATGGTGTTCTTTCTGATCATCGGCGGCAACCGCTATAGCGGCTGGTCCAGCGGCGGCGGTTATCGCAGCGGCGGTGGCGGTGGCGGTGGCGGCTCCTGGGGCGGCGGCGGGGGCGGTTTCGGCGGCGGAGGCGCGTCAGACTCATGGTAAATATCAAACGTTGGCTCAAACATCTGTTCATGCCGCCCTGGCGCTGGCGCGCGGCCTTTCCTTCGGCCACGCTGAAAGCCATCGAACAGGCGATCGGCCAATCCGAAATCCGGCACCGCGGCGAGCTGCGCTTTGCGGTCGAAAATACGCTGCCGCCCATGCAGGTGTGGCGTGGACGCACGGCCGCCGACCGGGCGCAGCAAATTTTTTCCGATTTGCGCATCTGGGACACCGAAGAGAACAGCGGCGTCCTGATTTATCTGATGCTGGCCGACCGGGAGGTCCATATCGTCGCAGATCGCGGCATCGCCCGGCGCGTTGCGCAAACCGAATGGGACGCGATTGCCTCGGCGATGCAGCAGGCTTTTCAGCGCGGCGATTTCCGGGATGGCGCACTGACCGGCATCGAATCCATCACCAGCCTGCTTACAACGCATTTTCCCGCCGCTGCGCTGAACCCCAATGAACTGCCGAACCGGCCCGTCGTTATCAAGGAATAAATGCCGAATCTTAACCTGCTCCGTCACCCCGATACCCCTTGTCCAGCCATCGATTCCTTGCAGGTTGAACTCGAACGCTGCGCCGGAAACAGTATCATGCTGCACTATCGCTTGACCGGCGACCTCACCACGATTCTGCTCCCCGAACCGAAGCCTGCCGTCGAGACCGACGGACTGTGGCAGCATACCTGTTTTGAACTGTTTGCCGCCCACGCCGGCACGCCGGCCTATTATGAATTCAACTTTTCGCCTTCAGGCCAATGGGCTGCCTATGCTTTCGAAAATTACCGGCAACGCAGGCCGTGGACGCTCAGTCGGCCGCCCGTCTTGGCGTTAACGCAAACTCGAAATGAATTAATGCTCACCGCTAAAATCGCGGTTTCCGAGTTGCCGTTTGACGGCGGCGTGGACTCCCTGCAATTAGGACTCAGCGCGGTCGTCGAGTCGATGACTGGAGGCATCTCCTATTGGGCCTTGCAGCATCCGGGCGAGCGACCCGATTTTCACGACCGCGCGGGTTTTGTGTGCCTGCTGTAAACCTGATAAGCTTCAAGCCCTTTCGCCAAGCAATTTTTTTCGACAACGCACTTTCCGCAGCCACTCGCCCATGAAATTTGGCATAGACCGCTTACTTGAAGACTCCCGCCTGCGCGCGCCCTTGACCGGCAAGCGCATCGCCCTGCTCGCGCACCCGGCCTCGGTCACCCAGGATTTGACGCACAGCCTGGATGCTCTTGCCCGGCTTCCCGATGTGCAGCTCAGCGCGGCTTTCGGCCCGCAACACGGCCTGCGCGGCGACAAACAGGACAATATGATCGAATCGCCCGATTTCATCGATCCTCTGCACGGCATTCCGGTGTTCAGCCTGTACGGCGAGGTGCGCCGCCCGACCGCGGCGATGATGGACACGTTCGATATCTTGCTGGTCGATCTGCAGGATTTGGGCTGCCGGATTTATACCTTCATCACGACCCTGCGCTATGTGCTGGAAGCGGCGGCGGAGCACCAGAAATCGGTCTGGATTCTCGACCGCCCGAATCCTGCCGGCCGGCCGGTCGAAGGCTTGACGCTACGCTCCGGCTGGGAAAGTTTCGTCGGCGCGGGGCCGATGCCGATGCGCCACGGCCTGACGATCGGCGAAATGGCGCTCTGGTTTATCGCGACGCTCATGCTCGATGTCGATTGCCGGGTCATCATGATGGAAGACTGGGACCCAAACGCCGCCCCCGGCTACGGCTGGCCGCTCGGCGAGCGCACCTGGATCAATCCAAGCCCGAATGCGCCGAATCTCTGGATGACTCGCTGTTATGCCGGCACCGTGCTGCTCGAAGGCACCACGCTGTCCGAGGGCCGCGGCACCACCCGTCCGCTCGAGTTGTTCGGCGCGCCCGATCTCGATGCACGAAAATTGGTCACCACGATGCAGGCGCTCGCGCCGGCATGGCTCAGAGGCTGCCGTCTGCGCGAATGCTGGTTCGAGCCGACTTTTCACAAGCATGCCGGAAAGTTGTGCGCCGGCGTGCACATCCATGTCGAGGATCCGTCGTACAATCATGACCTATTCCATCCCTGGCGCCTGCAGGCACTGGCGTTCAAGGCGCTGCGCCGCTTGTATCCGGATTATCCCTTGTGGCGCGACTTCCCTTACGAATACGAACTCGATCGTCTGGCGATCGATGTGATCAACGGCTCGCCGTTACTGCGCGAATGGGTCGATGACGCGGAGGCCGAAGCGGGTGATCTGGAAAGGCTCGCGCACCGGGATGAAGAAGACTGGCAGGACAGTCGCTCGCCGGCTCTACTCTATTGATTGGGGACTCTGACGACCGGCGCCTTCGCTTCGCAAATAGCGGGCCTTCGGCGTATACTGGCCGGGTCTTTACCGGAAAAACCTGCCGCCCATGCAATT
Organism: Methylomicrobium lacus LW14; assembly: GCF_000527095.1. Taxonomy (NCBI): domain Bacteria; kingdom Pseudomonadati; phylum Pseudomonadota; class Gammaproteobacteria; order Methylococcales; family Methylococcaceae; genus Methylomicrobium; species Methylomicrobium lacus. The sequence goes on along the minus strand of NZ_AZUN01000001.1, from coordinate 334,345 downwards.
TTCGCTGCCGATCGACCTGCTGGCTTTCACCGCCAGCAGTGCGTTGATACTGCTCTACTATCTGTTTTTAAGCTGGCGCACCCGCCGCGATTCCAATTTCAGCGTACACCGTTTCAACCGGAAGGTGCGCGAAGCCTGGGTCGAGATGGTGGCCAAGAGCGGCAAGATGGATATTCTGGCCGTGCAGACCCTGCGCAATTCGGTGATGGCCGCCAATTTCATGGCCTCGACGTCGGTGCTGCTGATCATCGGCACGCTGAATATCAGCGACAAGATCGAAAAATGGGCCTATGCCTGGCACCCCGGATCGGCAGCCGAAAGCGTAGGCGGTGAATTATGGCTGATCAAACTCGGTTTATTGGTGCTCGATTTTTTTATCGCCTTCTACTGTTTCACGATGGCGATACGTTTCTTCAATCATGCCGGCTACATGGTCAATCTATTGGCGGGGTCGCCCGAAGCCGGCGTTTCGTATGCACAGGCCTGCGCCTATCTGAACCGGGCCGGCGCTTATTATACCTACGGCACCCGCAGCTTTTTTCTCAGTCTGCCGCTGATTCTCTGGTTTTTCGGGCCCTATGCCCTGGTTTTGGCGACGCTGATTCTGATCGCGGCGTTATACAAACTGGACCGGGCGCCCTGATCCCCTCCTTGGGGCCTGGTATTTCCTCAGGCATTACTCGCCCGCGTCCGGTTTCGAAACACTTTCGTCAAAATCGTTTCCGTCCTGCATCGGCGGTTCCAGCAAGTGATTCAGCCAGGCTTCCGCAGCGGCCCGCTGATTTTCCAACACCGTATTCGGCCACAGCCCGAAGGAGATCACCAGTGCGCCTAACAGGCAAAGGACGCCGAGTTCGCGCGGGCGCAGATCCTGCAATTGCCTGACCGCGGCGCTTGCGGTCGGCCCCATGAAGGCGCGGCGCGTAAACGACGTCATGTAGGCCGCGCTGAGGGCCGCACCGGCCAGCGCCGCTATGGCAAGGCTCGGATGCGAAGTCAAGGCGCTGACAATCAACAACAATTCGGCCGGGAAGCCGTTGGTTCCGGGCACCCCCAGACTGGCTAGCATGAACAGGAAATAAAAGCCGGTCAACCGCGGCATCACCTTGGCGAGTCCGCCCATGTGAATTCTTTCGGTGCTGCCGAGGCGATGGTGAATGAAGCCTGCGATCAGCATCAAGGCGCTCGCATCGACCGAAAAATTGACCAATTGAAACAGCGCGCCCTGAATGCCCTGCATGTTCAGCGATGACAATCCCACGATGATCAGGCCGATATGGCTGATGCTGGCATAAGCCAGCATGCGGCGTAAATTGCTTTGCTGCAAAGCGACCAGCGCGCCGTAGATCAAGGTGACCGCGCCGATGATGCCGAGCGCCCAGTTATATTCGACCGCCGCGGTCGGCGAGAGCGGCATCGCAAACCGGATGATGCCGTAAACGCCCAGTTTCAGCCCGGTCAGCAAGGCGGTCATCTGCGTCGAGCCTTCCATCGCAACGGTCGGCAGCCAGGTATGAAAAGGCGGCAAAGGCGCCTTGACCGCAAAACCGAGCATCAGCAGCAAAAATACCGCCGCTTCCCAATGCCCGGACAACGGCGTGGCCAGCAGCGCCGGCAGGCTAAACGTCAGATCGTTCGGAACAGCGCCCTTGATCGCGTTGACATGATTGAAGGCGAGCAGAATGATCGCAAACAACAAGGCGACGCCGCCGAACAGCATGACCAGGGTGTATTTGATCGCCGCATTGCGCCGGCCGGGACCGATGCCCCAGAGGCCGATCAAGAAGAAGATCGGCGGCAGCGTCAGTTCCCAAAACAAAAAGAACAGCATCATGTCCATCGCGCAAAACACGCCCATCGTGATGCCTTCGAGCGCCAGCAGCAGGGACAGATGAAAACGCGGCAGGCGCTGCACCGAATTCCAGGTCGCGAGCAACGTCACTAAAGTCAGCAACGCCGACAGCGGCAACAGCAGGATAGAGACGCCATCGACGCCGAGAAAATACTCGATGTGTAAATGCTCGATCCAGACATGATGTTCAACCCATTGCAGCTCGTTGCCGCTGTCTGCGCGAAAGCTTTGGACGGCAAACAGCGCAACGGCCAATTCCAGGCCAGCAATCAGCAAGGCGCTCCATTTCGCGGCCCTCAGGTTGCGGATAAAACCGAGCGCAAGCGCGCCAAGCAAAGGCAGCCAGATCAGGGCGCTGAGCAACGGAAATTCTGTCGCATTCATGGCTGTTCTTCCTCGATTTGGAGCTGATCCGGTTGCACTTCCTCCTCCGTTGGCCCGTGCTGCATCGAACTGTGGATCGGGTAGCCTTTCGTGATCATCGACGCATCCTGGTCGACCAGCCTGAGCCAGGGCCGCATATAAAAGCCGGTGCCGATCAACAAGACGCAGATGACCGCGGTAATCAGGCGCTCTTTAAACACCGGATGATGCAGGCTCGAATAAGGCTGTGCAAAGCGTTTGCAACTGGCCAAAAACATGCGCTGAAAGGCCCAAAGAATAAAGGCCGCGGCCAGCAGGTTGCCGGTCAAAATCGCGATCGCGAGCAGCCAGCCGTGCTCTTCGATGGTGCCCTCGATAATCAGGTGGGTCGCATCGAATCCGGGCGTGCCGGGCTTGACCAGCGTACTCAACGCCGATACCAGAAACAGCATGCCCAGGGTCAGATTCGAATCGAACAAACCGCCCAGCCTTGGCATCAACGCGGTGCCGGTACGTTCATAAATCAGGCCGACGCTGAACAGCATGCCGGCGGTCGCGAGGCCATAGGCAACCGACAGCATGATGCTGCCTTCGAGTCCGAAATCGTTAAAGCAGAATAAACCGATCACCAGAATGCCGGTCTGACTGAGCACCGCAAACGCCAACAGCCGCCGGATATTGATTTGCAATAAAGCCATCACCGCGCCGTAGAAAATACTGATCAAGGCCAACATCAACACCAGACCCGCCCAATTTTCGGCGACACCGGGCAACAGCGGCAGGATGAAGCGCAGCACCGCAAAAACGCCAAGCTTCAGACCGACCAGAAAAACCGCGCAGCTGGCGACCGTCCCATGTTCGGCCAGGATCGGCAGCCAGCCGTGAAACGGAAACAACGGCATCCTCACCGCGAAGCCATAGAACAACAACACGAAAACCAAAGTCTCGTCATGCAGATACGCATTGTTGTGTTTGATCGTGAGCCAGTCGAAAGTCAAAGGATGCTCGGAATCGATCAGGCCGAAACCCAGCAGCAAAAATCCGCCGAGGGTCATCAACAAAGCGCTGAGCCAGTATTGCAGAAAGCGGTCGACCGCCCAGCGCCGGCGCTGTCCGGTCCCGGAGTGCAGCGTCAAATAAATCACCGGTAACATTTCCAGGACGCTCCAGATCCAGAACTGCATCACGTTTAAAGCCGCAAAAGCGCCGATTAAAACCGTTTCGTAACCCAATACGCTGGCCACATAGGCACGGTCGCGATAACGCTCCTTCGCATGCGAAAAGGTATAGAGCATCACCAAAAAAGAAATCACCGCGGTCAGCGGGATGAACAGAATATTGACGCCGTCGACGCCGACCGTATAACTGAGCCCGGCAAAATGCGCCTGTTCGACCAGATGGATGCCGGATTCCTCGGCATCGAATACCGCAAGCAAATAGACACTCAACAGCACGTTCAAGGCCGTGCCGGCAAAACCGAAGCGCAAAGCTGTCGTGAACGAGCGCGAATAGAGCACCAGGGCCATCGCGGCAAGCGGTGCCAACGTCATCGTTGTCAAGACCGGAAAAGCGGCGGCTTCGGTCCAAGGAGTAACGGGAAAATGCATCAGCGCCTCAAAATGCGACCAGCAGGGTTATGAACACGAACAGCACCAGATAGCGCGGCCTTAAAATAAACGCTTCGAAGCGATTGCCGAACCGCCCGATCCGCCGGCCCAAATCCGTAGCATTCTTGCCATAGCCGCGCAACATGAAGCGGCTCTCAAGTCCGTGGATCAGGGCCGCCGTCCATTCGGCCAGCTTGCCGGCCAGGCCGCTGCCTTGCGCAAACTGGTCGGAGTCCTCGTTCAGGCGCGCGCCGATTTTTTGCTCCTGATATTGCGCCAGCGACGAGATCGCGCGTATCGCGGGTTCTGGGGAACCCAAGATCCGGTCGATGATCGAGTCGTCGAAATATCTGAGGTCATGAGACAAGCGCCCTATCGGCCTGACCAGCAAACTATCGGCCAGGGAATCCAGCCAGAACCGTTGCAAGGAGGCGGTATAAGCCCAATAATTTTTGGCCAGCGCCGGCTCGATCGGTTTGATCGGATTACCCAGTACATTGTGCATCAGCGACGGCGCCGCCAGTAATTGATAGGCGCGAACGACCACATGCGCGCATAAATGCCAGCCCGCCAATTGCCAGAATCCCAGTCCGCATTCGAAAAACATCAATCCCAATTGCACAGAGGTCGCCGCAATCAGCGAGGTCTTGACATCGGTTTGAGTCAGTCCGAGCAGATAACTGTAAATCGCGGTCGCCAAACCGACCACGGCCAGCGTCCCCATCGCAAACGGCGACATTTCAAAGAGCGGCTCCAGCAGGCAGACCAGAAAAACGCCCGCATGCACCATCACCGAGCCGTAAAAAACCGCGCTCGACGGCGTCGGGCCTTCCAGCGCGCGCAATAGCCAGGGCGTAAACGGCAACTGCGCGGATTTGACAAACGCCGCCAGCGCAAAACAAAACGCGATGCCGGTCGCTTCGCCGGTTGACAATTGCGCGGCCAGCGCATTCAACTGGGTCCAATCGACGCTTTCCGCAAAGGCATAGCTGAGCCCGATCGCGATCACGAAAGCGGCGTCGCCGAGGCGGTTGGTGACAAAGACACGCGTCGCATTCGCGGCGGCAACCGGACGGTCGTAAGCATAGGCGATCAGCAAATAGGAGCACAACCCGGCGATTTCCCAGCCCATGAAAGTCCCGACCGCGTTGCCGGACAACACCAGCCACTGCATCGCGGCCGAAAATAACGTCAACACGAAAAAGAAGCGGTGAAAACCGACTTCCCGGTGCATGTAATTGACCGAGAAGCGGAGCACGACGGCCAAAATGACCCCGAACAAGGCGGATAAGCGCAGCCCGAATCCCTGAGTCAGAAAGTTGATCGAAACTTCGAAGCTATCGCTTTGCAGCCAGGTTCCAAGATTGAACGTGCCCCGGTTCATGCCGAGCACATCGGCGCCGTAGAGCGTCAATGACAACAGGCTGGACATCGTGACCGTCCACAAGGCGATGCCGGCGGTCAGACCTTCTTTTTCTTCGCCGCTCAGCCAGTCGAACAGGACGCCGAGCCCCAGTATCAGCGCGGCGCAAAATGGCAGTAAAGGAATCAGGAAAACCAGTGAATCCATGCTTAGGCTCCCGCCGCTGCCGCTTGTCTGACCAGAACCGGGTCGACCGGCCCGGTTTGATCGCGGTAGGCGGCCTGCGAATTCTCGACCGTCACAATCGGCATCTCTTCTCCCTGCCAGCGTACAAAGCCCTTGCCGCGTTCGAACACAGAGATGTCGCCTGTCTCGGGATCGAGCGCATGTAAATGAATCCAGCCGTTCGCGATCAATTCGCGAAGCGAAGCCTGGCGCTGGTAAATGTGTTCGAGCACGGCGGTTTTGGCCTCGACGATCACCTGCAGGCGCATCGGCTCATGAATCTCGATCATCTGACTCGGCAAGCCGGTGCGCAGGTCGCTGCTCGCGCCTTCCATCACCCCGAACAGTCCGATCACATTATGCGGCGTTTTGGTGCCGCAGCCGAAGCGGTCATTATCGACCGTCGAAAAATAATATTCCAAATTAATCCCGGCCCCGACAGGCCCTACCGCCAGCAATATATTTTCGACGATCAGCCCTTCGGGGTCTTGCGTCGGATCGTAGGAAATCAAAAACATCCGGCGATCGAAAAAAGCGCCCTGACTGATCGACCGGCGGCCGATCACGGCGCAAGCGTTCGTCGCATGCCCCAATTCCGGCCGCGCTTGCGAAAAATCGTCGGCGCGCTCCTCGATATGCGCGAGCGCTTCATCCAGCGTCGGATTGCGCGGCGCAGAAGCCAGCCGCCGGCAGCGTTCATGCGCGGACCTTCGCCGCACCTCTGACAAGGTGGCGTGGAGTTTCTGCAACGCCGGTTGCAGCGCGGCCGGCACGTCGCTTTGATCGAACCAGATAATCTCTTCGTTGCAGGTATTATGTTCGGCGCCGATGAACCAGGTGTCCGCCGGCACGTCGATGCCGCGTTCTCCCAAGAGCTTGCGGATTTCCGGCCGGTTCGCCATCGCCGCGAACACGCGCGCGTTCGGACCGCCGTGCCGCCCGCTGCAGGCGCCGCAGTCATAGGCCGCCCGATGCGGATTGTTCTGGCTGCTCGAACCGTGCCCGACCAGCACGACCAACGGCGCGAAGCCATAGGTCAAGCCGGTGCTTTTCAGAAATCCTGCGACCCTATCGGCCTGCTCGTTATCGCTAAATCCCGATTTCGGCAGCTCCGGCACGGCGGTTTTCGGCTCGGCCGCGATAAACTGCAACCGCGTCGGCACTTCCGGCGCCACGGCTCCGGCCAGGCGGCTCAGCAGGCGGCTTTGCGGCTTCGGCAGCAAGGCCTTGGCCAAGAGCCCCAACAAAGCCGCCGGGGCGAACAGATCGATCAAGAGATGCGCGGACCAGATGCGGCGGCGTAACCCGTGATGCAGCAGATTGCCGAGCCCGAGATTCAGCTTGCGGCCCTCGTTATGCCGCCGTAGAGCCTCCTCGCTTCCCGAACGCGCAACTTCCCGGACTTCATTGACCGGCGTCACGACGACCGGACACAGCGGCGAAGTTTTGCTGTCATCCAAGCCCTTGTAATACATCGGCATGCCGAAAAATCCGGCCGCGCCGAGCGTTTCGACTGCCGGGCTGACTTCTTCGAGATGGCGCCGGAAACTTTCCTCGCGCTCGTCCATGCAAAAAATCAATTGCGCCTCCGGGCGCAGCTTACGGCTAACCCAACGCCCCCGTCCCCGATTCGCGCACAAGGCCTGAAACAGCTTTTCGCGGTAATTGTGCTCGTAAGCCGTCAGCCAGACCTTGCCGCGCTCCGGTAACGAAAACGCTTTCAGCAGCTTGAGTAAGGCCTCGACATCATCCCCGGACAAGGTTTCGACCGCATCGCCGCCCATCCCCAAATGCTGGCACAGGCGAAACAGCCGCCAGCCGCTGCGCCAGTGATAATGCCGGGATTCCTGCCGGGCCAGAGGACTCAATTGCCAGGTGCGGATCTGATCGGAAAGCTCCTTCCATTCCTCTCTAAAATGCCGCTCGGAACGCGCGCGGATAATCAGGGCCTTGGCTTTGTGCGCGAGATACTCCGGCAATTCGCCCTTGTACAATTCGCTGCGCACCATCAATTCGGAAAGGTTTTTCCGGAAATAGCTTTCGATCGTGGTGAGTCTGGCTTCGATTTTCCAGACATCCCGGCAAATCTGGCCGAGCCAGAGCCGGTCATAGATCAGCCGGATCGCCAGATAATCGGCAAGATTGATGTCCGCCGCATTGGCGGTGTTGTAGTTTGGATGCTGCTGCCGCCAGTTGATCATGCCCGACCAGCCCGGCAGCTCCAGCGCCAGCCGCCGCAAATAGTCGGCCCATTGGGCACGGGGAAGATTCAGGTAGGTCAACTGCTGGATGACCGCATCGAAAGCGTCCTCCGGAAGCCCATCCACCAGCCTGGACCAATCCGGCAACTCCAGAAAAACCGGATTCACATCGCACTGAAACATCTTGCGCCAGCCGGCATACAGGCCCAAGGACTCACGTTCCGGCAACTGCCAGGGCGCCATGCCTTCGTCCAGCGCCGAGGCGCAGATCCGAATCAACTGGGGTTTGATCACGTCGAGAATGTCGATGCCGGTGATCGCCCGAATGAAGCCGCCCAAGGTCAGGCCGTCGCCGACTTCCGCCAATAAACGGCTCAATGTGGCGCCGGCTTCCGTACGCATCCATTCATGCAAGGTTTGGTTGGCGCCGTCCGGCTGATCCTGCATCGCCAAAGCCAGCCATTCCTCGGCCTGCTCCAGAGACAAATCGAGCAGGTTTTCGGGGTGCGGAACGGTTTCTTGAAGATTCAGTTTGGCCAGCACGCTGTGCCAAAGCTGCCGGACCCGCTGCTTTTCGTCAAGGGATGACGCCCCCTCGCCGAGCAAACAGGCCCTGACCGCCTTCGGCACATCCTGTTGCACCTTGTCCAAGGCCTCCAATTCGTCGATATTCCAGTTCAACTGGCTTTCGGTGATCGGTTCCAGATCGAACAGCAAGGCGATCCGGTAAATGTCCTGGCGCAGAATGTTTTTGCCTTGGACAATACAAACGATGGCGTCGGCGTTTAAATCCTGATGCTGGCTGAGGGCGGCGGATAAATCGGCAGCGCTGATTCGGCCTTGCCGGTAATAGCCGCGGAACTTGCTATCGGGCAGATAGCCCTGAATACCGGTCATCCGTTCCACCGCCGCCAGGGCCTCTTCGAAAGGCAGGTGCTGATAACCGTGCAGGGTATTGTGATGCACGAAATCGAGAATCGGCGCCTGCCCCGGCAACACATGGTCCAGTTCATGCAATAGATGGTCGATCTCGGCGCGCAATGCGGCAGTATCGAGGTCTTCGTGGATTGCTGATGTCATCGCGTGTTCCTGCATGCCTATACCTACGGCGACACCAGTGAATAAAGGTGGGTGATGGTCGCTTCGGACAAATCGATCAACGGCTGCGGCATGATGCCCAGAATCAGGATGCCGCCGACCAGTATCCCGGCCGTGAACATCTCGGGCGCGGTCAGGTCGCCGATATGCTGCATCTTGGCTTTGACTGGCCCCGTAAACAGCAGGCCGACGGTCCGTATCGCATAGGAAGCGCTCAATAAAATGCCGACACCGAATAGAGCCATCCAGCCGCCCCATTGTTCAAAACCGCCGATCAGCGCGTGCAATTCGGCAACAAAACCGACCGTGCCCGGCAAGCCCATCGCGGCAAACAGGGCCAATGTCGTGAACACCGCAAAACGCGGCGTCACTTGCACCAACGAACTGTAATCCTGAATATTGCGGGTATGCGTTCTTTCATAAAGCAAACCGACCAAGAGAAACATCGCCGCGGCGATAAAGCCGTGCGCGGTCATTTGCAATACCGCGCCGGTCATGCCGGTCTTATTCAGCGAGGCGATGCCCAGCAAAACGATGCCCATATGACTGATAGACGAATAGGCCACCATCGCTTTCAAGTCGGTCTGCCGCCAGGCCAGCAGGCCGCCGTAGATGATCCCGATCAACGCCAGAATCATCAACGTGTGCTGAAAAAATTGCGCCGCCTGCGGCAGCATCGCGATCGCGCGCAGCAAGCCGTAAGCCCCCATTTTCAATAAGATGCCGGACAACAAGATGCTGACCGGACTGGGCGCTTCGACATGCGCCAAAGGCAGCCAGCCGTGCAGCGGGAAAATCGGCATTTTTACGCCGAAACCGATGATCAGACCGAGCAACACCAGAATCTGTTCGGTTCTGGACATCGAGTAGGTGGATTGACTCAGCGAAGCCATCAGCGAGCCGCCGTAGTCGAGATCGTACTGGCTGATCGCCAGCAGGCTGATCAGCATGAAAATCGACCCGCCCATCGTATATAGCACGAAATTCAGGCTGGCCGCATGACGCCGGCTGCCGCCCCAGCGCCCGATCAGAAAAAACAGCGGGATCAGCGTCACTTCCCAGAAAACATAGAATAACGCCCAGTCCTGGGCGAGAAACACCCCCAGCATGCCGAATTCGAGCAGCAGGAGGCAAAAATAAAAGCCCTTGACGCCGCTGGTAATCACATGGGAGGCTAGCAGGGCGCAAAATGTCAACAGCGCGGCCATGAACACCATCGGCATCGACAGACCGTCTACGCCCAGCGAATAGGCGCTGCCGACATCCGGATTCAACACAAAAAACTCGGTGAATTGCAATTGCGCCTGAGCCGAATCGAAAAGCGCCAACAGCCGGCAGACAAAAACCAAGGTCAGCAGTGAAAAGGTCTGCGCGACCAAACGAATGGAGAACGCGTTGTGCCCCGGCATGACCGCGAGCAGCAAGGCTCCCAGCGCCGGCGTCCAAAGCAATATGCTGAGTATCCCCATGTCGATATGATCCTTTAGACTGCATAAAGCAGATCAGTCTAGATTAGCAATACAAAAAACGAGCGCGACCGGCAAGCGTTTTCCGTTCCAGTTTTTACAAAAATCCTTCCGCCTTGCCCACACAAGGAAGCGAAGTCACGCCACGTATAGGTATCGACTCGATACAATAACCACGGCGGGCCGCCATTATACCTTTCCCTAGTGCCAAGGCAAGTCGTCTGAGTCTGCTCGCAAAGCATCAAGCCGTGCAAATGCGGGCATTCCACGGACACTCGACTCCATATTATGACGCTCAGGCAATCCGTAAAACGGGTCCAGGACGAGAGCCCGTCCCTCTTGGACAATAACTTCGGCAATTTTAACCGATAAACTGCACCCATTTCAGTTTAAATCCACCATCAAATGGTTTTTTCAACCCATTTTCCGCGCCATCCTATTTTCATTTTATATACAAAACAACACGTTAAATTCCGGCACGAAATATGCATTATAAAATTCATACTGAGAACGTGTCCGCAACATGGCAGTTTGCCTTGTCTAAATAGTTTTGATCAGGCATACGATCGCTAAAAGGCGCGCGGAATCTATCCGCCCCTTACCCTGACATAAAGCCATGAGCCGTGTAATCAGCTACCCATAAGACGATTTATCGATCGCCTCATTTTTATTCTCGAGGTTGAATGTCTCAAGATGACCATTACAGCACCACATAAACCCATAACGCCCCCCCCTGGAGACCACAGGACGACGCCCGGATTCAATCTGGAAGCGTCCATCGAGCATATTTCGCACTGGCTGCCGACCCAGGGACCGATCAAAGACTTTATCCACCATAATACCCTGCACGCCGTAGAGCACCATCCTTTTCATGAAGGCGTCGCTGTCGCTGCCAGAATTTTCGGTGCGCGCAGTTATTTGCCGCTGGCCGCTTATCAAAAACGCTACCGCTTGGGCAGAATCACCGATGCCGCGATTTCCTGGGCTATCGGGCAGTCGGCAGCCGATATCGAGGATGTCGCTAAATTCCGCGCGTCCTTGTTCATCGAAGACGACCGCAGCCACTACCCTCCGGTATCGCTGGCCAATCAAGGCATTCGCAATACCTGGCTGACCGGACTGGAAGTCAATCTGAATGCCTTGGTGCATCCGGTACTGTTCCGTCTGCTCGCCAACTTTTTGGATCAGGGCATCAGCCGCTGGACTCTGCCGCGCAGCGACGAACGCTTTTGGGATTGTGTCTGGCGGCTCGTGCACAACAGCCTGCTGCCTCTCTACCCCTTCCATGAACCCGCCGTGCGCGCGCTGCTGCTCGAAAAACCCGATCAGGTGATCCTGACTTGTCTCGAAAAGATCGTCGGCGACGAACAGCTTTACGAACAATATCTGCTCGAAATGCTGCTGGCGCATCCGGGCTGGGCCGGCATGGTGCGCCTCGTCGAGCTTAACCCGCAATCGCTGCTGGCGCGCCGCGGTATCTCCTTGAAAGAATTGATCGCGGTCGAACTCGCCTGCGAGCTGGCTTTTCTGCATTTGAAAAAAGGCCGCCAATTTAGGAATATCGCCGCCACGCCTCAATCCCATGCGATCCCGCTGCTCCATGACCAGGCTTTCAAACCGAAAGTGCCGCTGCGTCTGAAGGTCTGGCATGAAGCGATGGAATGGACGCTGCACGCCGAACTGCTGAAGGCGATCGGCACGCAGGCGACGCAAAGCCATGCAGACAGCAGCGCGCAAAGTGCTTCACCCTTCGCCCAGGCGCTGTTTTGCATCGACGACCGCGAATGCTCCTTGCGCCGTCACCTGGAAGAGCTGAATCCGGCGATCGAAACCTACGGCGCCGCCGGCTTTTTCGGCATCGATTTTCTGTATCAAGGGCTGGACGACGCCTTTCCTGTTGCGCAATGCCCGGCGATCATCCAGCCGAAACATCTCATCCGCGAATCCAGCCTGAGCCACGAAGCGGACAAAAAGAAGAGCGGCGACGAGCTGAAAAATCTGCACGTCAAATCGCATTCCCTGTTCCGAGGCTGGCTGTATACGCAAACCCTCGGCATCGGCTATGCGCTCGAGCTGGCCTGGGAGGTGTTCCGGCCCCGCGGACAATTGCCGAACATCCAGAAGCTGAGCGAAGTCAAGGCGCACACGCATCTGCATCTCTTGCGCGAGAGCGAGATACCGACCGCAGACGGCCGCATGCTCGGATTTTCGTTTACCGAAATGGCCGACCGCATCGAAGGCCTGCTGCGCAATATCGGCTTAATCAGCCATTTTGCGCCGCTGGTCGTGGTGGTTGCGCACGGCTCCAGCAGCGCGAACAATCCGCATTTCGCCGCTTACGACTGCGGCGCCTGTTCCGGCAAGCCCGGAGCGCCAAATGCGCGTGCCTTTGCCTGGATGGCGAATCATGACGCGGTGCGCGCGCTGCTCCGCGAACGCGGCATCGACATCCCCGCATCGACCCGTTTTATCGCGGCGATGCACAATACCAGCCGCGATGAAATCACCTATTTCGATGAGCACCTGCTCGCCGAGCAACCGGTCACCGGCCTCGAAACCTTCCGGGAAACGATGCAGCGCGCGCTCGAACGGAATGCGCTCGAACGCTGCCGCTGGTTCGAACTGGGCCCGCAGGATCAGGATAAACAGGCCGCGTACGCGCACGTCAAAGGTCGCTCGGTATCGATTTACGAGCCAAGACCCGAATACAATCACTCGAACAATCTGTACTGCATTGTCGGAAAACGCGCGCTGACGCGTGACCTGTATATGGACCGGCGCGCTTTTCTGCATTCGTACGATCCGGCAACCGACACCCAAGGCGCCGTTCTGGCCAGAATCTTGAACGCGGTGATCCCGGTCTGCGGCGGCATCAATCTGGAGTATCTGTTCTCGCGTATCGACAATTCGGTGTACGGCGCCGGCACCAAGCTGCCGCACAACGTGATCGGCCTGCTCGGGGTCGCGAACGGCGTCGAAGGCGATCTGCGTACCGGCCTGCCGAATCAAATGATCGAAGTGCACGAGCCGGCCCGTTTATTGATCGTGATCGAGCAATCCCGGGACATCATCGACAAGACCCTGGTTAAAATCGGCGCCCTCCGGGAATGGCTCGACCATGACTGGGTCAGACTCGCCTGCTATGAACCGGCCAGTCACGCCATTTATTTTTATTCCGGCAAGGGATGGCAGAGCGTTGATTTGTCCGACATCATGCCGACGCCCGAAGCGGCCGGTTCGGAAGAAATTTTTGCCGGCCAGGTCAAGACCGTTCCGGTCCACCGCTTAATGAAGACACGGAGTTCATCATGAATGCCTTACTGCTGGCTTGCCAGTTCATGCCATTACTGGGTTTCATCGTAATCTTCCTGACGCCGAAGGATCTGAAAAAGTTTGCCGAATTCGACTATTGGAGCGCCGACGAGAAAAAGATTTCCGCGATCAGTTATGGGTTCGCGGTCGCTCTGGGCATCAGTATCGTCGCCCTGCTCATTGTTTGGGCGCTGGCGGGCTTTCCCCGCTACGAGTACGAGGCTTTCATCCTTTACGAGAAAGGCGATTACCGCTTCCCGGTCCTCTTCTATCTCGACAAGGTCGGCGCGGTTTATCTGTTCTGCGTCTGGATCATTTTTTCGATCATCATCCGCTACTGCCGCTATTATCTGCACCGCGAAGCCGGTTATAAACGCTTCTTTCTGACCATTTTCGCGTTCGTGTTCGGGCTGAACATGGTCATTCTGTCCGGCTCGATCGATATGTTATTCGCGGGCTGGGAGATCGTCGGCGTTTCATCCTTTCTGCTGATCGCGTTTTACCGCCACCGCCCGCAGCCGGTGCGTAACGCCTTGCGCGCGTACACGATCTACCGCTTTTGCGACATCGGTCTGCTGCTCGGCGCCTGGATGACGCACCTCTTGTTCCATGAAAGCGATCATTTCAGTCAGCTCGCCGAGTTGTTCAAAACCGGTGCGATGCCGCCTGCCGGCTACCCTGCCCTGCTGGTGTTGTCGCTGCTGATCGTGATGGCCGCATCCGGCAAATCGGCGCAATTTCCGTTCTGTTTCTGGCTGCCGCGCGCGATGGAAGGACCGACGCCTTCGAGTGCGATATTTTACGGCGCCTTGTCGGTGCATCTCGGCGTATTCCTGCTGCTCCGCACGATGCCGATCTGGAGTTACCACATCCTGACGCGCGCGATCGTCTTCATGATCGGCTTGCTGACCGTTTGCATCGCCAGCCTGTCCGAAAAAACCCAATCGAACATCAAGGGCCAGATCGCCTATGGCTCGATCACCCAGGTCGGCTTCATGTTCATGGAATTGGCTTTGGGGCTGGAAGCCCTGGTGCTGGTGCATTTTCTCGGCAACGCCTTTTTACGCTGTTATCAGCTCTTGGTATCACCGTCGATCGTCGCGCATTTACTGCGCCTGGAAGGCTCCGCCGACGCCGAGTTCTACATCAAAAGCAGCACGATGCGCGACAAGCTGCCGGCCTCGATCCGCGATACCCTGCCGGACGTGCTGCGCAATACCTTGTATGTGTTTGCGTTACAGGAAGGCAATCTCGAATTGCTGGTCCGCTTTGTGCTCTGGGAACCTCTGAAAAAAATCGGCACCGCGATGAATGCGATCAGCCCCTGGATCAAAGGCGCAACCGCGCTGATCATTTTCGGCCTATTCCTGTTCGTGGCCGAAGTGGATCTGATGCAGCACAAATATCTGGCGATACCGGCCGCGCTCTCGATGGTATTAGCCACGTTGAGCGGCTTCAGCCAAAAACACAGCCCGTTCAGAACCTGGAACGACATCGCGCTCAGCTACTTTTTCGCCTGCACCGCGGTCTGGTTCATGGTCAACTCGGCCTGGGACGATGCGGTGCTGTTCCTAACCGGCATCATCCCGGCCTGGCTGCTCGGCATTGCGGTCTTAAACCGGCTACTGAAAGGAGAAAATTTTGCGGAGACGCCTTTCGCCTACCGCGGCATGGCGGAAACCCGACCCGGTTTATCGCTATTATTGTTCATCAGCTTTTTGGGACTCGTCGGTTTCCCGATCAC
This sequence comes from Methylomicrobium lacus LW14, assembly GCF_000527095.1. Taxonomy (NCBI): domain Bacteria; kingdom Pseudomonadati; phylum Pseudomonadota; class Gammaproteobacteria; order Methylococcales; family Methylococcaceae; genus Methylomicrobium; species Methylomicrobium lacus. Next base: position 319,114 of record NZ_AZUN01000001.1, on the reverse strand, counting down.
CCCGGCCTTCGTCGGCGAAGACCTGCTGCTCTATCATGCCAGCAGCCAGCACCCCTGGTTTGCCGCGTTGATCGCCTTTTCGTTTGTGATGAACGGCATCGCCGCCGCGCGGATATTCCTCAGATTGTGCATGGGGCGGCCGGTGGAGTTAAACAGATAACCGAAATAGCAGCGGATAAGCCTTGGGCGTTCCGCTCAGGCGTCCGCCATCTGGCTCGTCAGACACAGTCGGAGCTATCGACAAGGGCAACGGAAGATGGGCGCAAAATCAAGCTGGGGGAATCCTGCTCACGGAGGTGGCAATACATGACTGGTATCCAGCCGGTTAACGGTTAATGAAGCAGGCGGGAAAGCATAGAGACATTTCAATAACACAATATCAGTAAATTAATTGCGCGAAAAAGTTCACTCGGCATCAATTTTTCACGTCACCCCGAAAAGCGGGCCTAATAACTGATGCCTCAACCTAGTTTTTACCGCTTGGCAAGCAAAACCCCACAAAAACGATTGAAAATCAATAAGTAGTTTTACTAGGTTCAAATATAATAAACTTTTGTTAAGATTCACTCCGAAATTAATTAATCCCCTACACCAACTGAACCATTTGACATTATTAATATCTAGTAATCGTCATGTCGACCTAAAGGGATTTATAACTTTCCGATCTCTTTTGCTTGATTCATTGGGTTAAATTTCTAGCTGAACTTGTTAGGCTATAAATTGTCCCATTGTTTAAACTTTTAGGAGGAATCAACAATGAACAACAAACACCTCTTTAGCCTCTGTGTTCTTGCCGGCGCTCTGTTGTCGGCGGGGCCGTCTCATGCAGAGGAACAGCATACTTATCTGTCTGGTTTTACATCCAAGGTAAATCAGGGTTTTTTCAATACGACCACGGGATGGATTGAGATCCCCAAAAACGTTGTCAATATCAGTCATGATCAAAACATATTCGTCGGTTTTACCTGGGGACTCCTCCGGGGTACCGCGCATGCTGTCAGCCGTACCGTTGTTGGCGTGGCCGAATTGATCACCTCTCCGATCCCAACCGACGATTATATTTCACCGCCCTATGTCTGGGACCGTTTTAGCGAGGATACTCGTTATTTTGGCGTGCATTATCCCGGCTTCTGGACGACTTATGGTCCACTCGATGATGGCGATGATGACTAGGTCAACGACCCGTTAGATAATCGTTGCATGCTTCCCTATGCAACGGCGGTTGATTTGGAATACGAGGATAAAATCATGAACAGACAATTTATTTACCTGCCCTGTGCGGTGTTCGCCGCGGCTCTCGCCGGGTGTACGCAGCCGCCCCATAAAGATATTCCGCTACTGACTTCGGAAGTTGATGCCATTGTTGGCGGCCACTACGGTCAGTCCATTTATCACGAGGAGTTGGCTGAGGAAAAACGCGAAGAGGCCATCAACGTATTAAACCACTGGAAAAACAACCATTACTGGAATATCGAAGAAGGACAACGCGCGGTCGATGCGGCCCGGGCTGCCTCCCAGCATCGGTTTGAATCGGAAAAAGCGTTGTGTCAGTGGTTGACGGCCGTGCATAGCCCTAATCATCATATGGGTGAAGTCGCGAAGCATGACGCCGCCTATTTTAGAACCGGTAGCGACGTCCCTTACAACACCGATCATCGAGCAATCTCGACGATGGCACACTATCTGCAATCGCATCCCGATGCGTTCGCCGATGTCACCGCTTTTACCGATACCGTTGGCAGTGAGGCCAGCAATCAGGCTTTAGCGGAAAGAAGAGCCGCAACAGTCGCCAAACTGCTCGTCGAGCAGGGCGCCAAGGCGGAACAACTTCGCGTCAAATCGGTGGGCGAGGCGGAAGGCCCCGACAACACGCCTGATCAGCAGCATCGAGTGGTCATCATCAGTACCGATCATCCCACGTATCAAGATTGCGCCGGCTTGAAATAATTTTTGGCGGCTGGTCCCTGTTGGCCTTGTCCTGAGCATTTTCCCAAAGCCAAGCGCGAAACGGAGAGATCCGCTTCTTTATGCAGGTGTGAATCCGTTCGCACCTGCATTGACGTCGAACGAGATTTCTTGTTTCGTTAGACTCAGCTTCCGCAAGCTTTATAGCTATGCCTTCATGAATCGGTTTTCTCGGTGCGTTTCGGGATGATCGCCAAAACTCGAGCCGGGAATCCGGTGCCTTTATTCATACTCGGCCAGTGGACGCCTCCGACCGCACCAGAATCTGGCATCTGATCGAGATTCGCCAGTAACTCGATCTGGTAATGGTTCTGTTTCAAGATATAAGCCTTTTTTATTTTTGACATTCACAGTAAACGAGGGCTGCCCCTCTCATTGCGGATATTGACACGGTACACCGAGCCTTCTTAACGGCAAGGTGGTGACATACAATCAAATGTACGACAAATCCTGGCGTATCCTTTAAGAAAACGCTTCGTAGCAACGGCAATTATTCAAGCCAATGCAGCGTCAACGCAGCCCAGGAAAACCCCGCGGCGCTACTGGCCAAAACCACGATATTGCCGGGCGCTACCTTGCCCAATTCCAGACTTTTCGCCAAACCCAACAAAGTATCCGCCGGACCGAGATGACCGAATTCGGACAAGGTGCTCAGGGTTTGATCTTCCCTCAACCCCAGCGCCATCAAGATTTGCTTGGCAAGGGTTTTCTTGACCTGATTGGTTAACAAAAGATGCACATCGTCCAGCCCATAGCCACTCTTTTCGAGCGAAGCCTTGACCACCAACTGATAATTCTTCAGGTAGAGTTCCGAAAAGATACGCTCAAGTTCTTCCGGATTTTCGACGTTCAACAAATGACTGCAACGCTCGGCGTCATATGGAACGCGGGTTCCCCCGGCGGGTATCTTCAGAAAATCGGCCAGTGAGCCGTCGGTCATGCCGTGATAGGCGAGGATCCGGTTCGTTTTCCCGCCTTTTTCGAGCACCACGGCCGCCGCCCCATCCGCCATGATGAAGGTCGACAAGCAGGCGGGATCGGAATAATTGAGCAAGTGGGATAATTTGTCGCTGCAAACAACCAGCGCATAACGATAACTGGCATCGGCAAGCAACATATTTCTGCAAATATGAATCCCCAGATTACCGCTATTGCAGAAATTTCTGACTTCGAAAGCAAAAGCGTCGCCGGCGCCGATTTCGCTCTGGATCTTCGCGGCGGGAGACCAAAAGCGGTAATCGTAATCGCCGGCGCCACAGTAAACGATCAAATCAATCTCGGACGCCGCAATCCCGGCTTTCCCAAGCGCATCGACGGCAGCCTTGACTCCCATCTGGCTAGGATGCTCATCGGCACCGGCAATAGGCTTTTGCACAATGCCTATCTTGTCGGCAAAGACCGAAGGCGGAATATCGCTGAGCTGCGCCATGTCATGACTGGTCATCATCTGATCAGGAAGGTAGCAGCCAATCGACTTGATGCCTACCCATTGCGCATTGTCTTGAGAATAAAGAGTCATAAATCCATCTGATTGGTAAAGCCTGGGTTACATTGCATTGGAAAATCAGGGGATTGAAAGATTTTCCGGCAATCGTTTGAAAGTGACGACAGAGACACCTGACGTCCCTGCTTAATTGGACTCATCTTCATCCGAAGGATTGACGGCATCATGGATACCCTGGCCTATGCCATGAACCGCGTTCCGGGTGCCGTGGCCGATTTCCCTCGCCACATCGCGGGTGCCATGCCCGATGCCTTTGGCCACATCGCGCGTCGTATGGCCGATGATTCTTCCGGTCTGTTTGATTTCGGCGCAAGCGCACACTAGACAGGATGAAAACATGACGAGCAGCGCCCGCCTGTTAAAAGCCGTCAACATTTTTTGTTCTCGCATTTAAATCCGTGATTTTACAACAGTTTGCAATGGCCGGGTAAAGGCCTTTGTTTCATAGACAACGAGAAGCCCCGTTAGCTCAATCGGGGAACTACCGTCCATTCGAACGAGGGCTTCGGAAACCTTCATCCCAAAGTTGATTCTAATGACTTATAAACGCTCGATTTGTGCAACCCTTTCAGACGAGGCCAGCCCATGTCCCCCTTCTACCGTATCGAAAAAGACAGCCTCGGCGAAATCAAGGTGCCTTCCTCTGCGCTATACGGCGCGCAAACCCAGCGCGCGGTCGAGAACTTTCCGGTCAGCGGCTTGACCTTGCCGCCCGCCTTTATCCAGGCGCTCGCGCTGATCAAAAAAATTGCGGCGGAAGTGAATGAAGAACTGGGCGAACTGGATGCGGCGCGCAGCGCGGCGATCATCAAGGCAGCCCGGCAGATCGTCGACGGCCGCCATCATGATCAGTTCCCGGTCGATGTGTTTCAGACCGGCTCCGGCACCAGCACGAACATGAACGTGAATGAAGTGATCGCCAATCTGGCAAGCCAGGCGGCGGGCATCGACATTCATCCGAACGATCATGTGAACCGCGGCCAAAGCAGCAATGACGTCATACCGACCGCGATTCATCTGAGTGCGGCGCTGGCCTGCCATCGCCACCTGCTGCCCGCGCTTGAACATCTGGCAAAAACCATCGAAACGAAAGCCGCAACGCTCGACCGGATAATCAAGACCGGGCGCACGCACCTGATGGACGCGATGCCGCTGCGAATGAGTCAGGAAATGAACGCCTGGGCGCTGCAAATCCGGAATGGCTCCGAAAGAATCGAGTCCGCCCTGGTCAGGATTTACCGTCTCGCGCAAGGCGGCACCGCGGTCGGCACCGGCGTCAATGCGCATCCCGAGTTCGCGGCCAGATTCGTGGAAATTTTACGCCAGGACACGGGCCTGCCGTTTGCACCGAATACCTCGTTCTTCGAAAGTCTGAGTTGCCAGGACGCCAGCGTCGAATTATCGGGCCAGTTGAAAGTGATCGCGATCAGCTTGCTGAAGATTGCGAACGATTTGCGCTGGATGAACAGCGGCCCCTTGGCCGGGCTCGGCGAGATCGAACTGCCGGCCTTGCAACCGGGCAGCAGCATTATGCCGGGCAAGGTGAATCCGGTGATTCCGGAAGCGGCCGCCATGACCGCCGTACAGGTGATCGGCAATGACGCGGCGATTACCACGGCCGGTTTATCCGGCAATTTTCAGTTGAACGTGATGCTGCCGGTAATTGCCTACAATCTGCTGCAAAGCATCGAGATTCTCGGCAGCGCCTGCCGTTTGCTGGCCGACAAGGCGATGGCGGGGTTCAACGTGCGGCTGGACAATATTTCGGAGCCGCTGGAGAAAAATCCGATGCTGGCGACCGCGCTGAATCCGGTCATCGGCTATGCCCAAGCCGCGGTGATCGCGAAGACGGCCTATCAACAAAATCGCCCGATTATCGATGTTGCGGCGGAAATGACCGACATACCGCGCGAACAACTCGAAATACTGCTGGATCCCGCCCATCTGGTCTAAAAGAGCGCGCCCCGGCGAGATTTCAATCCGTATTATCCCGCCTGACGCTTCGCCCGTTTTCGATTAAGCCTCCCGCTTAGCAATTCAGATAGCGGCCGCGCTGGACCTGTCGGAGTATTTCTTTTTTCGCTTCGAGCCAGTCGTACAATTCATAGCCCGGCGAAAATGCCCGTTTTTCGGCCTTGTAGTAGGCGGCTTCGGCAATCATCGCATGCATATTGACCGTAACCGCTCTGGTGCGGACAGGAACCGGCGCCGGTTGCGCGGCGGGATTCATGAAGCCGAACTTGACCAACCCCCATGCGGTTTGCGGCGATGCGCCCTTGATGCCGACAGCGGTCGGTTCGGCTTCCTTGCGCGACAAAAACAGCCGGTCCCAGACCGAAAAGATCGCTCCGTAATTGCTGTCATGCTCTGTGCGTTCGATCGAATGGTGGACTCGGTGCAAGTGCGGTGTCACGATCACCTGTCCGAGCCATTTTTCGCCCGCAAACATAATATTCGTGTGATGAAACATCACGAACAACGGATAGACCGCTTCATAGGCAAACACGACGGTCTTGTCGATGCCGAGCAGGATAATGTACGCCGATTTCAGCACGGTCGTGATGATCAATTCGACGATATGAATCCTGAAAGCGGTCGATACGTTCAAATAAGGATCGCTGTGATGGACCTTGTGAAACATCCAAAATCCATCGAATTGATGGCAAAGCCTATGCCATGCGTACAGCAGAACATCGAGCAGCAAGAACGACAGCAACGCTTTCCAGGCGGGACTCCGGATGTCGTTCAACAAGCCCTTGCCGGAAAAATGCTCCAGCGCAAACATTAAGCCGGCTAGCGAAAATAGCGACATCAGCAGACTGTTTAATAGGAACAATCCCAGATTCACTCGATAGGTGTTGACGATTTGTTTAGGTTTCAACGGCATTTTCGGCCGTTGAAATTCAACGATCGACAGCAGCGTAAAGCCCAAAACCACGCAAATGAACGGCCAATCGTCGGCCACGAAAGCCTGCCAGTCCGCCAGGGACGCTTGCAGTATTGAATAAATTTCGATGATGTTTAACATGACTTTTCCTCCAATAGGTTGTTGGAAAGGGCATTACAGAATTATCCCAATTATTAAATTTTCCTTACACAATCATCCTAATGATTAAATGTGACGGAATGATGAAAAAACTTCAATCGCTTTGTCGCAGGACTTTCTCTATCCCTTACAAAGCATAAGGCAAATTTAATGCCATGATAGGCATCAAATCTATTTTTCAGGCAATTAATTAAAAAAAGACAGCAACTAATTGTTTTAGTTGAAATTTGAAAAAATAAAGCGTAGCAGTTGAAGTTAGAATGGGGAGAGAAATCAGCGCCAGATGGCGATTTTTGCACCTTTACGGTGCGAACAGTTTGTTGTTGAGGTGCAATTTATGTTGCAGACATGAAGTAGACATGCCTCAATCGCAACAGTTCCATGCGAGTCACACATGACTCCGGAATTGCATTCATCGTCATTTGATCGAATCAAACGCCGGCATTTTTTAGACATTCGGGAATATTCCCGCCGCGAAAAACAGACCGCAATGACTTGTCGCCGTAGTTGATGGCAGAATTGACTTCGCTGGTTGCGACTGCAAGCTCGTCAAAACTGCCGGTCCCTCACGCGAGTGGGGAAGACCGGCAGACGCCTACTAGGCCGATTTATGGATGATAAGGCCCGCCTGCAAGGTATGCGTAACGCGGCCTTTCAGCGTGTGCCCCCAATAAGGCGTATTGGTGCCTTGGCTACGCCAATTGTCCTCATCGATACGCCAGGCTGAACCGGGAGCGAAGATGCAGACATCGGCCGACAAACCGGGCGTCAGCGCGCCGCGCCGCAACCCCAATATTTCAGCCGGTTTTGAAGTCAACGCCGCAATGCCTTCCGGCAAGGTCAGCGCGCCTTCCACGACCAGCTTCATGAGCAGCGGCAACAGCGTTTCCAAGGCGGAAATGCCGGGTTCGGTCTCGGGAAACGCGCCGAGCTTCGCATCAAGGTCATGCGGCTGATGATCCGAAGCAATGCCGTCGATCGTTCCGGTCGCCACCCCCTGACGTAAATACTGCTTATCGGCCTCGGTGCGCAACGGCGGCAGCACATGATAGGCGCTGTCAAATGGCGTCATGTCGTTTTCGGTCAAATGCAGCTGATGCATCGCGACATCGGCGGTCACGCGCAGGCCGTCGTTTTTGGCTTGCTGGATCTTGATCACCGAGCGTTTGCAGCTGAGCTGGCCGAAATGCACCCGGCAGCCGGTCAATTCCGCCAGTTCGAGGCATTGCGACAGCGCAATCGTTTCGGCGGCTTCCGGAATGCCCGGCAAGCCGTAGCGCGTCGCCAACGCGCCTTCATGCGCGCAGCCATTGTTGCCGAGCCAGTAATCGTTCGGGCGCAGCATCAGCAGCAAATCATGACTCGCCGCATATTCCATCGCCCGCCGCAGAATCAGCAGATTTTTGACCGGCTGATTCGCATGGCCGACCGCGATGCAGCCGGCCTGTTTCAGCGACAGCATCGAACTGAGTTCGGTGCCTTCGAGCTTCTGCGTCAGCGCGGCGATTGGCAGAATCTGCGGATAACCGGCTTTTTCAGCCAATTCCTTGATCAGTTCGGCGACCGCCGGCGTATCGATCACCGGCACCGTATCCGGCTGCAGGCACAGGGTCGTCACGCCCGCGCTGGCCGCGGCGAGCGTTTCGCTCTTGAAAGTTCCCTTGCGGCTTTGCCCCGGTTCGCGCAGACGCGTACTCAGATCGATGAAGCCGGGACAGACAACCTGCCCGCTCGCATCGATTTGAATGTCCGCCTCGAAAGCGTCCGGCTTGGAAGTAACCGACAGAATTTTCCCATCGGCAATGTAAACATCGCCGATGCGGTCGATGCTGTTGGCCGGATCGATGATGCGGCCGTGATTGATTTGTATCCGCTTCATAAGCTGGCTCCCTGCGGCTGCATCGCCATCGCCATCACCGCCATCCGCACCGCGATGCCGTTGCTGACCTGTTTCAATATCACCGATTGCGGCCCGTCGGCGACTTTCGAGTCGATCTCGACGCCGCGGTTGATCGGCCCCGGATGCATCACGATCGCATCGGGTTTGGCGATTTTCAATTTTTCCTCGGTCAGGCCGAAACATTTGAAATATTCGCTTTCGCTCGGCAACAAGGCCGAGCTCATGCGTTCTTTTTGCAGACGCAGCATCATCACCACATCGACATCCTTCAGGCCTTCGTTCAGGTTATGATACACCTTGACGCCGAGGGTTTCGACATGCGCGGGCAGCAAGGTTTTCGGGGCAATGACCCGGACTTCGGCCACGCCCAGGGTATTCAGCGCGATGATTTCGGAGCGGGCGACGCGGGAATGCAGAATGTCGCCGATGATCGCGACCTTCAGCGGCGCGAAGTCGTTCTTGAGCTGGCGGATCGTAAACATGTCCAGCATCGCCTGGGTCGGATGCGCATGCTGTCCGTCGCCGGCGTTGATCACGCTGATGTGCGGCGCGACCTGCTGCGCGATGAAATGCGCGGCGCCGCTCAAGGCATGGCGCACGACGAACATATCGACGAACATCGATTCCAGATTGCGGATCGTATCGAGCAGGCTTTCGCCTTTTGACGTCGCCGAAGTCGCGATATTGATGCTGAGCACATCGGCCGACAAACGCTTGGCGGCCAACTCGAACGTCGTCCGCGTGCGCGTGCTGTTTTCAAAGAACAAATTCACGATCGTTTTGCCGCGCAGGATCGGCACTTTCTTGACCTGCTGATCGGACATGCTCGCAAATGACTCGGCCATATCGAGAATTTCGGTCAACAGCGCTTTGTCCAGCCCTTCGATCGTCAGGAAGTGCTTTAACTTGCCTTCCGAAGTTAATTGCAGATTGCCGGCCATCGGTTACGCCGCTCCCTTGACCAATTCGACATGCACGCCTAAAGGCTCCGGCCCGGTCAGCTTGATGCGTTGGCCCGGATTCAGCTCGATACGCATGCCAACACAATCGGGCGCGATCGGAATCTGCTTGCCGTCGCGCTTGATCAGCACCGCCAGCACGACCTGATTCGGGCGCCCGTAATCGAATATCTCATTCAACGCGGCCCGGATCGTCCGGCCGGTATAAAACACGTCATCGACCAGAATGATGTCGCGGCCTTCGAGTTGGGGCGGCAACTGGCTCGGCTTGACCTTCGGATTCATGCCGATTTGCGAAAAATCGTCGCGGTAAAAAGAAATATCCAAGAGTCCCAAAGGCTCCTGAATTTGCAGTTTTTGATGCAGGCGCTCGGCGATCCAGACGCCACCGGTGCGGATGCCGATCAGCAAGGGATTAGTCAGTTTACGTTCGGCAATGAGGGCTTTCAGCCGGTCGGCCAATTGGTCGATCAGTTCAGGAATGTCGATGTGGTTAGGATTCATTTTCTCGATGGCGGGCGTTAAGCCAGGTTTGCAAAATAAGCTGTGCGGCCAGTTGATCCTGGACTTCCCAGAGTTTCGTCGCGCTGACGCTGACCTCGTCGAACAAGAGTTGTTTGGCCTCGAAGGTCGACAGGGTTTCGTCCTGCGGGTAGACCGGCAGACCGAAACGGCCTTCCAGTTGCCGGCAGAATTTTAACATACGCGGCGTGACAGGATTATCTTCGCCGTTCGCCTGCCGCGAAATGCCGACCACCAGCCCGGCCGGTTGCCAGTCGCGGATCAACTCGGCGATGCCCTGCCAGTTCGGCTGTTGATTGACCGCCCGGAGCGTTTGCAGCGGACTTGCGGTCATGGTCGTGGTCTGCCCGACCGCGACGCCGATTTTCTTGGTGCCGAAATCGAAGCCTAGATAAGTATCGCCGGACTGTTTCGGTGCCAGAGGATCCCTGCGTTCGGAAGCTTTCGAGCGGCTAGAAAAACTCTCAGCCATGTCCCGCCGGCATCGTCAGCTGGTTGATATCGACGCCGATTTGCCCGGCCGCCGCCGCCCAGCGCATATCGATCGGCAGATCGAACAAGACCTTGGTGCCGAACGGCGAATTGAGCCAGGCATTGTCGCGAATTTCTTTCTCGAGCTGGCCCTCGCCCCAACCCGCATAACCCAGCGCGACCAGAAAGCGTTCCGGCCCCTCGCCGAGCGCGATCGCCTCGATCACATCGCGCGAGGTGGTCAGCGAAATCGTATCGGAAACCGGCATCGTCGCATCCCATTGCCCGCAGGTGGTATGCACGACGAAGCCGCGATCCTGCTGCACCGGCCCGCCGGCATAAATCGGCGCATCGGCGGCCGTATCGGAGGTCACGCGAATATCCATTTGCTTGAAAATTTCGCCGAGCTTCATGCCGGTCGAGCGGTTGATCACGATGCCCAGAGCGCCCTCGCGATTATGCTGACACATGTAGGTGACCGTATGAAAAAAATTCGGATCGGCCAGATTCGGCATCGCGATGATGAATTGATTGTTTAGATAGGTCGCTTCGTTCATGGCTATCACTTAAAGTGTCTAAGATTACTGCACAGGCTGCAACGGTTTAGCGCGTCGTAATGCCCGACACATCGGAGAACTTCCAGACCCGTGTCAACACCAGGACATTCAGTTCCTTCAACAAATCCTGAGGCAGCGGAGCGAACGGCGCACTCATCCGGACGATGTTTTTGGCCGCTTCGTCGAGCTCCGGAATCCCCGAGGATTTACTGATCCGGATGCTGTAGATGCTGCCGTCAGCATTGATGCCGACATCCATGGCTAATGACACACTGTCCGATTTAATTGTAGCCAAAAGATTTTTCTTCGAGGCGACTTCGGGATAATTACGATTTCCCACTCTTTCGACTTTGTTTTCCCAGTCTTTCAGGTACTGCGACGCAAGATATTTATGCGCACTGACCATGCTGACGGATTTGATCTTGCTTTGCTCGCCGCTCAGCTGTCTGTCACGAATTTCAGTGCCCAACTGCGTAATCTGTTGCTGCAGCGCCTCGGGCGTCAGGACCGGATGATGGCGCGCCTCGGCCGCGGGTTCCTTTTTGTCGGGCACCGGCGCCGCTTTCACCTCGGCAATCTTCTTTTCGGACTTTTGCTGAGTGACGACTTTTTTCTGGACCTTCGGCCGACTCGGCTGCTGTTCCGGTTCGGCCTTTACCAGATGCTTGCTTTCCCGGCTATTGCCCTCATTGGCGATTTTCTGGGCTTGCGGCTTCGGCTTGATATCCTGTTCGCCGGCGCCTACCTGATTTTCCTGTGCCAGCATTTTCGCCTGTTTGGGCGCTTTCTTGGCTGGCGTATCGACCAGCGTGATCTCGATCGAGCGCTTGAATTCTTCCGGCGTCGATTCGGAAAAATCGACGCCCAGAATGATCAGCACATGCAGGGCCGCCGCAACAACCCAGAAGGCCAGAATCGTATCATTGCCGGGTGTCGTCGTGGGTTCGAATATCGCGCGACTCATCATATCAGGCAATCGTACTCTCGATATGATCCATCAACATACCGGCAATATTCAGGCCGAACTCGCGGTCCAGTTCCTGCACGCAAGTCGGACTGGTCACGTTGATTTCGGTCAAGGTATCGCCGATCACATCGATGCCCGCAAACACCAGGCCTTTTTCCTTCAGCGTCGGCCCGACCTGCTTGGCGATCCACCAATCGCGCTCGGTCAGCTTTCGGCCCTCGGCACGGCCGCCAGCCGCCAAATTGCCGCGTGTTTCGCCCGGCGCCGGAATCCGCGCCAGCGCATAAGGCACCGCCTCGCCGTTCACCAACAGGATGCGCTTGTCGCCGTCGACAATCTCGGGCAAATATTTTTGCGCCATCACATAGCGCGTATTATAACGTGTCATCGTTTCGAGTATCACGCTCAGATTGGGGTCGCCCCGGCGCAAGTGGAATATCGAGGTGCCGCCCATGCCATCCAGGGGTTTCAAAATAATCTCGCCCTGCTCTTGCAGAAAAGCGCGAATCCTTTCGGGTTCTCTGGCCACCAGCGTTTCGGCGCAGCATTGCGGAAACCACGCGGTAAACAGCTTCTCGTTCGCATCGCGCAGCGACTGCGGTTTGTTCACCACATAGACACCCAAACTTTCCGCGCGTTCCAGCAAGTAGGTGGCATAGATGTATTCCTGGTCGAACGGCGGATCCTTGCGCATCAGGATCACGTCGAGCTGATCCAGAGACAGGTCTTGCTCCTGATGAAACTCGAACCAGCGTTGTGGATCCCGCTTAACCGACACCATGCGGGTGCGCGCATAAGCCCGGCCATTGCGCAGATAAAGATCGTTCAATTCCATGTAATGCAGTTCCCAGCCTCTGGCCTGCGCTTCGAGCAGCATCGCAAAGCTGGTATCTTTTTTGATATTGATCTTCTGGATGGAATCCATCACCATGCCGAGCTTGATTGACATTGTTTTCCCGTTCGTTGACTTGAAATAAAGGGGTTCCCGCGCCAGTGTGCGGATGAATCGCCCATCCTCTTGATGGAACGATAATGAAGCCGCGTCCATGCTGATTGGCGTCCATACCGATAGAGGGAGCCGTGCGCGTCTATATTATCACTGCTTTGGGGCAGCAAAAAACAGCCTGCGCCGCGTCAGTGCTGTCAAAATCAGAACTCGCCGGGCAATTTCCGGTTTATTTTATCGGGAGTTATTTACCTTGAAAAGAAATTTTGGTATAAAGTTAGATTAACTTTTGAATCAAGACACATAGAGGGTAATCATGTCTAGAGTCTGTCAAGTAACGGGTAAACATCCTGTTACCGGAAACAACGTTTCGCACGCGAACAACAAAACCAACCGCCGCTTTTTGCCTAATCTGCAACATCACAGATTTTGGGTGGAAAGCGAAAACCGCTGGGTACGCCTGAGAGTTTCGACCAAAGGCATGCGGATCATCGACAAAAAAGGCATCGACGTGGTTCTGGCGGACCTGCGTGGCCGCGGTCAAAAAGTGTAAGGAGAAAGAAAAATGCGCGATAAAATTAAATTGATATCCACCGAAGGCACGGGTCATTTCTATACCACGACCAAAAACAAAAGAACCATGCCTGAAAAAATGGAAATCAAAAAGTTCGACCCGGTTGTCCGCAAGCATGTGATCTATAAGGAAGCGAAGATCAAATAAGCTCGCGTTCAGTCCGCTCTCCCGGACCCACCACGGCGTTTTGTCCGTGGTTTCGTCCGGGCGGTTATTTTCAGGCCTTATTTTTGAGTGTTTGCAGCATCTGCTTGAGTTGCTCGAAATGCTTGGACAACATCACGAAGCGGTCTTCGATCTGTTTCTTTTCCATGTCCAACCTGTTACATTTCTCGTTGAGCTGCCTGACGGCTCGCCTTAATGCTTCATTCTCCGTTTTGAGTTTCTGAAGCAGCTCCTCCGGGCTGGCAGCCTGTTTCTTCAGCTCGAAAGTATCCTCCTGCTCCAATTGCGGCAGCGTCTCGGCCGTCGCTTCGACCTGCTCCTGGATTTCCTCGGTTTGCTCGGCCTCCGCGATGGACGCCATGCCGCCCTTCAGAATGACCGCCTTATAGCGGTTCTTCAGCAGAAAAAATGCACCCGCCTCGCTGGATCGCCCGTCTCGGCAAATGACAACCACCGGCTTGTCCCGGTTCAAGTTTTTGAATTGCATCCGCAGCGAGAAGAACGGCACATTGATCGCGCCGTCAAGATGGTGTTTGTCGAATTCATCCGGCGAACGAATATCCAGCACCGCCGCGCCCCCCTGCAGCAGCGCAGGCAACTCTTCGTAACTGACGAAGGCCAGCGAAGGCGCCTTGATCAGGCTGATGAACTGCTTTTTGCTCAGTCGCAATAACGACATGTCGGTCAGCGCGGTGACCGAAACCGTACGCGGCGCATCGGTAATCAACGCATCCTCGCCGAAAATCTCGCCTTTTTCGAGCACAGCCAGGCGGATATCCTTTGAATTGGGCGTGGGCTTCCGCGTTACGGCGCATTGGCCGCTGTTCAAGAAATAAAAATAATCGCCAACAGCGCCTTGTTCGATGATCACTTCGCCCTGCTCCACAACCACCTCTTCCAGCGCGATCAATACCTTCTGCAAATTGGCCGGCGGCAAGCGCTGAATGATCGGTAATTTCAATAGCCCCGTCATCCAGTCGCCTGATTCTTCATCAATATCTTCTTCAACCACCATCATGTTTTTTTCTTCCTTATATTCCAGTTGCGGCGGGTTATTGACCCGGTCCGCATCAAGCCGGACAAATCGCACCACGCCTTTCGCAACCGCATCGATCTTTCTCGGCAATTGGTGCGCCAAGGCAAATTTGGACGACTCATGCGCAGAGGAGATCACATCGATCACCAGACCGTCCGCCTGTAGCGCGACCTCGCCATCGATCAGGTAGAACAAGTGATTATCCGTATCCCCTCTTTTAAACAACGCTCTATCCTTAACCTCTTCTATCACCACCTCGTTGCACAAGTCATTGAACAAAGGCCCCGGCAAGGTTGCCAAAGGAACCAGCTTGCGAATGCGCAAGGTATCTTCTGAATTCACATCTATCGCCATCGGTCCATTAATGCAATTAACACTATTAAAGCATAGTTCGAACACATCGGCCTGTTCTAAAACCTGCCGGAATATTGAATAACTTCACGCTATAGCAAAAAAACAAAGCCTTTGTAGCGATACCCCCATGATCATGGGGCCTTGTTTTAAACATTTTTGATCCTATATTATCTACTGCCTCGTTTAACTCGCTTGGGAATCTCTATGAGAAAAAATATTGGAAAACACTTTGCGATACCGGTTCTTTTATCTCTTGGCTTCGGATTGACTCCCCCCGCAAGCGCGGCGCTGCCGGCTTTCCTGGGCGGCCAGAGCATGCCGTCGCTGGCCCCGATGCTCGAAAAAAGCATGCCGGCGGTGGTGAATATTTCGACGACCACCAAAATCGAAGTCGAGCAAAATCCTTTGCTGCAAGACCCCTTTTTCCGGCACTTTTTTAATCTGCCCAATCAATCGCCGCGCCAGCAGCAGAAAAGCAGCCTCGGTTCCGGCGTAATCATCGACAGCGACAAGGGCTATGTGCTGACCAATAACCATGTGATCGACAAGGCGGACAAGATCATGGTGACCTTGAGCGACGGCCGCCAACTCGACGCGCATCTGGTCGGCGCCGACCCGGAAGCCGATGTCGCGGTGATCCAGATTCCGGATGATAACCTGACCGAACTGCCGATGGCCGATTCGAGCCAGTTGAAAGTCGGCGATTTCGTCGTCGCGATCGGCAACCCGTTCGGTCTCGGCCAAACAGTCACCTCAGGCATCATCAGCGCGCTCGGACGTTCAGGACTCGGCATCGAAGGCTATGAGGACTTCATTCAGACCGACGCCTCGATCAACCCTGGCAATTCGGGCGGCGCCCTGGTCAATCTGAACGGCGAGTTTATCGGCATGAATACTGCGATTCTCGCACCGAGCGGCGGCAACGTCGGGATCGGCTTTGCGATTCCCTCCAACATGATCGCGAGCATCAAGGACTCCCTGGTCAAGCACGGCGAAGTTCGGCGCGGACTGCTCGGCGTCACGACACAGGATTTGACGCCCGACCTGGTCAATGCCTTCAACCTGACCAACCGCCAGGGAGCGGTGATCAGCCGGATCGAAAGCAATTCGCCTGCCGCCAAGGCCGGCCTCGAACCCGGCGATGTGATCGTCGCGGCCAACGGCAAGCCGATCAAGAACAGCCATGAGATACGCAATATCGTCGGGCTCCTGCAAATCGGCGAGCAAGTGAATATCGAGTTCTATCGCGGCAATGAAAAAAAACAAGTCACCGCGACAATCGGCAAGCCTGAACGCCTGCACCTGAACGGCGAAAAACTGCATCCGACCCTAAAAGGCACGGTATTGGGCTCCACCTCGAAAGATCAGGTCGAAGGCATCCTGATCGAAAAGATCAATACCGCCTCCTATGCCTGGCGTGTGGGCCTCAGGCCCGGCGACGTGATCGTGACGGCCAACCGCTTCCGCGTTCACAGCATGGAGGAATTGAAACAGGCCGCCGATCCGAGCGCGCCGCTGATGATCAATATTCAGCGCGGACAGGAAGGTTTCTTCGTCGTCTTGCGATAATCTGCAATGCTGGTAACATGTGCGGGCTACTAAACCGCACATGAACCCTTGATGACGAAATCTTTCCTGCCCTTAAACATTGCCGTGTTGGTCGTCTCGGACACGCGCACCGAGGCCGACGACACTTCCGGCAAGACTCTGGTCGAACGCGCGGCAGATGCAGGCCACCATGTCGTCGAAAAAAGGATCGTGCCCGATAATGTCTATCGGATTCGGGCCGTCGTCTCGGACTGGATCGCCAACGATGAAGTGAATGTCGTGATCACGACCGGGGGCACCGGCGTGACCGGCCGCGACGGCACCCCCGAAGCGGTCAAGCCTTTGCTCGACAAAGTCCTTGACGGCTTCGGAGAAACTTTCCGGATGCTGTCCTACCAGGACATCAAGACCTCGACGATCCAGTCGCGGGCGATCGCCGGCGTCGCGAACGGCACCTATCTGTTCTGCCTGCCCGGCTCCTCCGGCGCCTGCCGCACCGCCTGGGACGGCTTGATCAAGGACCAACTCGATGCCCGCACCAAACCCTGCAACCTGGTCCAGCTGATGCCGAGACTGAAGGAAATCTGAGATGCAATCGATTTTTCTGTTTTTCGGCGCGATCTGCGCCTTCATTGGAGTCGGCATGGGCGCGTTCGGCGCGCATGGCCTGAAAAATGTGCTCAGCCCGGAAATGCTGACGGTCTATCACACCGGCGCCAGTTATCAGATGTGGCATGCGCTCGGACTGATCGGCATCGCCCTGGTGCGCCGCGACGATCCCACGTCCAGACTACTGAACTGGGCCGGCTGGCTGATGCTGATCGGGATTGTACTGTTCTCGGGCAGTTTGTATCTGCTCGCGATCATGGATTTGAAACAGCTCGGCATGATCACGCCGTTTGGCGGCGTCTGTTTTTTGCTCGCCTGGTTATTGCTGGCCGTTTATGCCGGAAGAAAACCGCAAGCCAGCCGCTATTCATCCCGAGACAGATAGAAGAATTTAGCGCCACAAAGCGTTCAAAAAAAAGGGTACGCGTCACGTACCCTTTTTTGACAATTCCTGATGAAGTAACCTCTGTGTACTCTTGCAGTTGGACTTGCCGCAACCGCACTAGAATTATTCGCTTGCCTTTTGCAGCATCCCGTACAACTCATCCTTCAACTGCAAGCGCCGCAGCTTCAGGCTTTCGAGAAACTCGTCCGAATGCGCCTCAATTTCGAGTTCGGTGCGGCGGATTTCGTCGTCGAGATCGTTATATTCCTGATGCAGCCTTGCAAAATGGGAATCAGTGGTTTTCAACACATGGATCTGATAACGGTATTCGGGAAATTCAAGCGCCAAATGGTGTTTTTCGCCTAACATATCGGTCTCCTTATCAAAGTAATTGAGTTGATTATTGAGGGTTGTTTTTACTTAACGGATATTTCTGACCACAATACCCGATTTTCCGCAGCTTTTCAGGCTTTTTTTCTGTACATCCTCTGCGCAGGATATTGCCTTAGCACCGCTGCTATCATAGCAGACGTAGATTTCTTCCAGGTAACGTTGCTTGCCCGTGCACGAAATCGCGACCGCATCGGCGGCAAGCCCTGGATTGGCAGCCACCACAAACTGGGTCAGCTGTTTCGTATCGGTGCGCAGCGGCTTTGCCAGGTTTTGCAGAGCGGGCGGCGTCTTGATGCGTTGTTTGAGTGTCTCGGAAAGCTGCAAGTACTCGCCGGGCGCGAGTCCAGAACAGGTGCCGTGTTTTTCCCATTCATGATAGATCAGGCCTTTGCTCGGATAAAGATCGGCGTATTTCCGCACCAGCTGGCCGGGCAGCGGCCGGCTGTCGCAAAACTCCGGATAACTGCGTTGATATTGCGGCCACAGGCCGTGCAGCACCAAGCCATAACCCAGACTGCATTGTTTTTCCTTCGGATGCGTATCGCAAAACTCCGGCGACCAGGA
Source organism: Methylomicrobium lacus LW14 (assembly GCF_000527095.1). Taxonomy (NCBI): domain Bacteria; kingdom Pseudomonadati; phylum Pseudomonadota; class Gammaproteobacteria; order Methylococcales; family Methylococcaceae; genus Methylomicrobium; species Methylomicrobium lacus. The sequence goes on along the minus strand of NZ_AZUN01000001.1, from coordinate 300,649 downwards.
CAGGCTCATCACATAATAATCGAAGGATTTCCGCGGCTCGGCCCCTGCGGGGGACGCAAAAACAGCGGCGAGCAGTAAACAAACCAGGTAGTTTTTGAATCTCATCGATCTTTCCTCCAGCCTAATCCCAACGGTCGTCCCGCACCTGCACCCTCTCGGCTTCGATGCGCACCGGAAAACTGTGAATATCTTCATAAGCCGGCGCGGATAAGACGGCGCCTGTCTTTACGCAAAACCTCGCGCCGTGGCGCGGACAAATGATTTGATCGCCGTCCAGTTCGCCGCTGGCGATTTCCGCGCCGTCGTGGGTGCAGACATCTTCGATCGCATAATAACAACCCTCGATTCTAAACACTGCCACATCGGTTCCGTCGACTTCCACGACCACATTCTCGCCGTCAGTCAAGGCAGTCTGCCCGCAAACATCCACCCAATCCGTCATCAATCCCCCTGTATTTTTTAACCTTTCAAATAGACATCATAACGCAGCAGTTTGCCCTGAAAACTTTCAGTCGGCTTGCCGCCCAAAGGCTCCGCATAATCGGGACTCTTGACGACCACGCGTTTGCCGGCGGCGTTGAATGCCGCGTCAAACAGCTGCTGCTTGTCCGCATCATCGCCCAAAAGATCGCGCAGCACCCTCATCGATTTCTTCGCGAGCGCCGATTTTTTGCGTTTGGGCGGAAACATCGGGTCGATGTAGATACAATCGGGCTTGCTCTCGAGATTCGCTAACAGCTCTATCGCATTACCTCGAATCAAAGTGGGCGGCACCAGATCCAGCCTTTGCATCCAGTCCAGTTCATGCAAGCGCCTGAAGCCGTCGGCAAGCAACTCGGCCATCACCGGCGACCGCTCCAGACAGGTCAGTTCGTAGCCCATCCTAAAAATATGCAGCGCATCCTGTCCCCACCCCGTCGTCGCGTCGATCACCGTTTTTGTCTTGCGGCCCAGCGCCTGCGCCAGCGGTCCCTGTTTCGGCGCGGGCCAGGAACGCTGCTCGCCGGCGCGCGGTTCGATTTCGACCATCAGGCCGCCGGCTTTCATCAATTCATTGTCCAGAAGCGTCAGGCAACCGTCGCGCCAGCTCAAGAAAAACGCTTCGTGCGGGCTGAAATCCGCGGCGCCCGCGTTCCGTAATGGAACAGCCAAACGTTCGGCCAACTGCTGAAAAAGCCCTAACTCGCCCTGCCCTTCATAGAGCACGGCGAGTTTGCCGGCATAAGCGGAATCGGGTTCAATCATCGGCGCATCGTAGCGAAATCACCGCGGCGGACGCTCGCTGAAAAGCGCGTCACTCCGTAGAAACCGGCGTATGCTGATTCTGCAGCGCCGCATCGAGCGTATGCCAGGCCAGCGTCGCGCACTTCACGCGCGCCGGATATTCCCTGACGCCGGCCAATACCGCCAGCTTGCCGAGCGCTTCGAGTTGCAGATTGTCGTCCTTGCCGGTCGTCATTTCGTGGAATTTTTTGAACAGTTCCTCGGCTTGCTGTGCGGTCATGCCCTTGATGATCTCGGTCATCAGCGACACCGACGCGGTCGAGATGGCACAGCCCGAACCCTGGAAACTGGCGTCCTTGATCACATCGCCGTCCATTTTCAAATACAGGGTCAGACGGTCTCCGCACAAGGGATTGAAGCCGTCCACCTGGCGATCCGCGTCTTCGATGACCCGGAAATTGCGCGGGTTGCGGTTGTGATCAAAAATGACCTCCTGGTAGAGATCGCGTAACTCATCAAACATCAGCCAAATACCTTAATTAACGATTCTATCCCTTGCATCAACACATCGATTTCTGCGCGGGTGTTATACATTGCGAACGATGCACGCGCGGTCGCCGGCACCCCGTAAAAATCCATCACCGGCATCGCACAGTGATGCCCTGCCCGAATTGCGATCCCTAAGCTGTCGAGCATCGTGCCTATGTCATGCGGATGGATGTTATCGAGCACGAACGACAGGATCGCGCCTTTGTGTTCCGCTTCGCCGATAATGCGAAGGCCCTTGATCTTCCTGGCCTGTTCTGTCGCATAATCGAGCAATTCGGCCTCATAGGCCGCGATGCTATCCATCCCGATCGCGTTCAAATAATCGATCGCCGCGCCGAGTCCGACCACGTCCGCAATGCTCGGCGTGCCGGCTTCAAACTTGTAGGGCAGCTTATTATATTCCGATTTCTCGAAAGTCACCTTGCGGATCATGTCGCCGCCGCCCTGATAAGGCGGCATCGCTTCGAGCAATGCCTGTTTGCCGTACAGCACACCGATGCCGGAAGGCCCGTACAATTTGTGGCCGGAAAATACATAAAAGTCGCAGTCGAGCGCCCGCACGTCGACTTTCATGTGCGGAATCGCTTGCGCGCCGTCGAGCAGCACCGGGATGTTCCGGGCATGGGCGGCGGCGATGATCCGCCCGACCGGATTGATCGTGCCCAACGCATTCGACATATGCGCGACCGCCACCAGCCGGGTCTTGTCGCTTAATAACGCTTCAAATTCGTCATAGATCAATTCGCCTTTCAGGTTGATCGGCGCGACTTTCAATACCGCGCCAGTTTGCTCGCACAAGAGCTGCCAGGGCACGATGTTCGAATGATGCTCCATCGCGGTGATCAGGATTTCATCGCCGGCCCGGATGTTGGCCCGACCGTAACTTTGCGCAACCAGATTGACGGCCTCGGTCGCGCCGCGAACGAAAATGATTTCCTTCTCGCTGGCCGCATTGATGAAATCCTTGACCTTGGTTCTTGCACCCTCGAACTTGTCGGTCGCACGCACGCTCAAAGTATGGACGCCGCGGTGGATATTCGCATAATCATGCCGGTACAAATCGCTGATCGCGTCGATCACCGCATTCGGCTTCTGGCAGCTGGCGGCATTGTCCAGATAGACCAGGTCTTTGCCGCGGATTTTTTCGGCCAGAATCGGAAAATCGGCTCTGATTTTTTCTATGGGGAAAGTTGTCATCGTAGTGTTTGGCCTAATATCGGCGTGTTGCTTTATCATGATTGACATATTATATTTAACCTTTGCTGCAAATCCGGTTCAACGGCACCCATGTCCACAGTGAATCCCACCAAACATCTGACCAATCTCGATGAATGGCGCCGGCTCGGCGAAGCGAACATTTTTCCGCCTGACAGCCGCCTCGAACTGATCGATGGAGAAATTCTCGAAATGGCGCCGATTGGCTTTAACCATGCGGGCCATGTGATGCGGCTCATTAATTTTTTTGCGCCATTGCTTGCGGGTAAAGCTGTCGTCAATGCGCAAAATCCACTCCAACTTGGCGATCTGTCCGAACCGGAGCCGGATTTCATGCTGTTGAAGCCGAATCCGGATTTTTACTCTTCGCGCCATCCGGTTGCGAACGATGTGCTACTGCTAATCGAGGTCGCCGACAGTTCACTGGCCTTCGATCAAAAACAAAAACTGCGTTTGTACGCTTTGCATGGCATCCCGGAATACTGGCTGCTGAATCTGAACGACAACTGCCTCGAAGTCTATCGCCATCCGCACGGCGAGTCATATGAACAGAAGACCACGCTACGCGCCGGCGACTCGATTAGCCTGTCGCAGTTGCCCGACATCGCAATAAAACTCTCGGACATTCTATAGACCACATCGTTGGGTTGCCGCTTAGCAGGCAACCCGACCGACAAACTACAACCACGCCTTTTCGACGCCTTGCTGCGGAAACCGTTGCAACAGTTCTCCCAGCACCAGGTCGTGCAGCTCCCTGATCTTGATCTTATCGACCATTTCGTTCGCAAACGCAAAGGTCAGCATGTTGCGCGCAGTTTCTTCATCGACACAGCGGGATTGCAGGTAGAAAACCGACTTTTCGTCCAGTTGGCCGACCGTCACGCCATGCCCGCACTTCACGTCATCGGCATAAATCTCCAGTTGCGGCTTGGTGTCCGCTTCCGCATCGGTCGATAACAACAGATTGCGGTTGTTCATTTCCGAGTCGGTTTTTTGCGCATCTTCCGCCACGATCACCCGCCCCTGGAACACGCCGCGCGCCCGGTCATCCAGTACGCCTTTATACAATTCGCGACTGGTTGCGTAAGGCTTCTGGTGAACGATACGCGTATGATTGTCGATATGCTGACGCTTGCTGCCAATATACAATCCGTTCAGGATACATTCCGAGGCGTGGTCCAGATCGGCATGAATGTCGCTACGCGCCAGGAGTCCGCCGAACGCAAAGTTGTGATGCGCAAAGCGGGCATCACGATCCTGTAAGACATACGCGCCGCCGAAATGGTAGGCCTTTTCCGACTCGACCTGCAATTTATACAGCGTCAGATCGGCATTCGCGCCCACAAACACTTCCGTCACCGCCGCCGACAGATAGGCGCAATCCGCGCCGATAAACGTCTCGACAATTTCGGCCTGCGCCATCGTCTCGGTAATGATAAGATTGCGCGTGGTCGCCAAGGCATCGGCCTCGGTCACGACATGCAGCAGTTGCAACGGCTTCGCTAGCAGGTGTTTGGCCGGAACATGCACGAACACACCATCAGAAAACCAGGCCGTATTGAACGCGACAAAACCGTGTTCGCTGTCCTTAACCGCCTTTCCCAAATAGTTTTCGATCAACTCGGGCTGTTTGGCCAGCGCCTCCGCGAAGCCGAGTACCGACACCGCCTCGGGCAGGCCGTCAAGCTTCGATAGCTCGGCCGAAAAACGGCCGTTCAGCAACACCACAGACCAGGCATCGTGCAGGCGGCAAGTATCGAGCCATTGCTTGTCGATTTGGCCGGAGGCCGGCACCAAGGCGGGCTTAAACAGTTTCTTCTCGATCGCGGAGACGTTCGTGTAACGCCATTCCTCCTCGCGCGGAGACGGAAAGCCGCCGGCGGCGAACAGTGCGAGCGCCTCGCTGCGCCGTTTCATCAGCCACGGCAAATCCCGGCCCGGCAATTGCGGCGCGATCGCATCATATTCCGCCGAATACCGGCTTTGAGTCAGCGCACTCATCATGCCGCCTCGAGCCAGCCGTAGCCTTTTTCTTCCAGTTCCAGCGCCAGTTCGGGGCCGCCGGACTTCACGATCCGGCCGTGCGCCAATACATGCACCACATCCGGCTTGATGTAGTCGAGCAGGCGCTGATAATGGGTCACCATTACGAACGCACGCTCCGGCGAACGCAAGGAGTTGACGCCGTCGGCAACGATCTTCAGCGCGTCGATGTCGAGGCCCGAATCGGTTTCATCGAGAATGCACAATCTCGGCTCCATGATCGCCATCTGCAAAATCTCGTTGCGCTTCTTCTCGCCGCCGGAAAAACCTTCGTTGACCGCGCGGTACAAAAACTTTTCGTCCATTTCCAGCAGCTTGACCTTGTTTTTGACCAGGGTCAAAAAATCCATCGCATCGACTTCCGACTGGCCGTGGTGCTTCCGAATCGCATTCAGCGCGGCCTTCAGCAGATAAATGTTGCTGACGCCCGGAATTTCGACCGGATATTGAAACGCCAGAAACACGCCTTCGCGCGCGCGGATTTCAGGCGCCATCTCGATCAGGTCCATGCCTTGATAGGTCACCGAACCCTCGGTCACGGTATAGCCGGCCTTGCCTGACAGAATGTGCGCCAAGGTGCTTTTGCCGGAACCGTTCGGCCCCATGATCGCGTGGATTTCTCCCGCCTTGATCTCTAAATTGATGCCTTTCAGAATCGGCTTGTCGCCCACACTGACGTGGAGATTTTCTATGCTGAGCATTTCGTTTACCTGTGTTATTTAATGGGTTTGATACCCAGATCTTTACAAATTTTAAAAGCTATCTTCGTTATCATTCCTGCTTGCCGTCACCGCTTCCAGCAAGGCCAAGCCGTTGGCCTTAATCGTGTTGCATATGCCGTGTAAAGGCAAATGACTCAAACTATTCGTCGAGAACGGGTACTGCAATTCGAAGCCGATTCTGTCCAGCGAAAGCAAGGGATAGGCGACCAACAAAAAAATGAAAACACTGTTCAGGCCGGCTTTTTCGATCAATGAAAAAGGCAACAGCAGTAAAAAAATCAAAATAAAGCGGCGCACCTTGATCGCGTAAACCAGAGGCATCGGTGTTTTCAAGATTCTTTCGCATCCGCCGAGGCAATCGATCAGATACGTTCTTTGCCGCTCCAATTCCTTAAAAACCGTCTCATTGATGTCGTGACGACGATAGGCTTGATCAAATAATCTGGCAATTTTTCCGGCTGCGAAGCTCGGCATATGTTGAGCGGCTTGCAGTTCCTGAATTTGCTGGGTGCTCAACAAGTCTTTCAGCTCATCAAAATTTTGACTCTGGCGCAGGGATTCCTTGCAGGCAAACGCAAAGGCGATCGCCCAGTAAGTGATTTCGCGCCGCCAAACGGCACCGTCCGGACCGTAATTCAACGCGGCCAGCAAAATGTTTCGGCTGGCATTCACGATGCCGCCCCACAACTTTCGCGCTTCCCACCAGCGGTCATAACCGGCGTTGGTTCGAAATACCAATACCACGCCGAGCACGGCGCCGATATATTCAAACGGCGTGACGTTCAAATGCGGCAACGGTGTCCAATATCGATCGATCAAAGCCAGAATCAGCGGATAGCAGGAAGCCAATAAAAGTCCCGGCAGCAATCTTGGCGTGACCGACCCGCGCCACATCAGGGCGCCGTGCAAGAATCTGCCGGCTTCTTCCTGATTGGCGGTTACATAAGCGTCTGCTTTCTTCATGTCATTGCCGAAATCACAGCTCGGCTGGGTTGAGGAACGAAACCCAGCATTTTCGGATAATTGCTGGGTTTATCAACCCAGCCTACAGTGCTTCCATCAAGCCTCATCCAAAGCCGCATAGTATTTTTTTGCGTCTTCAATGGCCATCGCTTCGCTTTCATCTTCGTTCATCAACAATGTATTGTCTTTTCAATTCCATACTCTAACTCCGATAAATCGGTAATAGGCTAGGCTGCCGTAATTTTTAAGCATACAGTAAACGTCCTTTGGGTTCAGGAATAGGCCGACCTAACTCAACCGCAGTCTCTATCCATTCCGCAATCACTTGTTCGGCATTTCTGACCGCTTCCTGATAACTGTTTCCATCCGCCATACAACCGGCTAATTCGGGGACTTCCGCGATATATGCCTGATCTTCTTCGCTCCAATAAATGATCATTTCATATTTAGTCATCGTCTAACTCTAAATGATAGCGAACAATAATTTGACGGATTTGCTTCACTTGCTATAAGCCTTTGCCATCGCACCGATCGGCTGGATATTCAAAATCTCGACAATTCCTTCTTTACTGAAAATGTGATGGTCGCCGCGAATACGCTCTTGAAACCCCAAACGGTTCAGCAATTGCCTCAACTCGGAAAATAAAATATTGGCATCGGAACGTCCATGAATGACTTTCTGTAAGATTTTGTGGTACTTACCCACTAGCCGACAGAACCTTCCAGACTCAAACCCAACAACGCCTGCGCCTCGACCGCAAACTCCATCGGCAATTCCTTGAACACTTCCTTACAGAAGCCGTTCACGATCATCGACACCGCATCTTCGACTGATAGTCCGCGTTGCTGGCAGAAGAACAGCTGGTCTTCGCTGATCTTCGAGGTCGTCGCTTCATGCTCGACCTGTGCCGACGGCTGTTTGACCTCGATATAAGGGAACGTATGCGCGCCGCAGCGATCGCCGACCAAGAGAGAATCGCATTGCGTGTAATTGCGCGCATTCTCGGCGCTTTTCAGCACCTTGACCAGACCACGGTAGGTATTTTGCGCCTTGCCGGCCGAGATGCCTTTCGACACGATCGTGCTGCGCGTGTTCTTGCCGATGTGAATCATCTTGGTGCCAGTGTCGGCCTGCTGATAATTGTTGGTCAGCGCGACCGAATAAAACTCGCCGATCGAATTGTCGCCGGTCAGCACGCAGCTCGGGTATTTCCAGGTGATCGCCGAACCGGTTTCGACCTGCGTCCACGACACCTTCGAGTTGTCGCCGCGGCAATCGGCCCGCTTGGTCACGAAGTTGTAGATGCCGCCCTTGCCTTCCTTGTCGCCCGGGTACCAGTTTTGCACGGTCGAATATTTGATCGTCGCATCTTTCAGCGCGATCAACTCGACCACCGCCGCATGCAGCTGGTTTTCATCGCGCATCGGCGCGGTGCAGCCTTCGAGGTAAGACACATGGCTGCCCTCGTCCGCAATGATCAAGGTCCGTTCGAACTGCCCGGTATTGGCCGCATTGATGCGGAAATAGGTCGACAACTCCATCGGACAGCGCACGCCTTTCGGGATATACACGAACGAACCGTCGGTAAATACCGCAGAGTTCAACGCCGCGAAAAAATTGTCGCCAGGCGGCACGACCGAACCGAGATATTGTTTGATCAATTCGGGATGTTCGCGCAACGCTTCAGAAATCGGGCAAAAAATCACGCCGGCATCTTTCAATTTGCCTTTAAAAGTTGTCGCGACCGAAACGCTGTCGAATACCGCATCGACCGCGATGCCGGCCAGACGCTCCTGTTCGTCGAGCGGAATGCCGAGTTTTTTGTACGCTTCCAACACTTCCGGGTCGATGTCGTCCAGGCTTTTCGGGCCATCTTCCTTGCGTTTCGGCGCCGAATAATAGCTGATCGACTGGTAATCGATCGGCGGGAATTTGACGAAGGCCCATTCGGGCGTTTTCATCGTCCGCCAATGGCGAAACGCCTTCAGGCGGTATTCCAGCATGAATTCGGGTTCATTCTTGACCTTGGACAACCGGTGAATCACGCCCTCATCGAGACCCGGCGCGAAGGTTTCGGTTTCCAAGACCGTCACGAAGCCTTGCTTGTATTCCTGACTGATCAGGTTCTGGATTTCTTGAGCGCTTGCTGACATAAAAACTCTCTACATTGAATAAGGAAAATGCCTAAGCCATTTTCCGCGAAACTAAGCAAATTTTTCCTTGGCGTATAAACTCGCCACCGGAATCAAAATTTCTGCCGGCGCCATCGCCGGCTGGATCATGTCCGCCAAAGTCACCGACTCCAGCGCATTTTGTATCGCCTGATTGATCAAGCCCCAATTGCCGCGGATGCCGCAGCCTGATGCCTGCTCACAGCCCTCGTGCGAAATGCTGCACTCGGTCAGCGCGATCGGGCCTTCCAGCGCGCTGATGACTCTGGCGACGGTAATCTTGTCCGGCGAACTGGCCAGCGCGTAGCCGCCTTTCGCGCCGCGCGTCGAAATCAGCACATGCTCATGAACCAGCAGTTTAAGAATTTTACTGACTGTGGGCAAGGCAATTCCCGTCACAGACGCGATTTCTATCGCCGCATGCACATCGCTGGCATCTTTCGCCATGAAACTCAAAATCACCGTGGCATAATCGGTCAGTTTACTTACCCGTAACATATCCACCCCCGTTAATTAGGACTATTTTAGTCTTATTTAATTCCACAGTAAATAACTAGGTTTTATTTTTTTGATCACTTGTAGAACGACTGGCACGATCGATGCTTTCAAACTGAACGCAAGAATCCATAATCTGCTATCATGTCGGCCCCTAAAACTTAACTCTTACCAAGGCATCCATGTCCGAATTCAGCAATGTCACCGTCGTCAAAAAAGCCAATGTCTATTTCGGCGGCAATGTTTCAAGCCGCACGATCCGTTTCGCGGACGGCACGCTCAAAACGCTCGGCTTCATGCTGCCTGGCGAATATACGTTCAATACCGCCGATCCGGAACTGATGGAAATCCTCGACGGCGATCTCGACGTATGGCTGCCGGGCGCGCAACACTGGCAAACCGTCAAAGGCAGCGAATCGTTCAATGTGCCGGGCAATGCGCAATTCACGGTCAAGATCAAGGCGCCGACCGATTATATCTGCTCGTTTTTGAAATAAGACCGGATCGTTATGCAGGCCGACGCAATGAATTTCTGGCAAAGCAAAAAGCTGGACGAAATGAGTACCGTAGAGTGGGAGTCGTTATGCGACAACTGCGGCAAGTGCTGCCTGAACAAGCTCGAGGACGAGAAGACCGGGGAGATTCATTTCACCAGCGCGGCCTGCAACCTGATCGATCTAAAAACCTGCCGCTGCACGCGCTATGCGGAACGCACCCGACTGGTGCCGCGCTGCCTTGACGTGCGGCAACTCGCTGCCGACGCCTTCCACTGGCTGCCATCGACCTGCGCCTACCGACTGCTGTCAGAAGGGGAAGACCTGCCTTCCTGGCATCCGTTGATCTCGGGACGCCGCGACGGCGCGCAGCGGGCGGGCGTTTCGATAGCCAGTTATGCGATCAAGGAAAACCAGGTCAGACGGCTTGAGGATCACATCATCAAATGGTTGGATTGAAAGGGTTGATAAAAAGATAAATCAACCCGACTGCTGTATTGAAAAGACTGGAACGGAATACGTTTCCGTTCCAGCCTTGGTATCTGAGGACTTTACCCGCCCACGAAGAATTTCCGCCTGAAATAAAGCGCCACTTTGACCAGTCCGATCAACACCGGCACTTCGACCAAGGGCCCGATGACCGCGGCAAACGCCTGTCCCGACTGCAGGCCGAAAACCGCCACCGCGACCGCAATCGCCAATTCAAAGTTGTTGCTGGCGGCGGTGAATGACAGTGTCGCGCTGATGCGATAGCCGACGCCGGTCCTGGCCGACATATAAAAGGTGACCAGGAACATGATCAGAAAATAGATCACCAGCGGCACCGCGATGCGCAAGACATCCATCGGCAACTGCACGATGTATTCGCCTTTCAGCGAGAACATGACCAGAATCGTGAACAGCAGCGCAACTAATGTGATCGGGCTGATCTTGGGGATGAACTTTTCTTCATACCACTCCCTCCCTTTGCGCCGCACCAGAAAAAACCGGGTCAGCATGCCGCCGAAAAACGGAATGCCCAGATAGATCAGCACGCTTTCGGCGACCTGCCCCATCGTGATCGGCACGGCCAGGCCGGAGGCAACGCCGAGCCAGTCCGGAAGGATCGTCACGAAAACATACGCATAAACCGAAAAAAACAGCATCTGGAAGATCGAATTGAAAGCGACCAGACCGGCGCAGTATTCGGTGTCGCCTTCGGCCAGTTCGTTCCAGACCAGCACCATCGCAATGCAGCGCGCCAGGCCGATGATGATCAGGCCGACCATGTATTCCGGATAGTCGCGCAGAAAAACGATCGCCAAGGCAAACATCAGCACCGGACCGATGATCCAGTTCTGGACCAGGGAAAGCACCAGCACCTTGGTGTTTTTGAAAACCTGGGGCAATTCCTCGTAGCGCACCTTCGCCAGCGGCGGATACATCATCAGGATCAGGCCGATCGCGATCGGAATCGACGTGGTCCCGACCTGGAATTGGTTCAGCCATGCGGTGAAACCGGGTGAAAAATAGCCGATCGCGACGCCCGCGATCATCGCGGCGAAAATCCACAAGGTCAGGAACCTGTCGATGAATCCCAGACGCTTGGGCTGACCGGAGTCTTTTCGAAGATTTTGACGACTTACGGTATTCGCTAATAAGTCCGATTTTGACATGCTGATGCCCCCTAAATTTTATTAGCCATCGATTTTGCCGATCGCATTCAATTCCGCCACCAATTCCTCGCCGGTCATCTCTTCCAGCGGCAACGCCAGCATTTGGTTGATGCGCCGCTCGATGGCCTTATAAGTGGCTTCAAACGCCGCCTTGACCTCATCGTCCGTGCCCTTCACATGGCCTGGATCGGACAAGCCCCAATGCGCCCTCAGAACCGGCCGCAAATAGACCGGGCAGGTTTCGCCGGCGGCGTTGTCGCAGACGGTGATCGCGACATCGATCGGCTGATCTGCAAATGCATCCCAAGATTTACTGCTCATGCCTTCGATGGAAATGCCGTGCCACTGCAGCAGCGCGACCGCGCCCGCGTTAAGACGCCCCAAAGGTTGGCTGCCGGCCGAAAAAGCGGTGATGCGCCCCTTGCCCAGATGGTTGAACAAGGCTTCGCTGATGATGCTGCGGCAGGAATTGCCGGTGCAAATGACAAGTACGTTTAACATGGTGTAATCCGGTTTTGATGAAAGGTCTGCGTTGTTTGCTTTAGCGATCCCGATCAGCCACCGCAACAGGAAGACGCCTTGTTCTCGGCTGGACGGCAGGCAAACGGATTTTCGCCATCGGACGGCGCTTTTTGATCGTTGAAGGTCGGAATTTCGGACAGCGAATGAAAGGACTCCCAGGCAATGCCTTGAGGATCGGTGATCCAGTATTTATCCGAACGCATATAACAACAGGCCGCTTGCTCCTGGGTTTCGATAGGCCCTTGCGTGGCATCGAGACACTGCTTGATCTCCTGCAGTTCGTCGCCGTCCTCCGCCTGAATGCCGAGATGATCGAGCCCGAGCTTGGCGCTGCGGTTCGAAATCGCAAAATTCACGCGCGGATCATCCAGCATCCATTTAGCATAATCGTGATGCCGAACCGTCGGCTCACAACCGAACAGGGTACTGTAAAAGCCGATGTTCCGGTCGAGATCGTCAACGGCCAGGTGAATATGGAATCTTTTCATTTTTATACCTATAAAGTGATATACGAATAAGCGAATATATAAAGGAAAATAACACTCGTCCGTGGGAACAACGCCTACGTCGCGATTAACGCCTCAACAACAGACCGAGATTTCCGGCCGGCAGTCCATCTTATTCAATCGATCCAGATCCTTTTGAAACTGCTCGCCCTCTAAAGCCGCCGCCAAGGCTTTTTCCAATAATGGAAACGCCCAGCCCGGCAGCTTCGGATTGATCTGGTAATACACCCACTGCCCTTCCCGGCTGTCCAGCAGCAGCCCGTTTTGACGCAAATACGCCAGATGCCGGGATATTTTTGGCTGCGACAAAGCCAAGGCCGCGGTCAATTCGCAAACGCAAAGCTTGCCTTCTTTCTGCAAGATCGTCACGCAACGCAAACGCGTTTCATCCGACAGGCATTTAAAAAATTGTACCGGGGTCATAGGCTATGGGTAATGTATATGCGCATAAGCATATATAAAAAGACGGATTGAGACAACCGTTTTTCTCATGCAATCCGCAATTTTTCGAGAGAGGCAAATACGGCTTGGCTGCTAATGTCGGGTGTAATCACCAATTCGAGCACGGTGACATCGGCAAGCGCCAAAGCGTGTTCTTCCGTCTCGATTGTGCTTCCATCCGGACTGAAATTCCATTGCTGACGCACGATCTCTTGAAATGTTTGGCCGTGATCTATAGACCAGCGCAGGACATACTCTTGCGTCCTTACGACTGCGGATTCCAAAAAACCGAGCTGAATTTTATGAATATTGTGCGGTTGTTTAAAAAGCAGCCGAATCGTCTGCGTTCCCGGTTTACCGGCCCGCCAGCCATGCCCCCTGTTGGGTAACAAAGCCGCCTCTATCGGATAGTCGCTATCTTCGGAGCTTATTTCTACGTCTGCAAGCGCCTCCAAATCCAACCAACTTGAAGTCGAGCTTTTGTTGCCGGGCAAAATATCATCAATCATTCGTTTTTTCATCTCAGCAGAGTACCACGAATAATTTGATTAATACTAAATCATTTTCTTAGGTTGTTGTAATAGCTTAGTGACTTCAATCATGATTTTTTCTTCCCTGTCCAACCACGCGCCGGATTGTTTTTTCATATGAGTGGATTACCCCGGAATTAACTTTAAATTTTGAGACGGAAAGTTGAATTTAGCCACACCGGACAGGGTCGTATTTATGCCCGTAAAGAGGCATCAATAAGCACTATTAGGAGAAGATCGATGATTTCAGAAATAGACTTGCTGAGAGACGACATCCCGAGGCTAGAGAGGAAATTTGGGCCGGGCGACCCCTTTGTTCAGGTTTTGAAAGCGCATTTAGCGGCTTTGCAAAATAAACAGCAGCAATTGCCGTCAAGGAAAAAATCTCATTTGGGTTTTGTAAACTTTAAAAAGTCTCAAATCCAGAAAAGCAGTGAAACTCCAAACAATCGGATGTAATGTTGGAATTGCTCGTATGCCTGGAGGCACCCCGTGTGCAGCCCTTTGAGCAGCCTATAACTATGCTTCACGCTTCTTGGGTAGCAAAACCCAGAGCACAGCTGCGATTAAAAATAGCGCAGGGACGTCACCGATAAGGTTTGCTCGTTCGTTTTCGTCCGCAATAGCGTGCACCAGCATGATTCCGCCATGCACGATACTTGAGCAGATGGTGAACCAAATCAGACTCAGGTGTTCCATGGGGTTTCTTGCGGCAAGAATCAGGAACACACCCAACGTGGCATATATCCCCATAATCATCTGTTCATATTCCGGCTGACGAGGCTCCCATCCCCAACCTTCCGGCCATATCCACATCATCAGGGGATAAACCCCGACTATGAAAATGGTCCCGAAAATCCGAAGAGACAGACTGAGGTATTTGAGTTTTTGATCTTGTGTCATTTTTACCTCCTCATGGTTGTATTCGGTTTTTGATGTGTAACGCCAAAGCACAGATGTCGGGCATAAAAAGCATGCCCCATCTACCCGGCTCTATACTGGCTTCAATTTTATTCCACGCTGAAACAGCGTAAAGTCAACGAATGAAGCCATCAGATGCTGAACAAGATTATAAAGAATAATCGGCAACATGACTTGCGGGTGATCGGCTAAGGCGACTGAAACCAGCACCAATCCCGTGCCGTTGTTATTCATACCTAGCCCGAACATCAGCGAAGCCATGTCTTGGCGTTTTGTGCGGAAGATTTGTGCCAGTAAATAGCCGGTAGCAAATGTAGCTGCGCAAAGCGCAACGACAATCACCAGCAGAATAGCGAGAAAGTCAATATCAGGCTGGGACAACGCCTTAGGCAGGCTGAGTGATGCGTTGGAATAATTGAGCAATAGCAAGATGCCGTAGTTGACCAGTTTTATATGGGATTTCACGTTTGTAAGAAGATGTTCACCGATCAGACGATGCGCAAGAATGCCAAGTAACGACGGCAGGATGACCCAAATCCCCAGAAACGAAATCACCCCATCGGAGGCGATTTCGTGCAAATCTTCAGAGTAATCTCCCTTCGTCACCAAGCCGACAGCATGGAGAACCAACGGCGTGAGTAGCGGACTCAGCAATGTGGAAAGCAATACCAAGCCGAGACTTAAGGCAAGATTTCCATTGGCGTTCTGCGACCATGCTGTGGATGCTCCGGCAATCGGCATGGAAGCAACCAAGGCGAGACCAACTAGAATATGCTGGACCTCTTCTGAATTATGCCAGAATCGCATGATGAAACTCAGGCCAATGATGAAGGCTAACGGCGTCACCAAATTACCTGACAAACCGCTGAACAGCACCAACGGCTTGCGTGCCAATTGACTGAGTTCCTGAGTCTTGACTCCCAGACCGGCATTGAAAAGCAATAACGCGAGCATTAGCGGTGGCAAGGCAAAATCAATTTTATTTTGCAATAAGACGATGCCGCCCAAATCAACTTCACGAATCCAGATGCCGAATCCCGGCAGCACGGCAGCGATAAAATAGGACGCAATAATTATCCATATGAAATAGTGATGGATGATGTGCGTGATGGTTTCAAGTGAGTTCTTCGTCGATTTCATGCTTTATGCCCCGTTACGACAGTCATTTCTCGGCTCATCGCTTAAAAGCTATGATGAGGATGCCGAATCCCACCATAAAAATCCCGGTCCACTCTCGGACAGATGGGCGCTCGTCAAGAAATAAAAATGCGAATAATGCCACCAGCACCAGGCTAAATTTATCTACCGGAGCCACTTTAGAAGCGTCGCCGATTTTCAGCGCCCGGAAGTAACAGACCCAGGAAGCACCTGTAGCCAACCCTGAAAGGATTAAAAACCACCATGTCTTTGACGAGAGATCAAAGGGATTATTCCATTTTCCGGCGAAAAAAACGAATCCGACCAGTACGGGCAAAATAATTGCGGTTCGAATCAACGTTGCAAGATCGGAGTCCACGCCTTGAATTCCAACCTTCGCAAAAATGGCCGTGAGTGCCGCGAACACGGCAGATAAAAATGCCCAGAAAAACCAATTAGAGACTACTGCCATTTTGCAACGCAGAAGGCATTATCATTTGGTCGGGTCACGCGACTCATTGACCGCATCAATGAGTCGCGTCAACTGGTTATTGGTGCGCCTGGATTCGGCAATCAGATCATCGAGGCGGCTCTTGACGCCAAACACTGCGAACGGCAGCAATGTCCATAAAGCGATTATCGCCAGGCCGAACAAAAAACCCATAATACCGAACGTGTCAATTAGGTCTTGCATAATGCATCCGATGTTATAACCGCTAATTATTTGATTATAGCCTCATAGGGTGGTGTATGTACGGAATCACAACATTTTCCGCTTCGATTTATTGGAGTTCCTAACGTCACCCCAACCTACGATTCTATTGAAGCCCCAATCCTCTTTTTTAAGTCGTATGCAAGTATTCTCGCCGATTTCCACATCTTCTCGGATATTTTGGAAAACATTTCTGCGTCTATCTGATCAAGGTGTAAGGCTGTGGGCGCGGCAGCAAAGGAATAAAAGTTTTCGCTCTCGGATATTACATTACAATTGGGGGCTTGTAGTCGTAATCTGAGTGCGCAACAACTTTGTTGCGCAGATCGAGTATTTGGACATGGCAACACAATTCTGTGCTATTGAATATTTTCTTAGGGCGGAGTGAAATGCTTTCTGAGCTTTCCTTGTTATTGCCCGTGGAGTTGCTTGAAATTGGGCGACCCTATGCGACCACGGCTGCTGATAAGAGAGCATATCTTGTGTGCCCCGATTTCTCATTCAAAGCGGCCTCCAAGTATTCGGTAGCCTCCCAGAAATCCTCGGAAGAGATCATTGCTCGAATAAACTGTTTCTTTTGCTTTTCGATCATTCTTCCCACCAATCATCAGGAACTTAAAAGAGACCTAATGTGGAGATAAGTGGCTGCGCGCTTTAGTGCAGTTCATAGTTCATTAGGATGGGCCAACGAAGGAAGCCCATAATTCGCGATTATAGGATATAGCAATGGCATCCCAAAAAACTATTCTTCGGCGAGCCATCCTTCCAGCGTATCAATAATACTCTGTGCCTGCTCCCGGCTGGAAATATTGAATTTGGATTTCTGCCGGTATTCGCCGTTTTGCTTCTGATAGCGGCGGATCGAATATTTGTCCGGACCGTATTCTTCCTTCGCGCGGTTCCATTCCTGGTAGCGGTACATCACCGTCGCCCAGGCGCCTTTGCTGAGGACTTTTTTGTCGAGTTCCTTAACGGTCTCTACGCCGCCGTCTTCATAGGCGATGGTTAACTCTTCTACGTTTTCTGCCATGTTACACCTGAAAAATATCAATCGTAGGGCACGCTGTGCGGACCCAATTCAGATTATTCCGTTGAATAAATCCACATAAAGGTACGCCAAGCGTACCCTACTTTGCAATAAACTGCCCAAACGCGCGGCTGCCATCGCCGGTTTTGATCGTATCGACGACCCGCAAACTCTTTGCATCGATCACCGAAACGGTGCCGTCAAACCAGTTTGCCACATAAACATGACGATCATCTTGATGGGTACTGATCCCTTCCGGTTTGCCGCCCACGTCCAGCACCGCATATTCCTTCAATTCCGCCGTGTCGATCACCGAGACCGAATCGCTGTCCTGATTGGTCACCAAAAGCCGGCTGTCGTTCAGCGCAAAAGCGGCCGCATAGGGGCGGCTTTGCACCTTGACCGTTGCCGTAACCTTCATCGAAGCGGCATCGATCACGCTCACATCGTCACTCTCGACATTCGCGGTATAAATGCGTCGGCCCTCGCTATCGACGGCCAAACCGAAAGGATGCGCGCCGACCTTGACGGTCGCCGCCACCGTCAAATGCTCAAGATCGATCTTCGAGACCGAATCGCTGAGCCGGTTGGCGACATACAGCCAGCGGTTGTCGGGGCTGACCGCGAGACCGGACGGCGACTGGCCGACCGTGATCGTGTTGATCGCTTGCAGGCTGTCCGCGTCGAGCACGGTGACGATATTCTGATACCAATCAGCGACAAACAAACGTTTGCCGGTCAGGTCGACCGCAACACCCAGCGCGCCGCTGCTGACTTTGGCTTCTTTGACAATCTTGCGCGTTTCCGCATCGATCGCCGCAATGCTGCCGCTTTCCGGCGCGCTGACATAAATCCGCCGGCCGTCGGGCGAAACCGCAACGCCGGCGGGCTTGCCTTTCACGGCAACAGTGTCCGCCACTTTGCCCGACTTCGTATCGACAATCGAGACAGTTTCCGCCAACTGATTGCTGATATAGGCAAAAGGCGCCGACATTGCCGGCAAAGGCAAAGCGGAAGCCGCGAAAACGGCTGCCGCGAGACTTTCAAAACGCATCAAACGCATGCTTATTTTTCAGCCAGCGTTTTCAGATTGGCCAGACCGGTTTTCAGCACGTTTTCGACCGCCTTGTTGGCTGCTTCTTCGTTCATTTCTTCCGGCGGGTTGTTGTTCATGTAAGCGCGGTAGTAAGCCGCTTTCCAGGAAACCTTGGACTTGTCCGCCCCTTGCGCTTCGACTTCGATGCTGGCCGCGTAGTTGTCAACCGGCAATACGGGCAC
The DNA here is from genome assembly GCF_000527095.1 of Methylomicrobium lacus LW14. Lineage (NCBI taxonomy): Bacteria > Pseudomonadati > Pseudomonadota > Gammaproteobacteria > Methylococcales > Methylococcaceae > Methylomicrobium > Methylomicrobium lacus. The sequence continues at coordinate 282,043 of NZ_AZUN01000001.1, read as the reverse complement.
TTTTTCTTCAGCGCCTGAGTAAGTGATCGTCTTCGCGGTGCTCATTTCGACGATTTTATACGAATAAGACATTTTCGCTTCGTCGTATTTTTTCAGTTCTTCGTTGATCGTGCCGCCACTGGCCAACGTCAATACGCGAACCGCGCCTTTCTTGTTGCCTTCCTGATTGGTCACGCTGCTGATACCGGGATGCCAGGACATGTCGCCGAAGTCTTTGATGATGCCCCAAACCTTTTCGGCCGGCGCATCGATTACGATTTCTTCTTCGGCTTTTTGACGAACCGGACCGTGCGCGACGGCAACAGACGAGAAAAAGAACATCGCGGCTGGAATGCTGAACAATAATTTTTTCATGATAACTCCTGAGTGGGACGTTAATAAATAAACCTCGCATTATATGATAATCAATCGCGGCTGGCACATGTTTAGCCGGTTTTTTCAAAATCGGGAAAAACTCCCGGTAAGCCGCCGCCCGTTCGGGACATGCAAATTGAATCGGCGCGTAGCTTTTACATTCCAGCCGGAGAGGTAGAGCGCAACATCAAGAAACGCCGGAAGCCTTTACCGATTCATCTATCGCGATTATCCTGTAGCCTTTTTGCATTCGATAACGGTCCATGCCGCTGCCCACTTCCAAGCTAGCCTGTATCCTGCTGCCGCTTGCGCTTTGCGCGGCCGCTGCCGTGGCGGACACTTCGCAGGCGAAAGGATCGCAGACACTTGTCGACCCCGGCCCACCGGCGCACCAGGAACCGTTCACACTCGAAAGCGCAATCAATCTGGCGCTAGAACGCAATCCCGACCTGCACATCGCCAACGAGCGCATCGCCCAGGCCGAAGCCGCGATCGGCGAAAGCCTCGCCGCATTTTATCCGCAGGTCAAGGCGCGCCTGAGCTACCGTTATAGCGATAATCCGGCAGAGGCATTCGGCATGATCGTCGCTCAAAAGCGTTTTTCTTTCGGCCAGGACATCAACAACCCGAAAGGTACGACCGATTTTCGCCCCGAAGTCGAGGCGACTCTGTCACTGTACCGGGGCGGACAGGATTATCAACGCAGCAAGGTGGCCGACCTGGGCAAGGAAATCAGCGAGCTGGAGCTTTCGTCGGTCCGCAACAACCTGATTCACGGCGTCAGCGAAGGCTTTTATGCCCTGCTGGTCGCGAAAGAAAATCAAACGATAGCGCAGCGCGCGATCGATGCGGTGCAAGCCGAACTCACGGAAACGAAGAAGCGCCATGCCGCCGGCACGGTGTTGAAATCCGATGTACTGTCGCTGGAAGTGTGCCTGGCCGCCGCCCGCGAAGCCGACATCCGCGCAAAAAATGCGATCGAGCTGGCGCGCACGGTGCTCCGAACCCTGATTGATCTTCCCGAAGTCAGCCCGATCGAACCCCACATCGAGGCGCAACGCGCGCTGCCGGCATTGCCGGCGTCGTTTGATGAACTTGAAGCCCAGGCGCAAGCCAACCGCCCGGAAACGCAAATCGCGCAAAGGCAACGCGAAACCCGGCAACTCGAACTCAAAATCGCCCAGGGAGAGCATTTGCCGCGTGTCGATGCCTATGTTAATTACGGGCTGAACGAGCGTTCGCCGGAGTTTTCGACCGCGCATCAGAACGTCGGCTCCGGCATTCAGGTCGAGATGGATTTGTTTTCCGGATTTGCGACCCATGCGCGCGTCAGCAAGGCGGAACGACGGCTAGCCGAGGCGGATGAGCAAGCCCATAAAACCGAATTGCAGATCAGGCAGGATGTCAAAACCGCCTTCCTGGAGTTGCAGGAAGCGCTGCAACGCGCCGAAGTCGCCAAAGCCGCGGTCGCAGCAGCCGATGAAGCCTTGCGCCTGGTCACCCTGCAGCACCGGGCCGGCACCGCGACGGTGACCCGCTTCATCGAAAGCGAAGTCGCGCGCGATCAGGCGCAGGCCGGTTGGCTGACCGCGCGCTACGATACGTTTCGCGCCGATGCGGCACTGCAACGCGCGCTCGGAGCCTGGCGATGACGAATCCTCTGCAAAAAAAATGGCTAACCTCGGCCGGCGCCCTGTTCGCGCTGCTTATCCTGATATTGTGGATGCTCGGCCTGATCGGCGGCGACAAAACCGAACCGGGCATCACGCCCCTGCCCGCTCAATCGACCGCCCCGAAAGAAACCGCGCGCGTCGAACGGCAAGCGATCCAGGAGGCGCAGTCCTGGCCCGGCACGGTCAGGGCGGTCAGCGAAACGCGGATCGCGCCGAAGATCAATGCGCGCATCCTCGCGGTCGCGGCGCATGAAGGCGACCGGGTTAAACAAGGCGACGTGCTTGCCCGGTTCGATGCGGAACAGAATCAGACCATAGAGCACGAAGCGGCGTCCCTGGCCGCCGCCGCCCAGGTCGAAGCGGCGCGCGCGGCGGCCGATCTGCAAAGGACACGCGGACTGTTCGAGCAGGAGGCTGCAACCCGCGAAGATTACGAGCACGCCGCCGCCAATGCCAGCAAGGCACAGGCCAGCGCCCAGGCGGCCGCGCACAGCGTGCAGGAGGCCAGGGTTCAACGCGGCGAAACCGTGCTCCGCGCCCCCTTCGACGGCGTGATCGCGAAGCGCCTGCATGAACCGGGCGAAATGGGGGTTGCGGGAGAGCCGATCGTGATCCTGCACGATGCGTCCCTGCTGCGCATCGAGGCTTCGGTGCCGGCTTACTGTGCGAACCGTATCAAAATCGGCGATGCCGCAAGCGTGCGCATCGACGCCCTGAACACCGCGTTAAACGCCAAGATCGCTGAAATCGTGCCGGCCGCCGACCCGGCCACCGGCACTGTGCTGATCAAGGCCAGTCTGCCGCAAACCCAGGGCCTGCAACCGGGCCTGTTCGGCTGGCTCGGTCAGACCTGCGGCATCGCGCACGATGCCCTGCTGATACCGGCTGCGGCGCTCAGGCGGATCGGTCAGGTCGAGGTCGTGACCGTGCAGGACGGCGCCAAACTAAATACCCGCCATGTGCGCTCGGGCTTCAGCCGGGACGGCCGGGTCGAAATCCTCTCCGGCCTGGATGCCGGCGAAACGGTCGTGATTCGATGACGATCGAGCACAAACGCGGGCTCAGCGCCGCGATCGTCAAAATCTTCACGATTTCGCATCTGTCGCCGATGCTGCTGATCGCGGCGCTGATCGCAGGCATCGCCGCGCTGCAATTGACCCCGCGCGAGGAAGATCCGCAGATCGTCGTGCCGGTGATGGACGTGATGATCGACTTTCCCGGCGCCACTGCCGAGGAAGTCGAAAAACTCGCCGCGACGCCGCTCGAAGCGCTGCTGAAGCAGATCGAAGGCGTCGAGCATGTGTTCTCCGCGTCCCAACCCGGCCATGCGGTCGTAACCGTCGGTTATGAAGTCGGTGAAGATCCCGAGGATAGCCTGGTCAAGACCTGGAGCAAGGTGATGTCGCACCAGGACCGGCTACCGCCGGGCGTGCGCAGCTGGAATATCAAACCGGTCGATATCGACGACGTGCCGATGCTGATGCTGACCTTGTCCTCGGCGACCGGCAAAACCGATGCGATGGCGCTGCGGCGGATCGCCGACGAACTCCTGGCGAGCCTCCGCGGCGTCGAAAATATCGCGAAAACCGACGTGATCGGCGGCGCGCGCCGGCAGATCTCGATTTATCCCGACACCGCCAAGATGACAGGCTATGATGTGACCCTGCTCGACATCATCAAAGCGCTCGAAGGCGCGAACGTCCATCTGCAAGCCGGACGTTACGCCAGCGGCAACAAAGAAACGATCCTGGAAGCCGGCACCCATTTCGAGTCGGCCAACGAGGTGGCCCAGTCCGTGATCAAGTCAGCCGGCACAAGGCCGGTCTATCTTCGGGATATCGCCCGCGTCACGGACGGCGAGGAAGAACGCGAACAGTACAGCCGGATCGGTTTCGGCCCGGCCGCCGCGAAGATGCGCACGGTCGGCCACGCCGAAGGACCTAAGGCAAAGCCCGGCGACGAACGCGAGATGGTCACGATCGCGCTGGCCAAGCGCAAGGGCAGCAATGCGGTACGCGTTTCTCAAGACATCCTGAAGCGGGTCGAGGCGCAGCGCGGCCTGCTGATTCCCCCGGATGTCGAGATCACCGTCAGCCGCGACTACGGCGCCACCGCCGACCACAAGGTCAACGAACTGGTCAAACACCTAGGCCTCGCGATCGCGATCATCCTGGTACTGCTTGCCCTGACGCTGGGCCCGAAGGAATCGCTGATCGTCTGCATCGCGGTGCCGGTCACTTTCGCGATCACCCTGCTCTGCGACCTGATCTTCGGCTATACGATCAACAGAGTCACCTTGTTTGCGCTGATTCTGTCCCTGGGCCTGCTGGTCGATGACCCGATCGTCGATGTCGAAAACATCTTCCGCCACTTCAAGCTGAAAAAGGAAGCGCCGCTCGAGGCGCTATTGTCCGCGGTAGATGAAGTCCGCCCGCCGACGATCGTCGCGACGCTGGCGGTGATGCTCGCGTTCATTCCGATGTTTTTCATCACCGGCATGATCGGGCCGTATCTTGCGCCGCTCGCGTTCAACATTCCGGTCGCGATGCTGATCTCGCTGATCGTTGCGTTCACGATCACGCCATGGGCGAGTTATTTGCTGCTGCGCGGCGAATACGGCAAGGACGCAGCCCCGTTCGATCTGAAAGCCTCGCCCGGCTACTGCTTTTACCGCAGCCTTTTGCAGCCGTTGATCGCCTCGCCGAAACGCAGCCGCGGGTTTCTGATCGCGGTCGGCATCGCCTTTGGGCTGTCGTCGCTGCTCGCGGTAACCCGCGCGGTGCCGCTGAAACTCTTGCCGTTCGACAATAAAAACGAATTGCAGATCGTGGTCGACATGCCCGCCGGCAGCACGCTCGAAAAGACCGACACGGTGCTGCGCGCCCTCGGCCAATATCTCGCGGCGGTCAATGAAGTGACCGATTATCAAAGCTACGCGGGGCTCGCCTCGCCGATCGATTTCAACGGCATGATCCGGCACTATTATCTGCGCACAGGCAGCCATCAGGGCGATATACGGATTAACCTGTTGCCGAAGGACGAACGCGTGCAACAGTCGCATCAGATCGCGATGCGCATCCGCGCCGACGTCGAACGGATCGGCAGGCAATACGGAGCGAAACTCAAGATCGTCGAATTGCCGCCCGGCCCACCGGTGCTGTCGACGCTGGTCGCGGAAGTATACGGACCGGCCGATGCGAGCTACGATCAGCTGATCGAGGCATCCCATGATGTCAAACAGCACTTCGCCAGGACCGCAGGCGTCGTCGACGTCGATGACCTGTCCGTTGCACCCGAAGCAACCGCGCTGTTTCGGATCGACAAGCAAAAAGCCGCGCTGCTCGGCGTCAGCCCCGCCGCGATCGCAGAAACGCTCGGCGTGGCTTTGGGCGGCGGCGATGCCGGCACGCTGCATGCGCCCGGCGAACGACTGCCGCTGGACATTCGGCTGCGCCTGCCGCGCGCCGAACGCTCGTCGCTGCCGGAGTTATTGAACACGAAGGTCAGAAGCAGTCAGGGCACATTGATTGCACTCGGCGAACTCGGCGCGGTCACGCCGGAACCCGGCGAACCGGTCATCCATCACAAGGATCTGGAACGCGTCGCCTATGTGATCGGCGACAGCGTCGGCCGCAGTCCGGTCGAGGCAATCATCGACCTGTACGCGGACTTCGAGGACAATCCCCTGCCGGAAGGTTACCGCGCCGAATTGAGCGGCGAAGGCGAATGGAAGATCACGGCCCTGATCTTCCGCGACCTCGGCATTTCGTTCGGCGCCTCGCTGATCATGATCTATGTGCTGCTGGTCGTGCAGACCGGATCCTTGAGTCTGCCCGCGATCATGATGATCGCGATCCCGCTGACGATCATCGGCATCATGCCGGGCTTCTGGGTGTTGAATGCGCTATTCGCAGAAAATGTGGCCGGCTTCACCGATTCGATCTATTTCACCGCGACCGCGATGGTCGGCATGATCGCGCTGGCCGGCATCGTGGTCAGAAACGGCATCATCCTGATCGACTTCATCGAAAGGACGCGCGCCCGAGGCGACTCGCCCAGTCTCGAAGAGGCCCTGATCGAAGCCGGCGCGACCCGGATGCGGCCAATCTTCCTGACCGCCGGCGCCGCGATGTTCGGCTCGGTCGTGATCATCCTCGACCCGATCTTTTCAGGGCTGGCCTGGAGCTTCATCTTCGGCATCTTCGCGTCGACCGGGTTTTCGCTGTTCGTGATTCCGGTCGTTTATTATCTGATCTACCGGGATCAGACAAGAAGCCTGACGGCGCGAATATAACGCTTTTATTGCCGAGGCTCCGGCTGCAAAACGCTTTGTATCTGCTTGACTGCCGCCTCGATCTTCAAGTCCAGCAGAATCTGCCCCAAAACCGGGCTCGCCTTGCCGGCATCGCCGTCCGCGCCGACCGAGGCAAAATCGGCGTCGCTATGATCTTCCTTAAACCGGCCTCTGACCCCCGCCGGCTGCACGAACATCAATTCGGACGTGTCCCTGATACCGGCATGACCGCCAATTTGGAGAGCAGTAAAACCTTGTTCCGCCAAATAGGCAAGCTGCCCGTTATGCTGATAATAATCATTGACCTGAAGCACACGGACACCCGCATCCCGCCATAAATGAGTCAACCGTTCGGCCACACGCTGTTGCGCGGCCTGATTGCCGCCGCTGTCGCCGACCAGCGCAATCACTTTAAACCCATGCTGTTTAAGGCTTTCCGCGGTAGCCTCCAACACCGTCTCGAACGTCGCTTCGGCAATCGAAAGCGTGCCCGCAAACTTCATATGGCCGTCCGGCGGCGAAATCGTCCCTTCCGGCACATAGGTCACAACCGGCGCAACCAGCGCATGGCCCAGTTTTTCGGCTATTTTGCCGGCGCTGTACTTGACGATATAGTTGTGCTTTCCGAGTATCGCATGCGGACCGTTTTGCTCGGTGCCTCCGGTCGGCACGATGGCGGTCGTCGAACCGGCCTGAAGCGCAGCGCGGACCTCTTGCCAGGTCATATCTTCAAGATAAACGCCGCCGGGCGCCTGCGCCAGCGCTTTACCGCCGTTATTCAAGTAAACCGCAGGCGCAACCACGACCAGAAAGACCAGCACCGACACATAGCGTTTCGGTTGCAGCAACATGCTCAGGCGGAAATTTTGCGCGAGATTAATAAAAGGCATCAGGTACAGGCTCCAGAAGGTAGAGAATTTTTCATTTTCTTTAGGCCCCAGGCCGAACGTCAGCACTTCCTTTGCCTTCGGGACATACAAGGTGCCGAATAAAGCGTCCCAAAACGCAAACGTAAAGCCCATATTCTTATCGAAATGCTGCGGCGCGGCGCTGTGATGAATCTGATGCTGGGCGGGGCTGATCGCAATCCGGCTCAACATCGGCCCCCAACTCCACCAGACATGCGAATGCCGCAAATTGTAACCCAGCAGATAAAACAGGATCAGGACGATATCGGTTCCGCCGACATGGTAAATAAAGACCGGATCCTTGCTAAAAAAAGACAGGCAGCCAAGCGCCGCGCCCGACAATAACCCGACCATGCCAAAGGCCAACAGATTATCGACCGGGTGCATACGATAGACGGTGATCGGCGTCATCACCTCGGCGGAATGGTGAACTTTATGAAACTCCCATAGCCAAGGGATCTTATGTTGCAGATAATGGCTAAAAAACAAGGCAAAATCCGTAGCCAGCGCCAACAATACGGTAGTCAGTATGCCGCCGTATTCCCCGCTCCAGCGCCCGCTAAAATCGGTCAGCCATCCATTTAAGCCGGTTTCAACCCTATGGGAAACGACAAAGGTCAGCGAGGAAAACAGAGCCCCGATGAAGGCGGCCTGCAACAGCATGCCGGTATAGAAATACAAGTAGTCGTTGACGGCGGAGCGGTGAAAAACGATGTCTTTGGGAAAAATAAACTCTAGCGTGCTAACTCCAGACTTTTCATAATCCTGCTTACGAATAAGGTACAAAAAAAAAGCTATCGTTAATGAGGTCAGCAGATAGACCCAATAGAGTCTATCGTTATTCGCCAAAAACAAGGCAAATGGAGAGATCAAGGTCTTGGCCAACTCCCAGATCGACTCGGAATGAGCAGATAAACTCATAGGCTATGCGTGGAGAGTAAAGAAAACACAGTCAAATTATAATACTCATCGCCATTCCGGCAAGGATTGCCGGATAAATCGTAAGCGTCCAACCCTACCACATAGCGAGGTTGATGGGGGCGTGATTTAATGTGATTTGCCGAAAGGCAGTAGTTCGTCGATACGGCTGTTAGGCCAGGTAGGCAGTTTTTCGAGGGTGTCTTTTAGCCAGGCCGAAGGATCGAGGCCGTTGAGCTTGGCCGTGCCGAGCAAGGTTTGAATCACAGCCGCGCGTTTTCCGGCGCGTTCCGAGCCGGCAAAGAGCCAGTTCTTTTTACCCAAAGCGATAGGTCGGATGCTGTTTTCAATCGGGTTGTTGTCGATTGGCAGATCGCCGGTTTCAGCATAGCGTGTGAGAGCGATCCAGCGTTTCAAGCTGTAGTCGATGGCTTTAGCGGTCGCGGTATTGGGCGCGGCGTGGGCTCGGGTGCGTTGCAGCCAGTCGTGCAGGCCGGCCAGTGCCGGCCGGCTTTTCTCGGCACGCAGGCGTTGGCGTTCCGCTGAACTCAGGCTTTGGCCTTCGGCTTCAATCGCATACAGCACCGCGATGCGCTGTAAGGCTTCTTGCGCAATCGGGCTCTGGCTGGCCTGGAACAGGTCGAAGAATTTCCGCCGCGCATGCGCCCAACACGCCAGTTCGATACATGGCTCAAGCCGAAGTCGAGTTTCGGGATGGGCGCGGGCGGCCGCAAACAAGGCTTTATAGCCGGCGTAGTCGTCGACCACGAGATGGCCTTGCCAATCGCCTAGAAACTGCCCGGCATGCCGGCCGCTGCGACCGGCTTGATAGTCGAAGACGATGATCTTGGGCCCCGGTTGTAGGTCATTGCTGCGGTAGGCCCACAGGTAGGCTTTCTTGGTTTTGCCGTTGCCGGGATCCAGTTGCGGCACCGGCGTTTCATCGGCATGAAGACTCGGCCGTTGTTGAAGATGCCAGGCCAGGCGATCCGCCAAAGGTTCCAAGGCGACGCCGAGACGTCCGACCCAGTCGGCCAGGGTGGAACGGGACAAGATCACGCCGTCGCGGGCGGCGATCTGCTCCAAGCGGTAGAGCGGCAGATGGTCCTGGAATTTGCTGATCATCACCCAGCTCAACAAGCCGACCGCCGCCAGACCGCCATCGATCACCGCCGGCGGAATCGACGCCGCCGTCACGGTCTCGCAGCTCCGGCAGGCATATTGCGGGCGGATATGGCGATGGACGAAGAACTTCGCCGGCTCGACATCCAGTTGCTCGGTCACATCTTCGCCGATCTTGACCAACTCCCGGCCGCAGTGCCCGCAGGTGCAGGATTCGGGTTCGTGGCGGTGTTCGATGCGCGGCAAGTGAGACGGTAACGGTTGCCGGCCGGCGCGCAGGCGTTTGGGGCGGACCACCGTGGTACAAGGACTGGCATCTTGCAGTTGCTCGACTTCCGCGTCGATGGCCGAAATATCCGTGTTCCAGGTTTCCTCGAACACATCCCGCTGCAGCGGGGCCAAGGCTTCGCTCTTGGTGCTGAAACGGATGCGCTTGTAATACGCCAACTCGTGGGTCAGCGCGGCGATTTTGACGTCTTTGCTCTGAATGGCTTTGGCATCCCGCTCAGCCTGCTCGATCAGCGCTTGAATCAATGCGGCTACTTCGGTTTTTGCCGAAGGCTCCAGGTTCAACTGATCGAGTTTGGCGAGGGGATTCATGGCCGTTATTATACTGCATAAACCCACTGAACGCCTTGATTTTACTAGGTTTCAATACCGTACCTTACACCCGCCATTCTGTTGACGGTTGTGCCGATAGCCGTTGCCAATCGACACCAGCCACAAGCCACTGCCACTGGGCCTGACTGAGCGCAAAGACCGGGTCAGAGGCTTTGGGCCAAACAAAACTGCCTCGATGCAACCGCCGCTGGCACAGCCAAACCCCATTGCCGTCCCACAGCAACAGGCGCAAGCGGTTGCCGGCACGGTTGCGGAAGATGAAGGCCGATCCGCAGCCAGGCGGGTGCCCCAGGCTTTGCTGGACGATTGCGGTTAAGCCATCCAGGCCGCGCCGCATATCGACCGGCGCCACCGCCAGCCAGATCTGTGCCGGACTCGCAATCAAGCCAGGCATCGCAACAACTCAGCCACCCAGCGCGCTGATACGGTAGCGGACAACTCCAGGCGGTGACCTTGGGCATGCGTGAAGACAATCGCGGCAGGCGCAGACGGCTGAACATGCACCGGTATTAAGGCTGCCGACTCTGGCTGGGGCAATTTGCGATAGTCGCTCAAACGCGCCGTGAAGGTACGGACATTGAGTTGCCGCTCGGCGCAATACGCGGCTTGTGATAGCCCGCTACGTTGCCACGCTTCAATATGCTGACGCCATTTCTCTGTGATAGCCATGCCAAAACTCCTGACAAAAAAAGGACAGGATGCGACAGACGAAAATTATTTTATAGGCGGTACGGTTGAACGCTTACGATAAATCGGCAAGATAGCCGATTTGCATTGAGCCGAAGGGCATAGAACAAAGATGTACATTGTGAATCCAGGTTCGATGGCTGGGTTCAGGCTTATCACCCATTGCGCTGAATGCCCTCGTATGGCGCGATGGCTTAAAATATGGCAAAGTAGAATTAAGATGCGATAAACAGCACAGCAACATCACTTGCCTCTCAAAAACCATGCAAATCGAGCACTCCAAAATGTCCAGCTATGAATTTCCGATCAAATTGCCGCCGGTGAGATTTATTTTGTTTGCAACCGTCGGTTTGATCGGTAGCGGCGTTCATCTGTTGACATTATGGATATTTCACCTAATGTTAAATTTACAGTTTATCTCGGCTCAGGGCATCGCCATCTTCGTTGCGATGACGAGCAACTACTTTATCAACAATAGCTTCACTTTTCAGGACAAGCGTATCAGAGGCATCAAACTCCTGTCCGGTTTGTTCAGCTTTTACCTGGTTTGCTCGGTTGGCGCAGTGATCAGTATGGCGTCTTCCTATTGGGTTTATCGCGCGCAACAAAACAACTGGATCCTGGCGGCAATCGCCGGAGCGATTGCCGGTTCGCTGTGGAATTATTACTTTTCATCGCTGCTGACTTGGAAAGACAGGAAAACCCTATAACGGCACAAAGCATGAAATCCTGCATGCCATACCTAACGACGCATTAATACGGATTATTAACTATGATTTCGATCGTCTGTCCATTCTACAATGAAGAAAAGATGGTTTCGATTTTTTTTACCGAAGTGTTTAAAACCGTTGATGCAATTAATGATGAAATAGAAATCATCTGCATCAACGACGGCAGCACCGATCAAACTTTGCAAAAACTGATCGAGCAAAAAAATACGGCGCCCAAGCGCATCAGCATTCGCATCATCGATTTTTCGAGGAACTTCGGCAAGGAAGCCGCCCTCACCGCGGGGGTAGAGCATGCCAGCGGAGACGCCGTCATACCGATAGACACCGACCTCCAGGACCCGCCCGAACTGATCAACGCCTTGATTGCCAAATGGAAAGAAGGCTATGAAGTGGTATTGGCAAAGCGCTGCGACCGCACCTCCGACACCTGGCTGAAAAGAAAATCCGCAAAATGGTTTTATCGCTTGCACAATTCGATTTCCAACCCACCCATCCCCGAAGATGTCGGCGATTTCAGATTGCTCAGCCGCGCCGCCGTTGACGCCTTGAAAAAACTGCCGGAACGCGAACGCTTCATGAAAGGCCTGTTTAACTGGGTTGGATTCAAAACGGCAAAGATCGAATATGTGCGTTCGAGCAGGAAAGCCGGCGAAACCAAATTCCCTTGGCTCAAATTGTGGAACTTTGCCTTGGATGGCATTACCAGTTTTAGCACAGTCCCCTTAAGGATATGGAGCTATTTGGGATTTTTCATTTCATTAATTGCCTTTGCCTACGGCAGCGCCATCATCGTCCGCACCCTGATACAAGGCGTCGATATTCCAGGCTATGCTTCGCTGATTGTCATTATTCTCTTTCTTGGCGGATTGCAATTGATAGGAATAGGCGTACTGGGCGAATACCTAGGACGAATTTACATGGAAACCAAAAACAGACCGATATACATCATTCGCCAAGAGCTTTAAGATGAATGACAGAACCCGTACACAGAGCACAGGAACAATGCTCATAAAAAAACCCGCCAATCGGAACTGAGTGAGTCAATTATGGATGTCAAAGAAGATCAAATATTAGGGGAGTCCGTCAATACGCACTGGTACTATGTCTCTAAAAGCAAAGCGATTCAAAGGCTTTTAAGCTCACTCTCAGTGGGAAATGTTCTGGATGTCGGAGCCGGTTCCGGAGTATTTTCCAAATTTTTGCTGGAGAATGATCTTGCGGCATCGGCTCGCTGTGTCGATACGGCCTACCCGTTCGACGATAAATCGGAAATACATCACAACAAGAAAATTAGTTTCGTAAAATCAGTTGATAACATTGACGAAGCAGTGATCTTAATGATTGATGTCCTAGAACATATAGAAGACGACCATGATTTTTTAAAATACTATGTCGATCGGATACCCGATGGAAGTTATGTTCTGATGTCTGTCCCAGCCTTCAAATTTCTGTGGTCTGGGCATGATATTTTTTTAGAGCACAAACGTCGATATACGCTCTCCGAACTTGAGGCGTTAGCCAAGAATTCTGGCCTAAAAGTGATACAGGGACGTTATTTCTTTGGCTTGTTGTTCCCGCTGATTGCTCTGATTCGCCTTATCAATCATCTATTATTGCGGACAGGTAAATTATCCGCAAAAAGCGATTTAAAACGATCGTCTGAATTTATCAATAAACTCCTTATCAACGTTCATAATTTTGAACTGAAAACCCTGTTTCACTTGAACAGAATGGCTGGATTAACTGCATTCTGTCTAGCCAAGAAATCATGATGCTAGTTTTATTCTAGTTGTCACCCTCTCCGCGCGGAGAGGGTATGATTAGAAGCCACCTAAACTAAAAAAGTGAAATTTCGATGCAGACCTCCACTGCATAAGCCAGAAAATCCTCAATACCGTGCTAATGAATGATTTCATATATATCAAAAAAACTTCCCCTGACCTTTAACTTAAGCTCTTTGATATTTATTATCGATAAATTATCAAATCGAATTGAAATCAAATAATCGAAATCTTTTTTCCAATCAGCCCAATAAACCACTCTACTTTGACTATACACATACCCATTCTTGGCCTGGGTATTCAACAAATAGCTTAAATTCAGCTGATCACTCAGTGGTGTATCAATTTTTTTTGTACTCGCACTTGGATAAATAGGTGTCAGGTTAACAGTAAAGAGGTTTGGCCAAAATGTCGAACGTTTAATAATAGACAATGCAGACATATGATGGTAGAGATGATCATCAAAATTATCAATATTCTTTGGCTCATCCTGAATAGTAATAATCTTGCTTCCAGATCTTACATATTGTAAAGAATTTTCAAATTCCTGATACTGACGATTTATACCATTCCATGTACTAGATATAAAATAAGCCTTAAAACACGCCATTGTTATGGCAATCAAAATAATACATATTCTGAAATTTTTTGTATTTTTGTCATCCTCATAAAATCTAACTGAAGACACAAAAATAAGCATAAAAATAAAAATAAGCCTTATGTCTACTTGATATACACCTGCGAACGTAACAGGCGTAACTATGGACATCAAAAGAAATACCAATAAAGGTAATTTCATATTATCATGAAAGCCAATCCTACAATGAAATATTATTCTAGTGATCGAGACAAACATAAAAAAAACGGGAACTGAGTATTTTGTATAATCGCTATAATCGAAGTAAATTGGTGATATCAAAGCTAAAACTTTGTCTACCCAACTACCATATACAAAAAATTCATCAACATGGTAATGAGGCAGCCCACTATACCAACCAAAAAATAAAATGGCCGGCAGTATGAATTGTGCTGCCGCCTTAGCAAGGTCAGATGCAACATAGCTGTCTCTTGAGTATATATACTGACCAATCTCATAACTTATAACAAATACACCATAAACCCCAAGAGCAAAAAGGTGACTAAAGAACAAGAACGTTGATAATGCCGAAAAAAAAAGTATATTTTTCAAGCCAGCAACATTTCTAAATTTGATCCACGCCGCCATTATAATTAATGCAATACCTGAGCTCACAAAATAATTCACCAGCCCCCAAAATAGTATATTGTTGAATAATAGAGCAAATACTGTCAATATCCATAAATCAACCCGCCTGTTTACAAACTTTCTAATTAATATAGCCCCTAGGCATATAAAAATTATTCCTAACAACACTAGTACTCTACCAGCCACAAATATGTCAAGATATCTTGCCAGCATACCACCCAGCGCCTCAACAATAAGATACGGCTTGATATGCCACTCCACGCTATAATTTTCCTTTAACAATGGATTATTATCGATACTGGCTTGAATAAAATAGCTAGCCAAATGATTGGGATAATCTATCAAAATTGGATACTTAAAAATCAGCAATGGAGATATAATTAACAAAAATATTAGAAAAGAAAAAAATATATATAAGCCATTATTATTGTATTGACTCGATATAATTTTATACATTTACGAACCCCTTGTGCTTTTATTTTTAGGAGATGTGAGTAATGGTCTTATCATTCAAACTTAGATTCAAGTGATAAATGCAATTCCAGCGCCTATACGGCTTTGCGAGCAAACTGCTCAAAAACAACTCCTAAGGTGTTTGGAAATTTATCCATTTGAAGAGCGATGGTTGAGTCGCTGCATGACGATGTCCACTTGTTGAAACGTAATATCGTCAAAACGACTTCCTTTAGCAAAATATGCCGAATGAGTCCATCGGTGTTCTCATTCACACCGCGTTCCCAAGAACTGTAAGGATGGGCAAAATAGACATCAGTGCTAGTTCCCGGCTCATACTTACATGGCCAGCAAACTATCTGACGCTACCCGTCTTACCCGTCAACACTTGGACGCGATAGAGTTAGAGCAACGCAATCGTGGTCGTGGTAACTTCCTCAAAGTATTTGCTGCCAACCTTTATTCATCCAGGAGCCTTGGAATTTTTTTCCAATGACCGCATGAATTTCCCAATCGCCAAGCCAACTGTTACTCCTGTTGCGGATGATAACCGAGCTGATCCGTATTACATTTTAATTCGCTGCTAATGGTGGCTTCCAAGTCGCCAACAAGATCCGCAACAGCCTTATTTAAGAAAACGCTGATTAAGTCCTTCGACAAGCTCAGGACGACGGTAAATTGTTGATTCCACTCGTGGTGAGCCTGTCGAAGCATGAGCGGAATCATGTTTCTTATGATTTGCTTAAGCTTTATAGCGCAATATGGTATCTTTGGACTTCGATCAACGGTTTAACAGATCCCCATTGCCCTTCCATCTTTGCCTGGATTGAAAAGGCGTGAAACTAAAGCAGTTGCCCTTAAAATATGAATTGCGCTTGTTAGTTGCAGAAAACGTATTATACTCACTATAAACTAGTATGACTTAATCAATTTTTACTGTAAAGAGCCTTCACCCGTGATTTCCATTACAATCCCCGTTCTCAATGAACAAGAAAACATTCTGCCTTTACACCAGGAAATTACGAAAGAAATGAAGGTGTTAAATACAGATTACGAAATAATTTTTATAAACGACGGCAGTTCGGATGACACACCAAATCGTCTGAATTCTTTAGCTGCCAAGGACAGCAAGCTGAAAGTAATCCATCTGAAGCGGTCATATGGTCAAACGGCTGCAATGATGGCTGGCTTCGATTTTTCCCGAGGAGACATCATTATTCCGATGGACGGCGACTTACAAAATAATCCTCAAGACATTCCAAAATTGATTGAACGCCTGGAACAAGGTTTTGATCTCGTTTCGGGATGGCGCGAAAACCGTAAAGACAATAAATTCAGCAGAGTCTTGATTAGTCGCATCGCTAACTTTCTGATCTCGCATATCTCCGGCGTCAAACTTCATGACTATGGCTGCACGTTAAAGGCCTATCGGCGAGAAATCCTCCAGGATGTAAAACTTTATGGCGAGATGCACCGCTTCATACCGATTTATGCAAAATGGGAAGGGGCTAAAATCGCCGAGATCAGTGTTAGCCATAGAGAGAGAGTACATGGCAAGTCGAAATACGGACTTAATCGCGTTGTTAAAGTTATCCTTGATCTCATTGTAGTCCAGTTTTTATTTCACTATTCGAAAAAACCAATCTACCTATTTGGCAGCTTTGGTTTGATATTGATTTTTCTGGCGCTGGCAGCCATCAGTTACGCCTTATTTCAGAAATTTGTTTTTGGTTTATCGCTGATATTGACGCCGCTACCCGTTTTAGCATCTATGTTATTCATTACCGGAATCACATCGATTTTGATGGGGTTGTTGGGCGAACTGATAACTCGCACTTATCATGAAACGCAAAACAAACCTATTTATTCTGTAGCTAAAAAAATTAATTTTTAACCATGTGCGGCATTGTCGGTTTTATAGGAGATGGAAGCCAGCAAGACATCATAAGGATGAATGATACCCTCAGACATAGAGGACCTGATGAAGCCAATTACTGGTATAGTAAAGATTTATCCACCAGACTGGGGCATTCTCGATTAGCTATTCTGGATATTAAACATGGTCAACAACCTATGACCAATATCCGGAAAGACCTGACAATCGTCTTTAACGGACAAATATATAATCATCAGGAGTTAAGGCAGTCATTAATCAAAAAAGGCCATATTTTCCAGACCTCCCACAGCGATACGGAAACTATCCTGCATGCCTATGCCGAATGGGAGGACTCCTGCGTTGACTATTTCAATGGCATGTGGGCCTTTGTAATAATTGACTCAAAAAACAAACGGCTTTTCGCAAGCCGTGATCGTTTGGGCAAAAAACCATTTTTTTACACTAAAACCTCCAACGGCCTTATTTTTGCCTCGGAACTCACTGCGATCACAAAACATCCTGCTTGTTCGTCCCCCCAAATCAACCCATTGTCGCTGCAAAAATTTTTCGCTTACGGATATGTCCCCGCCCCCCTGTCTATTTATCAGAATATTTTTAAACTTGAGGCCGGATGCAATCTCAGCTATGACTACAAGACCGATAAATTATCGACTTATCGCTACTGGGAGTTCAATCTCACTGTCGACACTCACTATTGCAACAGAAGTGAAGAAGAGCACTGCGAAGTCATTCGGGAAAAATTGCAGAGAGCAATAAAATTAAGAATGGCCAGCGATGTTGAAATTGGTGTTTTTTTAAGTGGTGGCCTGGACAGTTCATTAGTGGCAACCCTGTTGTCAAAACAAGTAAGTCGGCCATTCAAAACCTTCAGCATTGGCTTTGCAGAAAAAAGTTTTGATGAATCGACTTATTTTGAAAGATTAGCGCAAACCATAGGTTCAGATCAGAATACCAGGATATTAAACGAGCAAAATGTGCTGGAAATAGCCGAGACGCTTTTTCAAAAACTTGACGAACCAATTGGCGACCCTTCGCTGTTACCGACTTTCCTTCTATCTAGACATGCTTCAAAACAAGTCAAAGTCGTATTGAGCGGCGATGGCGCCGATGAACTATTTGCCGGCTACGATCCTTTTAGGGCTATAAGACCGGCGCAATATTACAAGCGTTGCATGCCGGCAAGCATGCATAAACGGTTGAACACACTTGTCCAAGGTTTACCCGTCTCACACAAAAACATGAGCCTCGATTTCAAACTCAAACGTACATTCCGTGGCTTAAATTACGACCAAAAACTGTGGCTCCCCATGTGGATGTCCTCTCTCGATCACGATGAACTGGAAAGCCTCACCAATACGCCTATTTGCCTGGAGGAATTATTCAGTGAATCATATGCTTTATGGGATAAATGCAAAACCGACAATCCTTTCGAACATGCTCAACTTTATTTTACCCAGCTTTATCTCCAAAACGGTATCTTGACCAAAATTGACAGGGCTAGTATGCTCAATTCACTCGAAGTTCGAAGCCCTTTTCTCGATATCGATCTGATCGACTATGCCAGCAAACTGCCGCTATCCTTAAAGTTTAGAAATGGAACCACCAAATTTATACTAAAAAAAGCCGCCGAGAGATTACTACCAAAAGAAATCATCTATCGAAAAAAGAAAGGTTTTGGTGCACCAGTCGGAAGATGGCTACAGAACGGATTAATAAATTTTCAATCGACTATAATAGACTACAACTCCGTTTTCATTAATCAATGTTACAAATCACATCAAAACAAAGAAAATAACTTTAAAGATCTCTTATGGTATCTTAATATAATTTCAAAATGGAGCAAGACTAAGGGCTAAACATTTTTTCATTTCTTGATTTTACAAAAGATTAGAGATCCTAAAATGGAAGAACATATCTATTCAGAAATAAATTCCCATGAAAAGACCCATTGGTGGTTTGTCTCAAGAAGAAAAATAATAGAAAAAATCCTGAGTTCATTTATTAATAAATCCCCATCCAAGAATATTTTGGAAATTGGCTGTGGATCAGGGGGCAACTTAGATCTCTTAGCAAAATACGGATCATTATATGCTATTGAATTAAACGATGAAGCCAGAGAAAATGCTCAAAAAAAAAATATCTGCCATGTAAAAAAAGGCTTCTTACCAGAGCACATCCCTTTTGATTTTAATTTTGACTTAATATGTTTATTTGATGTTTTAGAACATATAGATAACGACCATTTATCTTTACTACATATAAAAAATAAATTAACACAAAATGGTAAAATCTGCATTACAGTCCCTGCATATAATTTTTTATGGAGTGCGCATGACGATGTTAACCACCACAAAAGACGATATTATAAATATAATATAATAAAATAAAATTATTAGAAAAATCTGGCTTTAAAATAATATACTCCAGTTATTTCAATACATTTCTTTTTCCAGCAATATTGATTGCCCGATTCTTACAAAAAATTTTACATATAAAAGCCACCGACGAATACCACACATCAGATCTATTTAATAAAATTCTCCTAAAATTTTTTTCAAGTGAATCCTTGTTTTTACCAAAAATTTCGTTTGCATTCGGCGTATCTATTATAGTAATAGCCGAAAATACTAATTTATAAAAACAGCCAATATTAAACTATATGATATTACGAGAAAAAAGATTTGAATTTGGAAAAAACTGGCAGAGCTTTCTTACCCTCATTAAAGAAGAAAGAATAGAGGAAGCTAAAAAATCACTCGGCAATTTCCTAAATATCGACGATCTACAGAACAAACGTTTTTTGGATATAGGCGCAGGGTCAGGTCTTTTTAGCCTAGCGGCACGACAACTGGGAGCAAGAGTATTTTCTTTTGATTATGACACAAACTCGGTTCAATGCGTCAATTTGTTAAAACAACAATATATTCCCGACGATCCAAACTGGCAAATCGATCAAGGCTCAATTCTGGATAGAAAGTACGTCGAAAGTATTGGGAAGTTTGATATTTGTTATTCATGGGGTGTACTGCATCATACCGGTTACTTATGGCAAGCCCTTTTTAATGCTCAGTTACCAGTTGTCGACAATGGCTTTTTGATGATTGCCATCTATAACGATCAAGGTGTTATTTCATCCTGCTGGAAAACAATAAAAAAGTCCTATTGCTCAAATAAAATTTCAAAACTATTTTTAACCGCTATTTTTTACACCCTTTTCTTCATCAGCGGATTTCTCATAGATATTGTCCAAATCAAAAACCCTACAACCCGCTATAAACAACATATAAGAAAACGGGGCATGTCTCTAGTGCATGACTGGAAAGATTGGTTGGGGGGCTACCCGTATGAACCTGCCAAACCGGAACAGGTAATCATGTTTTATCAAAACCTTGGATTTACCCTGTGTAAATATGAGGCTACCCAACATGGATTCGGTAACAATCAGTTTCTTTTCCAGAAGCAATCACAGCCAATAGAGAAAGTATAGTCTTAATCGTTTCAACAACATGCTACTTCCAAAATGAAGAAAAGATGATTCCGCCTTTTTTACGGAGCATTTTAATGTGATCGGTCCTTTTGATGATTAAATAAAAGTTATCCACATCAATGGTGGAAGTCAAGACCAGATGCGATAAAAACTTATCGAGACTATTTACAAAAAATACTATTGGTTAGATTCTAACCACACTTTATTTTTAAATATTCCATACAAGAAACCCTCTCGACCAGACGATAAAGAGATTTTTGATTTTTCTATAACTCATTATACTGACATTTTAGAGGAATTTTTGTCTGTTTAAGCATTTTAAACACTCTCATGCATCCAGAATTTAAGAAAGCGTTTATATTTGCATTAGTAGGAATTTTGAATACAACAATCGGTTTACTATCAATATATATATTTCGAAAGGTGACCGGAGATGAAGTACTGGCTAATATTTCAGGATACAGCATAGGTTTTGTCATTAGCTACTACCTTAATGGAAAACTAACTTTTTCATCCAAGATTACTTGCTTAAAAACCTTTCTTAAATTTTTATTTGCATTCTTATTTTCGTGGTCGGTAAACATTACGATCGTATTATTTTTCATTGACCAAAAATACTCTCCCGAGTTATCACATGTCATCGGAATGCCTGCCTTCACTATAATTTTTTATTTGTTATCAAGATTTTACGTATTCACAAATCCGGAAGTACGCAAGAGATACAGGAAAATATAATGCTAATAATAAATCCGCGGCTTGTTAATAACTCATCTTTGAAAAATTAATTTACTTTGCTCTCGATCAAATCCGGCAAGCCGCTCATGCCCTGCGGGCATGCCACAATGAAGAATTAGAAAAAAAATCAATACTGTATCCTGTTTATCTTAAAATAAACTACTCCCCCGAACTCACGAGATAAAAAGAATGCTCACCGATACCAGTAACTCAATCGATAACTCACAATCAAAATCCAGGCTTTTTATTCTTGTACTTCTAGCCTATTTAACCTGGATGATTGCCGCCTTCTGCGGTACAGGTGACGACACTTACTGGCACATCAAAGTCGGCGAATGGATTCTGAACAATCGCCAGATTCCAACAACGGGCATTTTCTCGTATACCGCAGCCAATATGCCCTGGGTTTCCCATGAATGGCTGTCGGCCATCCTATTATATGCGGTCTTCAGCATAGCTGGATGGCCCGGACTGGTCTTTCTCGCGACCTTGGCAATAACCTTGGCAATGTGGCTATTGTTCGATTTCTTAGTTAAAAGAATCAGCATCAACATCTGCATTATTTTTGTGCTGTTCGCTTACTTTTTGCTGACGCCTCACATCATGCCCAGGCCGCACATCCTGATTTTACCCATCATGGTGTTTTGGACGGCGGAATTGATTAAAGCCAGCGAAAACCAAACGCATCCGCCCTATCCATTGGCGCTTGTGATGGTCTTTTGGTCGAACATGCACGGCAGTTTTATCATGGGCATTCCTTTTATACTCTATTTTGCTGCCGAATCCGTCTTGACCATAAAAGACGAGGCCTTACGGCTTAAAGAATTGCGGCATTGGCTGCTATTCTTTTTGCTCAGCCTGTCGGCACTGCTAATCAATCCCCATGGCATTGAGGGACTACTGCTTCCATTCAAGCTGACCGATCAAACCTATGTGATTGATCACATCGTCGAGTGGGCTTCTCCCAATTTTCATGGCTTCCAGCCGCTGGAGTTCTGGCTCTTGGGATTTATTGGATTTGCTTTATATAAAGGCTTGACCCTTCCCCCCTTCCGATTGATCTTTCTGCTGGGCCTGCTCCATCTTTCACTCAAATATATCCGTTTTGCCACCGATCTGCTGCCGTTTTTATCTCCCTTGATCCTGGCAACCCCGCTCAGCAAACAGCTGAATCGGCCGGCCGATTTCGCTATCGGCTCGCTTTATCCAAAAAATATAAAACATTGGTTAGTCCTTGGCTTATATCTGGCGGCTCTATCGTTCTACCTTCCCGGCAGAACGGTAGAGACCAAACAGAATGTCCACTTGGGGAATCTGCTCACCGCCTTACAAGATGAAAAAGCCGTTTTAGGTAATGTGTTAAACAGCTATTCGCTAAGCGTGTATTTAATTCACTACGATTACCCGGTGTTTATCGACTCACGCGGCGAACTGTATGGCGATGCATTTATTGAAAGACATTTTAAGACAACCTCGCTCGAAAAAGGAGCCCAGCCTCTGTTGGATATGATCAAAGAGTACAATGTCTCCTGGACAATTTTTGAAACCAATTTGCCGATCAATGCCTTTCTGGGCGAACGGCCTGAATGGCACCCCATTTATTCTGATAAATTCTTCACTATTTATTTAACCCAAAGTAAAGACATTAGCGAGCAGTCAAAATTGGAGTTACAAAAAATCAAAGACAGCCTACCCAAGGATGACGAAGCCAATGACTTGCCTTTATAAGCCGCAACGGCTTTAAATTCATCGATATCCCCCTCCCCTCCGCAAGCTGACGTGGAAATGTTGGGCAACGATACTGGAGATCAGGTTTTACTCGTTACCACGCGGTGCGCGGGAACCAGAAAAAATGTGGTACGCTGTGCGAACCCTTAGCCGATGCCTCACCCCATGCTCACTGACGAACACTACCAAAATGCAACGCAAACCTGGTTAAAAACGGTCATCATAGAACTGGCTTTGTGCCCGTTCGCCAAACGCGAACTGGATCGGGGCAGTATACGTTTCGCTGTCGTCCGCGACACGGAAGTGGAAAGCTGCCTGCTCAATTTGATCGATGAATGCGGCCGGCTGGATGCCGATCCCGACATAGAAACCACCTTGCTGATCTATGCCGGCGCGTTTGCCCGCTTCGACGATTATCTGGATTACCTTGGGCTCGCCGAGGCCCTATTAGCCGAACAAGGCTATGAAGGCGTTTACCAACTCGCCAGTTTTCATCCCGATTACTGTTTTGAGGGCGCCCCGCAGGACGACCCCGCCAATTACACGAACCGCTCGCCCTACCCTATGCTGCATCTGTTGCGGGAAAGCAGCCTCGAACAGGCACTCGCCCATTACCCACATCCTGAAAATATTCCGGAAGCCAACATTAAACTCACCCGACAATTAGGACTGACTAAAATGCAGGCCTTGTTGCAAGCGTGTTATCGGACCGGGAAATCATAGGCTCTGGAATTGCTCTTATGGCTTGAATCCAAGTCTTGATGCAAGATAGTTCCTGGCTTTGCTCAAACGGCTTAATGGCATCGGCCTTTTCTGGTTTACACGCGCCGGTCAAACATGCTTTTTATACCCGACTTTTTGATGCGTTGAGATGCCAATGCCTTTTGAATTCGGCGGCTGACTTCATTATCAGCCGTGGAAATGTTGGGCAACGAGACCAGCAGTAAGCGCTTTACGAGTGCATGGATGCAGGAGCAATTGCCGAGGCGAAGCCGTTGCCCAACTTAACATTACTTGCCGGAACTATGCGTTAAATAACTGGCGATCAAGTTGCGGTAGTCAGGAATATGGTTCGAAAAAAGCGCCCCCAGTCCTTCGACATCATTTCTCCAGTCGCGATGCAGTTCGCAGGCGACGCCAAACCACGTCATCAACTGCGCCCCGGCCGCAGACATTCTATCCCACGCCGCATTCCGGGTGATTTCGTTGAAGGTGCCCGAGGCATCGGTCACCACAAACACATCAAAACCCGCTTCAATCGCCGAGAGCGCAGGGAATGCGACGCAGACCTCGGTGACGACGCCGGCAATAATCAGCTGTTTCTTGCCGGTTGCCTTGACCGCCTTGACGAAATCCTCGTTATCCCATGCGTTGATCTGCCCAGGGCGCGCAATATACGGGGCTTCAGGGAAGGTCTCCTTTAGCTCGGCAACCAGGGGGCCGTTCGGGCCGTTTTCAAAACTGGTCGTCAGAATGGTGGGTAGCTTGAAATACTTGGCCAGGTCTGCCAATGCCAGGACGTTATTCTTGAACTTATCCGGATCGATGTCGCGGACCAGCGACAAGAGACCTGTCTGATGATCCACCAATAGAACGGCCGCATTGTCTTTATCAAGACGAGTATAAGGCTTTGCCATGATGCTTCTCCTAAATGACATATTGAAGTGAAAGTGGCCGAACGAGCAGTGGGTTAAAGACCCTCCCGTTCGGCGGGTTGAATATCTCAGTTAGAGGCAGGAATCCTGCCAAACTTGCCCGACTTGTAATCCTCTATCGCCTGCTGGATTTCGTCCTGGGTGTTCATCACGAACGGTCCGTAACCCACGACCGGTTCGTTAATCGGTTCCCCGGCGAGCACCAGCAGTTTTGCCTGATCGCTGGCTTCGAGATCCACGTAATCGCCGGCCCGGTCCAGAATAACGAGTTGAGCCTCTTCCGCAAAACGGTCGCCATTGATCCGAACGCTTCCACTCAAGACGACCAGCAAGGTATTCCACCCAGCAGGCACGTTTATCCTGGATTGGCCTGGAGTCAGCCATATGTCCAGCACGGTCATCGGCGAAAACGTGTGGGCCGGTCCGGTCGCACCGCCATAACTGCCGGCTATCACCCGCACTGTCCCTGTGCTATGAGGCAACTCGACCTCCGGAATGTCCTGATTCAGGATGGCTTGATAGTGTGGCCGAGCCATCTTGTGCTCGGCCGGCAGATTGACCCAGAGCTGAACCATTTCAAGCATGCCGCCCGCTTGGGTAAAGCTTTCGGAGTGAAACTCCTGATGCAAGATGCCGGACCCTGCAGTCATCCACTGCACATCGCCCGGCCCGATCACGCCGCCCTGTCCGGTCGAGTCCCGGTGCGCAACTTCGCCCTGATAAACGAGAGTGACGGTTTCAAAGCCCCGGTGCGGGTGGTCGCCGACACCGCGCGGCTTATCGGCTCTCTCGAATATCGCCGGCCCCGCATAATCCAGAAGAAGAAACGGACTTACCCTGGCTGTCTGGCCGGAATCATATGAAAACAACGAACGCACGGGAAAACCATCACCCACCCAGTGTCTTGAAGGCGAGCTTTGAATCGCGATGACTTTTTTCATGGCTTGCTCCTGATATATGTGATTGACGATTGCAGTATATTGATAAGACAGTGTATTGTGTAGATGGCAAAAATAGATTAAATCGTTCTATAAATTGGACAATAGAACCATGCAGGACCTGAACGACCTTTACTACTCTGTCAAAGTGGTTGACCACGGCGGCTTCGCCTCTGCCGGCCGGGCACTGGGTATCCCCAAGTCGAAGTTGAGCCGAAGGATCGCTCTATTAGAGGACCGACTGGGAGTCAGATTGATTCAGCGCTCGACCCAGCGTTTTTCGATTACCGAGATTGGACAAACTTATTACGAACATTGCAATGCGATGCTCATTGAGGCCGAGGCAGCTCAGGAATCGATCGATGTCACGCGCGCCAAACCGTGCGGAACGCTCAGAATGGCCTGCCCTCCGGCGTTGTGCACGCTCATGTCGGAAGCCTGCTTGCCGATTTTATGACCTTGAATCCCTTGGTTGCGATTCATCTTGAGGCAAGCAACCGCAGGGGCGATCCGGTCGGAAAAGGCATTGACCTGGCAATCCGGGTCCGTCAACCGCCGATAGAGAACAGCGATCTGGTCATGCGTATTTTCTCGGATCGCCGGCAATGCCTGGTTGCCAGCCCTGCCCTGATCGAAAGATACAGCTTGCCAAGCGCTCCGTCGGATCTGGCTGAACGGCCGAGTCTGTCGCATGGGACGCCTCAAGATGAACACGTTTGGATTCTGTCGGCCCCGGATAACGCACAAGTCTCATTTCGCCATAAGCCAAAGTTTATTGCGAACGACATGATTGCCCTGCGCTCTGCGGCCGTTGCGGGGATTGGGTAACTAAGCTGCCCGCCATGTTTATCCAGGAAGAACTGGCTGACGGGACGCTGGTCAAGGTGTTGCCGGAATGGGCGCCCAATCGGGAAATCATTCATGCGGTGTATCCATCGCGCAGAGGCTTGCTTCCCTCCGTGCGAGCGCTGATTGATTTTCTGTCGGAACGGTATGGAAATTTGGACGAAAAATAGGCGTAGAAAGTCCGGTCCCGCGTGCTCCTTCAATGATGAGGGAGGCAACGGTCTGACCTACATTCAAGCGGCTGAAGGCTGGTCGTATTCGACGGGCATCAAGGATCTACACTCGCGAGATTATCGGTCGGGTGCTGAGGCGCATGCCCCTTTCTGGTTCCCACGCGCCACGCCTGGAAATGCAGTAACGATGCGCCAGCGCCGCGAGACGGAACGCTGGTGCGTCCCGCCCTCGGTTACTACATGGAGCGCGGGAACCAGCAAAATGTTTATTTTTTAATTTTTTTATAGTTTTCCTCGCTTTCGCGCATCACTTTTTCACCTTCTGCAATCATTCGCCTACCTTCATCAATTTTATTTTGACCTTCGGCGACTAAAGTATTGCCGCGATCAACCAATTGCTTGCCCTGCTTCCATCTACCCCCCAAGCTGGCTATACCTTGGCTTTCGCGCAGCATTTCTTCTCCGGAAAGGATGGTCGCCGGAGCTGGTTCAGGATTAGATGCACAGCCGCTAAGCACTAAAATTAAGCTAGCGATAGTCAGATTAGGCCGGGTAGTGAAATGATTTTTCATGATCAGTTACTCTAAATGTTATGGACTTATAAAAAGGCAGTTAATTTTACAAAAAAAGCTTTGCCTTTGCAGGTTCGATTGGCCGTCCCGGACGATTGGCCCTAGACCCGCATAGACCACAATTGGGAGGCGGAACGCCTTGATGGAGAGCCGGTCTGGGCGCACACAGTCAAACACAGGAAGAGCGATGCCTTGCCAGCAAAGCCAGCACGCCTCAACCACATTCAGACCCCTCCGCGGGCAGTGGGCGAAAACGATCCCGATTGTTGACTGCAGGCCTGGTTATGAGAACGCAGTCATTTTCGACCAGTAGTAGCTTTCCGTCCGGTTGATGGATCCCCAACCCCGCCTCCTCAGAACATATTGAGCGCCTGAGGGCAAATTTTTCGTCGCGTACAGAGAACAGCTCTTTTGCGGCTGTTATGGAATCAGCCTATGCCACTAGATGTGACTCATTCCATTGAAATAGTAATTTTCATGAACTTGCCATAAAATATTAAGTCTCACTTACGCGGAAAGCTAATGGATAAATCGGAGATGATTTGTCTTTAAATAAGCGAACCATTATATGCTAAAGCGTTAGTTTGCAGATAATGGATTAATTTTTTTAACAAACTAAAAATGAGGTGTATTATGAAAATTAGACAAATAATAACGGCAGTAACGCTTTTGCTGTTGGCTACGGGCAGTGCTTTCGCCAGACCCGACTTCCGCCAACACATCCAGCGCGTGGGTTCGCACTCCATCCCGCACCCGCAAAATCATGCGCGCGGCAGTTCCAACAGCAGTAAGGGTGGAGCATCCTATACAGCACCAGAAATTGATGCGGTCTCCGGAACCAGTGCGATCGCTTTGCTAACAGGCGTTTTGTTGCTAGCGGGTGAAAGAGCTAGATCTAAACGCTCTTAACATTCCTCGGCATTAAGATTGGAAGCCGGGTCAGAACGCAGTTTTCTGACCCGGTTTGTCTTTAGTAAATCATGCTCCCTGTTGTTTCGACGAAACCATTCTTCGACAAGCGCTTTAGCCCCGAACGCAACGAAGGTTCAGACCTAAGGGAATCGATGTTTCAAGCGCCTAAATTATTTTATGCACATGGCTTTAGTGAATGAATTGTGATGCAAGGTTACGTACTCGCCCCCCCGAAGAAGTTTGTGATTCGCTGGATTTTGCTTCTGGTAATATTCGCACTCGAACTCGTGGTGTTAACCGCTCGGTATGAAGTGCCTCCTCTCTTGGCAAATGATGCCAATTGGTCAGCGTGGCTGTTCCATTTTTCGAAAGAGATTTGGCCGGCAGTTCTCTGGATTATCGGTGCTTATCTCATTATCCTCAGCCCTCGGCTTAGGATTATTCGCAACGATTTACTGAACCACCTGGTTGAATATCGCTGGCAGGTCTGGCTAGTATGCCACATCCTCGCTCTCGCTGCGTTCGCAGTTGTCACCGCGCTCATCTTTGAAACACCTACCAATCCCGCCCATCTTTCGGCGCCCTGGTTTTCTGGTTGGTTTGCGCTGGCAAGCGCAACACTGCTGTCATGGTTGCTCGCCCTAGCTCCTGGATATTTTTGGCTGCGGCTGGCTCGCCAAGAGTGTGCGGCATTGCTCTTGGGATGTCTATTGGGAATAGGCGCCTGGATTCTCATGCGAATGCTCGGTCAGTATGAAACTTCCATTCTCTGGCAAAATGAATTTTGGAACTCTCTGGCCATGCCTACCTTGCAGCTCGTCCATTCGCTGCTTGGCTGGTTTTATGCTGATCTCGTCTATCAACCGGAGACATTTCTTTTAGGCACAGACTCTTTCCAAGTAGAAATCAGTTACGCCTGTTCGGGTATCGAAGGCATATCCCTGATTACTATATTTCTCGCCCTCTATCTTTGGCTATTTCGCAAGGAGCTACGCTTTCCGCAAGTCTTCTGGCTTTTCCCTCTTGGAATAATCGTTATCTGGCTGGCCAACGCCGTGCGCATCGCCATGCTGATAGCGATCGGCGCATCCGTCTCCCCTGAAGTCGCACTCAAGGGATTTCACGCGCATGCAGGCTGGATAGCCTTTACTCTTATTGCAATCAGCTCGATTGCTCTATCGAACCGATTGCAGTTTTTTGCCGTTACCGAGCCAGACTTGCCCATGGTTAAAGCCAACAAATCTCTTGCCGCCGCCCTGATCGTTCCTTTCTTGGTTCTGATGGCGGTCACGATGATTACGTCAGCTTCCACCTTCGGCTTTGACATCCTATATCCCCTACGCGTTGTGGCTGTCAGTATACTGCTTTACTATTTTCGCAAGTCCTATAATAGCCTCAGTTCGAACTGGACTTGGCAAGCAACCGCCATCGGAACTGCTGTATTCATAATCTGGATGTTACTGGAGCCAAATGTTGACAGCAGCAAGACTCCCTTATCACAAGGCTTGGCGGAACTTACAAGCGAGTCAGCAGCCATTTGGCTGATTTTTCGTGTGCTCGGCTCGGTAATCACCGTGCCTTTGGCCGAGGAACTTGCCTTCCGCGGTTACTTAATCCGTAAGCTGATTGCGAAAGACTTTGAAAATGTACCTCCCGGACAGTTCACCTGGTTTTCGTTCCTGCTCACATCCATACTTTTTGGACTACTGCATGAGCGCGGGGTTGCTGGCACTCTGGCCGGGATGGGTTATGCTTTGGCCCTTTACCGCCGTGGGCAACTGGGAGACGCCGTCATTGCCCACATGACGACTAACGCGCTGATTGCCATATTCGTCTTGTCGCAAGCAAGATGGTCTTTATGGTCATGACAAATCACTCCTCTCCACAACTTTTGATCATAATGCTATGGGCTCACGAAAAACTTTTCTGATTGTCGGCGGTGGTTTGGTCGGATTAGCCACGGCTTATCGGCTCCTGGAGCGATTCCCGCAGGCAAACGTCACCTTGCTTGAGAAAGAGTCTGCCGTCGGTGCGCACCAAAGCACGCACAATAGCGGCGTCTTACACGCGGGTCTCTATTATGCACCCGGCTCAGCCAAGGCAAAATTAGCCGTAGCCGGCATTCAGCAAATGACAAAATTTTGCCGTGCGGAAGGTATCCCACATGAAATCTGCGGCAAGCTCGTTGTGGCCGTGACATCCGAAGAACTGCCACGGCTGGATGAATTACTCCGGCGCGGTATCGCCAACGGACTGCAAGGGTTACGGAAAATCGATGCAACTGAAATGCGAAAAATCGAGCCCTATGTCAATGGTATCGCCGCCGTGCATGTGCCTGAAGAAGGCATTGTCGATTACCGGCAGGTCTGTGATCGACTGGCTTTCCGTGTACAAGAAAGCGGCGGGCACATCGTCACGGGCGCAAAAGCCACAAGTCTCGAACGCAAAGCCAGGGGATGGATCGTCAGCACGACGAAGGAGGAATTCAATGGCGATTTTCTAATCAATTGCGCAGGGTTGCAATGCGACCTCGTCGCCAAACTGGCAGGCGAGCAGCGAGATATACACATTGTTCCATTTCGCGGTGAATATTACCTCCTCAAACCGGAAGCCCAGCATTTGGTGAAAAATCTGATTTATCCGGTACCCAACCCACAATTCCCATTCCTTGGCGTCCATTTCACACGGATGATTCAAGGTGGCGTGGAGGCCGGTCCTAACGCGGTTCTCGCTTTTGCACGCGAAGGATACCAATTAACAAATTTTGACACCCGCGACATGCTGGATACGCTGTTTTTCCCCGGACTCTGGCGTTTTCTCCGTAAATATCCGGCTATGGCATGCACCGAGTTGATTCAGTCATGCAGCAAAGCACATTTCTGCCGTGCACTCCAGCGACTGGTGCCAGACATTCGCACTATTGACCTTGCACCCGGCGGTGCGGGTGTTCGCGCGCAAGCGATGAAACCTTCGGGGGATTTTGTGGATGACTTTTATCTAGTAATACGGCAGGACGCCTTGCATGTGCTTAACGCTCCAAGTCCTGCCGCTACAGCTTCACTGGCAATTGGCGAGTACATCGTTAATCAATTGTCGAACTGAAAAATTCAATTTTAAAACGCTGCCAGTAAGATTCTCGTTCAGCGCCTACCGTATGCGAAATAGTTGCGTTACAAATAGACTAAACTTATCCAAGGGTTACCATGCAGGAAACTCATTCAGTCAGTTCTTGTAACAAAATATTTCTTCTATTGACTTCTAGCAATGATACCCTTATAAATTGAATAAAGACCTGCTCAAAAACGTACGGGAAGAAATTGGAAATTTTCCTCAGCAAACGCCTGCAATGCCTCGTGACACCAAGAGAAGCTATCGCAATGGGATAGGACACTAAAGGGCTGATTTTCCATCAGGAATCGGGGGTTTGAAATCTTGCAGCCCCAGCTTGTTGGTCAATATATTGTTGAATTTACACGACGATTTAGGATAACTAGCAAATGAATACGTCCACCTCAAAGAGCTTGATATTTCCATATAATAATGGCTATGTTTTCGCCTTTTTTTTCGGCTGCATACTGTGGCTGTCCAATCAGGCTTTCGCCCTGGCTGGTGACAGTTACCGCCTTAACCCAGGCGACAAACTGGAAATCACCGTTTGGGAAGAGGAAAAATTGAAACAGGAGGTCGTGGTGTTGCCTGATGGCACGATTTCTTTTCCCTTAGTCGGGCATGTCGCCGCTGCCGGCAAAACGACCGAGGAGTTAGCCAAGTCGCTGCGGGAACGTCTGACTAAATTTATCCCCGACTCCGAAATAAATGTCAGCCTGATGGCGGCCGAAGGCAATGTTATTTATGTTACCGGTCAGGTCACTAAGCCGGGGAAATTCATAATGAAAGGCCCCACCGATGTGATGCAAGCCTTGAGCATGGCTGAAGGCTTGACGGCATTTGCCAAAAAAAACAGTATTATCGTTTTGAGGCGTGAAGCAGACGGCCACACCCGCTCCTTTCCCTTCGAATATGGCGACGTGGAAGATGGCGAGAACATAGAATCAAATATTCTGCTGCAAAGCGGCGATACTGTCGTTGTACCTTGAATTATCCGAGAAAAGCATGTACTGCGACCGAAAAATAGCATTGCTTGTTGTAGCCTGTAGTGTTTCCGGGCAAGATGTAGACGCCGCCGAATGGGCTTTGGAAGGAGCCTTGGGGCAAGAGCTTCAGTATAACGATAATATTTCATTAAATCCTATCCGCAAAGATCCTGTTGTTGGATACCTTTTGACTCCAGGATTCCAAGCCACTCGAAAGTCAGGAGTGTTGGACCTTGCCTTTGGCGGACGGGCGGACATTCGTCGTTATGACGATCAGCGTTGGGATTGTGATAATTTTAACCTGGACGCTAACAACAGTTATCGGAAAAATCGCAGCGTTTTTAGCTTAACTGGGGGATACGGCGTGAGTTGCTCCTATAACCTACAGCTCACGGATACAGGCGTAATTTTGCCTAACAATCAGGCTGAAAACTACCGGCTGGCTCCTTCGTGGACTTGGCAATGGACGGCTCGCGATCAGTTGATCCTGGATGCTTCTTACTCCAAAACAAGCTATAGCAGTACACAAAGCGGCATCGCTTTAAACAATAATTCATCAATTTTCAGCGGCAATGATAACTACACCGTTCACTTAGGTGGAAAGCATGAATGGAGCCAACGCCTCTCCCTAAATGAGAAACTCTATTTTTCCAACATCCAATACACAGGGTCGAACACTTCGACACAAAATCTGTATGGTTTTCAACTCGGTGCGGATTACAAAATTGATCGCTTATGGACAGTTGGCGCAGGCGGAGGCCCCGTATGGGTTGACACCCAGCCCGGTTCGAATGATACCTCCTCTATACAGAATTCCTCGATGACGCTGGGTCGTGTCGCAAACATCAATTTAAACTACAATGGACAGGTGACTGACTTCTCTATCGGTTATTCTAACACCGTTAACCCAAGCGCTATCGGCCAAACGCTGCAAACCCAATCCGCCTTCGCTAATTATTCATACCATCTAACCCGGGATCTGATGCTGGATCTTTCTAGTAGCTATTCACTTAGCCAATCGATCGGCAAGTCGACTGATAATTCAAACACTCAGTTTAATCGCACTTACTTCACTGGGGCCGCCGGCCTTACCTGGGAACTCGAGAAACACTGGCAACTCAAAGGCAGCTACGTTTACCGTTGGCAGAATTACAAACAAGACCAGAATTTGCAAAATTTTAACGTAGGGACGAGTGATTCTAACCTCGTAATGCTTTTTCTAAACTATTCCTGGGATGGAATTAGAGTTTCCCGTTAACTTACCGATCCGGCCAGGCGCCTGCACTACTCCAGAGAAAAGATCAGCTTGACCCTCGGGCATTTTTATAACTTATCCTAACCACTTTACCGTGGAACTAAACTGCCTCTCTAACCCCGACGCAAAAACACCCATCCAGCCGGCCAGCTATAGATCCCTTGATACCAGTGCGCCCACATGGAAAACACCGTGCACATCATGAATGCAAAAATCAAGCGGTTTAGGTTTACTAACGCCTTATTTTCAACAACTGTGCCGCCTGTCGCCGCTTTAACCAATGGACCTAAGTCATTGTATTCGCTCAAACTAAAACTGATAAGACGGAACCACCCTAGTAGCTTTAAAACGGGTCTGGGAATCTGATCCAGGGAGATGAGATTGAGGAGAACTTGAATCGAGTAAACACCACTCAGCAAAACAGCCAGCGTACCGATACCCATCGCCAACAAGGGCGGCAATGCATAATAGCTACAGAAAACAACTGTGATTAAGGCAAGAAAAAGGAAACTCGTTTGTAAATTGGCATCAGTCCAGCGAAAACCGCTGAGCCTCCTCACAATTACGTAGATCATAAGTACATGAAACACATACGATCCAAAGAACGCGATACCGGCGCCTTTCAAACCGAAAGCACTTACACTAAGCCACGCAAGGCCAAGATAAACGACAGTCCAAGCCAACTCGGAAAATATAATCAGGTTTTGCACGCCTTTGGCCACGATAATGAAGCCCATAGGCCAAGAAATCACGCGCAGGGTCATACCCAAACATAGCCAGCGCAAAATTTCCACCGCCCCTTCGAATTTAGACGTATAAAAGAGTGCGATGACCAGTGGTGCGAATGTCAGGGTTCCTATCACACCCGGACCTGCCAGCAACAAACTGACATGGGCCTGCTCATTCACCACACGGTTGCATTCGCTGTTGTCCCTGGCGATTGCAGTTAAACGTGGATAAAAGTCCGCTCCCATAGCCTGCAAAATGAACCCGATATATAGACCTCCCAATGCCCAAGCCGCTTGGTACAACCCGGCAGCATCGAAACCGACCTTGCGAACGACGATGAGACGCACTACATAG
This sequence comes from Methylomicrobium lacus LW14, assembly GCF_000527095.1. Classification (NCBI taxonomy): domain Bacteria; kingdom Pseudomonadati; phylum Pseudomonadota; class Gammaproteobacteria; order Methylococcales; family Methylococcaceae; genus Methylomicrobium; species Methylomicrobium lacus. The sequence goes on along the minus strand of NZ_AZUN01000001.1, from coordinate 247,901 downwards.
GCAGCCCCGGTCATCAACAGACCACTGGCCATGAATGCGAAACCCAGCTTCAACATGGCGCCAGCCTCCTGTCTCACTTGGGAAGTTGATATTGAAGGTGTTTGTAATTGTATTTTCCGGCTATACCACCAAGATGCGATAAGCGACATTGCGGCAAGAAGCACCAGCGAAAGCACTAACCCATCTTCGCGAAAGAAATATACCACAGTGATACTGATGATCGCCCCGAAGAGCGTACCCCATACACCCATCTTAGCCATATCAGAAATGCAGCGCATCCCCTGAAGCAGTGCGCCCTGCCCTGCGGACACGAGACTGAAAAATACGGCAATTGACAGCAATGCGACAGCGGCCGCGTGTTGATCGTTGCCAAAAGTCAAGGTGGACACGGGCCCGGCAAATATGACCAGCACAGCGGCGCCAAGTAACCCGAGCAAGATTGATATGCGCCGCAGCACTACAGCAGTTCGCGCGATCCTATCAGTGTCGCTTGAACCAACCGCCTCGGCAATCTGCCGCACACCACTACTATTAATGCCCATGCCAGCAACGCTGATCGTAAGGTCCGAAATTGATCCATACAGGGCCATCAATCCAACGCCTGATGGCCCCAGCAACATCGCCATGACCTTGGTACGAACGATCCCGATGGCGATGTTCAGCAGAGATGAACCACCAATCACCGCCGAAGACTTCAAAATCTGTCCGTAGGTATGCTTCTCAGCCATGACGACTCCTGGTTAGCAAGATGATTTGCGGAATGGAGCCAAGCATCCGTTCGAAAACAGGTAACTATGGCTCCCACAAAAAGGCGCTTGCGAAATATCTTGGGCTCGCGGCGCCAGCTTTAGCAATGGTGAAAAGGAATATGACTTCGCAAAACGCATTTGTTGAAACCGAAGGTAATGACAAGTACAGCCAAGGTCAGTTTTGAGTCTCACCTGCATGCTATTGGTCCACACAAAACATGGAAAATCTTTGGGTTTGAATCTGTTAACGCTAATGCCTCGGGTACTGGCTCAAGGAATCGGTCACTGCTCCGGAACGGGGAGCACTGATGTGACAAAACACACATCGCTTGGACAGGAATGCGATTTATCGGCATGGCGCGTTCCTAATAAATTTCAGTATAGAGACCCTTTCCGGAGCATAGCATGGATAGTTAATCCGAATTATTCATAAAAATGGCAAGCTCCAATCTTAATGAGTGTTACACCCATAAAGCTTCGGAAGGAGCCATCCCATAAACTACCCTGTTTTCAGCCTGCTATCGGCCGTACAGCGTGCGCTTGCTTAGACAGCGGCGCGTCCTTCCGATTTGAGGCTGTTGCTCAAGCTCAGTATACATGGCCGCACCTTTGCCATAGCTTGCGGCTCGGCTCGGTAAAATGTTACGAAAAATGAGTTTCTTCAACAACCTATTTGCACGCAAGGACTCTATGCAATTTTGGATGGCTATGCAATCCAAGGATCCGTGATTTCCCCTAGCCCTGGCGCATCTGGGAACTACTCGACTTCCCGCCTCGAAACGAAAAATGCAAAGACGGTGGCATCAATCTCTGCATAATCAATTTTTTAATTTAAGATTTATTTAATGTTTGTATACTATCATCCTTCTTCAGAGATTATTAAGCTTTTTCTAATTTGTTTTTAAGGAATACACCTTATAGCCTTCTGTAAATGACTCATGCCGAAAAGAATACGCTTCGAGGACATGACGCACAGCCTGTGCAATGCCCCAATCCAGCATGAACTACGCTATTTCAAAGAAGCCAACGCTAGCAATCATTGGCCAATTCGACTGAGCGAATTCCTGATGGAAGACAAAAAAGAGATAGCGGCCACCGCGATTAACACTCAACCACCCAGATTGCTACGGCGAATTAGTATGGTCGAGCTTGCGTGGCTTTCCCGAAAGCCCGGCGGAACCAAAATAGAGACTCCGCCCGAAATAGCATCCGCCACCAACCTGCTCAAACGATTACGCGATTTTCGTAAAGAGAGTTGGCGGCTTCCTAAGCCTTCTATATCTTTCGCTCCGATTGGGAAACCAACAAGCGTCACGAAGGCTATCATTTCGCCCCCCCTGATATTGTTTTTGCCTAGTTCAGGTCGAATCGACGATGCGGGACTATCGATAAGCTGAAAAATTAAAAAACATGGGCAACCGCAGCAAAATTTTTGCTATGGATTGGCTTACCTAAAAAAATAACGTTGTATAGACACTCGAAACTAAGGTTAGTTTCAGATTGTTGATCCTGTTTTATGTCCTCCTGAAATGATCACGGTCGGCGAACAGGATCCCGGAACAATGGCTCTCAAATCATGATTGAGAACCTGGTAATCAAATTTTTATCGTATAGAGAGGTGTATAGAACTTAAATATTCAAGACTACCAAATCAAATCAAATCAAACCAAACTTTCAAAAAAATTCAAAAACATATTGATCTGATCCTTATTCGCCTCATCAAGGGATCCATGCCCTCCGTGATGGCTTTAGGTAAGTGCTTAACAACAAGCCGACCGGCATCGAGTTTCTGCCACGCGTATTAGCTTGCACCGTTTAAAACTATGCATGTGACCTTGTCGTTAAACGCTTAAAAATCACCAACCTCAGCCCGACTGATTTTATAAGTCTGGCATTCAGCTACTATCTAAACAATGAATATTTCCTTTAGTATGAGCACTTCCCTGCGTGAGCTATGCCCGCGCTTTTTATTAACCTTATTTGCCCTGTCTTTTTTCAGCGGCAATTTATTCGCGGGAACCGTAAACCTTGCCTGGGATCCCAGCACGTCCTCCAATGTAGGGGGTTATAAAGTCTCTTACGGCACCAGCAGCGGCAATTACACCTCAACCATCGATGTGGGCAACAAGACCAGTTACGCGGTCTCGGGGCTACAAGAGGGCGCTAAACTCTATTTCGCTGCAAAGGCCTATGATACGAACAAGACCACCGAAAGCGCTTTTTCCAATGAAGTCAATTTGACCGTACCTACCACGACGACGGCATTAACGGCGACTTTCACACCGGGAAGTCCCATTAGCGTGGTCCAAGGCGCGTCTATTACTTTCACGGATACCACAACTGGCACAGTGACGAGCAGGAAATGGGATTTACCCAACTCTAATGCTCCGAACTTCACTTCAACTGCCCAGGCTGTCACGGTGAGCTATCCTAACGTCGGGACATACAACGTCACTCTGACGGTAAACGGCAGCGCTAGCACGACCAAACCGGTTAATGTGACCGCTGCACCTACGACCTCAGGAACTACCTCAGGAACTACCTCAGGCACGACTTCAGGCACGACTTCAGGCACGACTTCAGGTACGACTTCAGGTACGACTACACCGACCAACGGTCTCGTAGCGGCCTTTGGCTTCGAGGAAACCAGCGGCACGACGGTTACGGACGCCTCGGGTAACGGCAATAACGGCACGATTCAAGAAGCCGTTAGAATCACCACCGGCCGTTATGGAAACGCGTTGGACTTTGATGGCGTCAACGATTGGGTCACCGTCAATGACAGCGCATCGCTGGACTTTTCAACCGGCATGACCCTCGAAGCTTGGGTGTATCCAATGTCACAGACAAATGGCGGCAACACGGTCATACTGAAGGAAACATCAGGGGCTGAGGTTTATGCACTCTATTCCGAAGAGGACACCAATCTGCCTGTATCTTATTTCAATGATGGCAGTTACCGTGCCGTCACCGGTTCGAACCGCTTGCCGGTGAATACATGGAGTCACCTTGTCGCGACCTATGATGGACAATATCAGCGGCTTTATGTAAACGGTGCCGAAGTCTCCAAGAGCGCAGCGAATACTCCGATTAAAACATCCAACGGCGTGTTGCGCATCGGCGGTAACAGCCTGTGGGGTGAGTATTTCGATGGCAAAATCGATGAAGTGCGGATCTACAATAGAGCCTTGTCGGCAACGGAAATCAGCTCTGATTTAAAAACTGCGGTGGGTGCTTCAAATAGTGTCTCTACACAGGAGAAATTTATCCTGGGTGACAAGAACGAAGAACCGTGGATCCAAAACGAACCGCAAGGTACTGCACAAGCGTTCCAGTCAACGCCCGCGCAGTCCGGCGTAGTATCCAGTGTTCAGATTTATCTGGATGTGAGCACCACCGCAACAAATTTGGTTGCCGGCATCTATACTGACAATTCCGGTTATCCGGGGACACTAATCGCAAAGGGCAATTTGAGCACGCTGAAACTTGGCGCGTGGAATTCGGTATCGATTCCTGATGCCTCTGTTACTGCTGGCAAACCTTATTGGCTTGCAATACTGGGAACAGATGGTCAAATTGGTTTCCTTGACCAAGTAGGATCGTCAACCGGTTTGATGGCACGCACCAGTCATCGTACGGTACTCACAGACTTGCCCGCTACATGGACAGCTTCGAGTTATGGATATAACACCAATGCGGCAGTGTCGATTTATGGCAACGGAAATTGACATCCGGCCATTGATCGCATAAACAGCATATAGGCATAGATGAAGCGGGCAGCACATTGGGTGAGGCTCGCTTCGAAGCTCAAACTTCACTCATACGCCTAGTTACCGCAATAGGTCTATTTAACAACTAGATCCGAATCATTTACCGAGGTAACGGTAACGGAGATAACTTATCCGCAATACAGACGAATTCAAAAGTAGAATTTTCTCGTATGATGAAGCGTAGGAGTGTTACTAACAAATATTAAATTACGGACATACCTATAAAACAGGGCAGTCTATTTTCTCAATACAAAGAAATACTTAAATGAATATTCATATATCAAAAAAAAATATCATCTTCTCGGAGAGCCTTATAAGGCGCCCAGAAAAGGAATTATTTTACTCTTTAACACATAGCTATACGAACATGAAAAGAACCATATTTTCACTAAAGTTTACAGCACTAATTTCTCTATGCATTTTGAGCTATGGCGCAGAAGCCGCAAATTGGTATGTAAGGCCCAATAGCTCAACTTACGGCACAGGAAATGGTAGCAGCTGGACCAACGCATGGAGTGGCTTTTCGGCAATTTCTTGGGGAAGCGTCTCATGCGGCGATACTATTTGGGTTGCAGGGGGAAAATATACGCAAAACCTAAGCCCTGCAAAAAATTGCACAAGCGGATCGCCTCTTACCATTGCCAGAGCTCGTAGCGATGCCTCGGCAAGTACTTCGGCAGCGGGGTGGAGCAGCAGCTTTGATTCAACAGTCGAACAGTATCTATCTTCTATAACTTTCGGCAGCTATAACTACATCACGGTTTCAGGTCGTTCTAGTGCAAAACCATCAGATTTCGGATCGTACGGATGGCTGATAAATTTCCCTGGCGTTACGCAGGGAAAAGGTATTGAATGGCCTAACGGTTCAACTGGCAGTTACATTACCGTCGAATACATGGAGATTCGAGGCCCAGACATCCTTGGATTTACTAATGACGGCCGTGGTGTAGATGATACCCCATTTTCAACTGCCACTAATCATACTTTTAGTCATGTAAAAATATCTGGATGGGAGTCAGGCTTATATGTTGCGGGAACAAATAACCATGTGTCAGAATATATGGATATATCCCACATACAATCAGATGGCGTAATGCACCCTAATATATACTACTTATTGGGCACTAATAATGGGATAATTAGAAACTCACGCATATATCATAATTGCGCCTCTGGTGTTGGAATTGGATTTAGTGATGGCGGCCCATGGGATAATTGGAAAATATATGGAAACACCTTCTACGATAATACTAGCGCGTTTTGTTCTGGCATTGGGTACGTTCTTGGGATTCAAGACTCACCCATTACTGGATTAAAGGTATTTAATAATACATTCAGCAACAATGATGCAATCATAAATCCTGGCCCTGGCTGTAGTAGTGGCTGTGAAGTTCGGAATAATATTTTTCATGGAAAGGGCGGCACTCTTAGTCTGGGTACTGCAACAAATAATATATCTACCAGCTCCGATATATTCGCAAACCTGTCTAAACAAGACTATCATTTAACGTCGACGTCACCTGCCATTAATGCGGCCACCAACATCGGGTCTCCGTATAATATTGACATGGATAACATTACCAGGGGCGCAGACGGCTCATGGGACATTGGGGCTTATGAGTATACAAGCGGAGGATCCACCCCTTCCGTCCTGCTTGCACCGCCTTCCAACTTGAAAGTCATGCCATAGAGCACTTTACTTTGACACCCGCCCCTCGCTTATTAATTAACGGCTATATCGGTTAATCAAGGCGGGGGGCATACCGAGAAATAGAATACGATTTTGTTACAGCCTGAAATATGCTCAAAAGATTTGGATGATGCATATTCAGGCTGTTTTTTTAGTCGATTTTATCAAATAATTACCTGGATTTTCATCAGTGATGAACGTCTCAGCTAACCCTGACCATATCTGTTCCTCATTCCAACATAAATTCCTGGGATCCAGTCGATAGACAAATCACCCAGACAACCTGGTGAGTCATTCGGAACCGCGGAAGTCGAAGCTGTACACTGAGATGCTACAAAATCCAAAGCGCTTGGTTACGAGCTTACAATTAACTTTTTCCACCAGTGTGAAATTTTCGAGAGTTGTTCTTTTCTTAAATAGACTATTTTCTCTGGCTGTAACAGAGGACTTCGACCTGAAACGTTCCACCAAACATACCCACAGAAGCGGATGGCGCTGCCGATCAATACTGGGCTTTCCGCAATACGCCTCGCACACTTGAAAAATTCAAAGAAGGGATGAGACCCGAAAGAGGCATCCATCATTCCTAACCGAAACAATCCTCGCCATCTTCCATCCGAACTAGATGTCGGTCGATAGTGAAAAACAGGTAATTCTGGGCAGGCTATAACCTCCCAGCCCGCTATTTTTGCATCCACTTGGGCCAGCCAATCCTCTCCCCCGAAGTGCATTGGGATGTATCCCCCAATCTGCTCATAGCAACTGCGGCGGAACATTTGTATGCCACCTGCGACAGAATCCGGTGAATTGCTTTTTCGGCAAGCCCAACCACTCTTTGAGCGTTCATAGATGTAACCGCCAGCGATACCAAGTTTTATGTTACCCCCAAACTTGCATAGAATTTTCTCGTAATAATTTATCTCCTCAGGTGCGATGTCTGCATCCTGAACACCAATGAAGTCAAATTCGAGTTGCCGCGCCAGTTCGTATGCCGCGTTGATTGCCCTATCCTTTGATCCGAAACTACGCTTGCCAATATTATTAGTGGAGTAAAGACGAATGAAAGCATACGTATCCGTATAACTCTGCACAATCTCTCTAGTTTGATCTACGGAACCATCATCCATTATAAACCATGCCAGCGGAAGTATGCTTTGACGCAGTACCGATTCAATCGCCTTACTGATATATAGCTCCTCGTTTTTAGCGGCCGTCAATAAAATATAATTGCCATACATTTTGTCACCTGAATATGAATATATACCTAGATTATTGTTAAGTTACTACCATCAAGAACTACTCTATCACTCTTCCGATCACTTAGTCGCCGCGAGAATAGCAACGTGTGAGGCTAAAAAGTTAACTTTCTGCAGCGACAATGGACTTCAGCCCAGTCCTAAGCCTTCGTTCTCATCGGTTAGGGAAGTAAAGTCATCGAAACCGTGGAAAACCATGAATGACTTCGTAAATCCGAAAACCCTTTCCCTTACAATTGTTGCTTCAGGAAAAAGCGTGCGCAGTTCACGATATCTAATATTACGAACACAGGCAGACCATTGGATCGCCTTAGAATAGGGTCTGAGACGACCAAAAGACGTGATAGGCAAATGATATAGCAATCGTGCGCGGAATCGCATCGGCAAAAAGTGGAAGAAAGGGATTAAAGTCCGCCAGTCAACTGGGAAATAGTGATTAGGCGTCTGAACAAAATATCTTTGTCCTATGCGTCTGATCTCGTTTGCCATTCTCTTCTGGTCATCGAATGAACCGACATGCCCTATCACAGAATTTGACAGCACAACGTCGAATTCGTTTGAAGCATACGCTTCCATACTAAGTGCATCGCCTACCTGTGAGCAAAAATTAGGCGGAAGATTGTACTGCCGAAATAGATTCAGAAGAGTGACGTGAATCTCCCCAAGGTGAGTGTAGTCAAGTATCTCCCAGAAACCGAATTCACCACCGACGTCAAGAATCCGTATCGGAGGATGGAGTCTCTTGAGCAAATGCGCAAGTAACCGGAATCGATTTTTGCGGCAGCGGTTTTCAAACTGTGTAACAAACGTGGGTTTTTGCATGCGAGAAGGACCTCACTTTACCTTGCTATTGGCAGACCGAGCTGTCGGATTACAAACTGGCATTATGATCACTGGTATCCAACATCATCCGGTCCAGCCTCACCGTGTATTAATTGTATCAGTTCAAGTCTATAGTCCAGGGTCATTAACGTTTGAAACCGAGATCATTGAACTTGCACACAAATTGGTAGAATGCCGTTAGAGTCTTCATGGACTATGGAAGACGTTATGATAAGAGTTCTCAGCAAAGTCTGTCCCAGCAGAGACTTGTCGACCTCCCTCCATCCCGATGCACAAGGACTCCCCTCCTGCTTTTACTCCTTATCATACAAGTTTGTCGAAAGGGGCAAATATGGCTTGGACAATCTCATCCGATCGGAGTTTAAACTTTAAAGTGCCAAATCAATAATCAAATGGGATGTTCCACTTAATCAACTGTTCAACTGTTCAACTGTTCAACTGTTCAACTGTTCAACTTTTCAACTTTTCAACTTTTCAACTTTTCAACTTTTCCAATCCACCTCTCGAGACGGGCCTAGGCAAGTAATAGACACTACCCGACTGATATTGAGTAAGTCGGCCTGACGGCTAATTGACAATTTCGCGTGACGGTCTATCATCGCTTTGCGGTCAGCAATCCAGCCTAATTGAGCGCGTCCTCTAAAAAAATCATTTTCCAGCGCCAACTGGCCGATCTTGGCATGCAACGCCTGCAGATCGATAGCGGGCGACGCCGATTCTGTGGGTTTACCAAAGACCTCTGGCGCGCGTTCCGGTCCGTCAGTTGCCGTTTCCCACCACAAGGGTGGTCTAGGGACAGTCGGTTATCTGGTTCGGGTGAACCTCGAATTCCTGCGTGAGTTGCGCCTGGGGTTTTATCGCTCGCCAGCGCTGCCATGGCGACTTTGGCTTTGAAAGCCGGTGAATTTGCAGGGCAATTGCACGAACAGAATTTGCTAATATACGCTGAACGAGAGAACATAAGTTTCTGCAAGACTAACCCGTATTTTGTACAAATTCTGCGCAGAATAATCTTCTGTTAAGACTATGGATGGCATAAGAAGAGGCTTTTGTAGCTATCTATATTAGCAATCACTGTTCATGCAATCGCCCTGGGTGAATGTGTTCTTCTCGTTTTGATTGACATCTTCTGCTCCGTTTTACCGTCCTTCTGGACATTCAAAAGTAGCAGGTGTTCCACTTAACCGGCTGTTCAATTTTTCCGGTACCACCTCTAGTGTAGCCATATCACAACTCTGAACTAACACAACTTAAAGTGGTCTTCCTTGTATGAATAGTATTGTCATAATATTTCTGCTGGTTGATGCGGTCGCGCTATTACTGGTAAGCCGACGGTGGGCGCCCCTGCCGCTTTTAGTAGGAACATGTTACATTCCTGCATACTTGAATATTGACCTGGGGCCATTCCATTTTACCGCTGTTAGAATCCTGATTGCAGTTGGTCTCGTACGAATGATATTGAGACAAGAATTCCCTGTACGTCAAATCAATAGTCTAGATCGGGCTATGATAGCTTGGGTCGCCTGGCTATTGTTTAGCGGTTTTTTCCATAAGGATCCTAGCTCTGCCTTCATTTATCGCATTGGTCTTGTTTATGATGCATGTGGAATCTATGTGCTTATTAGAAGCTTTTGCAGAAATTTGGAGGATATTAATGGCGTTTGCCAACTTACAGCGATCCTTTTAGCACCTCTTGCGATGGAAATGATTAATGAAAAGATAATGGTAAAAAATCTTTTTTCTATTCTAGGCGGCGGTGACATACCCCTCATCCGCGAAGGCAAAGTCAGAGCCAATGGACCTTTCGCACACCCCATCCTTGCTGGTACAGCAGGGGCTGTTTGTCTGCCTATGATGATAGGACTATGGCATCTACATAGAAAAGCAGCCTTAATTGGCATTGCCTCCTGTATTATTATTATTTTTTCTAGCGCCTCTAGTGGACCCATTTTGAGTGCGATGGCGGGGATCTTTGCACTTTCCCTGTGGCATTACCGGTACTTAATCCCATTTCTTCAGCGGTGGGCTATACCGGGATATGTTGCCTTGGATTTGTATATGAAAGACCCTGCTTATTTCATTATTGCCCGTATCGATTTGGCCGGTGGAAGCACTAGTTGGTATCGATGTAGACTTATCCAATCAGCCATTGAGCATCTTTCTGAATGGTGGCTAACTGGGACGGATTATACTCGCCATTGGATGTGGGTAGTTGTAAATTGGAGCCCTAATCACACAGACATTACCAGCCACTACATTCAAATGGGCGTGGTGGGAGGTCTGCCGCTATTGCTGCTCTTCATGTATGTTTTGTTTATGGGATTTAATGGCGTAACAAAGGCCTTACAAAACGAAGACAATAATTTGCCTAATTCCCAATTTATGATATGGGCACTCGGAGCCTCTCTATTTGCCCATACAGCAACATTTGTTTCAGTTTCTTATTTTGATCAATCTTTTGTTTTCATTTACTTGACTCTTGCAGCAATAAGCTCAGCAAGTACTATTTTTATAAAAAATCAGAATTTAAAATGGGATAACCACCAATTTTCTTCTATAAAAAACCTAGCAATATCGTCGAACAGAAGTAACAACGGATTATTAACCAATCATCCACAAGATAAAATCAGTTTGTTTAGCCGACAAAAAATCCGCTAATACAATTAGGTCATATTTTTTATTTCATTAATTTAATATAGACCAGGCACTTTGAGAAAAAGCAAAATTTAATGCTTTATTATTTTATTTACACATAATATGGAAGCGTAATGAAACGAATCGGTATTTCAGCACCTTTAATATCACAAGGACATTGGAGAATGTTTGATGCTTTAGGCGAAATTTTTGGAATTCTCTTTGAGGAAGGCAAGCTGACCAAGGATAACCATTATGATGCGTGGCTTCACCTTGAAATTAATAGAGAATCGATACTACGCATTCAAAGTAGCAAGCTACCAAGTTATGCTGTTATGTCTGAAAAACATACTACCTATTGCGGAGAATTCTCTTCCATTAAATTTAATACTCACCTTTCCATCCCAGAAATACTTCGTAACCGCGAGATCCGTTCGGATGAAGCCATTCAGGTAAAAGGACTCCCTAACTGGTTGCAAAATACTGCAACTCTTGCGTATAAAGCAGACTCTCCAATATGGGCAGTTCATGAGCATCAAGACTGCCATCATCATTATGTCACATTAGCAATACCGGAGTTGAATAGCGATGATGAACCCGTCTTTCATCACTTTCAAGGCAATAAATTTTTAGCTTTACTACCATTTCTGACATTTTTACGCCATCTAACCGATGAAAACCGGTGGGATCCCCCTCCTTTACAAGCATGTTTCATGTTTGATGATCCGAATCTGCATTGGCCGACTTACGGATTTATGAATTTTTCAGAAATAGCAAAACACGCTGAGTTACATAATTATCATGCTTCTTTCGCAACCATCCCATTAGATGCTTGGTTTGTTCATAAGCAAACAGCTAGTCTGTTTCAAAAGCAGCACGATAGACTTTCATTGCTAATGCATGGGAATGACCACATCGCGGATGAGCTTGCAAGAAAAATACCGAATGATGAACTTAATAGGATGCTAAAACAGGCACTTTTTAGAATTGAAAAACTGGAAAAGTGTGCAAATATATCTGTTGCTCGGGTAATGGCACCACCACATGGAGCTTTCTCTGAGGACACTCTTAAGGAAATGTCATTAATTGGATATGAAGCTGCATGCGTATCCAGAGGATCCTTGATGCACCACAACAAGCAGGCTAGTTGGGTTCAGACTATTGGAATGCGCCCCTCTGATAATATCCTTGGCCTGCCGGTTTTTCCAAGATTTCGGATTTCAATGGATTGTCAGAACTCAATTTTAGTCGCAGCCCTTCTTCATCAGCCGATAATACCCGTTGGACATCATCAGGATGTGGCTGAGAATATGGATTTGTTAGCGCATTTATCGAACTTTATTAATTCGCTCGGAGAGGTGCGATGGACGAACATGACTAACATTTCCAGATCGCATTATTCAGAACTGATCGATAAAGAGATTCTTCACTTAAAAATGCACTCAAGGATAGTCGATCTTTCAATTCCAGAAGGAATTAAACATATTTTAATTGAGCGACCATGGCTGAAAGAAGGAACAATGGAGCCTTTGCTTATAACAACAACTGACGGATCCAAGAACATAGCACCTATTGAATTCAAAGAGCCAATCTCCATTTGCCCAGGCCAAAAAATTCAAATTATTTCCTCGACGATACCACAATATCAAGAGAACTGTGGCTCGCTTAATAAATTTAAGCCTTGGTCAGTTGTTCGCAGAATCATTACAGAAGCCCGAGATCGGATAACTCCATCCATACAAAGAATATCGATAAGATAATACCCATATCAATAACTGCTTTGCTGGTTAGTTATAACTCTTGTTAAAAGCCTGAACTTCTATGAGTCAAATGTTAACATGTATGCATGTTTCTTGCAGAAATAATAAACTCCTGCGCCCATAAAGATTGCAATAGCCCTAAAGTATACGCGTTAAAAGTTTTCCATCTTCCACCTGTCACATACTCTACTCTTTCGACAAAAAAACCTGTCGATCGCAGCCAACTACATACAACTCTACTCGAAGTAATATGAACTCCAGACTTTTGATAATCATCTAGCCCTTTAAGATCCACCTGCCCCATATATCGTCGAACCCGAACCCCTATGTGTTTCAAATTTGGACAGCTCACGATAATAAGCCCATCATTTACTAGTAGTTTTTTATACTCATGAAGCAAAGCTTCAGGTTCATCGACTAGGTGAAGTAGTCCAGAGAGCAATAGGACATCATATTTTTCGCTAGCAAGAATTTTTGGCGCGTTCTCAAGAGATTCAGGAATTACGCGAATGCCTTTAGTCTCAGCAAGCTTACCTATCACTATATCTAAGGGTATTGCAGTGACTAAGACATTTTTTTTCATTAACTCTTCTTCTGTTTTCCCCCACCCGCATCCGATGGAAAGGACCCGTCCTGTTCCGTTTGGCACCATTGAGAGCATATCTTCTCTGGAAGACTCATAATAAGATTTTATCCAGCGCGTTCCAGGTAGCTTGCTCTCGACACACATTGGATTTGGGACGGGCTCGCCCTTCTTTGCAATTTCGAGCAAAGCACTTACCTGTATATCCACTTGCGACTTTTCGAGACCTGTACGACCAATGTACTTATTGGTAAGATGTTTGCAAGTAAATTCCTCTAACCGCGTAAGACAAATTAATTTTCGGAATCCGCATTGCGTATAAGGATCTGTTGCAGCACTAACGAGCATGTCATATTTCCCCTCATGAGGCTTAACATCAAATCCGCCTGAATTGATTGAGCGAATAAGCTGATCTTTTGTAAGAATATAACAAGCGCCATGCTCATTTGTGAAAAAGGCAAAAATGTCATGTCCACGCTGACAAACTGATGTAGGATCCCAGTGATAATGGCTATGAATGGTCGAATAGTAAACGGTATGATCTGGCGCTTCTTCGGTTCTAAGAAAACCTGCGATCTCATCGGGTTGAAGAATATCTGTTACTTCTAAAAAAGCTTCGATATTCCTTTGAGAAAGGAGAGTGTCGTCTTCGGAATAGATGAAAAGATCATAACTATCCGCGCGTTCAACAAAAATTCTCTTATGCGCAAACGGTAGGGACCAGGGGTTTTTTGAAGGAAGACCAACAACAACTTCAACCTTCTCACCAAGCTCTTTTGAGATGTTTGATACAACAACAATATCAACCTGGTAAGGCATTTTTAAATATTCACCTATCAGTTGCTGAAGATACTGATCATTGTTAGTCCCGTAACTTGCGATGGAAACTAAAACTTTTATTTGACTATTAGGTAGATTCATGATAGCTAGAACATCCAAATAAGAGATTAACAACAAATAGGCTATATTGCGGTTTCAGAATCACTGCGTTACCTGGCATTGGTAATATATAACACCTGTGAAGTTGTTGTAAGGCACTAAGACGCAATCCTTTTCGGATAAAATTATCATTGCGCAGACTTCTACTTAATTATAGCCAAGTTTATTATTTATAATAAAATTTTATAATTTTTTTTTATTCCTCTTCCTATAACTTTAATAATAACATCAAATAGTGGCGGAAAAAGATTTAAATAGCATAGACCAAAACCCTCCATATAGAGCCACCACGTTAATCTTAATCTCAATTGATAAGGCAGAGTACCAATGAAATCTCTAATAAGTTGACGATTGTGCGTCCCTCCTTGAACTTGCTCATAAAGTTGTAACAATGCATAGTCTAGTTTTCCCGGATTAAATAGATCTTCGTTTTCTAAAAAACATCCTTTATTATCAATTTTTAGAACATTTTCATAAAGCTCATTGATAATAAATTTCCATTTATTACCCGTGTGCATAGATATTATTTCCTTTTTTATATTCTGCCCTTGTAGCAATCTATAATTCTCATCCTGAATTAATTTATTTAAGGTATTATTATATGTTTCCTCATCATCGGCTATTAACATTACATTATCAAGCCCTGGCGCTCCAGGACCCAAAATGCCTAACTCTTGGTTCGACGAACGAAAACCCAAGAGTGGAATCCCATAACTTCCTGCTTCAAGGCAGGAGGTAATAGAAGAAAAGGGTACAGAATCCAAATAAATATCGGCTGCTGCGTAAAGAGTCTCGTTGTCCCACCTCCTTCCTAACGCAACTATTCTGCCGTTTGTTTGATCGCTCATTATTTTCCATGGACCTTTATGCTCAGGCCCCACTGCAATTAAAATAACATGAGGAAAATATTTCAAAGTTGGGGCAATTAGTTCTAGGAATGAAACTTGCTCACCTGCAAAATACTTGAATGGCGATGCGATGGTTAATAGAATAATATTATGAGGGGAAAATCCTAACAGTCGCTTGGCTTCCGCACGGGTCTTTGATAGGTTCGACGGGATAATTGGAATTGGAAGAATTGGCATATGGTCATCCCTTAAACCTCGCCGCATATTTATGAAATCTACATTCTGTTGACGTAAATGCACTACAGCATGTGCAATGCTGGCTCCAACCCAAAATGTATGATCGGAATGATTTATGAAAACAACCTTGACAAAATCACAACCTGCAGCCAAAGCTAATATAGGAACAATATCATAAGGATATAAGTGCAAAATCACAAAATCTGCATTTTGGCACAATTTTCTAAGCTCAAGCGCTTTACTCAAAGGGTTCGATGCAGGGGATTGCAAAGCCTTAACGAATCCACCTGAGTGTTCGGCTGATTTAATAAAGATATCAGGAATATCGTACTTATTATTTATATCTGCCTGCGATGTAATAGCCAAAGAATGCTGACTTTTATTGTCTTCCTGCATCCAACGCCAGACGAATCTACTATCACCTCCTATTGGTTTTGCATAGCTTAATATATGCAAAACGCGTCTAGGAATTTTTGCTGGTAGCACTTTTTCAGATACTATCTTTGGGTTTATTTGCTTTCCTATTTTAAGGAGTAATTGTTCAAGACGGGGGGATCCGAACAAGCCGGCATTCACAGGAAATGCACTAAATGCGGCCAACTGCGCGAGTCTGACTGCTACCAGTAAATTTTCCTCCTCATAAAATTGCTCTGCTAATGTTAACAGACGATTGAACCTGGAGTTCGCTTCGCTAAGGCCAAACATATTTGACATACCAAAATAAGTCACAAAAAATTTTATCTATCCTGAAGGCTGGCCATTTTGATAAATTTGAGTTTGCATAAGTCTGTGCGGATACGAGACAACCGACCCCATAAGTTATATCATTAGATATGGATATCATCAAGCCCGTCGGGAAGCGGCTACCCAGCACCAAGGATAGCAAGATCAAAAGTCCCTATAGCCTGAATTCCTGCCGTAATGACGGACTTGTGTTTACGCTTGTATCCATAAGCATCATCATCTTATTATATACAAGTTTTACTGACTCTCTCCATTAAACACTCAGAATGCCTTCCAGAATGAATAGCAAGCATTACAATGATAGATAAATCAATGACTTGTGATCAATAAACCTTCCTCCCCTACCGAAATGTGTATAACAAGATGACTCTAGCGGGTCAAAAACAATAAATTGATGTATGTCCACAAAAGATCTGAATTATATTTCAGACATTACTCGCAGCAACTATCTGTTTGAAACAAATTCAATCATTAGAAACTAAAGTTACCAAAAACTCCGAAGTCAAAACGATTAGGTTGGTTAGCCACGAAATTAAGGAATAAACTGAGACTACGCTCATTATACTGAGTAAACAATTTCGAGTGGCCAATCAACACAAATGGAAGATCATCCGTCAACTCTCCATACTCTGCATCAGCCCGTTCTAGAGCTCGGATCAATTGGTGACCAGTGCACTTATTGAAATCAGCTTTCCAAGAGTGCAGACGAAATGGCATAGCTAACTTGGCAAGAAGCCGTTTGGGTACAGCAGTCATTGATAACCTAGTATCAATCCCGTCAGTAATAGTGCTTTGAATGGGGTGATTGCGTGTCATACTCACACCATGGATCCGACTTGTTGAAAGAAACGCTCCAATCCAGCGCCTTTCTGCGTAAATGGGCACTTCGGTGATCAGGCTTGTATCACTACGTTTGCATATATCATTCACATCAGCAGGCCAAGGAATTAGGTTACTAGGCGCATTGGAATAATCGAAGCTAACGATTCCATCACGCCGACCATACTTGAATACTGATGTTTCGATCGAAAACCCATTATTTACCAGCGCACGAACAACATTGTGAGAAGGACTTACCGCCCAATTGGCTGCGCGAAACGCAATGCACTGGTAAGTTGGTGAAACTGGTTTCAACAATTCTTCCAGATAATGTTTACCACTGCGAATCATATAGTCCAAGCGCTCAAAAGGAAGACCCGCTAAATTATACTCTTGCCAATCCTGAAGCCAGCGACCATTTTGATGCCTGGCGTTGAAGTAAGAGGGGTGGATGTGGAGTTGGACATCGTGACCGCGCCTGACTGCTTCCCGAAGCTGCTCTGCAATCGCTTCGTAATGGTAATCGTCCGAGCCATACTCCTCCTTATATTCTTTGAATTTTAAAATCTCCGCTACTTCAGCCATGATAGTGAGTTTGGCGTCATAACGGTCAAATAAATCCAATATCCTGTGCGTAGGCTCAACCATCAATGAATATGGACATCCGTCACCGTTGCCGTGAATTTCGTAATCGACTGTAAATATAACTTTAAACATGGGAATCTAGAATCAGAAGCATTGCCCTAACTAGCATGGATGAGAGAGGCAACAATGCGCTCAGATGTTCGGCCATCCCAATAAGGTGGTATTTGCCCTATCTCGGTGCGGCGGTTTAAAACTTCATTGATATCCGAAGCAAGCACCTCTATATTTGTCAATTTGTTGGAGCCAAGTGTAACTGTAATTGGGCGCTCCGTATTCGGACGCAATGTTAGGCACGGAGTTCTGAAGTATGTGCTCTCTTCTTGCAGACCACCTGAATCGGTAAGAATGAACCGCGCCATCTCTGTAAGACATAAGGAATCATGATAGCCAATTGGCTCTAAAATACGTAGTCCTTTGTTATTATCAAGCGAAATACCGTATTGCCCACACATCTTTCGAGTGCGGGGGTGCATTGGAAACACTACGGGTATATCGTCGGCGATACGCTTCAATTCATACATAATGGTTGTTAACCCCACCTTCTCATCTACATTGGATGGACGATGAAGTGTTACATATACAAAGCTCTTCTTTTTCAACTGAAGTTTCTTAAGCACTTGGCTGGCCCGAGCCTTCTCGAGATTTAACGTCAAGGCATCAATCATGACATTGCCAACCAAATCAATTTTCCAATCAGGGATTCCTTCCCGTTTCAAATTCTCATCACCATCAACCGATGGAGTGAGTAAGAGATCCGCCAAAGCGTCAGTCACAATCCGATTTACTTCCTCCGGCATGCTGCGATCAAAACTGCGCAAGCCAGCCTCAACGTGAGCCACCTTAATTCCCAGTTTTGCACAAACTAAGGTACACGCCATAGTCGAGTTTACATCCCCTACCACCACTACCCAATCCGGCTTTTCCTGCAAGCAAATTGGCTCAAATTGCGTCATTACATTGGCAGTCTGTTCCGCATGAGATCCGGAACCGACACCCAGATTGATGTCCGGAGCGGAAATACCAAGTTCGTCAAAAAAGATGTGTGACATTTTTTCATCGTAGTGCTGGCCGGTATGGATCAATCGATACTCCAACTGCGTTCCGTAGTTAGCCACATCTGCAGAATGCCTACGTATTTGCTGAATGATAGGAGCCACTTTCATAAAGTTCGGCCGAGCGCCCGCAATGATTAGAAGTTTAATTTTTTTGTTCATAGCCCATTTTGGTTTTAATATTAGGGATATCAAGCCCTAGCGGAATGCTCTTTCATCAAGATAGTGTCAATATGATCTAAGATTGTGCCGAGGGCTTTTCCAGAAGTTAAACTGTCCTGAATAGTCCCTTTACTGCGGCGCTGAAGCTGAATTTTTTTGTTAACATCCTCAATATTTTCGATCAGTAGAAGCCTTCCTTCATTTTGCAGTTGGCGATCTACCGCACCACTTTTACCACGAAAGATACTGTAAACAGGAACTCCCAACGCAGCTGCCTCGCGATTCATTGTCCCCCCTCCGCTTACCACCAGATCGGAATGCCAAAGCAGATTAAGACCGTTAACTGCCTGCTTAGGTATAATCACATTAGAGCCTTTAAACCACTGAGGCCAGTCCTGTCTTATTTGCGTTTCCTGAAACTTATTTCTTGGCAATAGAACTGCCTTGATGCCCGGTGTAGAGCAAACTCTCTTCATGAACTCAACGAAAAGCATATCGCTCTCTGGATTGTGGTAGTGCGCTTCGTTTGCTGGAGGGCGAATTGTTACAAGGATGTCATCCTCGTTAAGATTTAGTTGAGTAACGATACTTGAATCAGGTTTGAATTCGGCTGCATAAACATCCTCCTTGATTCCCTCGTAGGCAAGAATTTTCTCTTTCGTTTTACACTGTAGTTGCTCATCGGATAAAGCGGCAGGAATTATTTCCCAACGTGGCCGTAATAACCACGGAGTTTGCGAGTGCTCATAGTCCATAATCATCACGGTCGGGATACGGAGCAAATTACACAATAAAATTTGCGATCGTGATCCGTGAGAGAGTCCCAAAACTGGTTTTTCACGAATAACAAATGGCAACAATTGTAAACTACGCCAGCAAAGACCCAACACTTTAAGAAGAGGATTCTTGCCGTAATGTTTACCTACCTTTTTATATGCTAAACCGTAAAGATTCGCTAATTCGCAAACCTGGAAAGCATCCCGAGCGGTCATAACAATAGTATGCCCCCTATTTTCCAACTCCCGTATTATAGGTTTGAAGAAAGGCACATGAGGTGTATTATCGAGATCAATCCAAATTTTCACTTTAATCCCTCCGTACTATGTTATCTATATTGAACATGCACTGCGCCTCAATATTAAAAGCTAAATTTAACCGTCGGTGGGATAAGATGAGTTTGCCGATCAATGTTTTGGTTTCTACAGATTCCAGAAATCACTTCTCATGACCGACGCTCAACTCGGCAACAGTCTGCCCCGGCTGGCTATATTGTTGAACCCACTTTTCCAGTCCAAGTCCCCAACGAAATATGGCAATCCATTTATTGAAGGCCACGCTCCATTTACTTGTTCTGCTCTTAATCAGTGCAACTGGAAAGCAAAGCGCCAACAGCATTAACCGGACAATAGCTGAGCCGCAGAGTGCCAGTCGATAACCGAGACTGTAAAAATTGCCACGGGTTTTCCTCAACAACCGACTAACTGACTCGGAGATCATGATGTCAGAAAAGATGCTTCGTTCAAGCTGCGTACTTCCACCTCCGTGGTGAACAATCTCAACTTCAGGGGCATAATAATTTATGAAGCCAGCTTTGCAGGTCTTGTAGCACAAATCTATGTCTTCCGCATACATGAAATAGTCGGCACTAAAACCATCCACCCGCTCGAAGGTATCGCGCTGAATTATCATGCATGCTCCGGAAACCGCCTCTACGGGTACCGGCGAGGTTACGTCTTCGAACATCGCAGCCGACATCCATAATTTGACTTTCGGGAACCATCGCTGCAAGATCTCAGAATCAAAAATCTGGTTTAAGATCGTAGGAAACGGCATCACACAACTCGTTTGCAACGAACCATCGCTGTTGAGCAAACGGCAACCTAATACTCCGGCATGAGGAAGCTCCAAAAGTCGAGTGCATAAGCGTTCGATGGCACAATCGCTCACCTCGGTATCGGGATTCAGGAACAGCATAACGTTTCCTCGTGCATATTCCGAACCAAGATTATTGGCTCGTGCGAACCCTACGTTTTGCTCACTCTGGATAAAACGAACTTCAGGATAAAAATGCTGCAACATAAGTCCACAACCATCAAAGGACCCTGAATCTACCACGATGATTTCATATTCTATGCCGAATGTATTCTTCAAAATCGACGCGATACACTTTTGAAGATAAATCTTAGAATTCCAGTTGACTATAATTATAGAAATTATAACTGATCTCATTAGATCTCCATTAATGACAATTATAAAAAAATCCATTTTCATGATGAAAAACTAGACGCAATAATAATTCAATATTTAATTATCATTTTACCCTATCAACTGTGCTAGGTCTAAAATACTTGCGCATAATAATTCGCTTCGCTGTTCCAAGGAATGAACGTAACTTTAAGGAACTAGGTAGTCTTAGCCAATTCCGAAATAAATAAAATCCTTGCAACCGTGGTGCAGGGATCCCAAAAGCTTTCATGGTAATAACCCGCCCCCATATTGCTCCTCTCTTTCGAAACAGTTCCTTTTGCGAGAGCTCCAACATTTCAGGCTTAACTTCCTTAAGCTTCACATAGCCAGCCTGTAAGGCCCCCTTTAAAATTTGTCTCCCTCTCTCAGTTCTTATTAACACCAGTGAACTCCCCACCTCACCGTCTTTAACCTTCCTATACCAGGGGTCACCACATGAAATGTCAGCAAACTCACTCGTACTATCGGGGCAAATATGGCACCGTAAAGGTCGATAGGCTTGAAGAAAACCCCAAGCTTCTTCATAAGTGGCCAGTTCACGCCAATTAGAATCGTTTTTCAAACGCACAGAAAAACTACCAGGCCAGCCACGGCCACGATATCTAATATCATTGACGTCTTCATAACTGATTCCATATTTTTCCAGCAAATCTAAGGTTCCTTGAGTACTAGGCGTTCCAGCGCAAAAAATCCCTATAGCAATACCAACATTATTGCTTAACTTAGGGCGGATAGATTGGATTTTCCGCAAACCTTCAATGTCACAAGGCTTTCCAATAAAAACACAAGGTCCTTCTGCATCTTCGATGGTTTGTAAATTATCGCATGGCGAAGCAGGGGAATAACGTGATCCAGTCATGGCGAGCAATTCAGCTTTAGTGCGACTAAAAGTACTTTTATTTTGGTACCGATGTTCGTCATCACTCCCAATGTGAGCTACTCCCTCCATCCCTTCTTTCTCTATACAATATAACGCTAAAGCACTCGCAAGCCCCCCAGATGAACCATCAAACCGAATAGCCTTATCAGTAGCATGACCTTCCCATATTTCCAATACTGGACCCCAACCTTCTGACAGCATGTGTATTAAACCTTCAGTTGTTTTTATCAGAGGATCATGGGACATCCCAACACCAGGGCAAACAGAGACGCAGTCTGAACAGCCGCTGCAGCCTCCTGGCACAACTACCGGCCTTATTCCTTGATCTATAAAATCAACGAGATTTATTTTTTTTTCTGGACATACATATTCACAAGCACCACAGCCAAGACAAAGACGCCACCTTACAACATCCGAAACATCAGTAAATTTAGTATTGGCTAGTTTATATTTCATTAAAGCTACTCGTATTCACTAAATATTGACAGTATTTTTTCTTTTACTTCTGGCATAATTTTTTTTAAATGATTCTTGATTTCATCTCTTGTTGTAAAAGCCTTATTAATTATTTGTAACGTTTCTTCGATTTTTAGTTTCCTAGGATCTGCGATAAGGTATTCAACGCCCATGCTTTCAAATACACCAAAAAATTTCTGACTATAGCTAATTCCAATTGCAGGTATTGATTGTGAAAGGGAACCGATGCAAGCATGCATGCGGGAACCAATAAATAAATCGCAAGTCCCTATGATATATTTGATTTCGTTTTGGTCATAAAATCCACTCAAACAGAAAAGCCTATCAGGATACTTGTCTTTTAGAGTTTCGTATATTGTACAAACAGCATAGCTATCGCTTTCTTCTTGGTTACCAAAAACGTGAGGAACAAGAAGGACATTTGCTTGATTCTCATCAATTAGCAACTTGATTATTCTGTCTATCAATGTTTGATAATCAACCTTTAGGTTAAACATATTTTTTTTGTTGTATCCGCCTAGCAATAGAAGACCGCTTACATTTAACCCAACTAATGGTCTATCTGCGAGGGAAATATCTTTATCATACCCCCCCATATAGTTAATATAAAGAGGTCTGTGAGGCTCAACTACAAAGCCCATGTCATAACAGAAACGAACTTTCGAGTCATTATCTTTAATATTTAGCAATGCTCTTGTTTCAAAGACACCATCTATATCTCGAGAGTAAATAGCATCAGCGCTATGCATAATAATTTTTGCTATTAGCTTTGATAGCCCGCCTTTGAATGGACCTATAGTCTGTGGCAACATAATCAGATGCTTTCCCAAGGTTATTAATAAAATCTGAGGTAAAGCCACATAAAAAAAACGACCTAATCCATAGATATCACTAAAACTGTCGCCCCCAGATGCTGCGACGGCAATATCAGCCTCGCTGATGGTCTTTAACCAGTAGTTTTTTTTAATTAATCTATTACCTAATTTTCGACCTAAACTCTTGCTTAGCAAAGAGATAAAAAGCAAATAAACAATATTATTTGGAAGATAAATTTTCCAAGAAAACCTGAGATTTACTAAAGGCACAGAAATATTCTTTCCTGAGAGAACAATTTTACTCCTAATTGATTCGCGCCCATAATCTAAGAAAAAGATATCAGCATCTGGATATTTTTTTGTCAAAATTGTCAGAGCCCCGATCGCCAATGCCCCAACCCCCATATTATCAGTATTAAATGTTGCACCTAGCAAAAGGATTTTTTTCTCTTTCATCTATAGTCTCGTAATTTTAGATAACCTATTATAATAATTTATCATTATTTATAAGAAATAGATATTATCCGAATTAACTCTGCGCCACCAATTCAAGTTCAGCTTTAAATCTTATTTACCCAGAGGCTAATAAGCATATAATTCTAAGCTTTAACCGGTTTCATATGTATATCCGTATTGATGTGTTAAAAGGGGCCTTCTTGATTTATTCAGCACCAAACCCAGCAAGTTTGTCTCCTCTAAAATGTACATAGACTGTTGAAGCTCATCGGAAGTATTTTTTCCATCCTCTATAACAAGTAGAGCTGCATCGACATATGGCATCAACAACATCGCATTATCGGCCGCAAAAAGAGGAGGAAGATCGAAAATAATGATCCCGGACTTGTAGCGCGATTTGATCTCATTTATCAGATCGAGCATTTTTCGGGACGAAACTAATTCCGAAGGGTTTTTGTTGAAATTTCTACCAGGTAAAACAAGTAAGCGCTCAATGCCCGAGCTGATACATGCATCATATAATGATAGTTCTCTCGTCAAACAATCGATAAGCCCAAAATCATATTGGAGCCCCAAGGTTTGACCCACACTTGGGCGTCTAAGATCAGCATCAACGATAAGAACATTCTGATCTTCCTCCATTGCTATCGCAATTGCGAGATTTACGGATATAAATGTTTTTCCTGCGTCGGGCGTCGCGCTTGTGATGGCAAAGCTGTTCCAGTTATTATGCCGAAGCTGCTTGAGAACATTCGTCCGAAGTACACGAAATATATCCGCCCGTGGATCGTTTTCGAGTCCCATAATAACCCGGTTATTACGCAGCACATTCGGATCAATAATGCCCGTTTGAGTTTTGATGTATTTAATCGAGCCAAAGCGCTGTTTCTGAGTGCTATTAATCATTGATCACTCTCCAGGAGGTAGACAAAGGCATGTTTATCACCATATTTCATTTTTTCGTGAGTTTTATTCATGCTTGCTTTAATCCAAGGAAGGTGAAGCTCATTAAAATGACGGCCAACATAAAAAAAGCAAAGGCTGTACAGACAATTACTTTCTTCATTTGGCGTTGCTTTACAAGCTGTTCCTCCAATTCGGAAGGAGACTCAATGTAGGGGACAACCACTAGCGGCATAAGACCCGTGGCTTCGCGAACTGCCTGGTATCCTCTAATTCCTGGCTCAAGGAATTCGACAAGGAATGCAACTCCAAGACCTGCGATGATTCCCATAAAAAAACCGCCAATGGCTACTTTTCTTCTGATCGCTTTTTCTGGGTTTCTAGGAATGATAGGTTGCTCTATGAGGGTAAGGGTTTGCCCCTGCTGCTGTTCTTCCAATGTTTGAGCCAGCTTGGCATCCTGCCATTTCTCTTTGAGCTGAGTGTATTTCTTAATGATATTATCCCGCTCCCTTATCATATCGGTATACACCATCTCAATTTGTGGAGCCTGCATGAGTATATTATGTAAATTTTCAATCTTCGCTTGCAAATAGTCCTTCTTTTGAATTAATGACACGAGCTCCGATTGACTGCTTTTATATTGTGCCTCTACATTAAGGTAAGCCGGATTCGTGGAATGTATGCTCTCTACTTGCTGTTGTAATTGTGCTGGTGTGCTTTTCAATTGTTGTTCCAGCCTATTGATTTGATTTTTACGCATGACTATGTCTGGATGGTTGCTGGAATAGGTTTTTTCCAACAATTTAAGTTCGCTCCTGGCTTTTGCCAACTTTTTATGGATATCCCCCTCGACTGGTTGTTCTTCAAAAGTAGGATCCAAAGCCTTTAGCTCACGTTTTAGGCGAATCAGTGACGGATGAGAAGGAGAATAAATACCGGAATAATGAAGATATTTTGCTCGCAAGTCTTCTTTATTTTGTGGTGTGTTATCATCAAATGAGGTGGGTAGTTCTTTTTGAGCTATAGCCAACTCTGCAGATAAAAAAGCGATTCTTTCTTTAGTAGTGCGTATTTGACTATCGGTGTCCCTCAGTTCGTTCTCTGCTCGGTCTATCGCTGCCTGATTGCCTTCCACCTGCTCCGGCAAACTGAAATTATGCTGCTCCTTGTATTTTGCGATTTTGCTGTCTATTTCCTGAAGCTCTCGGTTGAGCTTGTCCGATTCCTCCGTAAGAAAAGCGGTGACTTTTATCGCACGTTTAGCCCGGCCCTTATCATTATGCTCAATGAATAGAGAGGCAAGCTTACTTGCTATCTCTTGAGCCTTAGTTGGTTCGCTATCACTAAATGAAAGATCAAATGCAATCGCGGCCATTCCGGAATGAGCCGGGGGTGCTATTGAAGAGGTGGTCAGCTCAACTTCAGTGCTGTCCCTGAACAACTCCGCTAATTCATGCTTTGTATAGCCATCTTTGATGTCCTTATAAAGTTCATTCGATTCAATAATAGGAAGCACATTATCGGTCGTAAGAACTCTTTGATATATCGATTCAATTTGCTCCTCTCCATATTGAGAATCCGAAGAATCAATATAATTTGCTGGAATAGGCGCTTCGAGCAACATCGTCGCCGTTGAACGATATAATTTGGGTAGATTATACGCAACGATTACAGCGACTAACGTGACCAGTAACCAGGTCACTATAATGTAGTACCTACGCCGTTTTAGAAGGTCAAAATAATCGGCTAGTGTTTTAGTGTTTTGTTCCATAGCCCCACCCAATGGGAATCTTATTCATTTAACATAACAACGCGCAAGGCTTCATGAAGCGCTTCTACTACCTGATCTTGCTGCTCAAAACTCATTTGCGGAAACAATGGGAGGATAAGAGTTTGGTCCTGTGATTCTTCGCTGTGCCTAAGGCATTTACAAATTTCCGCAGTACATGAGCAGCCCTTTATTCTACCGGTGCAGGACCATGTATCCCTAGGATAAGCTTCCTCCCGATGTGAGCACATTATCCCCCGGCGGGTCGCCACACCTTCATCCAGCATCGACTGCATAACCTGCCGCTGGTCTGATCCTTTAGGTAGACGAACGCTAAAGCTTTGCCAGGTGCTGCGCGCCCAGTCCGGTTCCGCCGGTAAACCTAGGCCTGGCATTTCTGAGAGAAGTGTCTTATAGCGGGCCGCCAAATCTCTCCGTTTCTTGACAATATCTGGAAGCCGTTTGAGCTGTTCCCTACCCACGGCAGCCTGGATATCTGTCATGCGAAAATTGAACCCCACGATCGGATAGGATTCGAAGATTACTTGGCTTGCTCCATGGCGCACAGTATCAGGGACACTCATGCCATGTTGCCGCAATAGCCTGAATTTAGCATCCCATTCCGCGTTTGCAGTTGTGATCATTCCGCCATCGCCGGTACTAATCACCTTGCGCGGATGAAACGAAAAGCACGCCACATCGGCTTGCGGTTTGCCGATTTTCTCCCATTGCCCGTGCCAAAGAATTTCGCTGCCGATGGCGCAAGCGGCATCCTCAACGACAGGAAGTGAATGGCGGCGTGCTATTTCCAGGATCGCCGCAAGATCACAAGGCATTCCGATCTGATGCACACATAAAATGGCGCGGGTACGATCAGTCACGGCGCTTTCGATCAGCTTGGGATCGATATTGAGCGTATCGGAATCGATATCAACAAACACCGGCTTAGCGCCACAATAGCGGATCGAGTTGGCGGTGGCGATATAGGAATGGCTGACTGTGATGACTTCGTCTCCAGGCTGTACGCCGACCGCAAGCAGCGCCAAATGCAAGGCAGTGGTGCAACTGGATACCGCGCAGGCGTACGGAGCACCTACATACTCCGCAAACTCCTTTTCGAACGCCGCAACTTCCGGCCCCTGGCTGGTCCAGCCGCTTAAAATAACGCGCCGCGCCGCTTCCGCCTCATTTTCGCCCAGCATCGGTTTGGTAATAGGAATCATGCTTCCACCTCCACTTTTTTATTCATTTGCCACCACTCAACCAGCTGCGAAAGTCCTTCTTCCAGACCAATCTGCGCTTTAAAACCCAGCATTCTCTCGGCCTTGGAGGTGTCGGCAAGGCGACGCGACACCGGATTCACCGTACGCTCCGGGCCGTATTCCGGCTGCAAATCGGAGCCCATTACCTTTAGCAACGCCGCAGCCAACTCGTTGAGACTGGTCTCAGAACCGCTGGCGACATTAAAAACCTCATCGCTCAGGTCCGATTGCAGGGCCAAGATATTGGATCGAGCGACGTCTTCAATATAGACAAAATCCATAGTTTGGGTTCCATCTCCGAGGATCAGTGGCGGCCGACCGGCAGCGATGCGTTCCATCCAGCGGATCAATACCTCGGTATATTTGCCATAAATATCCATGCGGGGGCCATAAACGTTAAAATATCGCAGCATCGCATAAGGCAGCCCGTACATTTCATTGAACGAACGCAACAACCCTTCCAGCATAACTTTGCTGGCGCCATACCACGTGCGGTTGTTGTAAGGATGATGATCTTCACGGGTAGGAAAATGATCGGCCAGTCCATAGATCGACGCCGAGGATGCCGCGATTACTTTTTTTACTTTGGCTGCCTGTGCAGCCTCTACTACATTAAAACTACCGTCACACATGACCTCCATCGCCTCTCGCGGCTGGCCAGCACAGGCAGTGATGCGAAGGGCTGCCATATGAATCACCGCATCCATACCCTGCACCGCGTCATGAACGGCCTCCTTATTCCTAATATCGTCGCGTACCAGTCTCACACGTGGATCTTTCAAAGCTTCTTCAACATTGGCCAATGTACCTCGGCTTAAATTATCGAAAATGACGATGCTTGCAGGTGAATAATTCCGCAATAACAAATCAACGGTTGTGGAACCGATCAGACCGCAGCCGCCTGTGACCAATATATTCAAATCCTTAATGTCCATTAATACATTTACCTTTTGCTATTGTCGTCATTATTTAAAAAAACACCGAAGCTTACACGTTAAGCAGCACTACTAAGAAGACCATGTTGCGTGATTCATGCAATTCGAATGTACGTGAATGCGATCTAAACTCACGTTCGTTAGAATAACTTAACTCCCTTTTTCTAATCAGAGTGGAAGATAGATCTACCAGATTATTTAAGTATATTATAAGACTCTTTCGCTTAGTCTTTTGTTCCTATCTCTCGGGCTGGATTACCTACAACCCTCGTGCAGGCTGCAACGCTGTTAATGACGTTGCTGCCAAGTCCCACTAAGGCGCCGCTTCCGACGCGTATACCATTCATAAGGCTTGTGCCGCTGCCTATGTAACAGTTCTCTTCGACGACAGTATTGCCTGCAATAGTCACGTTGGAGCCAATGAGACTCCAATCACCTATCATCACATCATGATGGACCACTGTATTTGGAAGAATACAGATGTGCGATCCGATGAGTGCGTTACTTGTAACGATGACTCCTGCCATGATTAATACATTAGAGCCAATTGAGGCCAGGGGCGATACTCTAGCTGCCGGATGGACCACCCTGGCAAACCGTTCCTCAGCAATACCTAAACCTTGAATGATATCCTTTCGAGATCGATAGGAACTAGGACTGCCTGGAACAGCTAAAACGCACGCATCGGGAAATTGTGTGAATGCCCCCCTATCGAAAACGGGATATCCGTTTGGATCGATCCCTCTCTTCTGGGGGGTGTCATCCACAAAACCAATAAACCGGTAAGCGCTGCCAATACAATCCAATGCCTCGATACCGTTGCCGTTGTAAGGAAAGATTAACAGTGGCTGCGCTTCTTGCATGTCATTAACCCTATTCTGTTAGGCGCACTCAACTGCCAACTTATTCGCGAGCATCGCGACAGCCTCGCTAACTTCTTTACATTGATCTAGAGTTAATTCTGCGAACATAGGGAGTGAAAGCACTTCGTCGGCCGCTTGCTCTGAATGAGGAAAATCTCCTCTTTTATAGTCAAGATCGGCATAAGCAGGCAGAAGATGTACAGGAATCGGATAATGAATTCCAGTCTGGATGCCTTTGGCCTGAAGGGCTTGTTGCCATTCACTTCGCTGCCGGGTACGAATGGCATAGATGTGATAGACATGCCGGGCATAGGCCATTGCCTCCGGGGTTGATACTCCGCTGCCTGACAACAGTTCATTATAATGGGCCGCGGCCGTTCGCCGCGCTTCTGTCCAAGCTTCTAGATGACGCAGTTTGACTCTGAGAATGGCTCCCTGTATGCCCTCCAAGCGATAGTTGTAACCCTTGAGTACATGATGGTATTTCTGTTCTGCGCCCCAATCACGCAGCATACGGATAGTACGGGTATATTCGGAATTGTTGGTAACTACCATACCACCTTCGCCATATGCCCCTAGATTCTTACCCGGGTAAAAACTAAAGCACCCCATATCACCTAAACTACCTACACGCCGCCCCTTGTACTCGCCGCCGTGAGCTTGAGCTGCGTCCTCAATCACGACCAAACCTCGACGTTTGGCGATTTCCAAGATAGGGTCCATGTCTGCCGACTGCCCATAAAGATGCACGGGAATGATCGCTTTGGTTTTTTCGGTGATAGCGGCTTCAATCGCTTTCACATCAATCGTGAAGGTGCGCGGATCAATATCGACAAACACGGGCTTAGCACCGGTATAGTAAATCGCCGCTACGGTCGCAACAAAAGTAAATGGAACAGTGATCACCTCATCCTTGGGGCCGATTCCGGCCGCGAGCAAGGCTAGATGCAAAGCGCTGGTTCCTGTGTTCACGCCAATTCCGAATTGGGCCTGACAATAGCTGGCGAATTCCTCCTCAAACGCGACCACTTCACTTCCCAAAGTAAACTGGCAAGTTTCCAACACGCTCTGGATGGCCGAGTTGACTTCATCCTTAATCCCCATATATTGGGCTTTGAGATCGACAAACGGGATCATGCTACTCTCCTGCCTTGATACATAAATTTTCCGTTGACTTCGACGGATCGGCCACGCTCCTTCATCGAGCGGGTCGACGCTTCGATTAATTCGACTACCCTAAGACCTAGAGAACCGTCGGTCAGGGGGGATTTGCCGTTTTCGATACAATCGACGAAGTGCTCCCCTTCAACGCGCAAGGCCTCTGTAGCGTCTAGCCGCGGCGCCCACATGTCACCGGTACGGTAACCTACTCGCATCTGATAAATCTGCTGCGGATCATCGGTAAAGCTGATACCTTTGTCATAAACCTTGATCTTTTCACTCGGCTCCAAATCATCGTACGCAATCATCTTCTTACTGCCGCCAACGAGAATTTGCCGCATCTTCACCGGCGCCAGCCAGTTCACATTGATATGAGCAACCATTCCTGAATTGTAGAACAACGTAAGGTACGACAGGTTTTCCGGGGTGCCAGGAAAATGGTTGGTGCCCACGGCGGAAACCGCTAACGGCTGCTCTCCCAATAAATAGTCTAGAATGGAAAAATCGTGCACGGCCAAGTCGGAGATGACACTAACATCGCGCTGGAACAAACCGAGATTGACCCGTGTTGAGTCATAGTAAAATATGTTCCCAAAATCATCTCCGCTTATGATTTCCGCCATTTTGCGTACGGCTCCCGTATAAATGAACGTATGATCGACGATCAATACACGCCCTTGTTTTTCAGCTTCGTCAATCAACTGACGCCCCTGTTGGGATGTTTCCGTCATAGGCTTTTCGACCCACAAATGTTTGCCAGCCTTGAGACTTGCCAATCCTAACTCGAAATGTGTGCTGACCGGAGTCGCCACGGCAATTGCATCGATGTCTGGATCCTCAATCAGGTCCCTGAAGCGAGTTGTCGTTTTTACTCCCGGATAACGTTTCTGAACGATATCAAGCTTCTTTTGATCCAGATCCGCCACGCCAGCCACTGAAAGCCCCGGTGTTTCGGCAAAATTTCTTACCAGATTGGGCCCCCAATAACCGTATCCAATAACGCCTATTCTAATCATGACCGTGCTCCTTTATTTTAGATGGAAAAAGTTCCATTGTTTCGAATATTTATAAAAACACGCTAATTTCCATAAGACCGTAAATCACCGTGTGTGAGGACAATCTCTAATGACCTTCGCAAAAAAATAAAATTTGGTCAGCTGCCACACTAAAAGGTCTAACCAAAATTTGTCACAGACTCGCATTCCTTTCCCCTCGTGCGCGCATCTCCAACGATTCGCGCAGGGACGCCGGCAACGATGGCATAATCTGGTACATCACGGGTAACTACGGCTCCGGCTCCGATCAAGGCCCCTTCTCCGATAGTGATGCCGCAGAGGATGGTCGCATTGCTGCCGATAGAGGCGCCAGCCTTAACTCGGGTTTTAATGACTCGCCAATCCTCCTCTGTTTGCAGACCGCCGTCCGGATTAACCGCCCTTGGATAAATGTCATTGGTGAACATAACGCCATGGCCTATAAAAACACCATCCTCGATATCCACGCCTTCACAGATAAAAGTGTGGCTGGATATTTTGCAGCGAGCCCCCACCGAAGCGCCTTTTTGTATCTCGACGAACGTACCAATTCTGGAGCCCTCGCCAATCGTGCAACCGTAGAGATTCACGAGCTGAGGATGGTATATGGCGACCCCTTCACCTAACACTACATTCTCTTTAATCATTTTTATTCCTCTAAGTTGGCATGAATTGTTGCGATTTATTATCAAAATCACTTGTTGCCATAACTCCAATGAAAAATCACCCGCAATCCAAGCTCATTGGTATGACACCCGTACTGCAACCCAATCTAACGAGAAATCACGGGCATTGGCTCCCGTAGACGAGGCTACGTCGATAATACGTATGCGGAAGCTGGTATTCGACAAATCACTTATATTCCAGGCTGTACGCCCCCAGAGATCCGCAGCACCGCCCAGAACATAGGTCGCCTCTATCGTGGTCAGGGTCGCTGTGCGTTTGGCCGCCGTCCACGTAGTGCCGCCATCCCAAGAAAGCTGCACGCACATATTTGGAGTATTGGCGATACTGTCGACCTTGGCATCCAGACGTACTTCAATGCCCTTGATGGCTGCGTCGACCGGCAAGTTGATACCGTAGGTGAAATAGTCGTGTTTATCCTTGCCGGTAGCGGTACACGAGTTGCCCGTGCCGGTACCGCTGTTCGTATCCACCGCGAAGCCGCCACCGAGGAGAAGCGGATCACCGTCTGCAAAGGCGTTGGTTGGATTTGTCTGGAACCCATTGTTGTCTCCAGCACTACTGATCACCGGCGCGTTGGCGGTCGGACTCAAGAAGCCGGTGCTGGTAACAGCATTCGCGATGGTAATGCTAAGGGCTTTATTCGCGGTTTGAGGAGTAGGAGTGGTGGAATCGCTCGCCTGAACCGTAAAGTTGAAAGTGCCCGTAACTGTGGGCGTTCCGCTAATTACGCCAGTAGAAGTATTCAAGGTCAGGCCAGTTGGCAGCGAACCACCAGCGGTGATGGACCAGGTGTACGGCAGCGCGCCGCCGCTCGCCGTCAATGTCGTTGTATAAGCCGTGTTCACTATACCGCCAGGCAATGAAGCGGTCGTGATGCCGAAGGGAGCAGCTTGTACGGTTAGCGTAGAGTTTGCAGGAGAGACGCCGTTTAGCGTCGCCGTTATGGTGCTGGTACCAGTACCCACCCCCGTCGCCAGCCCAGCGGCGTTGATGGTCGCCACTAACGGTGACGCAGAGGTCCATGCCACTAGGCTGGTAAGGTTCTGCGTTGAACTATCCGAGTAGGTTCCCGTGGCCGTGAACTGCTGGGTCGCACCGACATTAATAGCCGAATTCGTGGGTGTCACTGCGATGGAGGTCAGCGTCGGCGGGGGCGCCGGGGTGCCCAGTACAACCTCGACGGCGGTGAGATTCCACCGATCTGCAGTCGGCGCGGTATCGCTGATCTGAACCGACGTTCCGGCCGTCGCAACCGCATTGCTCAACCGCTGCACCCAGAAGGTGTCGCCAGCCCCCGTATCCACCCATTCGTGGACCATCTGCTGTAGGGGACCCACGGTACGGGCTATTGCGCCGTCCCAGTCGTTACCCACCCCAAATACCCAGGCATTCGCCGTTGTAGTCGTGAGCGCAACGCTCGGTGCTCCAGAGGCGGCATTAGCTCCGTTATTGGCCCCGACGCCGCTTGCCCCCGCCAAGGCCACGACTGTGAACGACTGGTCAAAGTTTGCTTGCGCCTGCACTGATTGCACAGTGACATTCGTCAAGGCGGAAGAGGCAAATGTGCTCCACACCTCCGAAGTACCCGCTCGGGTGTTTGTCCGCCGCACCAACGTCCAGGCCAGACCGGCCCCGCTGACCGTCGCCGTC
Organism: Methylomicrobium lacus LW14; assembly: GCF_000527095.1. NCBI lineage: Bacteria > Pseudomonadati > Pseudomonadota > Gammaproteobacteria > Methylococcales > Methylococcaceae > Methylomicrobium > Methylomicrobium lacus. The sequence continues at coordinate 214,029 of NZ_AZUN01000001.1, read as the reverse complement.
TGCAGACCTGACGATGGTCCGTCCGACGCCACGAATGCCAGCAGCAGTCTGTTGGCTCCCGCGGTGCTGAATGCAGGTGTCGTGACGGTGCCACGGCCATCCCGGTTTGCTATCGTGTCTATGGCGATACTTGCTGAGGCGGCGGGTTGCACGACGATGCTTAAGGCCTGGCTCGCGGTTTGGTGAGTAGGAATGGTGGCATCGTTCACCTGAACCGTGAAGTTAAAAGTACCCGTAGCGGTGGGTGTTCCGCCGATTACTCCAGTGGAAGTATTCAAGGTCAGGCCAGTTGGTAGCAAACCAGATGTGATGGACCACGTGTATGGCAGCGTACCGCCGCTCGCCGCCAAACTCTGCGAGTACGCCTGCCCCTCCGTTACGCTTGGCAGCGAAGCCGTGGTGATAGCGAGCGGAGCCGCTTGAACAGCCAGGACGGTGCTCCCGGTAATGCCGCTGAAGGTAGCCGAAATGGTACTAGTACCAGCGCTGACTCCGGTCGCAAAGCCTGTGGTTGACCCGATCGTGGCTATGGCCGTATTTGAGGAGCTCCACGTCACTTGACTGGTGAGATTCACAGCCCCCCCGCCCGAATAATTGCCCGTGGCTGTGAACTGCTGGGTGGCACCGGAGGCGATCGTCGGATTCGCTGGGGTTACCGTGATGGTCTGCAGCGTGCCGCCTTGCACGGTCAGCACGGTGCTATTGGTGACGCTGCCGAGCGTAGCCGAGATCGTACTGGTGCCGGTGCTCACACCCGTCGCGAATCCCGAGGCGTTGATGGTCGCCACCGCTAGGGCCGCCGAGGCCCAGTTCACTTGGCCGGTGATATTCTGGGTAGTCCCGTTCACGTAGGTACCGGTAGCCGTAAACTGCTGCGTCGCACCTCCCGCAATCAACGGGCTCGCCGGAGATACTGCGATCGATTGCAGCGGCGAGCCAATAGTGACGCTGACGCCAACACCGGCCGCTTCCAGGTTACCGCTGTCGTCTACCGCGCGGCTCTTGAGAGTCACTGTGCCCGCTCCGCTCGGCGTCCAGTTGTAGCTCCAACTGCTGCGGCCCGTGGCCGGATGCCAGGTCGTTCCACCGTCAACCGAAACTTCGACCCCTCCGACTACGCCGCCGGTGTCAGTCGCCGAGCCGCTGATCGTGACCGTACTGCCCGGAGTGACATTGGCGCCCGCCACCGGCGCGGTGATCGCCGAACTCGGAGGAGTGGTATCGGTCGAGGCTGCTGCCCTCACGAGACCCGACTGCAGCGAACCGGGCTGGACGCCCATGTCCGCGAACAGATTCACCGTCGCCTGCTGCATTCGCACATCGGTCACCGAACCCAGATCGCTGCGGTCGTGGTTGGCATCAAGCCCCCAAGACCACTGGTAACTGCCGGTCGAAAACACGAGCGCGCCATTGGAATGTCGGTATAGCGTCAGCCGGTTCGTAGGAGCAGTACCAATGGGTGGCGCGCCGAAAGTACTTCCAAAGCCGCTGTCGACCGCGTAAAGGGTAGACGTCGAGATCGGACTACTGGATACCCCGAACAGACCTGCGGGGCGGAAGCCGTTGTCGTCATCGACATCGACCTCGAAACCCAGAGTCCCAGCTGCCAGTGCAGCAATCTGGCCAACGCCCTGCGTCGCAATGTCGGTGTTGCGCCAGAGACGCATCTTCCCATCCTCGGCCGGAACCTTGATGGTATCTACGAAGGGGCCATTAATTCGAAAGAAGGTACCACTGAGGGCATTCTCTGGACGGCCGCCGTCCGCGGGCGGAGTGCCTCGCGGGTCGCGCCAGGTTCCGGTCCATATATCGGTCGGGTCGGGATTATTGGGATAGTTGTGTGTCTCTTTGTAGCAAACCAGTGTACGGTATGCCGCTCCCGACGCATCAATGCTATTTTCCCAGCGCGTTTTCCAAAAAATCGCGTTGCCGCTGAAGAGGGCCAAATTGACGCCAGCGTTTCGGGCTGCCTCGACATTGGCCCGCTGAGCGCCAGACCAATACTCATCATGCCCGTTGGTCAGGAAGATCTTGTGTTTTGTGATCAGTGCGCCGTTCCGATCCGCATCCACACCAGTGAAATACGAGACATCATAACCGTTGGCCTCTAACCATCTGACCATCGGATACTCACCGCTGAACAGCCAAGTTTCGGTCTCCGAAACCCGCGTATTGAAAGGCCGATTGTAGCTTACCTTGTAGGCACGGCCGTCCGCACTTCCGCCAGTGCCCGGCCCTACACCTGTGTACAAGCTGGTGGCACTACTAGTGGGGAGGTTGCCAGGATGGCTGTTGTAGGCCTGCCAAGTGGTATCCGCGGTCTGGAACAATATTTTGGAGGTACTCGCATCATCCCGAACGATAAAGACGATATGGCTCGCACCACCGGTGTCGCTGCGCACGGCTCGGGCGAAATAAATCCCAGAAATGGCATTGGCAGGCACCGTCCAGGATGCCGACACTGACCAGTTGCCACAATCGATGATACCAGTCGCATTAGTCAGACAGGCCGGCTGACTTTGCGGCAAGGTTGTCGAAGGATTGACTGTCGCAACCTTCCGAGCACCGTTTCCGCCGTAATAACCCATGCGGTAGATGTCGAGTCTATAGTTGGTGGCGGGCGTATTGATCTTGAAGTTAACAGTTCCGCCTTTGTTGACGCTGATGTCGGTGGCGAAGCCCTGGATCGAGGCGTCGCCGGCACCGCTGACGTCCCACTCGGTCTTAGGATTGCCGCTCAAACAGTTCTCGGCCACGATAGCATTCGGCGGCGAGGCGCAGCCGCCGGTGCCTGCGGTAATGTTAATACTCAACGCCTTAGTCACCGTTACCGCCGGATTGGCTGAATCGCGCACCTGGACCGTGAAGGTCGTGGTGCCAGTCGCAGTAGGCGTGCCGCTGATCGCCCCGGTGCTGCTCAGGGTCAGGCCGGCGGGCAAAGTGCTGCCGGTCGCAAGAGACCATGTGTACGGTAAAGTCCCGCCGCTGGCCGCCAGCGCCGCCCCGTACGCCGACGAGATCGTGCCATCCGGAAGCGAGACCGTGGTGATACTGAGTGGTGCGGCTTGTACGGTTAGCACGGTGCTTCCGGATATGCCGCTTAGGGTGGCCGAAATGGAACTGGTACCGGCGCTGACACCCGTCGCCAGTCCTGCCGCATTGATGGTCGCCAATGTTGGGGTCGCCGAGACCCAGGTCACCTGGCTGGTCAGATTCTGCGTGGAATTATCCGAATAGGTTCCCGTAGCCGTGAACTGCTGGGCCGCACCGACATTAATGGACGGATTCGCCGGCGTCACCGCGATCGACGTCAGCGTCGCCGCCGGGCCAGGGTTGAAGACCACATCCACCCAATAGTTGGAGGTGTTAAAGGTATTGATTGGAAACGCGCTGGTCGCACCGTAAGCGTAAACTCCATTGCCACCGGATACTCCATTGGCTAGCGCATGTAGCGGTGTATTATCGACCCCCGTACTCGCAAAGTAGTTAACGTCGGCGCTGTAATGTCCGTTATCGGCATGGTAAGATGCGATGTATACCGTATTGGCTGTGATCGCCACCGGACTCGAGAAGTTCACCTGTTGCCAGCCGGAGCCGCTCTCGCCAATGAATGTCGCCGTTGCCAGCAGTGTGCCGGTGCTGCACGTAGCATTGTTGCATCTCCAGAGATTCCCTACATGCGTGCCTGTGTTGGCGCTCGCCTTGTAGAAGCGAATCCCGCTAATGGTGCCTGCTACATCTGATCTAAACTTTACGCCCAACTCCACTGGACTGTCCGCCCCACCGTCAACCAAGCCTGGAACCGTCGTGTTGGGCCAAATGGTAAGAGGTGGTGGTGGGTCGATGGTAATGCTCAACGGTTTAGTATCCGTCGCTGCGGGATTGGCCGAATCGCGGACCTGGATGGTGAAGGCGGCCGTTCCGGTGGAAGTTGGCGTTCCGGCGATAGTGCCGGTGCTGGCGTTCAAGCTCAAGCCCAGCGGCAGAGATCCACTGATAATCGACCAGGTATGCGGCAGCGTTCCACCTGTCGCCGCCAACGCCGCTGTGTAAGGGATTCCCAGCGCCCCATTAGTCAGCGAAGCAGTAGTAATTGAAAGCGGAATGACTTGGTAAGTCGCGTTGTAGGCGCCAGCCGCTGCAGTGAAAAAAGCATATTCCACGCCCTTGATGACGGCTTTTGTGAAATTAACATTAGTACCATTGAGCGTCAGACCAACCAAGTTGCCGGTGGCGGAAGAATGCGTAGGCAGCATGGCCTGTAGCCCATTGGCGCCCGTTCCGGGCGTAATCGTAAAACTCAGACTGCTGCCGTCCCATGCCAGTGATCCGAACGATGAACTGTTGCGGCCATCCAGCCAAGTCAACATCTGTTTACTCGTCACTATGGGAACACCCTTAGACTTAGCAGAGTTGATGATACTATTAATGTCTGTTACCTGTTCTGACCCATTGAAATCGGTATGGTAATTAATGGTAAAGGACCCGTAATACCCTTCGGCGCCCACTGCGCGATCTAGCAGCGAATCAATGGTGAAAGGGTATGTCTGACCCGACTCATTGGTCATCTGGCTGGTTGCGTTATAGACATCGATGAGTGACCCATCGAGGTCTGCAAACCTCATAGGCATGCCGGACCCAGTGAAAAAACCCGGACGATTTTGAACCCACTCGGGAGGCCAGAAATAATAATCGGTATCCAAGCGAATCCCATGAGCGAACTCCACTTTAGCGCCGGTAACCCAGTCGCTCCAGGCTATACAATGGTGGCGCTCGGTAATAGGTGCAGGAAGCCCCGGGAAATTCGCCTGGAATAAAGCGATCTGACTATCGTAATCAGATTTAAGCGTCTCGGCGGTAAAATTATCACAGCCGGTAGTAATATGCAGTCCGACCTCAAAACCTTGCGCATCGAAGCTAACAGCTGTTGAAGGCGCGAGGGGTGTTGAGGGATACATGTAAGATGTGCCTCTTACACATTCCCAATTCTCTACAGAACATCCTTGTGGACTGGCGGCTATAAATGAATTAAAGCGCGCTTCTGTACCATTGTTTGCATGATCGTCGCCAGTCATGATTAATGCAGCCTTGAAGCCACGCGGAAAATACCAGAAATGGGGCAGAGGCTTTTTGTCCCGATTCATTTCAAGAATCAGATTGACGAGTAATCGTTGCTGTTCATCCCCTTGCGGAATGGATATTTTCGTGAAATCAATCCAATCAGGCCCCGGTCCCAGCTTCGGGTCAGGGCTAGCAGGACCATCACCATAAAATTTGTCGTCCGAACGAATGAGCGGTACCATGTTTGGGATAGTAATGTCTCGATCTTGAGCCGCCCAGTCGGGATTACCCTGGTGCGTATAACTAATCGATTTCGCCAGATCGTAGGTGAACGCTGCCGCCTTCCCGGCTCCTACCGTTTTCAAAGTGACTGCCGGGTTTGTAGTGGCCGTTGAAGCTGTTTCGTACAACATAGCGATGCTGGTAGCGCCGCTTAATGTGTAACGATCGGCCGTACCGTGGAACTGTATGGTTTGACCAACTATTCCGCTACCAGGAGATACAGAGGTATCAACCAATAGATAGCCGTTATCTAGGGTAGCACTGGCATCGGTTAACCCAAGGAGGCTGGCTAACTTTTTATTGGGGCGCATTGCAATCAGATTGCCGCCGTTTGTAACCCACGCACTCAACATATCTGCCTGAGGTTGGGTCAACGGCATCTGCGCTAAAATAACTATATCATATGCGGCAAGTGTTGCAGCACTAACAGTTGAGATATTGGCTAACGCAAATTCATTCAAGCCCTCGGTACGCAATATCTCGTCATAGTAATTTCCAAAGTCAGGTGCAGAGGGTGTTCCTGATATCCCCGATGTAATGACCAGAATCGGTCCACCTGGAGGTGAAGGTAAAGCGGCGTTGGCGGGAGGAATGACCCAATCTAAAAGTTGGTTGAAGACCGAACCGATTATCCCCTTGCCTTGATTTGCCTTATCTAAATTTGGCTTCTCAATGAATGAAGACGACATCAAACTCCCTATTGTCGATGCAACAGCCAAAGAAATAGATTCTGAATAGCTCGCTTGCGGAGCAACTGCGGGCGTCACTGGCACAGCTATCGTATTAATTATCGTACCGGCATCCGTATTGACCTCAGATACTTCACTGTTTTCATTCGCCGTATGCAAATTACCAGCCGGATCAAAAACTAAGACGTTAATAACAGCCGGCTGCCCATCCAATTGTTTTATTAATTGTCCGGTTTTCGGATCCCACACCAACATCAGCTTGTCTTCGCCAGCACTGATTAGTTTTTTTCCATTCGGAGCGAACGCGACAGACCTTACACCGCCCTGATGTCCAGCAAGCGTTTTGAACTGCTCGCCACTTTTTGAATTCCACAAAATAACTGTACTATCGGCGCTTGCACTGGCTAACTGCGCTCCATCAGGACTGAAAGCAACGGCATTTACTTGATCCGAGTGTCCGAGTAATGTTTTAAGAAGTTTACCAGTTTTAACATCCCACAACAGGGTACGCCCTTCAGCTCCAGCGCTGGCCAACACCTGCCCGTCGGGACTGAATGCCAAGTCATTAACAAAATTGATGTGACCCGAAAAAATATTGCTTAATTTATGTGCTACGGCGTCATAAAGAAAAACTCTCGTATCTTCGCCAGAGGTTGCGATAAATTGCCCATCTGGACTCACGGCTACTGCACGAGTCGGGTGTTCAGGTCCGTAAAATGTTTTGAGATTTTTACCAGTATCGTCCCAGGTTTTTATTTCCGTATCTACACCTGTGCTTACCCATTCTTTTGTTTTCCCCCGAAAAGCCAATCCCGTAATAGCTCTTCCGTGATGACTCGTTACTTTCCAGCGCTGGCTTCCGCTTTTGTTAAAAGTCCGAATCGTGCCATCCTCAGCCGCCACCCCCATTTCCATGCCATCTTGACTCAAAGCAAGCTCTTTGATCCCCTTCCAATTTTGTACCCTCTGTTTCTTGCTCGTTCCAGCATTATCTTTGCCAGCAACTTGACTGCTTCCGTCAGGTTGCGCTGCAACAGCTGTGTTTGGAACATTCACTTGTGAAGAAGAAGCAGCGTTCGGGGTAATTAGCGCTTGTGAGTCACTCATGGGTGCACTGAGCGCTGTTGGGATTTGAAATACTTGCTGCACCACACCCGTCAACAAATCCCAAACGAATAATCCGCCATCATTTCCAATGGCCGCCAAAGAAGGTTGTTTTGAATTGAAGGCGGCTTTGATGATTTCGCCGGTCGGCCCGACGAGAAGCTTTTTCAGCTCACCCGTAGGAGCATCTAACAGACTGATAAGGGAGTCTGTGCCAATACTTGTCAGGAGCTCACCGTCAGGGCTATAAAATAAATGACTAACCGGTGCACCACTCTCTGCTGGATGTTCATAGACCATCTCGCCAGTCACTGGATTCCATAACATAACTTTAGGATCGTTTCCGCCGCTGCCAGTAGCCAGAGTCTTGCTATCCGGACTAAATGCTATCTCGGTGATTTCCGCCTTAGTATCTAGAATTCGTTTTACTGCGCCAGAATTTAGATCCAGCAACGTAATCAGGCCATCCTGGCCAACACTCGCCAAGACATTGCTATCTGGACTGAATTCAAATTCAGTTACAAATGTATCGGCTGGAACATCTGCATACAACTCTCCGCTTACTGCGTCCCACAGCTTGATATGTGAATTCTGTCCATTATATGCACTGGCTAAAAATTTTCCGTCGGGACTGAATGTTAATTGATCGACAGTTACATCTTGCTCGGCCTTAATCGACTTTGAAAGACCCGTCTTCAAATTCCATAGCAAAATTTCGTTTTCCAGAGTCACACCTGCAAGACGCTCGCCGTCAGAACTCAATGCAACCTGCACAATAGCGGAATTTGGATTGACGAGTGGAATAGAAAGTTGCTCTTGACCTGACCCGATATCCCATAACTTGATCGAATCTTTACCGACACCGGCCAATATTTTCCCATCGGACCGAAAAGCAATTCCGGTAACCAAGTTTGCAGACTGATTCTGAAGATTTATAGGGGCTAAACCGGAGGTTACATTCCATAATGTAATGAGTCCGTCGGCGTCTACATTGGCCAAAATATCGCCGTCCGGACTAAACGCGACGAGGTTACGTTCATTACGGGAGAAATCCATAATGGATGGCTCAGCACTTGCCGCTCTTACGGGCCTCGCAATGTCCATAGACAGCGTGAAAGCAACCCAAACAAAAATAGTAAGGATTATGCCTGTTAAGTAGTGATTTTTTTTGTTCATATTTTTTCACCTTCTTCACCTAATTCGAGGCTGGTTACTCAAAATTCAGTGATTTTCGGAGAAGCTATGCTTCAAATTCAGAAACTGCACATTCCTAGGCAAGATTAAGAGTTGTGCACATTAAAACCATGGAGAATCCATTCTGCACGAAGACAAATATACGAATAATGTCGTTTCAGGGTTTCAATTTATTGTTAGTCGACTTTGTTTGTATTAACGATTGAAACTTGATTTCTCATCAAAAACATTATCTGACTTGTTCAAATTTCTCAACCTTGATTCGATAACCGAGAAATGAAATATTAAAATAGACATAGCCGTATAACTAAATTTTATTAGCCCTTACACGGCCCCTCGACATTTTAAAACCACATTGACCGTTTTCAACAAAATCTTTAGATCCATTAAAAGTGACCAGCTCTGAATATACCGAATATCGAGCCTCACAGAGTCATCCCAACCTGTCTTACTTCTACCTTCCACCTGCCAAAGCCCGGTTATCCCGGGTTTCATTTCTAATATCCGCCTTAGATGCCATGCTTGGTATTTCTCAGCTTCATAAGCTAGAGGAGGACGTGGTCCAACCAGACTCATATCACCCTTTAACACATTAAAAAACTGTGGCAGCTCATCAATGCTTGTTTTTCTAATGAAACGCCCAACTTTGGTTATCCTCGGATCATCTTTGAGCTTATAGAAGGGATCTTCCGCATCTCCCTGGTTGATTTTAGCGTGGTCACCTTTGATAAGATCTCGGACATATTCACGATGAATCTGATCATCCATGTTCACATGCATGGAACGAAATTTGTAGAACGTAAAGGGAATCCCTTGTTTGCCCAATCGGATTTGCTTGAAAATGACGGGGCCAGGAGAGGTCACTTTGATAGCCAATGCCGTAATTAACATTACAGGCATTAAAATAACAATACCGAAAATAGATCCTACAATATCAACGCCTCTTTTCAATAGAAGTTTAAACCATGAAGCATCTATTGAAGACTCCAGAGCGAAAGGAAAAACATCGGGCCGAATACTCCCAGTTTTTGCAAGGCTTTCAAATATAGCATCAGGATAAATCGAGGTGGTAGCGGAGAACTGTGGTGTCTCATCTCCATTAATTAATTTTGCACAAATTTCTTTGGCCCCTTCCTCATTTGTATCGGGTAGAAGGATGCCTATGGTTTTATGATTAACAAATCCACTAATATCGGTAGCCCGTATCTTTTTGCGAACAACGGTCAAAATATCAAGCATATTTATCAATTCACCGTCCCTTTCTTTATCAAGTGTTAATAAAACGATTGATAAAGTGGTTTTAGATCGTTGCGCACGGAGCTTCTCAAGACGCAACTGCTCGATAAAAAAAGAGTCATAAAAAATTTCATCGCAATTCACCCCATAATGACTTAAGCTGTTAGGCATGTAAGGCGGCGCTGCTGACTCTATTTGAAAATGTTCACTTTTTTTCATTTTCATTCCAACGGCATTAAGCTTAAGATTATGTTAAACCCACCCCTCAACAATGTCTATAGGTAAAAATACCTATGACTCCTTGCCCGGAAAACATTCAAACTCATGGAAATGCAGAATTAGTTAGCCCTCTAGCAAAATCCCCCATTTTCGGCAGGTCGATTCCGATGAAGCAATCCGGACGAAACCACGACTCTAAAGTCACGGCACACTGCAAGAACCCCATCAGATGACGCAAGCACTGTAAGAATCGGGCCGCAAGAGGCTTGCTGCTGTTTTTAGAGACGATCGTGGAAACATTGATTGCCGCCCAGCCGCCAACCAAGAATCGTGAACGAAAGCGGAACAACAAGATAATGACAAACAAGAAAGATATGCGGCTTTCCAATAACAACGGATATCCGAGTAGGTCGATTAAATATATCGCGTCAAGAGAGGAACTAAGTCATGAGTGAAAAAAGCCGACATTCCGATGCCAGCTTCAAATGAAAAGTCGTCAAACTGACAGACTGAGTATCAGCCAGGTTTGCCAAGATATGAATTCGGGCGAAATGGCGGTGCGCCGCCAAGCTGAAACGGGCGGCGCCGGGGCTACTGTATCACGCCCCGCCTCCCCTTAGGTTCGGAGCCAATAGGCTTTATGAAGGCTAAAGCTATAACGCATAGCCTTTGGCAGACTCGAATGCAGCACACCCAACTTGAACCCGCTCCATTTCAATCCTGTCCGCAGCACCGCAGAAGGAATCAGCCAAGGCGCGTGTTTTGTCAGATAGCGAATTTCCGAAATCACAAAGCGTAAGCCCTCGCCGGAGGCACCGCCAAAGGTCTGTTGCAGCCAGCTGGTGTGCGCGTGAAACACACCGATATCGAAGTAACGCTTAAATTCATCGATAAAACCATAGTCGTGCGAGTGGAACACTTGGGTCTCTGCGCAATAGCCGATTTTCCAGCCGTTCATCACCATCTTGCCGGCGACATAGGTGTCTTCATTCATAATCGTATCCACCGGAAAACCGCCGACCTGCATCAGCGCACTGCGCCGATAGGCAGAGAAGGAATTGGAAATGAAGACGGTTTTAATCCCAAAACGTTTGCGATCTTCCAGACTGCGCACCTGGCTTTCGGCCGGATAATTGAAATGACGGGCATGCGCGCCGATCGGTCCTGCGTTCCGGTGCGGTAATTGGCGACCATAGACAGCGCCGACTTTCTCATCCTCAAACGTGGCGACCAGCTTGGCTATCGCATCGGGGTTGGCCAATAAGGCATCCTGGGTCAAAAAGACGATAATATCCGCGGCCGCCAAGGTAATCACGCCGAACTGGCGTGTGCCGCCGTGGTTAAACTCCGACTTCGAAATGACATGCACGTCAAAGCCCTGAGCACGCGCCATCGCGGCGGTGTCGTCACTGGATGACGAGTCGATTACCAACAGGTAATCCGGTTTCCGGGTCTGCAGCTCAAAGGCCTTCAGCCAGGCATCCCAAAGCATGCCCGCATTGAGAGTGGGAACGATAAGACCGACTTTATTCATAAGATGAACCTTCTGCCAGTTGTTGCGGCAGATCAGCCGGATCAGTTTTCGTCAACACCTGCCAGACCTTATCGCCAAGTTTAACGGGATCCAGTTGCTGCTCGACATACTGCCGAGCATTTGCCGACATCCGTTGCCATTCCGAACGGTCCAGTGCCTGCGCTTTCCACAGCGCTCCGCACACCGATGCCACGTTGCGCTCGAAAACGAAGCCGCCCCCCAGCGCTTGCAGATGATCCCAGGCCAGGCCTTTCGCGACCAGAACCGGTCGCCCCATGGCCATCGCTTCGGCCACCACGTTGCCGAAGTTTTCGCGCATGCCGCCGGCCTCTTCCAGACCAGAAGGCAGCACCAGGAAATGACTGGACGCCAACAGTTCCATCACTTCATCGCGTTGCAGATAACCCCGATAGCTAATAGCGCCCTGCGCCTGTTCGACCAACGCCTGAAACTCTTCGAAATAGTCACCGTCGACGCTGCGTCCGGCAATGACCAGGCGATCATTGGGCCGGCGAATTTTCAGCCATGCCTTGATAAACGCATTGATGCCCTTTTCCTGCTGAACGTGCCCCAGAAAGCAAAGCTGCATGCCTTCGCCGGCAGGATAGCCGGCGACTGGAAACTCGCGGCTGTCGATGCCGTTCGGCACCAACAGGATACGGGCATCCTGGCCGAGCACGTTGCATACGCCTTCGGCCTCGGTGTCGCTGGTGCAATGCACCGCAATCGCCCGGCGCAATGTCGGAAAAGTCAGCCAGCGATAATACAGCCACTTGTGCGGTTTCCTGCGGCGTATCAGATCGACATGCTCGGGCATCAGCCCGCCATGGACGGCCACCATAAACGGTCGGCGCAGCAAACAGCAAAAAATGGCAGCCAGCGTCGACGGCCAGGTCGCGATGCCGTGGATATAAACCACCGGAGAGCGCAGGCACAGACTAAACAGCTTCGGAATGGCGCCCAAGCCGAAGCCCCAGCGTCTGAAGCCGTAGCAAGAATAGAGCTGAACATCGACCTGCCCGCCAAGTTTCACCTGCTCGGCTCGTAACGGGCCGTCGATCGACTCGCCCGAGGAGACCAGCGTCATTTTATGGCCCCGCTCCGCCCAGGCCTTGGTCAACACACTGGCGGTGACGGATACCCCGCCGTAGCCTTTAGCGGGAGGGATATGCGTGGTAACAATGCCTACTTCCATAGTCTTTTTCCTGAATCAAATTCTGTGATCAAAAAATCAGCTTTCATACGCCAGAAAGCCGCGCCATATACCGACAAGGTTGTAAAAAGAATAAGCCAGCTTTTTCGGGTTCAATAACACCAAAGCCAGCAGCATTTTCAGGAGGGGGGCGACAAACATCTTGCGCGCGATGTAATACAGCATGAATACATCCCGCTGATTGGTGAATTTTCTGATGTAAGCCCCGACGCCGGTCGAATACATCAGCATTCTTCCGGTTCCCAGCTTGTAGTGATCCTTGTCCGGGTGATAAATTTTGATGCCCGGCGTATAAAAGGCGGTACAGCCGGCCCGAAGCAGGCGGTACAAGAGTTCAAAACCCTCGCCGCCGGAATATTTGGAGCCAATCCCGAAGTCACAATCCAGATGGAATTGCTGCCGATCCAAGCGGGTCAGATCGAAAAACTGCGTGAACTCGACGCCCATCATCTCAAAGCGCGAAAAATAGCGGGCTTTAGGGCTGTTCACGCCGATACTAAAGCGGCTCGATGAAAAATCATACGACCCCGCCACCAGGATCGAGAGGTTTTTGCGCCTCGTAAACTCGGCGACGACCTTCTCCAGCACATCCTTATCATAGGCACAATCGTCATCCGGAAACGCCACGATTCTGCCTTGCGCCAGGCCGATGCCATAGTCTCTGGCCCGGGCGTTGCCGGTAAAATCCACTTTCACATGCTTCACATCAAGATAGCTAAGGAACGGCTCGACTATCGCATCGATTTTCCCGTCCTTGTTCTGATCGATGATGATCAACTCAAAGTTTTTATAGGTCTGGCACAGCAAGGATTTCAAAAAATCCGCGACTTCCACGTCTCTTCCGAGCGTCGCCAGTACGAGAGAAACTTTCATCTTCATCCCCTTGTTTGCACACCGGCCTTGGCTTGCATATAGATGGTTGCCTCATACCAGGTAAACATCAGCGCAAACTCCAGCCCCGCCGCTCCGTCCATAAAACCACCGCGAAAAACATAGTGGTATAAAAACCGGGCTATGATCCTGAACCAGGACCGCCCCAATAAAACGCTCAAGCGTCCGCGTGTGGTCATCAGCGCATCTTGGGTGGGCTTAAGCTGCACTTCCTGCGCGGCTTTGCCGACATGTTTATGCATCCATTCGATGATCTCGCCATGATAAAAATAGTGATCATAAGGGATATCCGAATAGCCGATCCGGCACGAATTAACGACCGCTTCGCCGTGCCCGGTATGGTTCTGTACAAAGCGCGTGGTTTCCCGGCGCACCAGTCTTGGATGATAAATCGGATAGCCTGGCGCATGACTGAGGCGTTTGCCGCGAAGATACAAGATCGATGGCACCATCAGCACATCCACCGCATCGGAGCCCGCCATTTCGGATTCAAACCAGTCGTAAAACGCCTGCGGATAGATTTCATCGGCATCGACGAACAATAGCCACGGCGTACCGATATCGCATCGATTGATCGCAAAATTGCGCTGCTCGGCAAAGCCTGGCCATGGATTGCTATAAATGCGGCAACCCCGCTGAGTCGCGATCTCCAGCGTATCATCGGTACTGCCAGAATCCACGATCACGACCGGATAGCGCTCGGGAATCGCGGCCAGACATCCCGGCAGGTTGGCTTGCTCGTTTTGGGTCAAAATAACAACAGTTAGCATGTGACTTGCTTAAAATTTCTGCTATGAAGATAACGCTGGTTTTTAATTCTTGACCGCATAAAGATTGATGTAGATGCCCAGACCGAAGCAATGCATCAAAGCGGCGAACGGAAACTGCAAATACTTGACCAAGGCGTTGGCCAAGGCGGCGGGCTTGCCTTTGAGCCCCAGTCTTCGAGATAACGCATTGAAGGGTATCCGGGTAACCTGCTCGACCTTGACGACGGTGAAGCCATTGCGCTCCACTAAGGCGGTTAAGCCCTTCTCGGTAAAATAATTGACATGCTCCGGCACCCATAAACAGGCGTTATCCTTGGTGCCCAAGAGCTTCACTAAAAAGGAGGCATAATTCGGAACCGCGCAGGCCAAAACGCCACCCGGCGACAGCAATCCGGACACCTTCTTTATCGCTTGATCCGGTTCAAGCAGATGTTCCAATACCTGCGACATCATCACGATGCCAAACGGCTCCGGGGCTTCGTAATTCTCGAACATCACGGCAAGCGGCTCATCGCCGTTCAAGCCTTTGAACACCGCATTTTCGTATTTGCCCGGATTGATGCTGACCGTCCGATAGCCCACTTTCCTGAGCGCCTGCGTGTAAAAACCAAAACCTGAACCGATATCCAGGGCCAGAGGGTTCACCGATCGGTTGAACTGATCGGCTTTACGGGCCATACGCTCGGCGTCCACCGTACAATTCGGAAACTCGGCCTCTCTCGCCAAGATCTCTTCCAGCGTGATCGGTCGAGTCAGCGCTTGACCCGAATACTGATAGATGGCCTGCAACCATTCGCTATGCGGCGGCCGGTTTAAAAACCCGGTGCCACAATTTTCGCAGCGGTAGATATGAAACTCACTGTGATAAGAGCTTTCGGTATATTGGAAGTTTTTCTGACGCCAATAACGTATTTTCTCAGCCCCGCAAGCCACACATTCGTGCAAAACTTCGCCATAGATTTCTGAAACGGCGGGTGCATAAGTCATAGTATTTCTCCCCGGATAAGCACTTAACTAAGAAGTGAGTAGTAATAAATCAATTGATCAATGCTGACATAACGGTCAGGCCGTAACCCTGATGCCTGCGGCTTCGTCTTCGGCAAGTCCCGATGCCTCCTTTTTCTCGGAGCCGATATTTCGCCAGGGTCTCGCCAGCATGGCCAAAACCAGCGCCTCAACCCCGAAATAGATCGGATTCGCCATCGCGGCCCCGGCCAGACCGAAGTCTTTCACCATCAGCGGAATGCTGATCGCGGCGGTCAGCGCTCCGCAGACCCGTCCGAACAATAATAGGCGTGTGCGTTTCTTCGCCAGCAGCGGTTGCGCCACTACGGTGCCCAAAGCATGCAGCGCGCATCCGATCGCTATCGCCGGCATCAGTTCGACCGCCGAATGGTAGGATTTTGCGAGCACCCAAGCGGCCACCCAGTCTTTCATGACAAGCAGCAGCCCCACCCCGATAAGCCCCAAGGCGACCACACAGGCTATCCATGCCCATAGGATAGTAAAACCTTCCTTGAACTGGTTTTGTGAGCAATGCTGAAAATAAACCGGCTGAAAGATACGCAGCAAAAGCATCGCGCTACGGTTAAACGCCTCGTTGACCAACGTATAAGTCGCCGCATATAACCCCACCTCCGCCGCGGTCAACATATAGCCGATCACATAGCGATCGGCCAAGCCGTTCACCCAAAACAACAATTCCATCGGAATCAAGGGCAAGGCATAAGCCCATACATCAGGTCTAAAACTGCTGCGTGATCTGCCGGAGCGCTGGTTTTTATCGGCTTTCGACGGCCAAGTCATCGACGAGATCCAGCTTGCCACAATGTAGCCCAGCAGCACCCATTCCACCTTGGCGCCGCCCCACCCTACCAGCAGGATCGCAAGCAATGGGCGCAGGATGCTGTCGCAGGTCTGGCGCAGGCTCGCCCCTCGTTGTTTACGCTCGCCGATCAGCAACTGGATACCCAATTCGCGCCGCACGGTAACCGCCAGCAGAATGCCTGCCAGCATGAACAGCCCCATATCGGTGTGAGTCAGATAACTGTATACCGCGCTTCCTATCATCAGCAGCACTATCGACAGAGCCGTCGAGCGCGTCGCCAGGCTTGTCACTCCTTTATACAATGCCGCACGCTCTCCAGGATTTTGGCATTCCGGCAACATTCTCATGCCGGCGCAAATGAAAGGATAAGAAAAAACGGCAACACCCAGTGCGACAAAACCGTTCAACAACGCGACTTGCCCGTAGACAGCCGGGGTGACCTGTTCGGTCAGAATTCTGGTCCCCGCCAACAAGGCCAAGGCCGAGGCCAATTGTCCGAACAACGCCCAAAATGCATCGCCGAACAATCGCCTTTGTTTCAATCCACCGAACCGAGAAGTTTTCATTTGAAGACCCGTTGTCAGGATGGACGTTGGTAATAAGGAATAGAGGTGATCGGGC
Source organism: Methylomicrobium lacus LW14 (assembly GCF_000527095.1). Lineage (NCBI taxonomy): Bacteria > Pseudomonadati > Pseudomonadota > Gammaproteobacteria > Methylococcales > Methylococcaceae > Methylomicrobium > Methylomicrobium lacus. Next base: position 197,387 of record NZ_AZUN01000001.1, on the reverse strand, counting down.
CGGCCGTTGCCGAAACGGGAGCGGAATTGGAACCCGTGCCCAACACCAGGCCTAACAGAAACATTAATATCGCATTTTGCGGAAAATATTCCCACATATTGAAGGTCAGCCCGGCGACGAAGATGAACATCACCACCAATCCTTTCTTCGGGTGGACGGACATCCGTGTGGTTGCCCATAAAAAACAAAGATACGCCAACAAACCAATCAGGCCGTAACCGTTCAGCAGAAATAAATACAGGCTGTCGGAATCGAACTGGCCTGGAAAATGTTCCGCACCGAACAAGATATTGATGGTATTGGAACTGAGCCCCAAGCCCCAGCCGAACAGCAAATCCATCGGATCATGGATGGAGCTCGCAAACACCCGCTGCCACAAATCTATCCGGCCATCTTCGGTCGGATTGGCATCGTCACGGCCGCTGAGCAAGGGGCTGGAAGCCAAGAGCAGCGCCCCCACGGCAAGTATCGGCGCCGGCATTATCAAAGCCCAGCGATCGCGCGGCCGCAGCAGCGCATAAACCTGAAAAAACACCACCAGCAAGGAACTGATGAAGGCCGTGCGCGAACCGCTCAGCAAGGCCAAAAATACGCTCAAGGCCACCCAGTTGCGCATGCCCGGAACCAGAGCGAACAAAAGGGCGCAAGTGGCCATGGTCGCGCCGAACAGGTTGGGGCTCACAAAGGTGCCGAACGGACGGCCGCCGCCCAAAAATGACACCCCGAACAAAGGCGGCGCCCACAACGCCTGAGCGATCGCCAAAACCGCCTGAAGCGCGATGTAATAGCGCAAATACTGCGCAAACTTATAGATGACATAACTGCCCTCCCCCAAACGGCTGACCACGAAGCCGATTAAGGCCAAAGGCAGGTATTCGAAAACGCGCAGGCCCGCCATCGGCACGACCAAGGGCAAGTCCAGATACAAGGCATAGCCCACTTCAAAAAGGACATAAGTCGCGACCACGCTCAAAAATGCCAGCACCGAACTGATCATCGCCCCGCGCCGCAAGCGGGGTTCAAAAAACGCATAGGCGACCAGCACCACCAGCATCAGCTCGCGAAGGACACGTAAACCGAAATCCTGCTCGCCATAGACTTCCTTGACCCCTGCCCAGGCCGACTCGACCTGAGGCAACGATGCGACCGTCGAGGCGCTGACCAGCGCGATCAGTAAAACCGGCAAATCCTTTTCGAAGCGTAGCTGCATCGCTTAAACCTGCATCTTGTTATCGTCTATGTCGTCGATGAATGCTTCGACAGACAGATAGTCGCGCTCACGCTGCTGGCGCTTAGCGAACAAGCCGCCCAGCGCGTCATAGCCTGCCTTCAATACCGACTCGCTTTTGGGTTCCAGATCGCTACTCTGGTAGGCATAGCCGTAATAAGGATAATAAGAAGAGCCTTCTTTCATGTCGTTGATGATGAAGCCGTTCGGTTTCACGCCGACCTGTTGGAAGCGCCGGAAACTGACTTCCAGCTCATGCGCGGTGTAACGGCCTTCCTTGACTACCAGGAAGGTAGCATCGGCTTGCTTGCCGAGGATCGCAGCGTCGGTGGCCCCCAAAATCGGCGGCGAATCGATCACGATATGGTTGTAAAAATCCTTCAATTGTTCCAGGGTTTCGGCCAGCTCGCCGAGCACCAGCAATTCCGCAGGATTCAGCACCATGCTGCCCTTCGGTATCAAATCGATCCCGACCTCGGGCAGACTGACGATCACCTCGCCGAGCGTGGCCGTGCCGGCCAACAGATCAGACAGACCCGGCTGTTTGTCGATCGAAAAGGTTTCATGCAGACGGCCGTTGCGCATATCGGCATCGATGACCAAGACCCGCTTCTTGATGCTGGCCAGCAATGCCGACAAATTGGTACTGACAAACGATTTGCCCATGCCAGGCGCCGGGCTGCTGATCATGATCACTTTGCTGACGTTGCTCGCCATCGTCGCTTCCAGCGTGGTACGCAAGCTACGCAGCGACTCTACGGATATATCCAAGGGGTCCTGGCTGACCAGGATGCCGGGTTGGCGCTCCTTGCCCGGGCCAAGCAAACGCCCCAATTTGTGCTGCTTCTTGCTGTGCGGGATGGCGGCATAAAGCGGCAATCCCACCTGATATTCGAGCATGGCCGGATAATTGTCGTGGCGCTGCAAGGAGTGTCTGAGGAACACCAAAGCCGAACCCGCGCTCAAGCCGAGCAAGCTCGCGATCGCTAACAACAGGCTGGGTTTTGGCCAATACGGCTTTTCCGGAGTGACCGCAAAATCGACGATGCGGGAGTTACCCAGCGATCCGGCCGCGGCAATGCGCTGTTCCTGGGCGCTGTTCAGCAGCGAGGTGTAAAGCTCGGTATTGACCTGTACATCGCGCGACAGACTCACCACGCTCTGTTGCGTGCGCGGCAGATCCTTGATCCGCTTGTTCAAAGCCGCCAGCTTGCCATTGACGTGCTTGATTTGCGAGTTGGTCGCGATCATGTCCGGATGGGCCGACTCCAGGCGCTGGCTTTGCTCGTCGTACTTCTGTTTGAGTTGGATGCCTAAGGTCTCCATTTCCGCGGCCTGCTTCAACAATATCTCGGCCTCGGCGGAAATGTCGACCGCGCCATGCTTTTGCCGGTAAGCGCTTAAGCCTTGCTCCGCTTTTTCCAGGCGTTCTTTGACGATCGGCAGCTGGCTTTCCAGGAAGGCCAGTTTTTGCCCGGCTTCCGCGGACTCCCAGTTGACCGTCGCATTCACATAAATAGTCGCGATGTCGTTGACCGATTTAGCCAGTTGCTCCGGATCGCGGCCTTTCAGCTCGACGCTGAGAATATCCGTGTCCTTCGAAACCTCTTTGACCGAAAACGCCTTCTGCAAGGTTTCGATGGCAGCCAACGAGGTATTTCGCTTCAATTCGAAATGCGTGCCGGGACGCGCTTCAAGCTCGGTCAGCTTAACGGTCACGGGCTCACTCTCGCCGATGTCGGCGCTGAGGGATTGGCCTATCGATCCTTCGGCCAGCAGCTGATCCTTCGGCCCCTGCAGGCGGAAACGGCCTTCTTCCAAAGCGATCAAGGTAAACTCTTTGTCCAGATAACGATCAGGCACCGTGAAGGTGGCGACCTTCAGCTTTTCGCCGCCCCAGGCCCAGCTCCCAAATCCCCACCAAGCCCCCGCGATGCCGTCGTGGGCGTCATGTTTACGGGCCAGCGTTTCACCGATGAGCGGAAAATACTGCGGCGAAGTTTCCACCGTCAGGTTCAGGTTTTCCACCACTTTGCCCAGCACCGAACGGGAGCGCAAGATTTCGACTTCGCGCTGCGCCCTGGGGTTTTCGGCTTCGGACGGTGACTTGTTCGCTTCGCTGCGCAGGTTAGCCGCAAGCAGCGCCTTGTTCTTGTCGATCCTGAGCAGCGCATCCGCCTTGTATGTACGCGGCGCCAGCACCAGATAGACTGACGTCACCAGCAGTACGGACACTAAAGCCAACAGGATGGTCTTTCTGCCTTCGATCAGCAGGTCGACATAATCTCGAATACTGACGCCATGCTCCTCGATCCGGGACGGACTCAAGGGCGGTAACAATGTGGCTTCGTTCTGTGAATACATTTCCATATCCCAATTAGGTGAAAAGAAATTCTCTTTCTCTGATGCCATTACATTCCCATGAAGGCGGCGCGCGACATCACCGAAGTGAAAGATGACGGCAGGATCTGGTTAAGTACACGCGACCATTGGGTGACGCCCGCAGTGCCCACGAAAACGGTGTCGTGCGCTTGCAAGGGAAACTGGTCCGCAAGGATCAAAGCATCCGGCGACTCCGCATCCAATTGGAAAATCTCCGGCTTCATCTCGCCCGGCCGGATCACATAAATTTCTCCCGGACGTGAAGAATTGAAGTCAAGTCCGTACGCTTCCGCCAGCGCCTGCGAGAGCGTCATTCTTTGGCCATTACCGATTTGCAGGGCCTGCTGCTTATTGACTTCGCCCATCATGAACACCTTATTGTCCCGGCGGTCGGGGATATTCAATACGTCGCCGTCCTTGAGCAGCAGGTTTTGGTCGGCTCCGCCCTTTTCGTATAACTTCAACACATCGATCTTATAAAGCTTGCCATCGCGGGCCAACGTGACGTTGGTCGTATCGGCTTCCTCGTTCACGCCGCCGGCGCGGCTGATGGCTTCCGCAATGGTCAATGGCGTCTCATTCATGGACAGGACTCCCGGATGCTCGACTTGGCCGACGACGGCCGCCCGATGACTCTGGAATGACAGTACCCGAACATCGACTTTGACGTCCTTGAAGTATTTGGAAAGCCCTTCGGTCAACAACTGCCGCGCCTCGGCGGCGGTTTTCCCTCCGACCGGAACGTCGCCCACATAGGGGTAATAAAGCGTACCGTCATCCTGAACCGTTTTGCCCGCCAACTCGGGGTCGATTTTCTCGCTGCCCGGGTCGTTCAGCTCCGGATGTTCCCACACCGTGATTTGCAACCTGTCATGCGGGCCGATCTTATAGGCGGTGGTGGGAACATTATCCGTTGGGAGAGTGTTGATCCCCTGTTGTTTAGAATGTTCCCGCTCGATAATCAGATCGGCGGTAATCGGGATGATCTTCGCTTTTTCCTTGACTAACTTGCCGTCCTTCATCGTGGGAACCTCGATATGCGACAAGGGGCTGTTGGTTTCCATCTCCATGCCGGGCGTCAAGGAGCACGCCTGCAGCAGCAAGACCGGTATCAGGGAAATTGATCTATACATGGCAAAGGTTTCCTTAGTAAGCATTTTTATTGATAAAACCGGTTAGAACGGTGCGCAGTGCAATTTCCAGATCGAACCAGACGGACCAATGCTGGATGTAATACAAATCGTGTTCGATACGCCGGTTCAGGTCGGTGTCTCCGCGCCAGCCGTTCACCTGCGCCCAGCCGGTGATGCCGGCCTTGACCATGTGCTTTTTCATATAATTCGGCACCTGATCCTTGAAGACTTCGACGAAATCCGGGCGTTCGGGACGCGGTCCTACCAGAGACATATCGCCCGTCAGCACATTGATCAGCTGCGGCAACTCGTCCAGGCTGGTTTTGCGCAGGAAACCGCCAAACCGGGTCGCCCGGTTCTCGCCAGGCTTTGCCCAAACCGCGCCGGTCTTGGCTTCAGCGTCCACCGGCATCGAGCGGAACTTCAACATCGTGAACTTGCGGTTGTTCCAGCCCACCCTGACCTGTTTATAAAACACAGGGCCCGGCGAACTGAGCTTCACGCCGATCGCGATGAATAACAACAATGGACTGATCAGCAGCAACAGGATGAAGGCCAGCAATCTGTCCTCTATCTCCTTGATATAGCGGTTGATGCCATGCAGAGGCGAAACCGAGACGTCCAGCGTCGGTATGCCGGCGACCGTGTTCAGGCTGAGGAACTTGCTTTGCTTGAAGGCGAAACAGTCGATCACCAGCCGGATACTGACCGGCAAATGCCGCAGTTCATGCTGAACGCGTTCGGCCAGCGCTTCGCCGGGGAACGCAACCCAGACTTCGTCGATCGCTTCCTTGCTGACGATATTCGCCAGGTCTTCCACTTTCCCAAGGTGCGGCAGTGAAAAATTGCCATCCTTGATCGGGCCTTCAGCCTGATCATCGACATAACCGATAACCTGTAAACCGGCCCAGGATGAATGGCTCAACTGACGGCCGACCGCAATCGCCATCTGGTTCAACCCGACCATGACGATGCGGCCCTGCGACCAGCCGTGAGCTCGCATCCATTGCAGCACCTGGGAAAGCAGACCGCGTGCAGCCAGGACGGCGACCAATCCCAGCACCCACCAAGTGGCGATCCAGCGATAACTGGAACCGAACCAGAACTGCAGACGCACCAGGGCGACGATCGAAATCACCAACCCGATGGCGGATACCCAAGCCCGGATGATGCGCGGGATTTCTCCCCGCATCGCATCATTGCGCCAAGGCCGGTAGACCTGGCCGATTTCGAAGAAGATGATGGCCGCCAACACGCCCAGCGCGATCACGATCCGATAGTCCTGATCGATGACGAACTCTCTCAGCCAAAAATAATGAGAAACCCAAGCGGCGCCAATTAACATGGCGATGTCGATGAACCGCAGCAATAGGATCACCGTGTGTCCATATTGCTTGAAGAGTCCGTTGAAGATGTTGCCTAAACCGAGCGGCATATTCGCTACTCCCCTATCCTGTCTGTGTTCAATGAAGTAATTCCCAAAGCCATCGCGACCTGCATTACGCACGAGTCACTAAGTTGGCATTAAGAATACAGAGACAACATGAGGGGAAACCGAAAGGTTTGATTAAGATTTGATGAGGATTTAGTTAATTTTAAATGAGGGTTTGTGCCGAACTCTCCTGTTCGATGTGGATATTTCGGCCAGCGCGCGCCGTGAGACCGCAGACAAGTTTACAATTTCACTTACCTACCTATCCACCTGTCAACCGCTGATAATCGGCTCGTTCCAACACATAAATCGGGCTGGCAGAGATGGGGATGTTCGCGTTACCCGAGGCGTCAACCGGCAGTTCCTGGGCATGCCCTACCACATCCACCAACACCCAACGTTTACCGGGGTCAAGCCGCAGCGGCCAATGGCCTCTCACCTCATCGGTACGCCAAATCATCAAGGTGTCGCCGAAGTAAGCCGCCTGGACAGCATTGTCCTTGGTATCGACGGCTCGATACGGCAAGCCGTCGATCAGGGCGCCCGCCGTATAGAGGGCTGCCTCGCCGGGTTTGTGACCCATCGAATAATCCCAGATCCGGCCATAAGCCAGGTCGTATTCGTGACCTATGCAGAACGCCAATCCCAAATAGTCGCTGCGGCTATTGACCCAGGCGATCATTTTCGCGGCCTGCTCGGCCTGCCAGCGGCGTCCGGTCAGGCCGTGCATGGCCTTGGCGCCGGTCTCGCCGAGCCAGAAAGGTAAACTGTTTTTCTTGCCCAGGCCCGCGTAAGCGGCCAGCACGCCGCGTTCGTCCTCGCTGTCGCCATTGCCGATCGGGCCGCCGAAACGCGGCGCTTTTTGCGGATAGGCATGCACATCCCAGGCGTCCTGATACCGTTCCAAACCCAGTTGCAATACCTGTTTGAACCAATCCTCCTCGCCCGGCCGCACCAGGCTGCCGCCGACATAATGGGCATCGCTGCGCGCTTTGTGCGCCTGTTCGAACTCCCACTTGGCCCTTTCCACCCAGTGCGAAGGTTCGCGCAGCTTTTGCCATTCTGGCTCGCGGCGGATGTCGATTTCGTTGGTCGCCTTGAAGAAGCGGGTAAATTCTGCGGCGGTGTTGATGAATTTTTGTCCGTCTGCAGGATTGTCGTTCAGCCAGGAACTATCGCCCGAAGAGTCCGCAAACAAGACCAGACCGTGCTGCTTCGCCCTCTCCCACTGTGCCCGATACTGCGGATCGAACCCCGGATAGCTGCCGTAGCTTTTGTAAATCCCCATCCGCTCCAGCCAGGTAAAATAGCCGCCTGCCTGCTGAAAGCTCTTGTCGCCGTCGGCCAGAGCGTAATAGTCGTTATTCCAGAGTTTTTTCTTGCCCAAACGGCGCTTTTGCTCGGCAGCTCCCCGCACAACCGAAAAGCCGTCCGCAGGATAATTCATGATCAATCGACCTTCCGGCGTATAGAAAGACGGATAGACGGCGTAATAACCGGCCTCGTTGATCTTGCCGAAATCGACTTCGACCTGTCCTGGGAACAGGCCGCTGACTTCCTTGACCGCCACCTCGTTACCGCCGTAATCGACCAGACGCAAGCGCAATTTGGCCTGAAAACGCGGCAGCGGCGCCGGCAAGCTCGTTTCCTCCAGAACCGGATGCCAGCGCATGTCCACCTTCAGCTTGATAGGATCGCCCGGATGCGGCAGATTGGCCGGCGCATCCACGAAGATCAGCGGCCGCAACCTTGCGGCGATGCGGTTAAGCGCCGGATCGGCCGAGGGATCGGTCAGTTGCGTCTTGAGTGAATCCAGAGGTCGGCCTGAGGCATCGGTAAACTGAGAGGTGAAATAAAACCTTTGCCCCTGATCATGCTGCATGACCAGCTTTACCAGCAGGCTATGCCAGCCCGGAGACAGATTCAGCATGGCGACTCGCGGCGCTTCGGGTCGATCCGACATTGCCGTGGCGACCAGGCCTTCGGTGGTCAACCCGTGCAGCAAGGTTTTTATTTTTTCCATTGAAGATGAAGATCCGATGGGCGGGTGCGGATCATCGCTCAATTCGAAAGGCTGGCCATCCAGCCAAGCCGTGGTTCTGATACCGGATTGTTTAAGATGCAGCAGCGCCTGCGTGGCCTGATCGGCATGCAGGTAAATCTGGGCATAGCCGCTGCCGCGTGACCAGCCGTAGGCGTGGTCGGTGCTGGCCTCGATGTCGGCGCTGCCATCGGCTTGCGTAGGCGCCGCATGCCAAGTCAGCATCTTGCCGCCCATCATTTGCAGGCTCAGGTAGGGTTGCCCCGGATTCGGCCTCAGCACGGTCTCGCTATCCAGCCCGACGATTGAAACGCCTGCCAGGCCGTCCTGCAATCCCCCCACCAGCCAGGCTTCGGGCGCACCGGCCTTCAGCGGTTTTGGCTCATCGGAGGTGACCGCAGGCGGCGCCGGCATCGTGCCGGCTTTTTCGGGATCGGCAAGAAACTTGACCACCTCCGCTTCGCTGCCGGGCCCCGCCAACACGCCGAGCACGCCGTAATGATCGTCGGTCATCACCGCGGCAGGCAAGCCCGGCAAATTCAGGCTGCGGGCCAGCCCATCGGCGTCCTGCCCTACCCGGTACGCTACCGACAGCTTTTGATAGCCGGCGCGCGCGGCATCTGAGGCCAGACCCCGAAACAGGATGTCATCCTTTTCACCCTTGCCATCGAGCAGATACAGGCGCCGCTTGGCATCCGGCAATGGCTGGGTCAATGCCAGAAAGCGATTTCTGGCCTGGGCTTGTTCGGCGCTCATCCAGTCGCCGAGCGGCGCCTCCAGCTTCAGCAAAAAAGCGTCAAAGACCTTGGCCCCATCCGCCTTGCCGGTATTATGGATTTCCAGCCAGTGATCGCCCGGCAATACGGTGACCGTAACAGGGGCTTCCAGCCATTGATATTCCCAAGGCGTGGTATTGGTCAGCACGAAATCGCCGCGTGTCGCCAGTTGCTCGGGCTGCGCCCCGGCCTTGACGGTGAAGTTTTGCGCCACCTGAGATACCTCGCCGCCGCTTTTGTAGCGGGCAAACATACGGTACTGTCCCGGCGCAATCTCAGGCTTCAGTGCGAAACGAAAATCGGCATCCCAACTGCCGAAGCCCTGGTGAAAAACCTGGACCTCGTCCTTTTCGGTCAATATCGATGCGGCACCGGAACCGGCCGTACCCTCGCCAAGCTGGACTTGCAGCGTATTATTTTTTTCGGCGGCGGCAAAGGCGGGGGCCTTGCCTAAATCCAGCAACACCACCGGTTTATCTGCCGTACCGCTTGCCGGCAGCGCCGACAAGGGCGAAGCCAGCACAAAGGCGTCGAAAACCTTGGCATCATGCCCTGCCCCGCTATCCCTGACCTCGATGACCGCGTCATCGGCCTTCAGAGCGACCGGCGTTTCCGCGGCTATCCAGGCGTAATCCCAACCCTTCGGTTTCATCGACAGAGAGCCGCGCAGCTCCAGCCTGGATGCATCGGGCCCGGCCCAGACTTCGAAAGTCTGCACGCAGACCGCAGGATCGCCGCCCTGCCGCCAGCGCGCCCAGAAAGTGTACGAATCGGCCGGAAAGCCGGAGCCGAGTTTGAAGCGAAAGCCGACTTTCCAGCTGCCGAAACCCGGATGCAAAGAACTGATTTCATCCTTGTCGGTCTGAATCGAAGTGTCGCCTTCGTGACCAGAGATTTCGCCGGTAACCACTCTCGCGGTCTTATCGTCAACACGGCTCGATGCCGGCTCACTGCCGAGCTCAAGCAGCAGAACGGGCCTCTCGGCGCTGCCTTGTACCGGCAATCCCGGGATGACGCCGGCATGGCCAAGAGACGAGCCGGCCAGCGCCAGCAGCACCGCCTTTACCATCATAAAAAATAAGGTTAATGGCTTCATAAGCTTAGGAAAAGTTGGATATGGAACAAACTGATACGCGCTCAAGTGGGCGAGCGATGCGATGCAAAATGTGTATAATAGGGGCTATTCGGTCGGATTAGCCAGTCAATGTGCCGGATGCACACTCGGATTTTTCGATGCCGAAAGCGCATTTTCATCCAGCGCACCATCCCAAATAGTGATTGTTGGAGAAGGACTTTTGACGATCAAACACGTCAAATTATGAAAGAGTTTATTACCCACTTTGTTTTGGATATTTTCAAAAAACCGGATGTATCGAGATTTGCCTCGGCACTATCGGAAAAACTGAATGCCATTTTAAGCCAAATTAAATTCAAAAAAAGCCTATCATTAAAATCCTTGATCGTTTTAGGCTTCGTGATTGCGGTGATTCCGCTGTTTTTAGCCGTGCTGTACGCGGCTTTCGGCATGCGCGAAACCTCGGCCTTGGGCAGGACCATCAATTCGCAGGTCTTCGAACAGACCAAAACCATACGCCAGGTACTGCAAAAGACCGCCGATATTGAACGCAAGGCCCGGCTGTTCATCCTGCTGTCGGACCCCGCCCTGCGCCAGCCGTATGAACGGGAATCGTATGAAACGGCGCGGGCATCTTTCAAACAAGCCTTGAACGAGCTGCTCAAACTCAATGTGGCGAACAAGATCGCGCTGCTGGTCAACGAATTATCGGAAAAAGAAAACCTGATCTATCAACAGGTCATCAGCTCGACGGCTGACGATAATCCCGGCTTGCCGGTCGATGAGGCATTCCAGGGGCTGCGCGAAGCCTCCAATACCCTGTCGCGCGAATTCGAGAATCACGTCGATCATGAATTCAATGAATTGCGCCTGCAATCGGAATCCCTCGAACAAGGGCTGTTGATCAAGGCCGCGGTCCTGCTGTTCATCTCATTCATCTTCATCGTGACCCTGCTGGTCATCCTGTCGCGTTCGCTGCGCCAACTGGATGTATCGATCCGCCGGCTGGGTTCGGGAGAACTCAAACAACCGATCACCGTGACGGGCCCTGCGGACCTGCGCTACCTGGGCGACCGTCTGGAATGGCTGCGCACGCATTTGATCGAACTGGAAGTTTCGAAACAACAGTTTATGCACAACGTGGCCCGCGAAATCGAGCAGCCGTTAGCCAGCATCCGCGAAGGCACGGAACGGCTCGTCAACGAGGCGGATAAGGCCTCCGACAGCGCGGAACAGACCCTTGCCCTGAGTCTGAGCGCCGATGTCGAAAAACTGAAAACGGTATCCGAGGAATTGGTGCGTTACAGTCAAATCAACGTAAAGCCGGAACTGAAACGTAAGCAAACGGTGAATATGAAGGACCTGCTTGAAGCGGTCATCAAGGATTTTGAAACGCCGCTTCAGGCCAAATCGATTACCCTGAAAAAGCTGGTCAGGCCCATCGAAATTTCCGGCATCAAAGAACAGCTCCGAAACATTATCGAAGAGCTGCTGTCGAACGCCGTGAAATATTCGCCCGTGGGAGGCGAAATACGCATCATGCTGCGCGATTCCGGCACCCAGATGGAATTGGAAGTCGAAGACGAGGGCCCGGGTATCGAGCCCGACGAACGTGCGCATGTATTCGAGCCTTTTTTCCGCGGCAAGGCCGCCGAAGGCGACGATGCTGCCGAGGGTCCCGGCCTGGGGCTGGCCATCGTCAAGGAATATGTCGCCAACCACCAGGGCAAGGTCGATGTGATCGACGCAAGACAAGATCAACAGGGCGCCCGCCTCCGCGTTCAAATACCGATTAGCGAAGACGCCTGAACCATACGCTACACCACTCTCTATGCTGCCATTACTTTCAATTCGCAACACAATCTTAGTACTCGGCCTTTTGCTGCTGACCGGCTGCGCCGAGTTCAATTCCGGCTGGAACACTTATACCCCCACCCATTACAACTATAACGACCCTTATTCACAGTCGGACTTTGACGAACTGCTCGGTTTCGGGGCGACCATGGCCAATATATCCCCCTCGTCACGCGCCGAGACCTGCCGGCTAATACTGAAGCGGCAGAAAGATGCCCGCTCCTCCAGGGAAGGAATTCAGCTACACCTGATGATAGGACGCCTGCTATCCGATGCCTGCGGCGACATCCCCAGAATTCTGAACGGGGTTGGCTCGATCTCCGGCCGCCTAAACGATGACCGGACGCGGAAACTGGTCGCCATTCACACGGAAGCCTTAAAACGTATGAGCAATCCGTCAAGAAGACTCGGCACCGTGGAGCGCAAACATAAAACGGTTCCCGACGAACTGGAACCGAAAGAGACAACGGGATCGAAGAAGGATGAAAACCGCCTGCTAAGAGAAAAACTGGAAGCCATACGGTCCATGGAAAAACAGATGGATCAGAGCGACGACGCCAATTAGAACGCATGTTTCGTTTCCGTTTGGCCATTGCGATCGCCGTTTCGTTCTGTTTCGTGTTGTTTTTAGGCATCGCGCTGTATTGGGGATCAAACCAGGTGGCCCGCTATTTTCAGCGCAGCCAAACGGCCTATGAAGCTTTCGATCATTATGAGCGCTTGTCCCAGGAAGCCTATCGCCATTTCAAACAGCGCATGGACAGGCTGATGACGACCGCCCCGACTGCCGAAGCCGGCGTGGAATCCTCCAAGCATCGTCTCTACGAAGCGATGCAGGCGCTTAGAAACACTGCGGTGAAGACGACAGACGTGGAGAGTCACTCTAACGATGGAACGCCGCAAGCCGCCGAACTGGAAAGAGTCGCCCATTTCACCGCCTTCCTGGATGCCAGCGAATACCGCTTCGACGAAGTCGAGCGCCTGCGCCAGCAGGGCCAGATCGAAAAGGCGGTGCAGGCACTGTCGAAATTCTCGGAAGAAGAAATCGACGGAAGATTCCAGCCGCTGATCGATGCGGCGATCAGCGCCGAACGCGAAAAAGCCGGCAAAGCCAAGCAAGAGCTGGAAGATTTGGTGACGCACTCGCGTTGGGTCGCCATCCTGGCGTCACTGCTTGCCGCGCTGTTCAGCCTCACCTCCGGCATATTACTGCTTCGCGGCGTCAGGAAACCCATCGAAGCCTTGATGAAGGGCACCGACGAAATCGCTTCCGGTAATTTGGATCATCGCATCGATCTCGATACCCGCGATGAATTCGCCTATCTCGCCAGCCACTTCAATCAAATGGCTGAGGAGTTGAAAGTTCAGCAAGATAAACTGCGCGAGGGACGCGCGGTGCTGGAAAAAAGAGTGGCTGAACGGACTTTCGAACTGAACCGCTTAAATGAAGAATTAAAAAGTATGGACATTGCACGGCGGGAGTTTTTAGCCGACATCAGCCACGAGCTGCGCACGCCGATCACCGTGATACGCGGTGAGGCCGAAGTGACCCTGCGCGGACAGGAACGCGAGGCCGAGGAATACAAAGACGCCTTGCAGCGCATCGTCGAGTTGTCCATGCAATTGGGAAAATACGTCAACGATCTGATGTTTCTGGCCCGTACCGAAACCGCCAACCTGCAATTTGAATGGGATAGCGTGGACCTGTCCGAACTCGTGACCAGCGTGGTCGAGGATTTTCAGGTGATGGCCGAGGAAAAGTCGATTTCTGTTGCCCTGGATGCATCTGCCGGCCCCGTGCGGGTGCGCGGCGACAAACAACGGCTTAGGCAGGTGCTGTTCATTTTGGGCGACAATGCCTGCCGCTACTCGAATCCCGGAGGGTGCATCACGGTCGCCTTGCGGGTGGACGGAAACGAAGCCAGTTTCAGCCTGACCGATCAGGGCATAGGCATACCGGCCGAGGATTTGGAGCGCATTTTCAAGCGCCACTTCCGCAGCCAGAATGCCCTCCATGCCCGCGAGGACGGCACGGGCCTCGGCTTGCCGATGGCCAAATCCATCCTGAAGGCGCACGGCGGCCGCATCAGCGTCACCAGCGCGGAAAACTCGGGATCGACATTCACGGTCACGCTGCCACTGCTTTCGGTCGAACCCTATCACAATGCAATCCATCAGAAATAACTTCATTTTATAGGTATCGGCACCATGCGAGTTCTGCTAGTGGAAGACGATGAGCGCATCGTCGATTTTATTCAGCGCGGGCTGAAAGCCGAAGGTTATGCCGTAGAGGTGGCACGGAATGGACCGGAAGCAATAGCGATGGGAATCGAGGGACAATTCCAGGCCATCATTCTGGATTTGGGCTTGCCCATCATGAATGGCAGGGAAATTTGCGAGCATTTACGCAACAATGGCGTCGACACCCCGATTCTGATGTTGACGGCCCGGGATACGGTGCAGGATAAGGTGGCCGGCCTGCGCTCCGGCGCCGATGACTACATGACCAAGCCTTTCGCATTCGAGGAACTTCTGGCCCGAATCGAAGCGCTGATGCGTCGCCGCGGCGGCGAACCCAAAACCGAAGTCAAGGAATTGCGCATAGCCGACCTGGTATTGAATGGGGAAACGCACGAAGTCAGGCGGGGCGACACCCCTATCGAGCTGACGCCGAAGGAATTTGCCTTGCTGGAATGCCTAATGCGCATGCAGGGCAAGGTGCTGAGCCGCACCCGAATCCTTGAACAAGTCTGGGGCTACAGCGCCGATCCTTTGACCAATGTGGTGGATGTCTATATTCGCCAGTTGCGGCGAAAAGTCGATGATGATTTTGAGCTAAAACTCTTGAAGACGGTGCGCGGATACGGCTACAAGCTGGATGCTTCCTAGACGGCTAGCAAGGCACTTTAACCTCGCGCGGCGCTCTAACTTTTTGCACCGCAAATTTTCGTCTACGAGATTCTTAACGAGGAGAAGCTATGAAAACGCAATTTGCATTACCCAACGAGGAGCCGACAGACTGCGACATCGAAATCACCACCGAACATTCGGCCAGCAGTCATGGACGCCCGGTTTTAGTGACCGAGAACGGCGACGCTATCGACCCCATGTCTTGGGCTTTTCATCGGATCGTATCCGCGACACCCGAAGAAATAGAGCAGCTAAGGGCATTGGGGCTGCATACCCATCATATCTAAGCCGAGATGTCGCCTCGCCTTGAATAGAAAGACGGGGCCAAGCCTTACCTAATCTTCTCTGGTTCCCGCGCACGGCGCGGGAATGCAGTCATGACGAATTCAATTTAGAATAATCACTTAATGTCCCCTATCATTCGAGTCGATCAGGTATCGGTCACCGTCCATGAAAAAACGATTCTATCAGACATCAGCTTTGCCCTCTTCCCTGGGGAAAAAGCGGTGTTTTACGGCAAATCCGGTTCCGGTAAAAGCAGTGTACTGAAAACCGTGTTGGGTCTCCTTCCTCTAACACGAGGCAGGGTTTACTTTCAGGAAAATCCGCTAACCCCTGCCTCTGTTCAGACGATTCGAAGCTGTACCGCCTACATCGGACAAGAACCGATTTTGGGGGCTGAAACCGTACGCGATGCACTGCTATTACCTTTTCAATTTAAATCTCATCGCGAGCATCGACCTACGGATAGGCAGCTCATTGAGGTATTGCAACGACTGCAACTGCCTGTGGACATTTTAGGCCAGAAAAGCAGCCGTATTTCCGGGGGCGAAAAACAGCGGATTGCGCTGGCTCGAGGCCTGCTATTGGGAAAAGAATTGTATCTGCTGGACGAGGTGACCAGCGCACTGGACGCGGAAAGCAAACAAGCGGTGTTCGATGTTTTCTCCGATCCTCATCTGACTGTGCTGTCTGTCGCTCACGACCCGGAGTGGCTGGAGCGCTGTGATATTGTTTTTGGACTGGAAGCGGGTCGATTGACTCAGGAAAAGCGACATGAAAACACTTGATATTGCGCTGCCGCAGATGGCGCTTCTCTATGGCCTCTGTTTGCTACCGGGGTTACTGCTCTGGCTGATGGGCCTGCGCTTGAGCCGGGATATCGGCATCGGCATTCTGCGCATGAGCATCCAGTTAGCGCTGGTTGGATTCTATCTGAAAATCCTATTCGATCTTAACGATCCTTGGCTCAATGGCTTATGGATACTCATGATGCTGTTAGTCGCCGATGTCAGTATTCTGCGCCGTGCAGGACTTAAAGTGCGTGATTTTGCGCTCGCCACCTTTTCGGCTATTGCCTCCAGCATCCTGTTCTCCACCGCTTTTCTGGTGGTCCTGGTCATCCAGCCGACACACTTTTACGATGCCCGTTATATCGTGCCTTTGGCGGGAATGATCCTCGGCAACTGTCTACAAGGCAACGTCATCGCGCTGGAACGCTTCTATTCGGCTCTACGCAAGAACGAGAACGAATACACGACCTTTCTGATGCTGGGGGCGACACGCTGGGAAGCCGTGCAACCTTACTTTCGCGATGCCGTCAAAGCCGCGATCAATCCGACCATCGCCGGCATGGCGACCATGGGCCTGGTATCGCTGCCCGGTATGATGACGGGGCAAATTCTGGGCGGAAGCGAACCTTGGCTAGCGGTGAAATACCAAATCGCCATCATGATCTGTATTTTCACCAGTACCACCCTCGCCAGTATCATTAACTTAAAACTCAGCCTGAATATTGCATTCAACGCGTTTGACGTGTTGAAGAATGAATTGATTGAAAAGCCTTGATTTTACCCGCCGCCCTGAAAGGCAAGCAGCACAGTAAATCATCCCGATCAACTCGCTTCGCCTGGCCGGTAAAAACAGGAATAATCCCCTTTCAAATCAGGAAAAATCCCCTCAATTTTTTCAACAAAGCTTTTGATAATGATCCATTTAACCACGGACATTATCATGAAGCGCTTTTTTATCATTCTGCCGAGTATTTTGCTGTTTTCATTTGCCGCGATAGCGCACGGCCCCACCCCGCAGAAGGGGCTGGAAAGCATTACCATCAACGCACCCGTCGATAAGGTCTGGGACGCGGTCAAGCAATTCGATGCCATCGCCGACTGGCATCCGGATGTGAAGGAAAGCTCCGGCGACGGCAAGCACGAGTCTGGCGGAATCCGCACCCTGACCCTGCACAACGGCGGCCAGTTGGTCGAGGAGCTGGATTTCTACAGCGACAAGGACCATGAATACAGCTACCGGCTCAAGAAAGAAAACGTCGAGGCGTTTCCGACCAGTTCCTACTCGATGGAAATCCAGGTCAAGCCGGGCGAGGCCGAAGGCACCACGGTGGTGACCCTGAAGAGCCGCTTTTACCGCGGCGATACCGGCAACACGCCGCCGGAAAACCTGAGCGACGCGGCCGCCGTCAAAGCGGTCATCGCATTTTTGAAGAACGGCCTGGACGGCTTAAAGGCCAAAGTCGAAAAATAAAGCGTCGGCTGATTCCCGCCGGGTTGTCATTAGCCGGCGGGAACCGTCTTTGCCGAAACAAGCCTCAATCAAGTACATTGATCAAGCCATGCCGTCCCGCCAGCATGGCCAGTTCCGCCGCGGTTTTCACCTCCATCTTTTCCTTGATCGCGGTGCCGTGGTTGCACACCGTTTTGTAACTCAGACACAGTTTCTCGGCGGCCTCTTTCGCGGTATAGCCGTTCGCCAGTAAACAGAAAACATCGAATTCGCGCGGCGACAGCCGTTTGAGCTTTGCCGATTCATCCTGTCCGGCCGCCATCGACATGGCCAGTTGCTGCGCCAGTTCGGGATCGATGTAAATGCCGCCCTGCGCGATCGCGCCGACGGCCGCGATCAGGATGTCGGGCGTACTGTTTTTGGTAATGTAGCCCTTGGCGCCGGCCTTGAGCGCGCGCGAGACATAGACCAGCTCGTCGTGAATGCTGAATACCAGGATCTTGCAGCGCGGATCTCGGCTGATCAGGCGCCGTATCGTTTCGAGCCCGCTCATGCCCGGCATCGACAAATCCATCACCACGATGTCCGGTTGATGCCGGCTGTAGAGCTGGCAGGCCATTTCGCCGCGATCCGCTTCATGAATCGCGCCTATCCGCTCGGATAAGGCCAGAAAGGTTTTATAGCCGGTGCGCACGACCGCATGATCGTCGACCAGCAAGACATTGATTTTGTCCATCACATACTCCCTCATTCGATCCTTCTATGTTGCCCGAATTCAGGGCAGACGCCTCGGGAATTCTTCCCGACCCGCGTTAAAAAAGCAATTTCAGGAATTTTTCTCGGTTTTTTGAGGATTTTTGCCTAATCGAATTGCAGGTTTATTCCGTAACCTATACCCAGACCGCTCGGATACCATGTTGCCAGCTCGGACCCGCGCCTTGGTGCAACCGTTTTGATCAAGAAAGCTGTGTGTCTAATTTTACCGATGCGCCCGGTCCAGGCTTCTCAAATTCAGGTACATAAATATAACCCTTGGAGGGGAACTATGCGGATTTCCAAACTCACCCGCACCGTCGCGTCAGTCCTTTGCGGCGGCGCGTTTCTGGCGGCCGCGCTGCCGGCAGAGGCCAATAAAGAACTGGACAGGCTGTCGAAAGAAGACAGCAACTGGGTCATGCAGACAAAGGATTACGGCTCGACCCATTTCAGCAAGATGACCCAGATCAATACGCGCAACGTCCATCATTTGAAACCGGTGTGGTCGTTTTCGACCGGCGTATTGAACGGCCATGAAGGCGGACCGCTGGTCGTCGACGGCATCATGTATGTGCATACGCCCTATCCGAACAATGTCTATGCGATCGATTTGAACAATCCCGACAAGATATTGTGGCAATACAAGCCGAAGCAAAATCCTGCCGCGCGCGCGGTCGCCTGCTGCGACGTGGTGAATAGGGGCGTGGCCTATGCGCCGGCGGGCCCGGACTATCCGGCGACTATCTTCCTGAACCAGCTGGACGGCAATGTCGTCGCGCTGCACGCGAAAACCGGCGAGATGCTCTGGAAGATGGAAAACTCCGACATCGCAATGGGTTCGACGTTGACCGTCGCGCCGTTCGTCGCCAAAGATAAGGTGATCGTCGGCACTTCCGGCGCCGAATTGGGCGTCCGGGGCTACGCCACCGCCTATAACATCAAGGACGGCAAACAGGCCTGGCGCGTCTATGCGACAGGGCCTGACGAAGACATCAAGCTGGCGAAGGATTTCAACAGCGCCAATCCACACTACGGCCAGTTCGGCCTGGGCCTGAAAACCTGGGAAGGCGACGCCTGGAAGATCGGCGGCGGCACCAACTGGGGCTGGTATGCGTTCGACCCTGACCTTGACATGCTCTACTACGGATCGGGCAACCCCGCGCCGTGGAACGAAACCATGCGTCCTGGCGACAACAAATGGACGATGACGATCTGGGGCCGCGACATCGACACCGGCGAGGCCAAGTTCGGCTATCAGAAGACGCCGCATGACGAATGGGATTACGCGGGCGTCAACTACATGGGCCTGTCAGAGCAGATGGTCGACGGCAAAATGACCAAATTGCTGACCCACCCGGATCGTAACGGCCTGGTCTATACCCTGAACCGTGAAAACGGCGACCTGGTCAACGCCTTCAAGATCGACGACACCGTCAACTGGGTCAAACATGTCGACCTGAAAACCGGCCTGCCGGTCCGCGACCCGGAATACTCAACCCACATGGATCATCAAGCCAAGGGCATCTGCCCGTCGGCGATGGGCTACCACAACCAGGGCATCGAATCCTACGATCCGGAAAAGAACCTGTTCTTCATGGGCACCAACCATATCTGCATGGACTGGGAACCGTTCATGCTGCCTTACCGCGCAGGCCAGTTCTTCGTCGGCGCGACCTTGAACATGTATCCGGGTCCGAAAGGCACCCTGGGCCAGGTCAAGGCGATGAACTCGGTAACCGGCAAATTCGAATGGGAAGTGCAGGAAAAATTCGCGGTCTGGGGCGGCACGACGGCGACCGCGGGCGACCTGGTGTTCTATGGCACGCTGGACGGCTACATCAAGGCGCTGGATTCGCGCAACGGCAAGGAATTGTGGAAATTCAAACTGCCGTCCGGCGTCATCGGCCACCCGATCACCTACGGACATGACGGCAAGCAGTATGTCGCGATTTACTACGGCGTCGGCGGCTGGCCGGGCGTCGGCCTGGTGTTCGACCTGCAGGATCCAACTGCCGGTCTGGGCGCGGTCGGCGCCTTCAAGGAACTCGCGCACTATACCCAGCAAGGCGGCGGCGTGATGGTATTCGCATTGGGCGAATAACAGGCGCAAAGGAGCAAAGACCTTTTCGGCGGCGATCGGGATGAGTATTGCAGCGAGTCTCCCACATGACTGATTCCGTCCTCGCGCCGGGAAGGTTTTTACAAAAATCATGAGAATCACAGCAATGCATAGCAAAACATTTTTCCAGACAGGATTGGCGCTGGCAGCGCTTTTAGCCGCCTTCGAAGCGTCGGCAACCACCCCGGAACCGTTGAAGGTTTGCGCGGCGGAAAACGAAATGCCTTATTCGAATAAGGCCGGCGAAGGCTTTGAAAACAAGCTGGCCGCCCTGCTCGGCAAGGCATTGGAGCGCAAAGTCGAGATGGTGTACTGGACCGATCCGCGCTACTACGTGCGGGACTACCTCGACAAGGGCTTGTGCGACGTCGCGCTGGGCGTCGACGCGGGCGATCCCAGAGTCTTGACGACCAAATCCTATTATCGTTCCGGCTATGTGTTCATCACGCGGGAACAGGATGAAATGGAGATCGAAAACTGGAACAGCGATGCGCTGCGCAAGGCCAAGAAGATCGCCTTCGTGCCGGGAACGCCGGCGGAAGTGATGCTGCGCGCGATAGGCCGCTACAACGACCTGTTCAATTATTCGCAGGAACTGGTCGGCTATAAATCCAAGCGCAATCAGTACGTGAAATACGACCACGCCAAGCTGGTCTCGGAAGTCGCATCCGGCAACGCCGAGATCGCGGTGTTGTGGGGGCCGGCGGCCGCGCGTTATGTGAAAGCCTCGTCCACGCCGCTGACCATGACCGTGATTCCCGACGACAACCGGCGCGCGGACGGCCAGAAGGTCGGCCATCATTACAGCACCTCGATCGGCGTGCGCAAGGACAAGCCGGCCTTGCTCGCGGAATTGAACAAGGCGCTGGAGGAAGTCGAGGACGACATCGAGGATCTGCTGGAAAAGGAAGGCATGCCATTGCTGGACGAACCGGAAGCTGCCGGTTAAACAAAAACAAATAGGACCACTATGAAAACGACACACATCTTTACCGCGGCGTCGCTGAGCCTTGCCCTGCTGAGCACGGCGGCGATCGCGGAAATCACCTTCCATAACGCGATTACCGGCGAAACGCTGGATATGAGCGTCGCCAAAAAAGGCGGCAATACCGAAGCCTTCAAGCAATTCAAGGAAACCGGAAAAAATCCTTACAACGGCGACGCGGAAGCGGTCAAGAAGGGCCATGACCTGTACATGACCGCCTGCTCGGGTTGCCACGGCCACGAAGCCGAAGGCAAACTGGGACCGGGCCTTGGCGACGACTACTGGACTTATCCTGCCAACGCAACCGACAAGGGCTTGTTCGAACTCCTGTTCGGCGGCGCCAACGGCATGATGGGACCGCAATACGTCAATTTGAACACCGACGAGATGCTGTTGATCATGTCCTGGATTCGCGACATTTATCAAGGCGATCCGAAAAAAGCCAAGTGGTTGAATAAATAACGAGGAGTAGACGATGAAGAAATTTTTGTTACTGAGCACCTCTGCAATGCTGGCGGCAATGAGCTTTACCGCCGCGGCTTATGACGGCACCAACTGCAAGGAGCCCGGCGTGTGCTGGGAGCCGAAGCCTGGCTATCCCGACAAGGTCGAAGGCAGCAAATACGACCCGAAACACGATGTCAACGAACTGAACAAACAGTCGCAGTCGATCGCCGAAATGGAAGCGCGTAACCAGAAGCGCTGGGAACATTTCAACAAGACCGGCAAGTTTGTTTACGACGTGGACGAAATCTGAGTCTTGTTCTCGATCCCACGCGCTGCGTGGGATCGAAAGAAGTGAAAATTTAACTGGCGATTTTTACCGGCATCGATATTTCCCCCTAAGGACGTCGTCCACCATGCTGCGGCGCCCTGCCCCATTGATATCGATGCCTGCTTTACCCGGAATCGGCGGCGAGTCTTGTGTGTTCACGGTGACCAGCCGCGGACCGCAAGGCCGATTCCAGCTCGTTTTTGACTAATCCCACTCATAACTCCGGCATGTGCTTGCCGGAGTTTTTTTGAAAAAACATGATGACAGATGCGGAATTAATCCAATGGCGCGCCAACGCGTTGCGGTTTGAACAACAGATCAACCAATGCGTGCTCGGCCTGCAAACAGCCGTCAGGCAGATCGTAATCGCGGTCTTCGCGCGCGGCCATGTGTTGCTGGAAGGCCAGGTCGGCGTCGGCAAGACGACCCTGCTGCGCGCGGTTGCGCAAGGCCTGGGCGGCAATTTTGAACGCATCGAGGGCACCATCGACCTGATGCCTGCCGATCTGATTTATTACACCTATCTCGACGAAAACGGCCGTCCGCGCGTCGATCCCGGCCCCCTACTCAAGCAAGGCGAAAGGCTCAGCACGTTTTTCTTCAACGAGATCAATCGCGCCCGCCCGCAGGTGCATTCTCTGTTGCTCAGGGCGATGGCCGAACGCAGCGTCAATGCGTTCAACCGCGATTATGCGATGCCGCACTTTCAGGTATTTGCCGACCGCAACCGCGTCGAAAAAGAAGAGACCTTCGAACTGCCCGCGGCCGCCAAAGACCGCTTCATGATGGAAATCCGCATCGACCGGCCCGATGACGATGCACTGCTCGATCAGCTGATGTTCGACCCGCGCTTTCACGACACCGACCGGCTGATCGCCGGCGTCGAGTCCGGCGGCATGGCCTATGAGCGTCTGAATGATCTTGCGGAAACGGTGCAAAACAAAATTCAAACCAGTCCGAAGCTGCGCCAGTACGCGCTGGACCTGTGGAAGGCCACGCAAAATCCCGGCCAGTACAGCATTCAATTGGCCGACGTGGACATGAATCAATTATTGCTGAGCGGCGCGAGTCCGCGCGGCATGAGCTATCTGATCCGGGCCGCGAAAATCCGCGCCTGGCTGGAAGGCCGCGACTATGTGTTGCCGGAGGACATCCAGGCGGTGTTTGCGGTCTGTACCCAGCACCGGCTGTTCATCAATCCGGTGTACGGCTACCGGAAAGAACAGTTGGTGCCGCAACTGGCCGCAGCGATCCTGCAGCAAGTCGCGGCGCCTTAACATTCTCCTACCCAAAGCTCCATGCATTACGATGAAAAAACTTCACGTGGATAAGCGTAGCGCATCCACCTTTTGGGGTCACGTTTGGTGGATGCGCTACGCTTATCCACCCTGCACTTGAACAGAAAAATGCTTGAAGCCGACCTCCTTCAATACCGTTTACCCTGGCTGTCCAGCGCGGTGTACCCCGGCGCGCATCTGGGGCGCATGACCGGCGCCGGCCTGCTGTTCAAACAGCATCAGCCGATGGCCGCCAGCAGCGACCCCAGGCGCATCGATCTTCGGGCCAGCGTGCTCGATCCTTTCGAGCATTATCGGGTGCGCGCCTACCAGCAACCGAGCCGTATCGACGTCTATCTGCTCGCCGATTTATCGGCATCGATGGGCCATGCCGGCAAACAGAAAATTCTGGGCACCCTGCTGCGCACGCTCGCGCGCTCGGCGTTCGGCTACGGCGACCGTTTCGGCTTCATCGGCGCGGGCGAACGGGCCGAACCGCGTTGGCTGTTGCCGGCGGGCATGCATTATGAACCGGTATCCCGTGTCGCCGGCCAACTCGAAAGCGCGCGTTTTTCCGGCACCGCGATCGGGCTCGGCAACGCCCCCGCCTATCTGCCGGCCGAAAGAGCCCTGCTGTTCCTATTGACCGACGGCCATTTTCCGCTCGCCCACCTGCAAGGCCTGCTGGCCTCCCTGCAAATGCATGATGTCGTCCCCCTGGTGCTGTGGGACGCGAGCGAATACCGCCGGCTGCCCGCCTGGGGTTTATTGCCCGTTCGCGACCTCGAAAGCGGAGTGTCCCGCACCCTGGTCATGCGCCCGGCGCTCAGGGAACGCATCGTGTACGCCTACGCGCAACGGCGGCAGGACCTGCTCGGGACCTTTCGCGCCTTCGGCAGCGAACCCTTGTTTATCGAACAGTGCGACATCCCCGCGATCAATCGCCATTTACACCAGAGAACGGCATGAAACGCCTATTGATCCTGACGCACCTATTACTGCTGGGCTGCTCCGGCGCGAACGACGATGCGGTCATCGACTTCGAAGTCGAAACGCCGAGACCGTTCGGCTATGTGATCGGCGACGAGATTCCGGAGCGGATCATCCTCGAAACCCGGCCGGGCGTGATCCTGAACACCGCCAGCCTGCCCGCCAAAGGTCCGGTCAATCGCTGGCTGAATCTGAATGCCATGCACATCCGGCAGAGTGGCCAGCGCTACGAAATCGACTTGCGCTACCAGGTGTTTTATGCGCCGCTGTCGGTCAGGACCCTGACCCTGCCCGGTTTCGACCTGCACTTCGGCAGCGGCGACAGCGCCTTCAGCAAGCCAGTCCCGCCCTGGCGCTTTACGATGTCGCCGCTGCGCGACCTGGCGGTCAAGGGCGCCGAAAGCGGGGCCACACTGCGCCCCGACAGTCCGCCGCCGCAACTGGACACGCGGCAGACTTTGACCCTGATCGTCGCGGGCTCGGGCGCTTCCTTGCTCGCCGCCGCCACGCTCGGCTTTTTGTACGGCTACTTCCCGGCCTTGCGGCGCCGCACCCTGTTCAAACAGGCGCTGAAACGTCTGGCCCGCCTCCCGGAAAAAGACATGGCGTCGGCCCTGCACACCGTGCATGATGCCCTGAACCGGCTGAACCGGAAGCCGCTGTATCAACATCAGCTGGCCGGATTTTACCAGGCCCATCCCGAGCATCGCCGCGTGGATAGTCAACTGAACTGGTTTTTCAACTATTCCAACCATTATTTTTTCAGCCGCAATGTCTCGGCGACAGCGTTGGACCGCGAAAAACTGATCGCGCTGTGCAAGGCATGCCGGCAAATCGAACGGGGCAGCCGATGAGTCTGGGCGTGGAATCGCCGTGGCTGCTGACCGCTTTGCCGCTGGCCCTGCTGCCGCTGATCAATAAGGGCATGCGCGACCATGCGCATCCGGGCTTGCTGCTGCTGCCGTCGGACCCGCTGTCGGACCTGTTGTCCTGGCTGCTGCGTGTTTTCGCGATGCTGGCGATGGCCGGGCTGATATCGGGCATGGCGGGGCTCCACCTGCAAGGACAAAGCGTCGAACGCATCGGCCACGGCGCCGAAATCGTCCTGCTCCTGGACCGCAGCAACAGCATGGACAACAGCTTCGCCGGGCGCGCGCCGAACGGCAATAACGGCGAAGAATCCAAAGCCGCCGCCGCACGGCGTTTGCTGACCGATTTCGTGAACCAGCGCGAACACGATCTGATCGGCGTTGCCGAATACAGCACCGCGCCGTTGTATGTGATGCCGATGACCGAAAACAAGGCGGCGGTCAAATCCGCGATAGCGGCGACCTCGACGCCGGCGCTGGCCTATACCCATGTCAGCAAGGGCTTAGGCATGGCGCTGTCTTTTTTTCAGCAACCTGTCGTCACAGGATCGCGGCTGATCGTCCTGGTCTCCGACGGCGCGGCGGCGATCGATCATGACAGCGAGCAGAAGCTCAGGCAGTGGTTCAAGGAAAAACAGGTGCGTCTATACTGGCTGTTTTTGCGCACGGCCAACAGCCCGGGCATTTACGACCCGCCGGCCGATCCGCGCGACGACAACGCGCAGGCGATGCCGGAACGCTATCTGCACCAGTTCTTCACCAGCCTGAACATCCCTTATCAGGCCTATCAGGCGGAGAGCCCCGACGCGATGAAGCAGGCCATCGCCGACATCAGCCGGCTCGAAAATCTGCCGATCCATTATTTCGAACGGATCCCCCGGCGGGACCTTACCGGCACCTGCTATCTGGCGTCCGCTATCCTGCTGCTGTTGCTGCTGGCCGCCAAAGGCGCCGAAGTAAAACCGGAAGCATAACCATGAACACGAGACCCTTATTGCATCCCCTGCTCTGGCTGACATTGGCGTCAGGCCTCTCTGCCACGCTGTACGGCGCAGCCGATTGGTACCGGATTCATGCCGGCAATGCGTTGATCGCCAAGCTCGTCTCGGGCCGCGATGTCGAGCTCGATCGGGTGATCGGCGGCCCCTTCGAGCTGCGGCTGGCAAGAGCCTATTATCTGAAGAACAAGCATCGCTATGACGAGGCGCTGGCGACCTTGAGCCTGGTCATCGACCAGGGCGACACCGCGCGGCAGGCCAGAAACCGCTACAACCTCGGCAATCTGTATCTCGAACAGGCGATAGCCCAGGCCGAAGCGATGAACATCAATGCGGCCATGCCGCTGGCCGGCCTGGCCAAACAGGCGTACCGGCAGTCGCTGGCATTGGACAGCAACCAATGGGACGCCAAATACAATCTCGAAGCCGCGATGCGCCTGTTGCCGGAAATGGACCGGATTTCGCCCGAGGACGAAGAGGAACCCGTGCAGCAAAAGACCCAATTATGGACGACCGTGCCGGGATTTCCGCGCGGTTTGCCTTAGGCCCGGTGAAATGATGCGCTTTTCGTTGCAAGACTACCGAACCGTGTGCCTGCTGCTGGCGGTTTCAGCGATGGCCGTATTGTTCATACGGCCTGTCGAACAGCAAAAACAGCCAGTTTACAACCTGACCTTCATCGTCGATATCACTCGCAGCATGAA
Source organism: Methylomicrobium lacus LW14 (assembly GCF_000527095.1). NCBI lineage: Bacteria > Pseudomonadati > Pseudomonadota > Gammaproteobacteria > Methylococcales > Methylococcaceae > Methylomicrobium > Methylomicrobium lacus. The sequence goes on along the minus strand of NZ_AZUN01000001.1, from coordinate 170,560 downwards.
TGTGGCGGACTACGCCGAAGGCGACCGCGCCGTCAGCCGGCTGGAATTCGTCAAACGGACCTTGCGCGAATTGCTGGTCAGGCTGCCCTGCCAATCCAAAGTCGGCCTGGGCCTGTTCACCGAGCGCCGCTCGACCTTGCTGTTCGAACCGCTGGAGGTGTGCGGTTCCTATGCGGAGATCGACGCCGCGATCAGTCAAATCGATTGGCGCATGGCCTGGGCGGCCGACAGCAATATCGCCCAGGGCCTTAAGAGCACGCTGGAAATGCTGCAAAACCGGGACGGCGCCGTCGTTTTCATGACCGACGGCCATGAAGCGCCGCCGCCGAATCCGCGCTACCGGAGCGATTTTTCCGCGCTGAAGGACAAGGTCAAGGGCATCATCGTCGGCGTCGGCGGCTTGACGGCCATGCCGATTCCGAAGTTCGACAACCGCGGCGAACCTGCCGGCTATTATTCGGCGGACGATGTGCCGCAGCGCTCCTCGTTCGGCGAATCGAATCTGGACCCGTCGCAGATCGAAGGCTACAACGCGCGCAATGCCCCGTTCGGCAGCGCCAAAGCCGGCGGCAGCGAGCACCTGAGCGCGCTGCACGAGAGCTACCTGGAAGAACTGGCGCTCGAGGCGGGACTGAAGTACGCGCGCTTGAGCGATGCCGAGACCCTGGCTGCGGCGGTTCAGCGTCCCGAACTCGCGCTGACGAAAAAGGTTGCCGCCGACGTGCGCTGGCAACCGGCCTGGCTGGCGTTGCTGATGACGGCTGCCGTGTACTGGCCGTTTAGCCTGAGCCGGGTCAAAAGTGCTTTAGGGTTTTTGCGGAAAAAGCCGTGAGCAAAGTTATCTTTTAATCAACCCCTTCGAGATGAGACATGATCAAAAACATCCCACTGACCCCGCATCGTTTATTTGCCGGATTGCTGGCGTTGTCGCTACTGGGCGCTTACATCACCCACAACGCCCAGAAAAACTGCCACTATTACTGGCTGTTCATGTTGCTTATTCTGGGCCTTGCCTCGATTGCGCCGATCTACCTGCAAACCCCAAGCGATCGCAAAAGTCTGCAAAACCGCTTGCTGCACTGGGCCGGCTGCGTGTTCGCGACCGTGGTGATCTATGCCTACCATAATGCCGGCAGGCTGTATCATGAGGAAACCGGCCTGTTGATCCTGCTGGTGCTGGCCATCGGCGCTTACACCGACGGCCTGAAAAACAGCCTCCGATTCATGCTGCTCGGCATCTTTCTGGGCCTGATCGCGATGTCCGCCGCCTACGTCGATGCCTACCTGTGGCCGCTGGCGATACTCGCAAGCGCTGCCGGGGCATGGAGTTATTATGAAGAGGTTTCGGCGGCTTAGACGGACACTAAAAAGACCTGGCGCCGGCTTCGATAAAAAATTTCCCATTTTGTTTTGGGATAATTTCTTGCCGCACGCTTTAACATTTTTCCTGCCTTTCGTGTTTTTCGTGGACAATGCGTAAAACAGCCAAAAGCAAGCTCGGGCAATGCCAAAGCGCACAATTTAGGAATTTTTCCTATGGATTTTGCCGCCGATAACCGACATCATGCGCGCTTCATTGGGAGGGCGAGCATGTCCAAAAGAATCAACGTGTTATTGGTCGATGATCATGCGGTCGTCAGGGCCGGTTATAAAGCCTATCTCTCCCTGTGCGAGAGCATCGGCACGGTCCATGAAGCCGACCGCGGCGAAAGCGCCTGTCAGCTGTATGACCGGGAGCGGCCGGACGTGGTGGTGCTGGATATTTCGATGCCCGGCATCGGCGGTTTCGAAACGATCCGCCGGCTGATCCTGCGCGATCCGCGCTGCAAGATCCTGGTATTCAGCATCCATGACGAGCCGATCTACGCCACGCGCGCGCTGAAGGCCGGGGCGAAGGGCTACATCATCAAATCCAACGTTCCGGACACTCTGGTCACCGCGGTCTTTACGCTCGCGGAAGGCGGGACCTTCATCGCCCCGGAACTGGCGCAAAGAGTCGCGATGTCGATGCTATACGCGCAGGACGAAGCCAACGTGATCAAGCAATTGTCGCCGCGCGAATTCGACATTTTCTGTTTGCTCGCGAACGGCCTGGCGCCGCGTGAAATCGCCGAAAAGCTGTGCCTGAGTTACAAGACGGTGTGCAATCACAGCACCGCGATCAAGGACAAGCTCGAAGTAAAGACGATGGCCGAAATGACCCTGCTGGCCAGCCGCCACGGCTTGATTCAATCGCCTTATGCAGGGATTGCGGAGCATTTGCAGCCGATCGGTCGCCTTGGTAAAACTATGGTGCGCCTCATCGACCACCACACCGATTCGAAAACCGGCGTCGCGCAGTTCCGGGATGAACTCGTCCAGCGCCAGCGATAAATCGCCGCTGCTGCGCAGTTTGCGGGTTTCCGCATTGCGCGCCCAGGTTGTGACAAACACATCCCCTCTCTCGGCCGAATACGCCTTGCGGTCAGAGCTCAAATCGCGGATTTTCAGACCGTTAAAATCCCGCTTTAACGCACTTTTGGCTTGCTCCACCAGCCCAGCAAACGGCGTAAACCAGAACCAAACGATCTTGGCATTATCACGGTGATCGGTCCGGGCAAAACTTTCGGCAATCAAGCCTGCCATCAGGGTTTTACCAGCTCCGGTCGGTGCTTCCAACAATACGCAGCCGTTATAGGCGCTAATCGCCCGTTGGCTGTCACTATCATCAACCTGCTGTAATTGATTTTCCGCATAACGAAAAATCTCCAAGGCGTTTTTGACCGCTTCGTCCTGATACGGCTTCGGCGCGATTGTGCTCATTTATCTGGCATCCTCATTGATAAATCTCCCCCGACCCTTCTTTTGCAAAGAGGGGGTAGACATGCTGGTCATTTTTCTAGGTTTCATCGACTGGAGAAGACCCATTCCCCCTTTGAAAAAGGGGAAATGGGTGATTTTTCAAATACTCGAAGGGAGAAAATCCATCCCTTCTTTGAAACTGGCATAAATCTCCCCCGGCCCCTCTTTTGCAAAGAGGGGTGACGTTTTGTTCATTTTTCTAGGTTTCATCGTCTGGAGAAGACCCATCCCCCCTTTGAAAAAGGGGGTTAGGGGGATTTTTCAAATACTCTAAACGCTCCCGGACCACAACAAAAATCTTCTCCATCACACCGTCGATATTCTGCAATACATCCAAATTAGTAAAACGCAGCACCATCAATCCTTGCTGCTGTAAAAACTCGGTTCGCCGCTGATCATAATCTTGTTGCTCCGCTTCAAAATGTTGTCCTCCATCCAATTCGATTACCAGAGAGGCTTTTGGCGCATAAAAATCCACGATGTAACCGCCAAGCGGCTTTTGCCGATAAAACTGCACGTCCAATATCTGCTTGCGCCGCACCCGCGTCCAAAGCCGCTGTTCGGCATCGGTCATGTTGCTGCGTAGAGTTCGAGCTTTGGGTTTTAGTTTGGCGTCGTAATTTAGCATGGATCAATGACCATTATTGATAAATCCCCAGCCCCTCGGCAACCGCTCCCGGCGACGCTCTATCTCCTGCATCCATGCAGTCGCCTTTTTCAAAGGGAGAGAGACCTCTGTTATTTTTCAGCATTTATCAGTAATCGATCTCGTACCGGCATCCCTATAACAAAGCGAGAAGCCTACTTCCCCCTTTGAAAAAAGGGGATTGAGGGGGACTTTAAAAATGACTCCCACCAAACCGATCCACCAGAAATTGAGGAATCGGCAAAAAACTCAACCGTTCATCCTGAAAATGCTGCCGCAACAAGCCCGGTTGCCAAGCGTAGACTATCAGTGTCAAATCGGCGGCAATCAGCGTATTCAATGCCTGCAATACCGCCTCGTTGATTTTCGGCAAGTACAGCACCTTGCTGTTCTCCAACTCGGTTTGCTGAATCAGCGCATCGGCTGCAAATGGCGACAAGCTTTCGCCATGAATCAACTGCAACGCTGTCCAGATGGCTTCATGTTGAATGCTGCTAAACAAGGTTTCGGCGGGCAAGCGGTGGGTGCGCAGATAGGCAAAACTGCCGCCCAATCCGGCAACGGCTTCACCTTTTTTATTGCTATAACTTTGCATCACCCGTCGTACCCGTTCGGCGCAAACATCGCGGCAGAGATTTTTATCGGAAATCCCCCCCGTCCCCCCTTTTTCAAAGGGGGGGGGAATCAACTTCGACTGCTGCAAGAGCAACGCCGGGAGCGGTTGCCGAGGGGCTGGGGGAGATTTGCGCTTCGGTGCTGGACACCAGAATAAAACGGCGATTGCCGCCATCTTCGGCGTTCAGTTTCATTACCGCATGGGCGGTGGTGCCACTGCCGGCGAAGAAATCCAGCACGATGTCGTCGGGTTTGGTCGCGATGCGGAGAATGCGTTCGATCAGACGAATAGGTTTTGGTGTAGAAAATACTGAAGCAGCATCTTCAAATTGCATGACTTCCTGCACTTCTTTCTTTGCATCCTGTGTATGCCCAACTTCTTCATATTTCCAAAGAGTTTGAGGGACCACACCTTGTTTAACTTCTGAAAGAAATCTTTTTAGCCGAGGAACTCCATTTCCATCTTTACCCCACCAAATTCGACCATCTTCATTAAGTTCATCAAATCTCTTCTTTGAGAAACGCCAATAATTGCCTGGAGGTGGACCCGCAATAATACGCCCCGAAGGGCTAGTTATCGAATATGTGCCTTCACTATAAAAATTTCTTGCCGAACAATCGCCAGATGTCCAAACGCCACGAGGATCGTTATCCGGGTTTTTATATGCCTTATCTTGAGCCGCCGATCGGGGTATCGCGTTTGGTCTCCAAACATCGCGGTTGATTGCATAAACCAGCACATATTCGTGGTCGTCAGAAAAGTGCATTGCAGTGTTTTTAGGTGAAAACACTTTCTGCCAAATCACCGTGGCAATAAAATTTCGCTCGCCAAACACCTGATTCATCAACGGCGCAAGATTAAACACCTCATTATCGTCAATCGATACAAAAATCACCCCGTCCTCGGCCAGTAATTCCCGCGCCAATTGCAGGCGCCTGTACATGAATTCCAGCCACTTGGAATGCCGGTATGCATCATCCTTATCGACAAAACGGTCGTTGTAGATGAAGTCGCGATTGCCGGTATTATAAGGGGGATCGATATAGATGCATTTGATCTTGCCGGCATGGGTCATGCGCAGGTAGCGCAAGGCATCGAAGTTGTCGCCTTCGATGATCAGGTTACGGTAGGGCGCTTCGCCACAGGACAGCGCGGGATCGAAATCCAGGGCGACGAAATCGTCGTTCACCGCTTTTTCGTGCTCGACTTCCTTGCGTTCCCACACCAAACCAAAGCGGGGCCGCCTGTCGCGCAAGCGGAGCTCGCGAATCAATTCTTCGCGGCTGTAATCGTCGTAATTGTCGGCCATGTTTATGCTGTTAATGCGTAGAAACGCAGTATTTTCGGGGTCGTAGCGGCGATTTCTGCAAGCCGTCGCCATCCTTTGCACCAGTGGATGATCCATTATTTCATGCGGTATCAAGTGGCCTGATTTTACGCCGCGAAGCAACACTTCAGCGGGTTCTTTTTCTCGTTCTCACGAGGCTAGCGGGAACCATATTAAGAGGGGCATTGTAGCTTAAGCGGCTTAAATTAGCACCGGGCTTTATCGCTGCCATGGTAGGATTCCGCCCTTAGCGCAAATTTCTATTACAAGGCGAACACAAGGCGAAAAGGTTTCCTTTGCGCATACTTGCCTGTAAAATCTCCATCTTTTTGTTTTCAATGGAGCAACGACCCAATGGGTAGAGCCTATCAAAACCGTAAAGTGTCCATGGCCAAAACGGCTGACGCCAAGACCAAGGTCTACAGCAAATACGGGCGCGAAATTTACGTATGCGCTAAATCGGGGGGCATCGACCCGTCTGGAAACCTGACCTTACGGGGGTTGATTGATCGTGCCAAGAAAGATCAAGTACCCGGCCACGTGATTGAAAAAGCCCTCGACAAAGCGAAAGGCGGCGGCGGCGAAGATTTCGCGCCGGCGCGCTATGAAGGCTTTGGCCCCGGCGGCTGCATGGTGATTGTCGATTGTCTGACCGACAACCCTAACCGGACTTTCGGCGATGTCCGTCTGTGTTTTACCAAGACAAAATGCAAGATCGGCACCCCCGGCACGGTCAGCCACATGTTCGACCATGCCGCCATCCTGGCATTCAAGAGCGCTGACGAGGACGCCGTTCTCGAAGCCTTGCTGACGGCCGATGTGGATGTGACCGATATTGAAAACGAAGAGGGTAAAATCACCGTGTTCGCGCCGCAGGCCGACTACGCCAAGGCCAAGCAAGCCTTGACCGATTTGTTGGGTGAGATTGATTTCGAGGCGGACGAAATTCAATTCGTGCCAAGAGGCGCCACGAAGATCAGCGGCGACGATATTGCTTTATTTGAAAAGTTTTTGGATATGTTGAACGAGCTGGACGATGTGCAGAACGTTTTTCATGATGCCGAGTATTGAAGCCGGCCGATAGGGAGGCTGAGCGGGATGGGTCCGCGCAGCCCCTAGAAACTGCGATAGGCGGCGAAAACCAACATCGAGTGATCATCGCAACAGGTATGCAAGCGATATTGTCTGCATACCTTGCATGAATGCGAAATGCCATCCGCCAGCCAAGCTTTAGATCTTCTTCACAAATTCCGACTTCAGCTTCATCGCGCCAATGCCGTCGATTTTGCAGTCGATGTCATGATCGCCGTCAACCAGACGGATGTTTTTGACCTTGGTGCCGACCTTCACGACCAGCGACGAACCTTTGACTTTGAGGTCCTTGATCACAGTCACGCTGTCGCCGTCCTGCAATACGTTGCCGTTTGCATCCTTGATCACGCGAACATCGCCGCTGTCTTCGGTCGTTGCGGCGGCTGACCATTCATGCGCGCATTCGGGGCAAATGAAGAGACCGTTGTCTTCGTAGGTGAATTCAGAGCCGCATGCCGGGCATGGGGGAAGATTACTCATTGCTTTTCCTTCAGGGTGATTGATCAGAGCCTTGACATACAAGGCAAATTGGGCGTTCATCATGCCAGATTTGGGCGCGATTTGTCCAATATCTAACCCATAAAATAGTCTGCTTATCGAGCCGCCGTTCGCCTCGCCGCCTGATCAATTGCCTGTGCCCTCCCCTTCATCCAAGCGGAGTATGCTAGAATCCCCATATTTAATCCGCTGCGGGAGTCTATGTTACCGCCAAACGAAAAGACAGTCGGCTGGATCGAAGCGGCGCATGGGCCGGTGGTCGACGTGCACTGCAATTATTTGCCGCCAATCGGCCAGGCGCTCGATGTGGTCGACGGCGGCGGACGCTATGTGCTGGTCGTCTATCAGCACCTCACCCCCGAATTGATCCGCGCGATTGCGTTGCATCCGGTGTCCGGCCTGTACCGGGGCATGCCGGTATTCGACCGCGGCGCGCCGCTGCATGTGCCGGTCGATCCCTCCTGCCTCGGGCGCATGCTGAACGTGTTCGGCGAAGCCTTGGACGGCGGCCCTGCCCTGCCTTCTGCGACCTACCGCAATATCCTGTCCTCGCCGCCCTTGCTCTCGGAGACCCTGCCGGCCAGCCGTATCCTGGAAACCGGCATCAAGGTGATCGACCTCTTGTGCCCGTTCGTGCGCGGCGGCAAAACCGGCCTGTTCGGCGGCGCCGGCGTCGGCAAGACCGTCTTGATGATGGAGTTCATGCATGCGGTCAGCAGCGCGATGCAGGGCGTCTCGGTCTATGCCGGCGTCGGCGAGCGCATGCGCGAGGGCCATGAACTCTGGAAGGAGATGGGCGAGGCCGGTGTGCTGGAGCGGGCCTTACTGGTCTTCGGCCAGATGGACGAGTCGCCCGGCGTGCGCTTCCATGTCGGCTATACCGCGCTCGCCTATGCCGAATACCTGCGCGATACGCTGGAGACGGAGGTGCTATTCCTGATGGACAATATCTTCCGCTTCGTGCAGGCCGGCAGCGAAATTTCGGGGCTTCTCGGGCGCATGCCGGCGACCGTCGGCTATCAGCCGACCCTGTTGACTGAAGTCGCCTCGCTCGAAGAACGCATCGTCTCGACCCGGTCCGGTTCGATCACCTCGGTACAGGCGGTGTATGTGCCGGCCGATGACATGTCAGACCCGGCCGTCGCGACGATTTTGGGCCACTTGGATAGCGTGGTGATCCTGTCCCGCCAGCAGGCCGCCAAGGGCATTTATCCCGCGGTCGACCCGTTGCGCTCGAGCAGCCGGATGATGGATCACCGGATTCTCGGCGACCGCCATTATCAGGTCGCCCGCGCGGTACGCGAACACTTGTCGCGCTATCACGAACTCGAAGACATCATCGCGATGCTCGGCATCGAGGAGTTGTCCAAGGAAGACCGCCTGATCGTCGAGCGCGCCCGGCGCTTGCAGCGCTACCTGACGCAGCCTTTCAACACGGTTGCCGACCATACCGGCATCCCCGGCGTGCGCGTGCCGCTCGAACAGACAATCGGCGATTGCGAGGCCTTCATCGATGGCAAATTCGATCATTTCAGCGAGGCCAACTGTTATATGAAAGGCGCGATGCCGGCATGAAGACGTTTGCTCTGACTTTGATCGACACCCTGGAGCTGACCCGCTTCGAGAAGGTCGGCCAGTTCATCGCAGCCGATGAAGGCGGCAGTTTCGGCATCCTGGCCGGCCATGCGCATACGGTCGCGCTGTTGCGTTACGGACTCGCGCGCTTCTGTGACGACAGCGGCGTCTGGCGTTATCTCGCGATGCCGGGTGGCGTCTTGCGTTTTGCCGACAACCGCTTGACGGTCACGACGGTGCGCTACTTTCTCGGCATCGACCCGGACGCGATTTGCGCCGATCTGGAAGCGGCGATGCAGCAGACCGACTCCGAAGTGCACCGCTCGCGCGCCGCGCTCTCCGAAATCGAACATTCGCTGGTCAAACGGCTGGCCGAGTTAAGCAATCAACGCCGCGGGAGTTAAGCCTGATGCCCTATCGAGACAAATTGTCCAAACACACCCGGCGCGACATCGAGCGCCTGAAAAACAAGGCCTTCAGGCCCGCAACCTGGATCGGCATTCTGCTGTACGGCGGGACCTTGGGTTTGTTGTTCGTCGTGCCGATCGTGGCCGGCGCCTATCTCGGCCGCTGGCTCGATACCCTGGCTTCCGGCTATTCGGTACGCTGGACCGTCAGCCTGATCGTGCTCGGCATCACGGTCGGCGGCTATAACGTCTTCCGCTTTTTGAGGGACCGCACATGAATCATTCGGAACTCGGCGCCGAGATCGTCTGGCAAATCGGTCCCTTCGGCATCACCAGCACGGTCGTGACGACCTGGGGCATCATGCTGGTGTTTACGCTGCTGGCGCTCCTCGGGCATCTGACCTTGCGCGCCGCCCCCGGCCGCCTGCAAACCGCGATCGAGGCGGTTCTGATCGCGATCGAGGGCGCGCTGACGGAAGTGTTGCCGCCAACTGCTGTGCGCCAGGTGTTGCCTTTTGTCGGCACGTTGTGGCTGTTCGTGCTGGCCGCGAATCTGACCGGGCTGATTCCGGGCCTGCATGCGCCGACCCGTGATCTGTCCGCAACCGCGGCGCTGGCAGTGTTGGTGTTTCTGGCAAGCCACTGGTACGGCATTCGCGGACGCGGCCTCAAAAACCACTTGCGGCATTACACCGAACCGAGCGTGATCCTGCTGCCCTTCCATATCATCAGCGAAATCACCCGCACCCTGGCGCTGGCGATCCGTCTGTTCGGCAACATGATGAGCCTGGAGATGGCGGCCCTCCTGGTGCTGTTGATCGCGGGCTTCCTGGTGCCGGTGCCGCTGTTGATGCTGCATGTGATCGAGGCGGTCGTGCAGGCCTACATTTTCGGCATGCTGGCCCTGATCTATATTGCCGGCGCGCTGGAGCCCGGCGAATCCGAAACGAATTCACCATCTTCCGAGGAAAAATCATGAACGACCTGCATTTATTCAGCACGCTGTCGACCGCCGTCGCCGGCATCGTCATCGCGCTCGGCACCATGCTGCCCGCGATTGCGATGGGCCGTGCGATCGCCAGCGCGCTGGAAGCCCTGGCGCGCCAGCCCGAAGCCGAAAAAACGATCACCCGCACCCTGTTCATCGGCCTCGCGATGATCGAATCGCTGGCGATCTACTGTCTGGTCATTGCGCTGATCATCCTGTTCCGCAATCCTTTGCTCGAATATTTCCTGAAATAAGCGGCTGGGACTGACGATGCAACTCGACTGGACGACATTCATCCTCGAAATCCTGAACTTCCTGGTCTTGATTTGGATTCTGCAACGTTTCCTCTATCGGCCGGTGCTGGACTTGCTCGTCGCCCGTCAGCAAAAAATCGGCGAGCAAAGCGCGCAAGCCCAGGCGATGCGCGACGAAGCCGAGACGCTGCGCCGGCAATATGAATCGCGTCTGGCCGACTGGCGTCAGGAATGCGAAAACAGCCGCCGGCAATTGACCGAAGAATTGGCGCTGCTGAAAACCCAGGAAATGGCCAACATCAAACAAGCCTTGGCCGGCGAAGAAGAAAAAATGCAGGTGCGCAATGCGACCTTGCTGGCCGCGCGTGAAGCGGAATTACTGCGCTCGGCGACCGGCCAGGCCTACGACGAGGCGGCGGCGATGCTGAAGCGCCTGGCATCTAAAGAGCTGACCGAGCGCATCGCCGGCTTGTTTCTGGAAGATTTGGCGGCGCTGCCGGAAAACGAGCGCGGCGCGCTGAGCAAAGCCGGCAAAGCGCTGCCGGAAAACGCTTCGATGACGGTCGTTTCGGCGCATCCTTTAGATCCAACGCTCCGCGCCGCGATCGAAACCGGACTGAGCGCGGCCGCAGGGAAAACCTTACAGGCGGCCTTTACGGAAGATCCTATGTTGATCGCGGGCCTGTGCGCGATCGTCGGCGAATGCCAGCTGCATGTGAATCTGGCCGATGAACTGGCGTTTTTTAAACGGCAAACCGATCATGCCCGATAAATTAGCCGCCGTGAACTTACAGGATTACCGCTTCGGCCTGAGGCTCAGCGAAAGAGGCAGCGTTGCCGGCATCGGCGACGGCATCGCCTTGATTCGCGGCCTGCCGACCGCGCGGCTCGACGAGCTGATCAGCTTCGACGACGGCAGCACCGGCCTGGTGTTCCAACTCGCCAAGGACATGCTCGGCGCGATTCTGCTGTCGCAGTCGCAGGGCGTCACCGCCGGCATGTCGGTACAGCATACGGGCCGAAAGCTCGAAATCGGCGTCGGCGAAGTCTTATTGGGCCGTGTGGTCGATCCCTTGGGGAAACCGTTGGACGGCTTGCCCGATCCCGACTTCAGTCAGTTCAATCCGCTCGAAGCCGCCGCCCCGCCGATCATCGAACGCGATTTCGTAAAAGACCCTTTATATACCGGCAACAAAATCGTCGATGCGCTGATACCGATCGGCAAAGGCCAGCGCCAGCTGATCATCGGCGACGACGGCACCGGCAAAAGCACGCTCGCGCTCGATGCGGTGATCAATCAGAAGGGCCGCGACGTACGCTGCATATTCGTGCTGATCGGGCAGCCCCGCTCCTCGGTCGCCGGCACGATCGAGACCCTGCGCGCGGCCGGCGCGCTCGACTATACCGTCGTGGTGGTCGCCGAAGCGAACGCGCTGCCCGGTTTCCGCTATTTGGCCCCGTTCGCCGGTTGCGCGATCGCCGAACACTGGATGCGCCTCGGCCGCGATACGCTGGTCGTTTACGACGATCTGACCCGCCATGCGCAATCGTACCGCGAACTGTCGCTGCTGCTGCAACGGCCGCCCGGACGCGAGGCCTATCCCGGCGATATTTTTTACCTGCATTCGCGCCTGCTCGAACGCTCGACCGTGCTGGGCCTGTCTTCCGGCGGCGGCAGCATGACCGCGCTGCCGATCATCGAAACCCGGCAGGGGGAACTGTCCGCCTACATTCCGACCAATTTAATTTCGATCACCGACGGCCAGATTTATTTCGAAAGCAAACTGTTCGCAGCCGGCTTCCTGCCCGCGATCGACATCGGCCGCTCGGTGTCGCGGATCGGCGGCAAAGCGCAGCATGAGGCGATCAAGGCGGCATCCGCGCGGATTCGCCTGGATTATCTGCAATTTCTGGAACTCGAATTGTTTGCCCGTTTCGGTGCCAGACTCGAAGCCGGCGTCGAGGAAAAACTCCGGCACGGACGCCTGCTGCGCGAAATATTGAAACAGGACCGGCTCGAACCGTTGTCCGAACAGGCGCATCTGGCCTGGCTGTTGGCCTACGGCGAAGGCTTGCTGAATGGGATCCCGCCGGAACAGGCCGCCAAACGCTTGCATCGGGTCTTCGAACAATTGCCGGATTCCGGTCTGAAGCTCGAAACCCCCAAACCGAAATGGCTGGTCAAACTGAAATCCTGGTTGAGCGAAGCGCATGAGCCAGCGGCGTGAAATAGAAACCCGCCTGGCCTTGTATGAAGACCTGTCGGGTATCCTCGGCGCGATGCGCAGTTTTGCGCTGGCCGAATTGCGCAAGGTCGGCAAACGCGAGGCCACCCAGCAGCAGCTCGTGCAAAATCTGAGCGCAGCGCTGAACGATGTCACGTTCGCCCTGCCCCCGCGTGAAAAACCTGATTACGACGTCTGGCTGCTGTTCGGTTCGGTGCGGGGATTTTGCGGCAGTTTCAACGAAGATGTGCTGCGCTGCTGGCAGGAAAACGCGGATCAACAGCAGCCCGTGATCCTGATCGGCGAACGTCTCTACGATTTGCTGCCGGTAAACCCGATGATCGAACGCGTGGCAGGTGCGAATGGCGGGCTCGATGCCGCCGCCACGATCGAGAGGATACTGCCGGCGATCGCCGAGTTGCGGCAACAACACCGAGGCGCGCCGGGATTGATCGCCTGTTTTCGCGACGAACACGGCGCGCGCAGCCAGCGCCTGTTGCCGGCGGCAAACGAGCGTCCTGCCGCAGCCGGCTACCCGCCCGATATTTTCGCCTCGCCCGTCGAAACTGCCGCCGGCATCGCCGAGCATTATTTATTCCACCAGCTGCTGGCGATCTTGTTGCGCTCGATCCGTGTCGAAAATCACATGCGTCTGATGCAAATGGAGAATGCGCTCAGCCATCTCGACGAAGGCGGCGACGAATTGATGCGGCAGCGCAACCGCTTGCGCCAGGAAGAAATCGTCGAAGAGATTGAATTGATGACCAGCGGCAAAACGATAGCCCTATGACCGTTGTCCCCTTTGGCGAGCCGGCTTTTCGCCAAGCTCGCTAAAAGGGCCAGTGACAAGCAAAGGGTTCCAAACAGTCACCACTAAAACCACCCCGGCTTTACACCTGCTGCATCAGTTTCCGATACGTCGTGGCATGATGCTGCAGCAGAAAATCGACTTCTCCCGGCTGCGCCGGGGGATAAAGATCGCCGCCATCGAAAACACCGAAGAGCGGAACCAAAGTCCCGCACACCGAATAATTCAACGAATTGACCGGCGTATCGGCAATCGGCGGCAAATCATCGAAATAATGCGTATCGATCTGGTCCATCTCGTGTTGATGGTACAGTTTCGCAGTCTTGTTTCCGACCCATTCGGCAATTTGATTGCGCGTCTTGAAGATGACACGCGAGAGGCCTCCCAGCCCTTTGATCACCGCCCTCTTGGCGCCCATCCCCTGCATCGCGCTTTCTGCGAGCGTATCATAAACCGCCTCGGCTAAGGTCTGGTTCGTTAACGGCACCTTCGTGACCGGATCGAGATGGTTGTTGATCACGAAAGCCGCGCCCCGGCTGCCTGCGATACGCGCAAAGTCGATCCCGAATTGGGCATTGCCCGGCTTGGGCTGAGCGAAAAGATACGATTTCAGTTGCAGCGCTTTCGCATTCAGACCGTACCTGTCGCTAGGGTCGGTGAGCGCGTAATGCAAAAACGCGTGCACCAGGGTTGCGATCGCCGCGCCCTGGCTGTGTCCGGTTATCGTCAAGTGCACGCCCGCCGGCACGTTGTCCGACAACTGCTTCAGGATGCCTCTTTGCTTGTCGAACAGCAGCGTGAATGCCGCATAGGCGAAACCCAGATGCACTTCCGCGCCCGGCGTCGCCGCGAAAGTGACCGGCAATATCCTGTTTTTAGGAAACTCGATGCCGGCATTGGCCGCTATCGTCGTCGCCAAGACATCGTCCAGAATGCTCTTGGCCTGGCCTATCGTGCCGCGAATCGCCAGCACATAATGCCCCGGATTCGCCGTGTATTTATACAAAAGCCAGGCATTCTCGAAAACCCCGAAGCCGTTGTCGTTCGGATTCTCGCCGAGGCCGTCGCGGCTGTCATAGACCTTTGCGCAACCGTCAAGGTTGGCGATGAACTCGGGGTTACCGGCATTTCTGGGATCGATTCTGCTGTCCTGATCGTTCAGTTCGATGCAGAATTCGATCATCTTTTTTGCCTCCTCGTCATTAAAGCCGCTGTTCGCGGGTTGATGGGTCAAGCTGTCGCGTTGTTTTGCCAGGATAGGATGGATTTGAGTCATGATGGGCGCCTTATCGTTATGTTTGTTGAACCCTGCTCGATTGAAAACCTTCACCGGCACGTATTTGGCGCGCTCGGCACTCCGGAAGGTCTGTGTATGCACACAGGACTAGAGCTTATCATTCGCTGCCTGAGGCCGCAAGTATTCGCCGTCGCCGAAATTGACGGCACCCGTTATACTACCGTGAACAACCGGAATACGCCTGACTGACGCCGATGAAGTCCCTGTTTTTACTGCTGACTTGCTTGAGCCTTTCTAGCACCGCCGCCGAGGTCGCACTCGACATCGGTCATTCAAGAAGCCACCCCGGCACGATCAGCGCCGGCGGCGTGCCCGAGTGGGAACTGAACCGGCGGCTCGCGGAAGCAGTCGCCGCTCACCTTCGACGGCTCGGCATCGGTTATCGCCTGATCGGCGCGGACGGCGAGATGGAGGTTCTGACCGAACGTACGGCGCTGGCCGCAAAAGACAGGCTGTTTATTTCGCTGCATCACGACTCGGTACAGCCGGACTGGTTCGCCCAGGCTGAACACTACCGCGGCTATTCGCTGTTTGTTTCGCGAAAAAATCAGCGAATCGATCAAAGCCTGGCCTGCGCGAAGCTAATCGGCGACCGGCTGATCGGCGCCGGCTTTCAGCCTTCGCTCTATCATGCCACACCGGTCAAGGGTGAAAATCGGCCGTTTGCGGATCAAGGCCGCGGCATCCATTACTATGACGGGCTGGCAGTGCTGCGTACCGCCCGGCAGGCGGCCGTCCTGGTCGAGGCCGGCGTGGTCGCCAATCCTCGGGACGAAATGAACGTGACCGGCAAGGAAGGCCGAGACCGGGTGGCCCGGGCCATCGCCGAGGCCGTTGTGGACTGTTTACAGGCGATGCAGCCGTATTCCTTGCACTAGAGCGATCAACGACGGGCAATCCTCAGCGCACCGCTGCCTGCATCTTCGCCAGCAACGCGGCTTTCTTCTCCCGCGCCCGCGCCGCTTTTTCGGCTTCATCGCGCGCCTTGCGAAGGCCCCGCAGCTCATAGCGGCTTTTGGCCAGTTCCGCGCGCAGCGGTTTCAGCGCCCCGGCCAGCGCCGGACTCTCGGCCGGCGTTTCCTGCATCACGATGCAATCGACCGGACACGGCGCGATGCACAGCTCGCAGCCGGTGCACTCCGAGGCGATCACCGTATGCATCTGCTTCGCCGAACCGATGATCGCATCGACAGGACAGGCCGAGAGGCACTTCACGCAGCCGATACAGTCGGCCTCGATAATCACCGCAACGGCCCTGGCTTTATGCTCGCCGCACCCGGGATCAAGCGGCTTCGGCTCGACGCCCATAAAATTCGCCAGCGCCAGTATGCCTTCCTCGCCGCCAGGCGGACAGCGGTTGATGTCGGCGGCGCCCGCCGCCATCGCCTCCGCATAAGGCCTACAGCCCTGATAGCCGCATTTGCCGCACTGGGTCTGCGGCAGCAAGGCATTGATTTGATCGATCACTTTCGGTCCTGAACTGAATTTGCAAAAGGCAAATTATACTCCAGAGCGCCGCACTCCGATCAAAACACGAAAATTGGAACCGATCGTTTATGATTGATTTGCCGGCAGCGCTCGGCTAATATCGGCTCCTCTATGCACAAGCCACCTCCCCTTCGATGAATCACCAACCCGATCAATGCCTGACGCTATAAACCTGCCGAACCACTGGCTCGAAGGGCTCGACAGCCGCTCGTCCTTTGCGGCCCTGCTCGAAATTTGTCAATCCCTCGCGTTTTACATCGTCGACCGGGAGCAGAACTTGCTGTATTGGAGCCCCGGCGCGGAACGGCTCACCGGCAGCCATCCGGGGGAAACCTGTCCGCCGGAATTCAGGATTCATGCGGACGCGATGCGAACCATCCATACGCCGCCGCAGGACGGGGTCATGATGGCCCTGCACCAATCCGCCCGCCTGCTCTATGACCGGCATGGCGCTCCTTCAGGCGGCATCGCTCTCTTAACCCCGGCCGATGCGGTCGAAAAGCCGCGAACGGCTTCGGAGCGCGAGCAAAACTTTCAAGGCATCATCAGCCGTTCGCCGGCGATGCGCAATGTCTTTCAGATCATCCGGAATGCGGCCGAGACCGAAGCGACCGTGCTGGTCCGGGGCGAGAGCGGCTCGGGTAAGGAGCTGGTCGCAAAAGCGATTCACGATCTCAGCGCGCGCCGAAACGCGCCGTTTCTGGCGATCAATTGCGCGGCGCTGTCCGCCAACTTGCTCGAAAGCGAATTGTTCGGGCATGTGCGCGGGGCGTTTACCGGCGCGATCAAGGATCATAAAGGCGTGTTTCAACGCGCCGAGGGCGGCACGCTGTTTCTGGACGAGGTGGCCGAACTGCCGCTGGAATTGCAGGCCAAACTGCTCAGGGTGATTCAGGAAAGAAATTTCATGCCGGTCGGCGGCGACCGCCTGCTCGACGCGGATGTGCGCATCGTTGCGGCGACGCACCGCTCGCTCAGGGAAGAGGTCAAAACCGGCCATTTTCGCGAAGATTTGATGTACCGGCTGCGCGTCGTGCCGATTTTCATTCCGCCGCTCAGGGAGCGGCGCGAGGACATCAGCCTGTTGATCTGGCATTTCATCGCCCGGCACAATGCGCGCAAATTCAGAAAAATCGACAAGATCGACCCACAGGCAATGCGCCTGTTGCTCGATTATCACTGGCCCGGCAATGTCCGGGAATTGCAGAATGTGATCGAGTATGCGTTCGCGGTCGGACGCGGCGCGACCTTACGCCAATCGGAACTGCCGCCCGAATTCAGCGAACCGAAAACGATCGCGCCTGCCGCCAATGCCCTGCCGCTGCAGAGCCCTGAGCAGGAAAAACAGGCGATCGGCGAGGCGCTGCGGCAAAGCCACGGCCGAGTCACCGAAGCGGCCCGGCTCGCCGGCATGAGCCGCGCGACGTTCTGGCGCAAACGCAAGCATTATGGCCTGTGAGCGTTGATCATTGGCCCGTCTCGGGGTGAGCATGATTGTGCTGATGGCTAGGGTCATGAGCATGGTCATGATTATGCGTATGTTCAGCACTAGGGGCATGCGTATGCGCGGGCTCGGCTTCATGGTCATGAGTTGGCTCTGACACGGGCGCCGGCTCATGATTATGGCCATGCGTTTCCTCGGGCACTGTCCCGAGCTCATGCTCATGCTCATGCTCATGGTCATGAAGTTCCTCCCCGTCATGGTGGTGCATCAAGGCCTCTTCGCTGACCGGCACCGCCGACACCGCCACGCCGTAATGGTAAACCATCAAACCGCCCAAATCGGCGCCTAATACCATTAGGCCGCACATGACCGCGGCCAGGATCAGAAACAGCGTGTTCGCGACGCCTTCAATCACGCCGCCTTTCAGCGCGCGCCAGCCGGCCAGCGACAGCGCGAAAATGACCACCGCGATGCCGAAGTGCTCATGATTCTCCATGACTTGATGCACGTTTCCGCCGTGCGGGACCGAATCGGCCGCGATAAAGCCGGCGGTCGCGGTAAAAATCGAAGCGACGGCGCCGAGGTACAACAAGCCGCTCGCGACCGCGCGCCAGTTCGGTTTTTTGGCCAGGCTTCCGATCAGATCGAGCGCGAAAAAGGCCGACAAGAACGCGATCGGAAAATGCACCAGCAGCGGATGGATGTTCTGCATCGTGGCGATGCCGGGCAGCACAGTCGAAAATATTTCCGGCGGTCCCATGCCCGCCAGTTTTTCAAGAAAACTGAGCAGGCCGCCAATCGCCGCCGCTATCCCGCCGCCGTGATCGGCGCCGCCATGGACCATGAAAGTTAAAGAGTTGAACATAGTGATGATGATGGATTGATATTGAAGTCCGAACAATCTGCCCGATACGGGCAAAAAGCCAATTATCCCCCAAAGGCGTTAGGAGGAGCAGAAAAACCTATTTCTTACAAAGTGTCGCCGGATCAAACAGCAGAGAAGGCTTGCCGACATAATAGCCCTGCGCATAATCGACACCCAAAGCCTTCAATTTCTCCAATTGCTCGGCATTTTCGACATACTCGGCGATCGTTTCCTTATTGAACAACTTGGCCGCTGTGCTAATAAAGTTGACCACCAGTTCGGAATAAGGGCACTGCAGGATATTTTGCATGAACAGACCGTCGATCTTGAAATAATCGACATTGAATTTGGACAGATTCGCCAGATTGCTCGAGCCGATGCCGATGTCGTCCAGCGACAGCAAACACCCCAAATTGTCTTTCAACAGGCGCATGAACTCGCTGGCCTGCTGATAGTCATGATCGGCGACCGTTTCGGTGATTTCGAAACAGACTCGGCTCGAATCGACCCCGTAATATTTGAAATTCTTTTCGACTTTCTCGACAAAGCCCGGATAACGGATCGTGCTGCCGGAAATATTCAGCGAATACATCACAGACTGCGGATATTCGGCGAGATAGCGGCATAACTGCTGCACCACATAGAGGTCGACTTCCCGGCTGATATGGAACAGTTCGGCGGCCCTGAGCAAGCGTCTTTGCGTCTGGCTGTCGCCGCAGTCGTTTTTATAACGCAACAGCACTTCGGCCTTTTTTTCGACATTCGCGGCGTTGATCGGCAAGATCGGCTGCGCAAACAACACGAACGCATGATTGGTCAAGCCTTCCCTGAGTTCCGGCAACAGCTTCAACAGGTCATAATACTCATGCAAGACCGGATCGTCGTGTTCGATCAGCTTGACCACGCTGTTGCCGGCGCGTTTGGCCTGAAACAACGCTTCGTCGACCGCGGCCAGAATGCGTTCAGGGGTTTTGTATTCGGGCGACAGCGAGGTTACGCCGATGATCAGCTTCGGATAATACGCAATGTCGGCCACGATGATGCATTGCTGATCGATCAGATTCGCCAGTTGTTCGGCAAATTCCAGGCTTTCCGGCACCGGCAATTTCAGCAGGATGCCGAAGCGGTTGCGCTCCAGTTTGCCGATGCTCGCGCCCGCGATCGATGCGACTTTGCCGATGATCAGCGCCTGAATCCGGGTAAAAAGCTCTTCCGCCGCCGCGGTGCCTTGAGTCAGACTGGCGATTTGCAGGGTATGATTGATCTCCGCATACAGCAACGTATGTTGCTGGTGGCTGGTTTCGGCAATTCGCCCAATTTCTTCGATAAAAGCAATCCGGCTCAACAAATTCATCAGTCGATCGCAGCCCTGCCCTGGAAATCAAAGAGAGATCGGAAAACCGCTACCGCACAATGAACGGCCCACACGATGAACTTTATGTTTCTCATCGCTATCAACGCCTATATACACAACGGCATTGCCGTTTCACCAACGCCAGCCGGAGGGGGGTGCTGGATTTTGTCTGCAGGATACGGCGGCATCCATCGAGGGGAAGCAGGGAAAACGGCATGAATAAAGCAAACAGGGTTAACATGAGCGCATTGTACAATAAAACACTGTCAGGATTCTTCCGGTTATTCGACCGATCCTTGATCAATTTGAGGGAATAAAACGATGACGACCTTACAAATCCGGCTGCTTGCGATCATCGCCATCGCAATCGGCGCCTTTTTTCTTTTCGATCTCGATCAATGGCTGACGCTCGAACGCGTCAAGGCCGAATCCGCCCGCCTGGCGGCCTACCGCGACGCCCATCCGCTGCTGGCTACGCTGGCCTACGCGGCAGTTTATATCGCGGTGACCGGCTTGTCGCTGCCCGGCGCGACGGTGCTGACGCTGGCCGGCGGCGCCCTGTTCGGGCTGCTGTGGGGCACGCTGATCGTGTCGTTTGCATCGAGCATCGGCGCGACGCTGGCCTTTCTGGCCGCCCGCTTCCTGTTCCGGGACACGGTCGCGGCCAGATTCGGCGACCGTCTTGCCGCGATCGACGCGGGCCTCGCGAAGGACGGCCCCTATTATCTGTTCACGCTGCGCCTGGTGCCGCTGTTTCCGTTCTTCGTGATTAATCTCGCGATGGGACTAACTTCGATCAAGACCGTGACCTTTTACTGGGTCAGTCAGGCCGGCATGCTGGCCGGAACGTTGGTTTATGTGAATGCAGGCACGCAATTGACCAAGATCGATTCGTTGTCCGGCATTCTCTCGCCGCCCCTGGTCGGCGCCTTTGCGTTATTGGGTCTGTTTCCGCTGGCCGCGAAAAAATTGGTGGAGATACTGCCCCGATGAAACCGGAATCTGCCCGCAAAATGAAGCCTCCGAAAAAATTCGACTACAACCTCGCGGTGATCGGCGCTGGCTCGGCCGGCCTCGTCACTTCGTATATCGCCGCCGCGGTCAAGGCCAAGGTGCTCCTGATCGAAAAACACAAGATGGGCGGCGACTGCCTGAACACCGGCTGCGTGCCGTCCAAGGCTCTGATCCGCACGACCCGCCTGCTCGCGCTCGGCAGGCGTGCCGCCGAATTCGGCATTAAACAAATGCAGGCCGAATTCACTTTCGGCGAGATCATGGAGCGCGTGCAAACGGTCGTTAAAACGGTCGCTCCGCACGACTCGATCGAGCGCTACACCGGCCTCGGCGTCGAGGTCGCGACCGGCAGCGCCCGCTTGACCTCGCCCTGGACCATCGAGATTGCCGGCGCAACCGGCACACGCACCCTCAGCGCGCGCGCTATCGTGATCGCCGCCGGCGCCCGCCCCCTGGTGCCGCCGATTCCGGGCCTCGACCAGATCGGCTATCTAACCTCGGACAGCGTCTGGAACCTCCGCACCGCGCCGAAGCACCTATTGGTGCTCGGCGGCGGCCCGATCGGCTGCGAACTGGCGCAATGCTTTGCGCGCCTCAATATTCAGGTCACCCTGATCGAAATGGCGCCGCGCCTGTTGCTGCGCGAAGATCCGGAGGTCTCGGCGCTGGTCGAGGAGAGGTTTCGGAGCGAAGGCATCGACTTGAAACTGGGCCATACCGCCAAACAGTTCAAAAACGAAAACGGCGAAAAAATGCTGGTCGCCGAACACGCGGGCAGCACCGTCACGATCGCTTTCGACGAAGTCTTGGTCGCGTTGGGGCGCGCGGCCAATGTCAAAGGCTACGGGCTCGAAGAACTCGGCGTGGAACTGTCGCCGAACAAGACGATTCGGATCGATGCGTTTCAGGCGACCAACTACCCGCACCTCTTCGCCTGCGGCGACGTCTCCGGCCCCTATCAATTCACCCACACCGCCGCGCACCAGGCCTGGTATGCGGCGGTCAACGCGCTGTTCGGCGGCATCAAAAAATTCCGCACCGACTATTCGGTGATTCCCTGGGCCACCTTTACCGAACCGGAAGTCGCGCGCGTCGGATTGAACGAACAGGATGCGAAAGCCCAAGGCATTCCCTATGAAACCAGTTTTTACGATCTGGCCGACCTGGACCGGGCGATCACGGACGGCGAAGCGCACGGCTTCGTAAAAGTTTTAACCGTGCCGGGCAAGGACAAGATACTCGGCGTCACGATCGCGGGCGAACACGCCGGCGACCTGCTCGCCGAATTCATCCTCGCGATGAAACACCATATCGGCCTGAACAAAATCCTCGGCACGATTCATATCTACCCGACGCTGGCCGAAGCGAACAAATATGCGGCAGGCGTCTGGAAACGCGCTCATCAGCCGGAGACCTTGCTGAAATGGCTGGCGAGGTTTCATGCCTGGCGGCGGGGGTAATCGCCATCCTTATCCGCAAAATTTTATGCACAAAATCTGTGGATAACTTTGTGGATAGATTGTTTTTGAGAGCGCAAAAGTACCGTTTTTATTACAGTTTGGTTAATTTGTATAAAAACGAACCAATCCGCTGACACAATAAAAAATCAATGACTTACATGCGATTTCGCGGTTTTGCAAAGCGCCTATTGACACGCTGTAAGTCATTGATTTGTGCTGTGCATAAACGCGGTTGCTACGAAAGAATTTGTCAACACCCCAAGGCGTTTTTTCCAATTCATGGCGCCGCCTGGATGACCCGGCACCGAGCAGTTTTTTCATTCATGCAAATTTTTGTGTGCGCCGTATTCGCTCGAAATCAAAATTACCTGAAAGCGACGGGAATGCGCTTGGGTTTGTAGTCAACTTGGGTCGCTATCCGAAAGCAACGGTTGAACGGATTGGGCTATGAAATTTTTCGTGCCTTTCGTGTTTTTCGTGGAAAATGCATCACATCAGTTATTCACAAATCCTGTGGATAACTTTGTGGATAGCTTGTTTTTGAGCGTCCAAAAGTACCGTTTTTATTACACTTAAGTCAGTTTGTATAAAAACGAATCAATCCCCTCATGCATTAAAAAATCAATGACTTACGCGCGTTTTTAAGTTTTTTTCCGGTAGCGCTTGACACGCGGTAAGTCATTGATTTGTGCTGTGCATAAATGCTATTGAATCAAAATCATTTGGCTCGGCTAATCAAATTTCAGATCAGCTTCTTTCATCCCAGGCTTTCTCCAAGCGTTTCGCGGACACAGGATAGGCGGTCTTCAATTGCTGCGCATACTGCGACACCCTGAACTCTTCGAGCGCCCAGCGGAAAGGGTCCTGCTCGGGGATGATCGCTTCCTTTTTCGATTTTTTCTCGATGTCCTGCCAGAAGCGGATCGAATAGCGCTGAATTTCCTGATTTTTTTGCGGGTCGTTGCCGAGCTTGTCGAGCCGGTACAGAGCCGCTTTCAGATAGCGCGGGATCGCCTTGAGCTGGTCGTGCGGGGTATGCCGGATGAAGCCTGCGTATATCAACAGATTGAGTTGCTGGTTGACATCCTTGGCCAAGGGATCGTTAGCATTCAGGCGTTGCAAGCGGGTTTTGATCTCCGCATACTGCTGCATGATTTCCAAAACGATCTTGCCGGTCTCGTTCGCGGCGGAGATCAGGTTCGGCTTCGACTGCTGCAAATTGCGTTCGAACGCCTCCTTGCCGCGGATCGTCCGTCCGTCGATAAACACATGACTCAGAACGCAGAACAGCAGATCCTCCTTGAACGAGCCGGACGGCTGATACTGGATGATCGGATGCTTCGGCAGGCGTTGATAGGCCAGCTCGGCCGCAGCCGACTGCGGCGCGTTTTTCTGGATATAGGTGCATTCCTTGCGCAGCTGCAACTGATACAGGCGCATCAAGCCGGCCTGATGCTGCTGCGCGGCCTTGCGTTCGGTGTCGAACAGGCGCACGCCGACCGCGTCGCCCTCATCGACGATCGCCGGATAGCCGATAAACGCCTGACCGCGCTGCATGAACTGCCGGGTGTCCGGCAGATCGTCGAAAGCCCATTGGATGCAGCCGGTGTAATTCAGTTCGTCCGCCGCGAGCTGGTCGAAGCTGTCGCCGGCCACGACCCCATGCTTGGCCTGGAGTTTTTTCAGATCGCGTCCGTAATCGAGCAGCTTGCCCTGGTCGTCGATGACCCGGAAATTCATTTTCAAATGCTCGGGCAATTGCTCGGCATTCCAGGCATTCAACGGGATCGCCTCGCCGGTCAGCTTGCGCAGCCGGTTGCCGAGCCATTCATACAAGGAGCCCTTGAACTCCGGCTCGATTTCGAGACACTGTTTGACCGTCTCCGGCACCGGCACGAAATGCTTACGGATCGGCTTCGGCAGCGACTTGATCAAGGCGATGCATTTCTCTTCGAGCAGCCCCGGCACCAGCCAGTCGAACGGAATTTGCGAGACCTGGTTCAACTGATGCACCGGGATAATCGCGGTCACACCGTCCTCGTCGTGACCGGGCTCGAAACGGTATTGCAATGCAATCGTCAGATTGCCGATTTTCTTGCTGTCCGGATAATCCCATTCGTTGACCACATGATCCTGCTCGCGGGTCAGGTCTTCCTTGGTCAGAAACAGGATTTTCGGATTGTCGCGCTCGGTTTTTTTACGCCATTGGTCGAGTGCGATACCACTGACGATTTCGGCCGGCAATTTCTTATCGTAGAACTGATACAGCCATTCCTCGTCCTCGACCAGATCGACACGGCGGCCCTTGTGCTGAATGTAGCCGACCTCTTCGAGCAGTTTCTGGTTTGCAACGTAGAACGGCGCGTTGCTGTGATAGTCGTGATCGACCAGCGCGGAGCGGATGAAGATTTCGCGCGCGGCCTTCGGATCGACGTGTTCATACGGTACTTTACGGCCCGCCTGCAAGGTCAGGCCATAAAGCAAGGTGCGTTCGTACACCGCGCTGCGCCCGGCTTTCTTTTCCCAGTGCGGATCGTAATAGTTGCGCTTGACCAGATGCTCGGCGCATTGCTCGATCCATTCCGGTTCGATCTTCGCGACCGTGCGCGCATAGACCTTGCTGGTCTCGACCTGCTCGCCCGCCATGATCCATTTCGGCCGCGCCTTGTGCTGGCCGGAGCCCGGAAAAATGAAGAATTTCAGCCCGCGCGCGCCGAGATATTCGTATGGCTCGTGCCGGAAGCCGATATTCGACAGCAGGCCCGGCAGCAACGCCCGATGGATTTCCACATAACTGGCTTCGACCATATTCATCTTCAGGTTCAGGTCACCCTTGATCACCTGCATGATCTGCGCATGGATGTCATACCATTCGCGCATCCGGATATAGGACAGGAAATGGTCGCTGCAATATTTACGTAGCTTGCTGTTCGACAGATGCTTCTTCTGCTCCTCGAACTGATTCCAGAGATTCAGCAAGGTCAGAAAATCCGAATCCTCATGCCGGAATACCGCCTGTTTCGCCTCGGCCTGCGCCAGCTTGTCGGACGGCTTCTCGCGCGGGTCCTGAATGCTCAGCGCGGCGACGATGATCGCGACCTCGGTCAGGCAATGCTGCTTTTCTGCCGCGATCAGCATCCGCGCCAGTTTCGGATCGGTCGGAAATTTGACCAGTTGCTTGCCGATGTCGGTCAGCTTGCCCTGCTTGTCGAGCGCATTGACTTCCTGCAGGACCGTCTTGCCGTCGCGGATCATCTTGTCCTCGGGCGGCTCGATGAACGGAAAATCCTCGATGTCGCCGAGATTCAGCGCGGTCATCTGCAAGATGACCGCCGACAGGTTCGTGCGCAGGATTTCCGGTTCGGTAAACTCGGGCCGGGCCTGATAATCTTCCGGCGAATACAGCCGGATGCAGATGCCTTCGGCGACCCGGCCGCAGCGCCCTGCCCGCTGGTTTGCGCTCGACTGCGAGATGCGCTCGATCGGCAGCCGCTGAATCTTGCTGCGGTGGCTGTAACGGCTGATCCGGGCATGGCCGGTGTCGATCACGCCGCGGATGCCGGGCACGGTCAACGAGGTTTCGGCGACGTTGGTCGCGAGCACGATCCGAATCTTGCCGCCTTTCGGCTTGAAAACACGCTCCTGCTCGCTCGCACTCAGCTTCGCGTACAAGGGCAGGATCTCGTATTGGGACGGATGATGTTTTTTCAGCGACTCGGTGGTTTCCTTGATCTCGCGCTCGCCGCTCATGAAGATCAGGATGTCGCCGCGCAAATCGCGCGTCAGTTCGTCGACCGCCTCCAGAATCGCCTGTTGCAGGTTGTCGCTGGTTTCGTCGTTGGCCGCGTTCTTGCCGTCCTCGTCTTTCTCCGGTTCCTCGACCGGCCGGTAGCGAACCTCGACCGGATAGGTGCGGCCCGACACTTCGATGATCGGCGCGTCGAAGAAATGCCGCGAAAAGCGCTCCGGATCGATCGTCGCGGAGGTGATGATCAGCTTCAGATCGGGCCGCTTCGGCAGCAGCCATCTCAGGTAGCCGAGCAAAAAGTCGATGTTCAGGCTGCGCTCGTGCGCCTCGTCGATGATGATCGTATCGTATTGATTCAGGTAAGGATCGTTCTGCGTCTCGGCGAGCAGGATGCCGTCGGTCATCAGTTTGACCAGCGAGCCGGCATGAGTCTTGTCGCTGAAACGCACCTTGAAACCGACCGACTTGCCGAGCGGCTCGCCGAGTTCCTCCGCGATCCGGTCCGCGACCGTGCGCGCGGCGATCCGCCGCGGCTGGGTGTGGCCGATGAAGCCGGCGGAGCCTAGGCCGATCGACAGGCAGATCTTCGGCAACTGCGTGGTCTTGCCGGAGCCGGTCTCGCCGCAGACGATAACCACTTGATTATTCCTGATCAGTTCGCCGATCTCGTCCTTTTTGCCGGTGACCGGCAAATCGGGAAAGTTCAGCGCCGGCACACTGGCCAGGCGTTGATTGCGCTTCGCAACGGATTGTTCGATGCGGTTTTGCAGCGTAGCAACCTGAGCGTCCGGCTGCTTGCCTTTCTGATAATCGCTGCGCAAGCGGTCGAGTTGGCGTTTAAAGCCGTTCCGGTCCTGGTTTAAACACTGCGGTAATTGGCGGGAGAGTTGCTTGAGGGTTTCGCTAAGGGACATCAAAACAGCCGGTAAAATGCGGCTATTATACGACAAACCGAGGGCATTCCGGCATTGCCCGGAAAACCTGGCAGGTCTCTAAGTTAGAATCAATAATCGGTCGGCAGGCGCGCGGCCAAGTCGTCCCATTGGATCACGATCTCCGGCAGGATGCCGACCGCGGTTTCACCTTTCAATTCGGATATGTCCGGCTTGCCGTATTCGCCCCCCTGCAAGCGGTAAACCGTCAGTACGCGATCGATCGGATGCACCAGCCAATATTCGCGGACGCCGTGGCGTTCATAAAGCTGGCGTTTCTTGATTTGATCATGCCCCGCGGTCGATGGCGACAACACTTCGACGATCCAGTCCGGCGCGCCGCGGATACCGCGGCGATCGAGTTTGTTGGAATCGCAGACAACCAGCACGTCGGGCTGAACGACAGTGTCGATTTTGTCGTCCGCTTCAGAATGCTTGGGAAGACGCACATCCACCGGCGCAATGAAAGCACGGCAGGATTTCCCCTGTAATGCCTGCCGTGCCTGAAAATAAATTTCCCCCGCCACGTCTTGATGGGGCAAATCCGGCGCCGGAGCCATCCTATAAGCCACGCCATCGATCAACTCATAGCGCACATCGTCAGGCCAGGTCAGATAATCGCCGTAGCAATGGAATAAAGTATCTTTTAAAGCCAGCCCCATGACTTGCTCCTCTTTGTTTAGGCTAATCTACGGCAGAATTCGAGCTATATTTTTAAGCGCTCGACGATCCGGTCATTGAGCAAATGCTCCTGGATGATCTGATCAATATCCTGCTGATTCTGAAACGTGTACCAGACCGCTTCGGGGTAGACCACCAGCACCGGCCCCTTGTTGCAGCGGTCCATGCAACCGGCGTTATTGATCCGGCATTTGCCGGGCCCGTTCAGTTTGAGCTTTTTGACCTGCTCCTTGGCATAATCGCATAAGGACTGCGCGTCACGATCCGCGCAGCAACTTCTGCCGTCTTCGCGCTGGTTGGTGCAAATAAAGACATGGTGCTTGTAATAACTCATCACAAAAATTAAGCTGGTTTCGATGTGCGAGATTATACCCGAAAGCGCAAACCCATCACCTTACCGATCCGGCTAACTTTTAGCCTAAGCCTGATTGGCTTTCCATGCGCCGGAACTTTCCGAGCCCATTTACTGTCTTTTAAAACGTTCATTTCAATTGATCTTCACAACACACCCAAGGACATCGACATGAAACCCATAAAAATAACATCCGCCGCGCTTTTTCTCCTACTGCCTCTCAGCATGGCAAGCCACGCCGAAACCCCGGCGGAGTCGCCGGCTGCCCCCGGTGAACCGATGGACATGCCTGGAGGCATGCCCATGCATCGCGGCATGGGTATGCGGGGCCATATGTCCGAGGCAGAGCGGGACCAGCACATGCGTATGTATCAAGACCATATGCTCAAGATGCATGATCTTTCTAACCGGATTTTGGCCGAACCCGACGCCAAGAAAAAAGAACAACTGAAAAACGAACAATTCGAACTGATGAAGGCGCATCAGGCGCAAATGATGACGCATCGAATGGAAAAGATGCAAAAACTTCAAAAAACCGAAAAACCAGCCCCCGCCCCCAAGACCACCAAATAAGCTTCGGCCCCATTTCTCTTCCGTTGCATCATTTCCGGACCTTTCGCTAAGAAAGGCCGGAAATTTGTCTTTTTTGAATGCTCTCGGTTTATGCATGGCATGCATTGCTTGAATATCAAAAAAAATACTGTCTATAATGAAGGCAGTTATTTTTCATGAATCAGCTAATGAAATGCCAAAACTGACCGTTTATTTTAAAGATAAAGAAATCGAATCCTTCTCGTTTGGTGAAGGCATGATACGCATCGGCCGGGACGAAACCAACGATGTCACGATAGACAGTCTGGCGATTGCACCGGTTCACGCCGTGATTACGCTGCGTAACGGCATCGCCACGATCAGGCCGTTACAGGATGAATTTCCGATTACGATCAACGGCGAAAAGACCCAGGAAGGCGTTCTGAACAATAACGACATGCTTGCCCTGGGCAAACATCATGTGCTTTTCAGCGATAGCGTTGCGGACGGCATGTTCAAGCCGTTTGCCGAAGCTTTAAACGGCGAACCCTCGCCAGCCGCGCCGCTGTTCGGCATCGAACCCGAGTTGCCGAACGGTAATTTTCAGATCATGGATGGCGAAAATATCGGCAAAATCATCCCGATCAAAAAAAATATGGTGCAATTGGGACGCCCAGGCCAAGGCATTGTGGTAGTGACCCGGAAAAAAGATGGCTATTTTGTCTCGACGCTCGAAAACAAAGGCTCGCTGACCGTCAACGGCGAAGCGATCGATAATAAAATCATCAAGTTGACCAATAACGACGTGCTCAGCATCAATGACAAGTCGCTGCAATTTTTTCTGAGCTGATCATCAGAAGCGCGGCTTACAAATCGGCCAGAATATCCAGCGCATCCGCCAGCGTCGCGACCGGATACACGGTCAAGCCGTCGATCGCTTTCTTGGGCGCATTCGCTTTCGGTATCACCGCCTTTTTAAAGCCATGCTTGGCCGCATCGTTCAGCCGGGCGTAACCATTCGCCACCGGCCTGATTTCGCCGCTCAAGCCCAACTCCCCGAAAAAAAACGCGTCATGCGGGACAATTCGATCCCGTAAACTCGATACGATGCCGATGATGATCGCCAGATCCGAACTGGTTTCGGTCACCTTGATACCGCCGACCACGTTCGCGTAAATCTCGTCGTTCGCGGTAAAAATGCCGCCATGCCGCGACAACACCGCAAGCAGCATCGCGAGCCGGTTTTGATCGAAGCCGACCGCCAGCCGTCTCGGATTGCCGTATTGGCATTCGGTCACCAAGGCCTGAATTTCGACCAGCAAGGGCCTCGTGCCTTCCCACAGCACCGTCACCACGCTGCCCGAAGACGGCTTGTCAGGCCGGTTCAAAAACATCGCGGACGGATTTTTGACTTCCTTCAGACCCGCGCTGTCCATTGCAAAAAACCCAAGTTCGCCGACGCTGCCGAAGCGGTTTTTATCGGCCCTGAGCACGCGAAAGCGGGCATCATCGGTCGCCGCCAAAATCACCTGACTATCGACGATATGACTCAGGGTCATCGGGCCTGCCAAAGACTGATCCTTGGTCACATGGCCGACCAAAAACAGCGCGACGTTATTTTTTTTCGCATACTGGGTCAGATAGCTGGCCGACTCCCTGACCTGGGACACCGAACCGGGCGCCGATTCGGACTGTTCGCTATAAACGACCTGGATCGAATCGATCACCGCGACTTGCGGCTTGACCTCATCCATCACATCGGCAATGCGCTGAACCGACGTTTCGGCCAGCATCAGAATTTTGTCCGAAGGCAGCTTCAGCCGGCGCGCCCGGTCGGCAATTTGGCGCAGCGATTCCTCGCCGGAAACGTACAGCACATCGACGCCCTGCTGCGCGATATGCGCAATGATCTGCAGCAGAATCGTGCTTTTGCCGGCGCCCGGCGCGCCGCCGATCAGCACCACGCTGCCTTTGACCAGGCCGCCGCCGAGCACGCGATCGAACTCCGCCATGCCGGTCTGGATTCTTTCCTCGCGCACCAGCGCGACATCGGATAACAGTTGGACCTCGGATTTGCCGCCCGCATAGCCGTCCCGGCGCTGAATGCGGCCGGCAGAAGCCGCCCCCAGGCGCACCTCCTTGATCGTATTCCACGCGCCGCAACTGGTGCATTGGCCGTTCCAGCGCGGATAATCGGCACCGCATTCCGCGCACACAAAGGCGGTTTTGTCTTTTTTGCTCATTGTAAAAAAATCGTATCTTCCTTGCGGATCGAGTTGTTCGATGTCGACTGTGTTAGCGGCCGTGATGGCCAAGTTGCCCCTTCTCCGACTTGATGTCGGCATCGATGTTCACTTTTCGTTGACGGTGCGCAGCAGGACATCCGCCGGCTTGTGTTTTTCCAGCCTAAAGGGGCGGACGCTCCGGGCAGTATTTATATATTCAGGGCATGCCTTGCTCAGTTCTTTATTATTGATCTGCACAAATAGCATAGGCTTGCAAAGAAAAACTCTCATCAACCATATTATCTTGTGTTCTAAGCTTTCCACTGGCGATCCAGGTAGTGTCGCTACTTGGATAGCTTGATGTGATGATAATCTTCGCAACATCACTCACGTTTAATGTCGCATACCCTCCGCTAACAATCTGTTTTCCTTCCGGACAAGACGCAGTAACCGATTTATCACTCTCATTATCAGGCGATGAAGCCCCCACAACCCGCTCCCAACCTATCAGTCCTGCAGCTCCGGTAGCACCGACTGGCCCGACGGCGCCGGTAGGTCCGATTGGTCCGATTGGTCCGATTGGTCCGATTGGTCCGATTGGTCCGATTGGTCCGGTGGCTCCTATAGGTCCAATTGGCCCGATTGGTCCAACGGCTCCTGTAGGTCCGATTGGCCCTGCGGCCCCTGTAGCGCCCACTTGTCCGGCGGCTCCTACAGTCCCCCCCCATACGATGTCCAATGTCGGTTCATGCCCGGTGGTTTTGTTTTCTTTACTATCGATTTTAATGTTCAAACCATTACTACCGCGCAAAGCAAATCCAATAGCCTTAGAATTGGCAGCTAGTGCCTCCGAAACATAATTGGTTACGTCAAATTCTACCCAATTGTTCGAAGTAGAGTTGGCCGATCCGATAACATCTCCAACAACAGGGGCGGCAGAAGCGGTAATTTGAAGTTCATTCCAATCCGCCGTTGTCTCGTGGATATTTAAATTCCCGCCTAACCCTTTCTTTTGAGATACATAGACTCTTAATGTGGCATGTGTAATAGTGCCTGGGACTGAAGATGATGCATTTAAGTCAAATTTCAGATAACCCTCCCGCATGGACTGGACTACATGAATCGTAGTTTGTTTACCAAAATTTTTTGTCGGCGACGATAAAGATACAAAACTATCGCCTAGCAATGTCACATCGGCGAATGCAGCCGGTGCTAAAGTTAACGCAGCCAATGAGCTGATTAAGGCTAATGAATGAATTGCATGGTGGCTCGCCTGGGGTATCATTGGGAATTTATTTTTTTTCATATTGGCATCCAAATTAGTCAGGTGTATTTTGCGCCTCTATGCACGACTAAACATTGAACTATCGCCTAAGTCATTAATTTTAATATCAATAATTATATAACCCGATAACATATAATTAAATTGCTTACGGCATAATTTTAAAAATTGACGTATACAGAGATTTCGAGCGCTAAAAATTTAAGAAATCCATGTCAGCTTAAGCTCCCTCCTAGTCGAAAAGAATACCACAGCACCAACATAAAACAAGCCTCAAGACATCCTTACCATCAATTTATCATAACCCTAATAATTACTTAAGGATATGACTAAAAATAACTCCCTAAAATGCAACTTGATAATCCACATTCAGAGCAAGGGAGTTATCAGAGAAGTTATTATTTGCCAATCTATTAACAACAAATCGCCCACTATATAAAATTTAAAGATATTACAAGATAACTAAGAATTAAGGAATGAGATTTGCACAGCTCGAATTGAGCGAAACATCTTTCCGAAGCCATTTTTTATGTCTCATCAATCGGCTGATTTTCGGCTCTGCCGGATTGCCCAGGCGACATCGGCCGCCTGCCGGTTTTCCTTCACATCGTGCACGCGAAACAGTTTGACGCCGGCCATCACGCCGAGCGCGGTCGTGACTGCGGTTGCAGTGACTAGTTCGGCCGGCTCTTCGACATGGCACAACGAGCCCATGAAACGCTTGCGGCTGGTGCCCAGCAGCACCGGAAATCCGAGGCCGGCAAAGGCATCGAGATGCGCGAGCAAATCGATATTATCCTGTCTGCGCTTGCCGAAGCCGATGCCCGGGTCGATGATGATCCTTTCTTTTTTGATGCCCGCCGCTAAAGCCGCCTCGACGCGCTCCCGCAAAACCGCTACGACCTCGCCGACCACATCGTCATAATACGGATTGTCCTGCATCGTTTTCGGCGTGCCCTGGTTGTGCATCAGCACGATCGGCACGTCCAGACGCGCGGCCAGCGTCAGCATCTTTGCATCCCCGGTGCCGCCCGAAACGTCATTGATTAGATCGGCGCCCGCTCCTATGGCGGCTTCGGCGACTTCGGCCAGGGTTGTATCAATGCTGACCAAGAGGCTGGATGACAAGCCTTTGATCGCCTCGATCACCGGCACGACCCGGCGGATTTGCTCCAAAGCCGGCACCGGCTCCGAACCCGGACGCGTCGACTCGCCGCCGATGTCGATGATGTCGGCGCCGTCGGCCAGCATCTTCTCGGCCTGGGTCACCGCCGCCTTCACCGTGCTATATTTTCCGCCGTCGGAAAAACTGTCCGGCGTCACGTTCAATATTCCCATGATCAGCGGTTTCTCGAAAGCTCTAAACAAAATCCAAACTCCTCTGTACAAACTGCGGTCAAAGCTTCGAGTATAATACCGGGACCTACTCCACCCCAAACAAATAATTGATGGATAAACCGCGCTTAGCCTGGGCCATTACCGGCTCCGGCCACTATATCAAAGAGTGTCTGGATTTTTTGTTGACCCTCGATCATGTCGATTTATACATCAGCCAGGCCGGCGAAGAGGTGCTTAGAATGTACGGCTATGACCTGAAAGAAATCCGCGAGAAGATGCCGGTTTACCGCGACAAGGCCGCCTCGTCGCCGCCGGTCGGCCTGTTCTACAAGGGCTACTACCATACCTTCGTGATGGCCCCGGCCACCTCGAACACGGTCGCCAAATGCGTGCTCGGCATCGCCGACTCGCTGGTCACCAATCTGTATGCGCAGGCCGGCAAATGCAAGGTGCAAAGCATCGTCTTCGCCTGCGATACCGCGCCGGAAATGGAAACGACCGCGCCGGGCGGCATGGTGATGGTGTATCCGCGCAGAATCGATCTCGAAGGCACCGAAAAACTGCGCGAATTCGAATACACGACCGTCGTCGACACGGTCGAAGACTTGATCGTGAAGGTCAAAGAGCGCTTAAAGGCGGTCGGATGAGCGAACACATTCTGTTTCTGACCGGCAAGCTGGCGGAAAAACAGCTGCGGGCGATCCTCGAAAAGATGCAGCCGAAGTTCCGCTATACGGTGCATCAGCTCGGCATTAAGGTCGCAGCCCTCATGACCGCGGACATGATCGGACGCCGGCTGACCGACACCTTCGGCGCCGACCGCATCATCGTGCCGGGCCGCTGCCGGGGCGACCTCGACAAGCTGTCCGAGGACAAGGGCCTGCCGATCGAACGCGGCCCCGACGAACTGAAGGATTTGCCGCAGTTTTTCGGCCAGGCCGCGCACAAGCCCGATCTGAGCCAGTATCAGGTCAAGATCTTTGCCGAGATCGTCGATGCGCCGAATCTAAGCATCGAGGCGGCGGTCGAGCGCGCGCGCTATTACCAAAGAAACGGCGCCGATGTGATCGACATCGGCTGCCTGCCGAGCACGCCGTTCCCGCTAATGGAAGAGATGATCCGCACGCTGAAGCAGGAAGGCTTCAAGGTCAGCATCGACTCGTTGAATGCGGACGACCTGCTCAAAGGCGCAAAGGCCGGCGCCGATTTCATGCTCAGCCTGCACGAAAGCACCCTGTGGATTGCGGATGAGGTCGAGGCGACGCCGATCCTGATCCCGGAAACACATGAAGACCTCGCCTCGCTCGACCGCAGCATCGCGGCGCTGCAGGCCAAAAACCGCGCCTTCATCGTCGATCCGATCCTCGACCCGCTGCATTTCGGCTTCACCGAATCGATCGTGCGCTATCACGAAGTCAGGAAGCGCCATCCCGACATCGAGATCATGATGGGCGTCGGCAATATCACCGAACTGACGCATGCGGACACTGTGGGGATGAACACGCTGCTGCTCGGCATCTGCTCGGAACTGAACATCAACCACATCTTGGCCACCGAAGTCAGCAAACACGCCTGCCGCGCGATCAAGGAAGCCGACCTGGCCCGGCGCATCATGCACGCGGCCAAGGAGCACAACACCCTGCCGAAGCATATCGATCCGGGCCTGATGGCGCTGCACGAAACCTCTCCTTTCCCCTATTCTTTCGCCGAGATCAGCGAACTGGCCGGCGAAATCAAGGACCCGAGCTACCGGGTTCAGATCAGCCCCGAAGGCGTGCATATTTTCAACCGGGACGGCCTCTACAGCGCCGCCGATCCGTTCGACCTGTTTCCGAAACTCGGCGTCGAAACCGACGGCGGCCATGCCTTCTACCTCGGCGTCGAACTGGCCCGCGCCGAGATCGCCTGGCGGCTCGGCAAGCGCTACAACCAGGACGAGGCGTTATCCTGGGGCTGCGCGACCGATCAGGGCGAATCAACGGTCGATCTGCACACCTTCAAGCCCGCCGGCACGACGCTGCAAAAGAAAGAACCCCATTAAGCTAGGTACGGCTTGTCCGCTCATTGTATAATTACGGAGTTTAAGATTTACAGCGTTCCCATGCTTTGCGCCGGGAATGCAAACCGAACCGCCCGGCGGTTCGGGACGCAGAGCGTGGAAACCCTAAGCCAAATTTTTATTGCCAACATTTAAAGTATCAATCCAACAATGACTGTCGAAAAACCTTCCATACGCCGCCGCGGTATCTATTTGTTACCCAACTTGTTTACGACGGGAGCGCTGTTTTCGGGTTTTTACGCGATCACTTCCGCGATGAACGGACACTTCGAAACCGCGGTGATCGCTATCTTCATCGCGATGGTGCTGGACGGGCTCGACGGCCGCGTCGCGCGCCTGACCAATACGCAAAGCGAATTCGGCGTGCAGTACGACAGCCTGTCTGACATGGTGTCATTCGGTGTCGCGCCGGCGTTGGTGATGTATCTGTGGGCGTTTTCCGGCCTCGGCAAATTGGGCCTGTTCGCGGCCTTCGTACACACGGCCGGCGGCGCCCTGCGCCTGGCGCGCTTCAACACCCAGGTCGAAACCGCCGACAAGCGCTATTTCCAAGGCTTGGCGAGCCCTGCCGCCGCCGCGATTCTGGCCGGCTTCATCTGGTTTGCGCTCGAATACCAATACGATGTGGACTATCTGAAATATCCCGCGCTGATTTTGACCACCGCGACCGGCCTCTTGATGGTCAGCAATTTCCGCTATCTCAGCTTCAAGGGCATCGACTGGAAAGGCAAGGTGCCGTTCGTGGTTGCGATCGTCGCGATGCTGATCATTGGCTTCGTGATGACACAACCGCAATCGATGCTGTTCTTTTTGTCGCTGATCTATGCGGCATCCGGTCCGGTTCTGACGCTGGTGTTGCTGAAACGCCGCCGGCTGCACGCAAGAAAATCAGAAAAATCCGCTTGAGGCTGCCCATTCATTAGCGTATAGTCGCATTATGTCCACACCATACACCTTCATTCATGACTCTGCACCGGCCGCTCGCGGGGCCGCTTCCTTGCTGTTGCCTGCACTTTCTCTGCTGCTGAGACTACTGCCCTAAGGGGCACATAACTCAACTCTCACAGAATCGCTTTATACACCCATTTTTTAAATCCTCGGCAAGGCACGCGTGGATGGTTCTCCATGCAGGGAATTTTTTATGAAAGACAAATTAATCATTTTTGATACGACGATGCGCGACGGCGAGCAGAGCCCCGGCGCCTCGATGACCCGCGAAGAAAAAATCCGCATCGGCCGGGCGCTGGAGCGCCTCAGAGTCGATGTGATCGAAGCCGGCTTCCCGGCCGCCAGCCCCGGCGATTTCGAATCGGTGCAGGCGGTTGCGAATGTGATCAAGGACAGCACCGTTTGCGGCTTGGCGCGCGCCTTGGACAAGGACATCGACCGCGCCGGCGAAGCGTTGAAAGGCGCAAGCCGCGCCCGTATCCATACCTTCATCGCGACCTCGCCGATTCATATGCAAATGAAATTGCAGATGACGCCGGAACAGGTGATCGAATACGCGGTGCGCGCGGTCAAACGCGCCCGCCAATATACCGACGATGTCGAATTTTCGCCCGAAGATGCGGGCCGTTCGGAAGAAGACTTTTTGTGCCGGATTCTCGAAGCGGTGATCGATGCAGGCGCCCGCACGCTGAATATTCCGGATACGGTCGGTTACTCGATCCCGCAGCAATTCGGCACGACGATCGCGAATCTGATCCAGCGCATCCCGAATTCCGATAAAGCCGTCTTCTCGGTGCATTGCCATAACGATCTGGGCCTCGCGGTCGCGAACTCCTTATCGGCGGTCATGAACGGCGCCCGCCAGATCGAGTGCACGATCAACGGTCTCGGCGAACGCGCCGGCAACGCCTCGCTCGAAGAAGTCGTGATGGCGGTACGCACGCGCCAGGACGTCTTCACCTGCGATACCGGCATCGACACCCGCGAAATTTTGACCTGTTCGAAACTGGTGTCATCGATTACCGGCTTCCCGGTGCAGCCGAACAAGGCGATCGTCGGCGCGAACGCGTTCGCGCATGAAGCCGGCATCCATCAGGACGGCGTGCTGAAGAGCCGCGAAACCTACGAAATCATGCGTGCCGAGGACGTCGGCTGGAGCGCGAACCGGATGGTGCTCGGCAAGCATTCGGGCCGCAACGCCTTCAAGAGCCGGATGACCGAATTGGGGCTGGTGTTCGAATCGGAAGAAGAGCTGAATGATGTGTTCATGCGCTTCAAGCAACTGGCCGACAAGAAGCACGACATTTTCGACGAAGATTTGCAGGCCCTGGTCTCCGAGGCGAGCTTCGAAGCCGAAGACGAATTCATCAAGCTGATTGCGCTGAAAGTCTGCTCCGAAACCGGCGAAGTGCCGGTCGCGAAGGTGACCCTGCGCATCGACAATCAGGAAGTGACCGGCGAAGCGACCGGCGGCGGCGCGGTCGACGCCAGTCTGAAGGCGATCGAAGACCTGGTGCAATCGAAATCCAGCCTGGAGTTGTATTCGGTCAACAGCATCACGACCGGCACCGACTCGCAGGGCGAAGTGACCGTGCGTCTCGAAAAAGCCGGCCGCATCGTGAACGGCATGGGCGCCGACACCGACATCGTGATCGCTTCCGCGAAGGCTTATGTGAATGCGGTAAACAAATTGCAGACCGGCGACCTGCGCCAGCATCCGCAAAAAGGAAATGTCTAACCGCGACACCCTTCATTACGGGCAAGGCGCGGGGCAATCCGCCCTGCCCTTGCCTTCGATTGACGGCGCCTGATCGTGGATAACGCCACCCGCCTGCTTTATCTCGAAGCGATGGGCATCACCGTATGGCGCCCCAAATCGCCAGGCGTATCCACGCCCACGGCAGGCGACCCTACGGCGTCAGAGCCGCTCGGTCTAGCCCACGAAAACAATTCCCTCGACACGCATTCCCACGCGCTGCGTGGGAATGCGGTCAGCACCGCGCCAGCGGTGCGTGGCGATGAATTCAGCAGCGGTGCAGAGCTATCTCACCTGACATCAATCGACGCAGAAACACGCGATAGCGAATCCTATCGCGAAGACGACTCCCCCACCCCAGCCAACCCCGCAATGCACAGCGAGGCCGCAAGCCCCTCCGCCGTCGATCAACTCGACTGGGGCACACTGCAAGCCACCGTCGCCGCCTGCACCCAATGCGACCTCTGCAAGACCCGCACCCAAACCGTCTTCGGCAGCGGCAACCCACATGCCGACTGGATGCTGATCGGCGAAGCCCCCGGCCAGCAGGAAGACTTACAGGGCGCGCCCTTCGTCGGCCCGGCCGGACAACTCTTAACCGAAATGTTGCGCGCGATCTGTCTCAGCCGCGATGAAGTCTATATTGCGAATATCCTGAAATGCCGGCCACCCGGCAACCGGGACCCGCAGCCCGAAGAGGCGGAAAATTGCCGCCCCTATCTGGAACGCCAGATCGCGCTGATTCAGCCGAAAATCATTCTGGCGGTCGGACGCATCGCCGCGCAAACTCTCTTGGGCACCGATGCGCCGGTCTCCAAACTGCGCGGCAAGGTTCACACTTTAAATCAGACGCCGCTTGTTGTAGTCTATCACCCTTCCTATTTGTTACGCTCGATGCTCGAAAAGAAAAAAGCCTGGCTCGATTTACAACTGGCACTCAACACCTATCAAAATAACAAGAATAAAGGTTAACCATGCGCGGACTCCTGGACAAAATCAAAAACTATGTCGTTTATGACGCCGATAAGGAATTCTATGCGAAAGTGTTTCCGGACTCGGTCCCGCGCATCGACCTGCTTAGAATGCGCACGATGACGCATGGCGATCTGCCCAGCGTGCTCGCGATCGAAACGCAAAATTACGAGTTTCCCTGGGGCGAGGATATCTTCATCGACTGCTTCAAGGCAGACTACGAGTGCCATGTCTGCGAAGAAATGGACAAGGTGCTGGGCTACTGCATTCTCTCGTACGGCCCCGGCGAGGCGCACGTCTTGAATATCAGCGTCGATCCGAACGCGCAGAAACAAGGCATCGGCCGCAAGATGCTCGAATTCCTGATCGAACTGGCCAGAGACAGGGCCGAGACGATTTTTCTGGAAGTGCGGCCGAGCAATACCATTGCGCTCGGGCTGTACAAAAAAATCGGTTTCAATGAGATCGGCATCCGCAAGGGTTATTACCCTGCCGCGGAAGGGCGGGAAGATGCGTTGATGTTGGCTATGGAGTTGTTCTGATTTACAGATTATCGAGCGGACTCTTCACGCCTCTGCCGCCCTTGTTGAGCACATGCGTATAGATCATCGTCGTCGACACATCCGCATGGCCTAGCAACTCCTGCACCGTGCGGATGTCGTAGCCGCCCTCCAGCAAATGTGTCGCAAAGGAATGCCGGAAGGTATGCGGCGTCGCCGCCTTGGTCAAATCCGCGGCTCGCACCGCCTGCTTCACCGCGCGCTGAATCGCCTGTTCCTGCACATGATGACGGCGGACTGCTCCGCTCCTGGGATCGGTCGATAATTTACCAGCAGGAAATACATACTGCCAACACCATTCCCTCGCCGCGTTCGGATATTTCCGCTCCAGCGCATGCGGCAAATACACAGCGCCATAACCCGCCGCCAAATCGCTCTCGTGCAATTCGCGCACATTGGTCAAATGCGCCTGCAACGGCTGAACCAAAGCAATCGGCAGCATCGTCACCCTGTCTTTCGCGCCCTTGCCGTCGCGTATCAAAATCTCCTTCCGTTTCATATCCACGTCCTGCACCCTGAGTCGCAAGCATTCCATGATCCGCATGCCAGTGCCATATAAAAGGCTGGCGATCAGCCAATGCGTCCCAGTCAGCCGCGACAAAATTGCCTGCATTTCATCCCGATTCAACACCACCGGCAAACGTTTGGGCGCCTTCGCCTGCCCCACATTGTCCAGCCACGGCAGTTCCACGCCGAGCACTTCCTTGTAGAGAAACAGCAAGGCGCAACGCGCCTGATTTTGCGTAGAAGCCGCCACTTGACCGTTGACCGCCAAATGTGTCAAAAACCGCTCGACCTCGGGCGCGCCCATCTCGCGGGGATGTTTCTTGCCGAAATACAGAATGAAGCGCTTGATCCAGTCCGTATAAGCCTGCTCGGTGCGGATGCTGTAATGCTTCAGGCGAATTTTGTCCCTGACCTGATCGAGCAACTTGGGCGGCTTACCAGAAAAATTTGCTGACGGGGATTGCATTTTATTTAGGATGTGATAATTTCGCACACATCAATGAATATAAAACAATTTTATGATTTTACAAATATTTAGGCAGCCTTATGACGCAATTTTTTACGTCTGTTAGGATGCCTAATTGTAGTTAGGCGTTCTATGCATCCAGACATTCAAAAATTGGTGGCGTTACTGGAGGCAGCTCAATCATTATTAGCTCAATACGGCGAAAAACACTGGAGTAGCTGGTTGGAAAAGGACGCGCGCTTAATTAGAAACCTAGACCTATATGGTGTGGAGCATTTACTCACTGCATATGGCGGCATGGGCAGCATAAATGATTTAGTAATTCACCCGACAAACGGGCACAAAATTAAAGATTCTGATGTTGCTTCTGCCAATGAAAAGTTTGAGATATTGCGTACCAAAATTTATTCACTAGCTAAAAGGTTGGCTATGGAGGAAGCAAATGTACGTCGTAACGCCTAACCCTGCGCTCGAGAGGGACGCGGTGAACGACGTGGTTTTCTCTTCCACGTTTTGCGCGCCGCGCCCCTCAGCTTCACGTTAGGGTCGAAATCAACACGTCTTCTACCCAACCAACTTAAAAAACCGTTGTTAATAACGAACCATAAAATAAATCTGTGGAACATCTCGTATGGATCAGTCATCGTTGCCTCCTGTAATATCGTGGTTATTTGAAAGTGTAGGATCTATACCAACATGGCTATTCAGTATTCTTGCCGCCCTGATAACCGTATGTGGCAATCTATACGCTAACAAGCGTAACAGAATCGCCCAGGCCGCAGTTCCTTTTCGATCTGCCATAGACCCTAACGCGATTGACGGCTTGCAAGGCCATACCTTGCACGGAGCGCTTCTCGGCGTAGCTGCCGGGAATGGGCAGCGTATCGAAGGCGTATTCCACAAACATAAAAGGGCATACGTTGAGTTTCGGCGTTATCTTTACGGTAGCGACCTTAATCGCCTAGATACCGCTTGGTACGAATACGTTGGGAATAACGAAGAAAGCCCCGATTTCTTTGTTATGTATTGCGGTTCCGAGGATAAATCTC
The DNA here is from genome assembly GCF_000527095.1 of Methylomicrobium lacus LW14. Taxonomy (NCBI): domain Bacteria; kingdom Pseudomonadati; phylum Pseudomonadota; class Gammaproteobacteria; order Methylococcales; family Methylococcaceae; genus Methylomicrobium; species Methylomicrobium lacus. Next base: position 128,955 of record NZ_AZUN01000001.1, on the reverse strand, counting down.
GCTCTCTTAAAAACAGGCTCGAAACCTTGCGGGATGCTGGTAGCCATACATAACGAACGTCTCAGCCTAACGGATAAGGTTAGATTGTGTGAGCGAAGCGAACCACAATCTGAACCGGTTGTTGGACAAGCCCGGTAATCACGGATCTGACTTTAATATAAGAAAATATCTTTTTGGCGTTTGTGGGAGGCGATGGCTTGTCTGACGCGTAAGGTTCAAAAACAAGCCGGACGGATCGGCAGGACGGCACCACAATCCGGAAATGGGCAATTTTCGACGCATTATGCTCCGGATTTGGACCGAGCATAACCCTCGGCGCAAAAGTGCCGATTCAGGCTGGGCCGGAATGACTGATGGGTTTACATAATCTGTTCCTTTCCGGTTGCGTTATCCTGTTGTTGGCACTGCCAGCCTTAGGGAGGACGGCGGCATCTGTGTTTTGATAATGCGCATGTCACCGCCGCAGCACCGGCACTTGAGAGGTGGCCGTTTTCTCAGCCAGGCCAGCGCCCGGTTCGGATTCACGCCGAGCAGGACTTGCAGCAGTTGAATCAGCCGTTTGCTGTTGGGGTGCAAAAAGCCGAAATTGCGCGCGCGCCGGAAGCCCTTGGGCAAGACATGACGGAGGATCAGCCATAGGAATTGGGCGCCGGGCAGCGTTCGGGTGCGCATCTGTCGGGTTTTGCTGTCCTGATAACGAAAAGTCACCTGACCGTCCCGGCAGGCGACAATGTCCTTTTCCTGGATGACGCCTTTATAAAGATAACGCCCAAGATAAACCAGCGCCTTGTCGCCGCGGCCGACCGACTTGACGTCGACGACCCATTTTTCGGGGTAACGGCCCGGAAGTGCCAGTTCTTCTTGTGTCATCGCCTCGAGCAGTTTGGCGCGAAAGACTTTGGCGAGCGCCTTGTGATTGAACAGGTAGCCGGTTGGGTTCTTGCTGCCGCGCTTGGTGCGCCACAGGCGTTTGTCCGCATCGATGGCCGCCGCCGGCATCACCAGATGCACATGCGGGTGATAATCGAGGCGGCGGGAATGGGTGTGCAGCACCGTGATGGCGCCGGCTTTTCCCTGAAGTTGTCGGTCGTTTTGCGCAAAGGTTTTGACCGTCTCCCAGCTACAACGAATCATCAGGTCATACAGCGTGCGTTGCTGCTGCCAGGCCAGCGCTCTGAGCTCTTTAGGCAGCGTGAAGGTCAACAGAAAATACGCGGCGGGCACCTGCCTTTGCAGTTGCCGCTCCAGCCATTGCTGACTTTCGTGTTGTTGGCAGTGGGGACAGTTGCGATGGCCGCAGGAATGCGGCACGAAACTTTGGCTATCGCAGTCAGCGCATTGCGCCAGCATCACAGGACTTTGCGAAGTGCGGCAGTGCTTCATGGCGGCCAGCGCTTGGCGCTGGCTGGGCAGAAGCCGGCTCTGATACGCCGCCAGAAATTCGGTTTCGAAGGTTTGAATGATAGCGGAGAGCAGGATCATTTGACCTTCCCCCAGTCCAGGGCAAAGCCATTCATCAAGGCATTGATCACCTGGTTGGCATTCTGATTCGTGCCGTCAGTCAGATGGGTATAGCGGGCGGTGGTGAGGATACTGTGGTGGCCGAGGATTTTCTGCACTTCCAGCAGATCGACACCGGCTTCGATCAGATGGGTGGCGTAGCTATGCCGCAGACTGTGTGGGGAAATCTTTTTTTTAGGCCGCAGTCTTGGGCCACCTGGCGCAGAGTCGTTTGTACGCCGCCGCGATCCAGCGGCGTAGTCGCATGCTGCGCTCCTTTTAAGCCACCGTGACGATTGGGAAACAGCAGTACCGGATTGCGGTGAACCTGCCAGAAGCGACGCAGCAAGGCCAATGTTGCCGCCGGCAGGGGCACCAGGCGATCCTTGTTGCCTTTCGCATCGCGAATATGCACGCGCTGGCGTTCGGCATCGATATCGCCCACCTGCAATCGCAAGCCTTCACCGAGACGCAGACCCAGACTATAGAGGGTGAAAAAGAAGACCCGATAACTGAGGGTGTGGGTTGCCAGGAATAAACGCTGGGCTTCATCCACGCTGACAATATCCGGCAAGCGTTGCGCCTTGGGCGGCTTGATCAGATGGGGCGCCACCCAGGGTTTGCGCAACACATGGGTATAATAGAACTTGAGGCCGTACAGATCGAGTTTGACTGAACTCCAGGAGTGAGACGCCAGCAAATCAGTGAAATAATCGGTCAACTGCGCTTCGGACAGGTCCTCGATGCGTTCGTCGAAATACGCGCCAACGCGGCGAATGGCACGGGCGTAAGCCTCTATCGTCTTGGGCTGGAGCCCTTTGAGTTTAAGGTGTTTAAGATGGGTTTGATAATTTTGCTTGAAAGTGGATTTAGATGATGATGTCATTGTCGCGTAACCTCATGATTCGTAGTGGAATGCTCCCTCGCAGTGAGGGCTTGAGGTTACATTTTATAAACAATCGGGCGATGGGGCTGTTTCTCCGCGTAGCGGCTTCGTCCAACCCAACGCTCAACCAGACCCGCCGAAGCGAGGCGGTTCTGCTTCTTGGCTGTCTTGCGGCGGGCTGGTTAGCTTTGCGTTAGATCTCATAGGAGAGTGGATCATGAATCCAATTCAGAGCGCAGCCTTCGACAATGAGATCGCGCGGGCGAAAGAGTTCATAGCAACAGGCGACACTGAAGCGGGCTTTACTCATCTGGAGCGCGCTCACGTCATTGGCCAGGCTTTTGTCGTGCCCCACGTCAGATCGCATTGGCTGATGCTCAAGGTGGAATTGCTGCGACGGCGGCCCGTAGCGGCCTTCGGGCAAGTCATACGCATCGCTCTAGGCGTCTTGGGTTCCGCTGTTGGGGTTGTCCCGGTCGGGAACACAGGTGGCAGTAACGTTAGTATGTTCAAACGCATGCCCATCGCACCGGAATTGCAGAGTATTATTGATGGTGACGCGCCACCTGACGCGCGGACGTAGCAGAAATCCGGAGGAACAGGTATGGCGTTTTTGATTGGAGCGGTCTTGGCATTTTCGGTGGGGCTCTTAATGACGTACATTGGCCTGGATCGAAATCGGGCTTTCTACCCTACGGTGATGATTGTCATCGCTTCGTACTATGCGTTGTTTTCGGTCATGGGCGCTTCCACTCAGGTGCTGATGGTTGAGTCAATGGTCATCGTTGCGTTTTTGGGCGCATCCATTGCCGGTTTCAAATACTCGCTGTGGATAGTCGTCGCAGCACTTGCGGCGCATGGCGTGTTTGATCTTGTCCATGGTCATTTGATCGATAATCCGGGAGTGCCCGCGTGGTGGCCGATCTTCTGTCTAGCCTACGATGTCGCCGCCGCTGTCTACCTTGCATGGCTCCTGTTGCGTTCGAAGGTGCCGGCGTCTGCGACCTAACCCGGCGCTCAAGAGGGACGGTCGCTATCGCGCCCGCCCCTTAGCTCTGCGTTAGCCGCCATGCAATTCGGTGACCCATCATCGTTCGCAATTCAATGCGTTCACGAGCCAATCCCAAACGAGAAGGGCTGGGTGTTTGGTCGCATGTGCGTGTGGGCAAGAGGGCAGCGTCTCGGTGACCTGGAAGAGCCAGCCTGCATGCTGAACGTCACGGCTAACCACCTGTCGGGAGTTGTCAAACGCTTGCCGTCGCTGCACGAGCCGGCCTTTGCGTCACTGAGTGACACCGAGCTATTCGAACTGTTGGATCGCGCGCTGTATGAGGACGATGACAGAACGTCCGAGGAAGTGGCGGCTGACGCTGCCAAGTTCTTCAAGTTTGATTTTCTTACGAACGGCGGTGAATCATTTGATCGCTCCAAATCGTTCATCGCTGCATCGAACGGGGAGCTTCGCCTGTTGTTCAAGGACTCACCAAAGGGTCTTGTCTCTGCGCGAGTCAGCGTCACGGAGTTTGCTAACACGGTTGCCGCCTTCGTGGCCTGGGTCCAGTCAGAGGGCGAGAATGGCGGCTAACCCTTCCATCGAGCGGACCTCCACAAGCGGGCTTCGCCCGCTTGTGGAGGTCGCTCATGTCAAACGTTATACGTCGCAGGAAACGAAGTGGATAAAGTAGAATTTATTAAGCGTGTCAAGCAAGTAGTCGCTACTGGAGCGATAAAAGGTACGTTAGATAATCTGAATAACCCACCTGGCCGTAAGCCTGACAGCCAGTTGCTCATACAATCTTCGTGGTTCAAAGAGCTAAACGATACTGATCGAGAAATTGTTTCCAAGCTGATTTCAGAGGCAGTACACGAGGCAGTTTTTGGATTTTTATGCGTCCTTGATGATGTTCGTTCAATTAATGGTAGTGGTGAATCAAATAACTTGCAGCTCTTACATAATGGGATGGCATTGAATGACACAAACGGAGAATTTCTGCATGACATATACAAAAACGTATAACACATCGCTCCAGCCGACGTCAGGCCGCGATGCGGCCTGACGTCGGCTGAGCTAGGCGTTATACGTATGGCTGACCTTATTGATACGACAGTGGATAAGCTAATAGGGCGAGGTTTTGACCCCATGCGGTCACCGTTTGCGCATAAAGTTGCGGTGATGCTCGTGACGGCTCAGGGAATCATTGACAACGGAGGTTTCGAATACCTGTTCGGGAACCCTTTCCACCAAGAAACTCGCTTGGAGGATTTCATCGCAGTATATGAGGCTGTTGGGGCTGCAAAATCTGCCGAGGCGTTTCAGGTCGCCTTGGCGCGCTGGAGGGAAGGTTTGTCCGACTTTGAGTCTTTAGATGCTGTGCTCTGGGCAAACAGCGAAGCCAATTACAAGAAGCTAGAGGAGTACATAGCCAACCATAAGCCCGAATACGTATAACCCTCATATCAACTTGACCCCAAAAAGCTCCGCTCCTATCGTCGCTACACTTTTTGGGTCAAGTTATACTTAGCGTTATACATAAATTCAAACGAGGCTAACATGAGAAAATATGGTGAAAACGTTACAGTGTCATTGACAGGCATCTCAACGAGCGCTGAATTAGGAAGAAAAAAAGGGTCAGGTCTTGCAATCACGCATCCAGCCTAACACGACTGTCAAAGATACCGTCTTAAAAGTCAAGCTTTAACGCCATAGTCAGATCGGTAAGGCTCTCTGGTCTTAAGAACGCCAAAGCACAAATGCACCAGTTTTCGCATTACCGCACATAGAGCGGACATTTTCGATTTACCCCGTTCCTGTAGCCGTTGATAAAGTGCTTTAAGGTGGAGGTTATAACGGGTTGCTACGATAGCTGCCATATAAAGGATAGCCCGCATCTGTGCAGGGCCCGCTTTAGACAAGCGAGGTCGACCTAAAACAGATGAGCCAGATTGCCTCTCCACCGGCACTAGCCCGAGATAAGCTGCCAATTGCTCAGCCGATTGGAAGTGGTGGGTATGAATAATGGACAGCAAGTGATTACTGACTTGCGGCCCGACTGCTGGAATGCTGAGCAACAGATCACGGTCGGCTTTTAAGTTGGGATGCCTGTCAATGTGGTTGTCTATGTCTTGTTGGAGCTTGCTGAGTTGTTGCTCCAGAAAGGCAACAGAATCGACAATGGACTGATGGACGCGGGATGGCGTATCGATAACATCGGCTTTTTCCAACCGGTTGCGCTCGCGTTGCAGGTCTTGGGCAATCGCTTCACGGCGGGACAATAAGACTTGTAAGGTTCGAGCCTCTCTGGACGGCGGGGTCCAAATCTTGGGCTTGAGCAAGGCGCCGTAGCGGGCTAAGATCAAACTATCGATGCCATCGGTTTTAGTGCGAACACCGAGACTACGGCCAAAGTCTTTGACTTGAGCCGGATTGACAATCGAGACGGTGACTCCGGCATCGGCTAAAGCCAGCGCCGCCTGTTCGTGATAGACTCCCGTGCCTTCCAGGATAGCGTGAAGTTCTTGAGTCATGGCGTGCTGTTTCGCACACCAGGACAGGAGTTCGCCGACGCCGGCTTTAGAATTGGCAACCGATTTGGCCCGGCGTTTACTGCTAGAGACATCCACTAACAGGCTGCAATCCAGCTTGGCTTTGGAAACATCAATGCCTATGAAAAACATAAAGTTACTCCGAATGGCTAAAGTAAACCAACTGAGCTCACTTGCCTTGTGCATTCAGGGTCGAGGCCCTTGGCTACCGTTCAGTGTTCAGATTGGCATCAGCAGCGAGACAGAAGGTTTTCTCTTTGACACAAGGTTAACCCTAGGGACGCGCACAAACTCATTCTGCCTCAGGTTATGGTAGCTAATCATAACCGCTGTTAAGATACAAGGGACGCGCACAAACTCATTCTGCCTCAGGTTATGGTAGCTAATCATAACCGCTGTTAAGATACAAGGGACGTGTGCCCTAAGGTGGTTTTGAAGGTTTGCACTTTAATCAGGTTCGGTAGCTTCGCTGAACGTCCATTGGCGACGCAAAGCAGCAAGCCTTCCACTCAACCAGCAGTTCAATTTTTCGGCTCCACCTCTATCTTGACCGAAACCCTGGCTTTAATCGATCGGCGCAGGCTCCGAAACAATCGCGGGTTGGACCTCAACCGGCACATCATCCTCCGGCGCTTGCCATTCTACAAATCCCGTTTGCTCGAAATTTACCAAATCCTGGCTCTGAATTCTGGACTCGGAAAGGGTATACAACTGATCGTCGATGGTCAGTAAGCGATCGATGTAATTACGGTACTTCCATTGACTGGGGTTGCTTTGATGCGTGATCGCTGCTTTTTGCACAAAACCGTCTTCCGGCGTGAGCTGATAAACATAAGCGCCCTCAAAGACTGATTTGATAGACCACCAATTGTTTGGCTCAGCCGTATCAGACTGTTCGGATATCTGTACCGGAAAACCTAATAATTGCCGCTCTTTGTCGAACCACAGAGCTTTATGATTGTTCAGCAGTGGTGAATAACTCCCTAAGCCGCCGAGGATAACTTTGTGTTTCAATTGGGGATTGTTGACATCACTGACATCGAACAAAGCCAGTTTCAAACCTTGGCTAAAACCGGTATTTTCGTCGGCCTCATGCCCAAAACCGATGATGTGATCGCTGTCATAAGGATGCAAATAAGTGCTAAATCCGGGGATTTTCAACTCACCCAGGACTGTCGGCGCATCCGGCTTCGCCAAGTCGATCACGAACAAGGGGTCCGTCTGTCTGAAAGTGACCAGATAACAACGCTCTCCAATGAAGCGGGCGGCGTAAATCCGCTCGCCAGGCGCCAATTTTTCCACCGCGCCCACCCGATTCATATCGCTATCGAGCACATAAAGATTGCTCCAACTGGAGCCTTGCGCAGTCGAGCCATCCCAGCTCCAGCGATTGATGGTTGTGGCGATGCGGAAAAAGCCGTTGCTTTCATCCATCGAAAATTGATTCAACACCGTGCCCGGTACTTCACCCTGCCGCAGGAAACGGGTTTCACCATTCTGCAAGGCAAACTTGTAGATATGGGTAAAAGGTTTGCTGACCTCGAGGCCTTTGCTGTTTATCTTCGCCTTATAATCCGCCGCCGATAAATAGAGGTTGTCATGGGAAGCGTAAATCACATCGCCGCTGCCATAATACGCTTTGACATCCGCCGGGTTGTCCGGTTGACTCAGGCGAAAGCCGGCGACCACCACATAATCGGGGTCGACAAAACCAGGAAAATAATACAGCTTGCTAACCGGCAGCATTTGTTCCGTGCCGCCATTGACTGCGGTATCCGAAACATGCGGAATCAGATTGTCCAACGAATTTAACGTTTTTTTCCGTTCCTGCCGCAGCTCCGGCATCGGCAAATAGAGGTAATCGCGCGAGTAATTTTTACTGATGACATAAACGCTGTCGCCAATTTTACGAGAAGATAAAAGATCGCCTTCCAGCATCAACGCCCGCTCCAGGCGGGGATTTGCCTTATCGCTGATGTCATAAATTTTGGCTGCGGCCTGATTGGCGCCTCTTGGCCACCCTATCAGCGGCATCGACGCTGGAACACCATTAGCAGGACCCGCTGCCTGTGCCCCATCCGCGCTCTGCCAGGCATTGCCCAATACCACCAAACGATCGCCATCGACATACAACTCGCTGGGGCGAAAATCATCATCGAAAACCAGCTCCGCCACTTGCGCCAGCGCCTGTGACGGATAGGCTTTCACCAACCGCACATGATTTTCGGCGATCTGATAAATGTAGCCGTCGCTGGTCTTGACGATGTCGCCCTCATCGACCCCCGCCACCTGTACGTTGGTCTCGGAATGAGACACCGGCGCGATCATCGAGCCCGAGTCAGAACTCACACTGGCTCCAGGCATAGCAATCGGCCCGCCGACGTCGAATGTAATATTGCGGAATGCCTTCGGTTGACGCTGAGACAACATTTGTTTCAGCGCCTTGTATGATTTGACACGCTGCGGCTTGAGCGACTTGGCGGCATCAACTTCGTTTGTCATCACCATGAGCAACAGCGGTAGAAAACAGAAGAGGCTTAATGTTCGCATAATATGTCTCAGGGCAGTGTAAAAAGTGCCATTATCATAACATTCCCATGATGTTTATTGCATGGACTAATACCGTGAAAACTCTGTCGCATTGCTCGTAGCGAATAGATTTCGCGCGGCTTACGGCATCTAAAATGCAAAAAAGCAGGGCATCACGCGGACCGCAGAGGAAAAGCAGGGGAATAGAGGAAGGACAGTCGCATGGCTTCAGCGGGCGCGTCGCGGATACTGGAGCCGGGGAAGCCAAAGAGGATCAGACTCGATTGCGACTCTATCGAGTCTGAGCCTTAGGGGGCTTTTGTGATGCTCTTAAAGATCTTATGAATTGCAGCTCAAATCTGCTTAACTTTGTGTCCGGAAATGTATTGACACTTCATACAGCTAATGATGGTGATGCCCTTCTGCCGCCATCACTTTCTTCACAAAAGGGTCGTTTTCCATATCACCGAAATCGGCTGCGTCAATATGCCGGTAATTGGCGATGACTTCCAAATCTACCGGCTTTCGAGGAGCCTTTGACAACGATAAGATTTCCGCTAGCCGCAGTTCCATGCTACCGTTTTTGTCTTTTCTGATGATCTTGGCCGGTAGTTTTTCGTCCGGCAACCATAGCACTTCTATATTCTGATCATCCGTTTTCCCTTTGCGTAACTCCGCGTTACGGCCCAAAACGTGGGTTTTTTTTACCAACTTCAACGCGTCAAGCTCCTCGCGGCTAAGCATACTGGAGAGTTTGTACCAGTCGAAACTCATCTGATTGGTCGGCCTATCTGCCGGCATGTATTCGACGGCGGTTTTATCGGTATGATAAAGCTTGCGGTATTGAATAGTGCCATTATCCGTTCTCTCCCAAATTTCTCCGTAATCGCCGTCGGCATCTTGCGTTTGGATCATGTTGGCTTGCCGCCAGAAAAACCAGGCACGATGATCGGTCAGCGCCTTGTTATTTGCATGGGACATCACTTTCATTTCATAACGGCAAGCGACTTGTTCGCTAGGGTTTTCGCTATCGGCAAAACCCAATGCAGAAGCGCAGAGAAAACCGAGTCCGAGTACGCTTGTTAAAATATCAAATACTTTCATAAATACATTTAAACCGGGTTCAAACAAGAAAAGGGATACGAGTATCCCTTTTCTTCATCAGCGTCTTTTCGTCAAGACGACTTTAATCAATCGGCTTGCCTCATTTTCCGGCGCCCTTTCCCGAGCCATGTTTGTCAAATCCCAAGGCTCTTGCCATCACATGATAAATCACGTTTTGCTCCATCACGCCGTGAAACAAATGCGCCTTGGGGCCTCTGGCAAAAATCGCGACGTCTTCGGCGGCGTGCGTTTCCGCGGCAAGCGGGATAATCGCTTCCTGCAGATAATTCGAATTTTGTACCAGGTCATTGGTGAGCGTAGGACGTCCGGTGGCCGGCTCAAAAGATTTTGGATTGTGGCCTTCGCTACCCGATGACCATGATCCGTCTGTCGCGTTGAATGATTTTGAGCCTTCCGGTTGCAGGTCTGACTTGCCGGTATAGCCGGTGCCGTTGGCATAATTCAACGTGGTGTACGGCAAACCGAGCAAATCAACGTCAGGAAGATCCGAGCCTACGCCTTGAGTCAAGCCCAAGATAGGATTGCCGCGTTGCGGGTAACCTCCGATCGTGAAGACATGACTATGGTCGGCGGTTACGATGATCAAGGTATCCTTGGCACTGGTTTTCTCTGCCGCAGTCTGTACCGCGGCGGCCAATTGTTGGGTATCGGTCAGTGCCCGATAGGCATTGCCGGAATGATGGGCATGATCGATACGGCCGCCTTCAACCATCAGGAAGTAACCTTTTTTATTCTTTTTGAGAATATCGAGAGCTTTGACCGTCATTTCCGTCAGCGAGGGTTCGCCCGCCTTGTCGTGTGCGACACGATCGGCTTCATAATGGACGTGGGAAGGCTCGAAAAGCCCCAGCAGGTGATCGGTGGTTTTCGGATCGATCGCATTGAACTGGTCTTTATTCCAGACATACTGAGCATTCTGGTGTTTACTGACCCATTCGGCCGTCAGGTCGCGTCCGTCCTTACGCTTGCCGGCAACGCCGTATTCTGGATCGGTCGCGGTTTTGGGAATAAAACGCGTCCGCCCACCACCGAGCGCTACGTTAATACCGCCGTCGATGTCAAAATCAACCAATTGCGATGCAATGTCGGGAACCGTCGCGCCGGCCGGTTTATCCGAATCGCCTTCCCAGTCGCGGTTAGAAGTGTGCGCGTAGGTCGCGGCGGGCGTCGCATGCGTAATACGCGCGGTAGACACGACGCCGACCGATAACCCCTGCTCCTTGGCCTTTTCCAGAATGGTTTTGAGCGCATTCGCATTAATTTTGTTGGCATCGGGCTCGCTATGCTCGACATCTTGATCGACCGAAATCGAATCGCCGATGGTTTTAACGCCGGTCACCATCGCAGTCATCGTCGGCGCTGAGTCTGGCGTTTGCTGGTCGACGCTGTAGGTCTTGGACAGAGCCAGATAAGGGAATTTTTCAAAGCTCAAAGAATTTTCTTCGCCGTGGCCGCCTTTTTGCTGGCCATCGTAAATCCGTGAAGCCGTGATCGTGGAAACGCCCATGCCGTCGCCGACAAACAGGATCACATTTTTCGCCCGTCTTTCGTTAGGATTGAGATGTTCGGCATCGATAACGGTTTGACGCCCGGCGTCGAACCAATCCTCCGGGGTAGGTTCTGCCGCCTGCACGACACCGGTAGTTAAAATCGAACTCACGGCCGCTATGCTGAGTTTCTTGAAACATTTCATGATGGAATTTCCTTGTTACGTGTTCGAATCGATGAAAAAACGTCTGCTACGTCAATAACGCCTGATAAGCTAAGCTGCAGGAATACTATCCAAAAAATATGACAGGATGACGACAGGTTTCTGCATAAACAGGCGCTAGAAATCTTTGCTATCGGCGCCAATAAAGGGATCTCTGTACACGACAAAAATTTTAGGTTTAAACTACTCCACCTACAGCGCTCCGCAGCTTACCTTCACGTTGCCCCCCTTCTTTTCAACTAAATTTTCTTAGCGTGGCTGATACTCTTGCAATCCCGCAACAAAACTGGCGCCGAGCATGTTGATGATGCGGTTGGCGAGCGCAGAAACACCTATTTCTCAAGCGCTGGATGAAGGCCGACGGCTGGATCAACGGCTCGCCTTTCTACAATGCCAAGTGGACTTCCACCGGGATTGAATGAGAACAATGATAAAATCACGATGATCGACAAAAAATTCGCAGAACACTTCGCGCACGACTGGATCGATTCCTGGAACAGTCACGACATTGACCGCATCCTCGCTCATTATTCGGATCGGTTCGAGATGTCTTCACCGATCATCGCTCAGATTGCCGGCGAACCCTCCGGCACGCTAAAGGGCAAGGAGGCTGTCGGCGCGTACTGGAGGAAGGCGCTAGCGCTGATTCCCGATCTTCGCTTTGAATTGCTCGCGATTCTGACGGGGGTTGACAGCATCACCCTTTATTACAGGAGTCCGCGAGGCTTGGCTGCCGAGGTACTGCATTTCGGCCCGGACCACAACGTCATAAAAGCTTACGCGCATTATGCGCACTGACATTTTGCCCATCATACAACGTCAACTTGCAAGGAAATCGTAGCAATGCAACATACGCCGGTACCCGCTAAATCCATTCCGTCACCGGAGAAGAAAACAATCTACCCCCAGCCCTTCGCCGCGTTAGTGGAAGGGCGCGTGAAAAGAAAACTGGGCGATCACTTCGGCCTGACACATTTTGGCGTCAATCTGACCGAACTCGCTCCTGGCGCTATCTCTGCACTCCTGCATCATCATTCAAAGCAGGATGAATTTATCTATATTCTCCAGGGCACCCCTACCCTGCTGCTCGATGAAAAGGAATACCCGCTCAGTCCCGGAGACTGCATGGGACTCAAGGCAGGCGCGGGAGTCGGCCATCAGCTCGTGAATCGGTCTAGCGATCCGGTCATTTATATCGAAATCGGGGATCGCACCGAAGGCGACGAAGTCGATTACCCCAACGACGACCTGAAAGCCATCCAATTGGCGAATGGCGTATGGTCATTAACGCACAAAGACGGCCGGCCATATTAAACACTGCCTACCCAAAAGACAGGCTAAAGGCCGCGCTTTCGGCCTGTTCTTGAGTTTCACCGTTAACGCTATGAATCAACGGAGCTTACATGCAACACGTTTTAATCATTCATGAGGTCGAGGCTTATACGGCATGGAAAGCGGTTTTTGACCAAGCCGCAGACATTAGAAAACGCGCAGGAGAAATCAGCTACCAATTGCTGCGCTACGACAATGACGCAAACAACATCGTCCACTTCTCCGCGTGGTCCTCGCTGGACGATGCCCGGCGCTTCTTCGAGTCGCCAGAGCTGGTCGAAATCAGAAAAAAGGCTGGAGTAAAAGCGCCTGAATTCATCTATCTGCATGAGATAGAGCGTGGCTTGCTATAGCCCTGGTATGGCGTTCGTAAGAGATGCCCTCCTTACCTTTGCGTTCGCCCTCATCCACTTTTCATCATCCAGATCCCGCATTTCGAGTAAGAAATCCGGTCATTGATCCCTACAGCCCTCTCAAAGCCCCCAATTATCAAGATAATCGTAACCCGTCAATGCCTATCAGGCGATTCTGATCCCTGTACGACTCGGTTAGGTTCAATTCATGCTTTTTAGGTACAGCTAAAAGGTTTAGGGCTTAACATAATTTGTTGATAACCTTGAACCGACTCACTATCCCGGTGCAAAAGCCCCGCCCAAGCAAAGATTAATATTAAGGACATGCCAATGACGCCGCACGCGCATCACCATGAACAAAAACCCAATCGCCAGACCTTGTATGTCGCGGTCGCTCTAATTCTCGGCATCGTGACCGGCGAGCTTTTGAATCTGGCCTTTGCCGGCCCCCAGCCAAATCCTGCCTTGCAGCAGGTCGTGACGGTATTGACCGTGCTGACCGATATTTTTCTGCGCCTGATCAAGATGATCATCGCGCCGCTGGTGTTCGCGACCCTGGTGGTCGGCATGGCAAAAATGGGCGACATCCAGGTGATCGGGCGCATCGGCATCAAAGCGGTGCTGTGGTTTTTTTCGGCGTCGATCTTGAGCCTGATGCTCGGCATGTTGTTGGTGAATCTTTTCCAGCCCGGACTTTCGCTGCACATTCCGTTTCCGCCGGAAGGCGCCGCCACCGGCCTGCCGGAGGTCGAGCCGACCTTACAGAATTTCGTGGCGCACGTGTTTCCGAAAAGCATCTTCGAGGCGATGGCCGCCAATGAAATTTTGCAAATCGTCGTATTTTCGATCTTCTTCGGCGTGGCTTCGGCCGCATTGGGCGACCTGGCGCATCCGATGGTGCTGCTGCTCGACTCGCTGGCGCACATCATGCTGAAAATCACCAGCTATGTGATGCATTACGCGCCGGTGGCGGTGTTCTCGGCGATCGCGTCGGTGGTCGCGCAAAACGGCATTACGGTGCTGCTCTCTTACGGCAAATTCATCGGCGAGTTTTATTTTGCGTTGTTGCTGCTCTGCGGCCTGCTGGCCGGTATCGGTTTCGTGTTTTTGGGACGCCGCTTGCCGTCGCTGCTTCGCCACATCCGCGAACCGATGCTGCTCGCTTTCGGCACCGCCAGCAGCGAGAGCGCCTACCCCAAACTGTTGCAGCAACTCGAACGTTTCGGTTGCGACGAAAAGCTCTGCGGCTTGGTGTTGCCCTTGGGCTACTCGTTCAACCTCGACGGCAGCATGATGTACATGACCTTTGCCTCGCTGTTCATTGCCCAGGCCTACGGCATCGACATGCCGCTCGGCGAACAGCTGCTGATGTTGCTGGTGCTGTTGTTCACCAGCAAAGGCGTGGCCGGCGTACCGCGCGCGTCGCTGATCATCATCGCCGCGACCTTGTCGATGTTCCACATTCCCGAGGCCGGCCTGTTGCTGTTGCTCGGCATCGATCAGGTACTGGACATGGGGCGCAGCGCGACGAACGTGCTGGGCAACAGCATCGCGGCGGCCGTGGTAAGCCGCTGGGAAAAGGCGCTGCGCTAAAAGGGAAAACGGATAGCGTAGAAAGCCGGCAGCGAAGCGTTATTAACTGATGTGACGCATTTGTCCACGAAAAGCACGAAAGGCACGAAAATTTCACCGCACAATCCGTGCAGCCGATGCTTTCGGATAACGACCTAAGTTGACCGGCAAACCCAAGCGTATTCCGTCGCGTGGGTAATTCAGTTCGCGCGCCTTATGCACTCCCGTCGTAGCGGAAAACACTTTTATTTCATCGTAACAAATAAAGTCAGGAATATAGGTCTGCCGTAAAATCGTTCAGATCGAACTTAAGCGCTTGCGTCCGACCTGACTGATGCTACGCAGGAATCGATCCTTCAGACGCACTGATCGATCAAGAGATTTCTGTTGGGCAATATCGACGAGGTGATTTTTTTATTCCAAAAATTGGCTTACTAGAAAGTAACACGCACAAAAAAAGGGTTTAGACCTTTCGATCTAAACCCTTCATATGTATGGTAGCGGGGGCAGGATTTGAACCTACGACCTTCGGGTTATGAGCCCGAAAGTTTTACAATTAACTTGTGTTGATCAACATTCCGAAATTATATTAAATAACTTATATATCAACATCTTAATAAAATATCACTTTCGTCAAATATTCCGAATTATTCCTGACTGTTGATATAATCTGCTTACTATTTGCTTACTGTAATTTCAATAAGCGCTTTCTGGGGAAGCAAAAATGCGTATCAAGTTTATAGTAGGAAGGATTGCGGCTTTTAATTGTGCCGCCGGTAAATCAGCTGATTTCATTTGGGATAGTGAGACTCCGGGACTGGGTATAAAAGCATCTCCCGGTGGTTCGAAATTTCCCCTGATCTACGGGAGAGATTTTTGGCAATAAATTTTCAATAGTGAACCTTCGACAAATCGACAGAAAAACCATCATAATTGATTGATTTATATAGATATAAAAATTTTACGCAATGGGGATTTATTATTTTTTGAGTCAACAGATTTGGCTTCTTTTTTCTCTCTCGAAGAAAAAAATTGCTTCTCGGGTAAAAAATTTCAACTTTTTTACCCAAAAAGCAATTTAAAGCTGATTTTGGGCGCAAAACTTGCCGGAATTTTCTCCGATCTTTGCCATGGGTGCTTACAGTTAAGAACTTCTCAACAAATAGACTGGTGAGATGTTGTCCTTGGAATTGATAAGAGAAGGACAATTATTGGTACTGGACTAAGACTCCAGTTGGGTCTCGGCGAAGCCTCGGAAATACCCCGCATGCAAGGGTGGATTGTTGACACCTCGATCGAATACGATCACAAATTCTTCTCGAGATTCAGAAAGGTATCCTTGGAAGAGATCCTGATCGCGTTACGAGACGACAGGCATTTGCTGAACGATCCTCTCGACTTGTCCAGCGGTAACTTCTTGGACCCAGACAATCTTGATTGCTCAGAGACTCTGGTTTGCTTGACACTTTATCCTTCTGGTTTTACAAGTGCTGGTTTTATCAAAGGCCATCGAACAGCAGGCTGTCTGGGAGCGAGTTTAAAAATGCTGAACAATAGCTAACACTTTGTCTATAAATTTAATGACTAAAACTCAGCCCCCAATGCCTTAAACACCGCATCAACCGGATCAGAATAAAAACTGGTTTGGAATTTAGCGAATAATTCGCCCCGGACCGTGGGAATGTCGCTCACACTGGCCATCGGCAACAATATTCGCTTAGCGCCCGAGTCAAACGCCATTTGCAGGGTTTCCGCCAAATTTTCGACCGGAATGATGTTTCCGCCTAGCGTCATGGTGCCTAAAACAACCATCTGGCTTTGGATCGGTTTATTGAGAATGACCGAGCAAAACGCAATAAAGCCGGCCATCGTCAAGGTCTGCGAGGGGCCGCTATTGTGCAATTCAATTAAATGCAGATGATAGTCATGGTCTGCCGCTTTAGCCGAGCCGCTGACTCGTGAAATATTGCCTTTATAATAATCAAATCCGACTTTAATCGCTTCTTTCGCCTGGGTCACGCTACCGAAGCCTGAAAGGTTCAGTTTGCCGCTACCGGCCGTCATTTGCGTTTCGATTCTGAACAAGCCTAAATGGCCTTTTACCCCTTGAGAAAGGGTATGCAAAACGCCCGGTTTTAAAGCTCCCTCCGGAATCAGCTTATCGCCCCCCTGCTCCGGGACGGTCACAAATTTTTCTTCTAGGGTGTCCTGGTCGATATAGCTGAAATGCACATCGAAAAACTCCATCCCACCGATCTTTTTCAATTGTTCCTTCATGCGGCGCCGGGTTTCCAGGGCATACTCAAGGCATTGCGCAACGGCTGCCTTGTCGTATTCGCCATGTGGATAGAGCAGCTTCAACAAACCCGATACCGTGCGCCGGACGGCAATCGTATCGCGTTGATTCAGGTTATTGCCCAGCTTGAAATATTTATCGATCGCATCGGAAAAACTGCGCTTGCGCATTTCGCGCATAAACTCGGCCAGATAATCGACAATCAGGCCATATTGATTGGTAAAAAATTCCGGCCGCATTTTGGGAATCTCCCAGCCGGGAATGTAAGCATGAAAGCGGTCGAAAAACGCGGTATCGATCATCACATCCGGAAAGGGCGTCAATAAGTGACTGGTTTTAACCAGCGTGTCGACCGATTGATTGATGTTACCGACAAACACCATACTGGCGGAGGCTACAATCGAATCGCGGCCCCTGGCGAAGGAACCCGAAGCCATAAAATCCTTCATGATCTGGATGCCGTCCCTATCCTTAAACGAGATGCCGGCCACTTCATCGAAAGCCACGACATCCCATAAACCGACCAGACCGATCGATTGCCTGCCCAGGTTATAAAAAAGATTGGCTACCGTCGTCTGGCCGCCGGAAATCAAAATGCTATTGGGGCTGACTTCCTTATAGATATGGCTTTTCCCCGTGCCGCGGGGCCCCAATTCACAGACATTATAATTATTCTCAACGAACGGAATCATTCGTCCCAGCAGGTGCCATTTGGCTCGCTCATTGAAATGCATCGGTTCCATGCCGGTGGAGCGCAGCAACACGTCCCGCCATTGCATCGCATCAAACGCCTTGCGCCCTTCAAATAGCGCTTCCATATCCATGTTGGGCATTTGGATAGGCTTTAATTCGGTGATTTGAAAAGGCGATCCCGCCTGCCCTTCTTCAAACACATAGTGCAGCGTAATCACGCACCAGATGCCGCCGGCCAACAGCTTTTCGTAATCCTTGACGGTGCGATCGGGAATTTCAACGCCTTTGACACCCAGATTCGACAATAGGGCTTCATAGACGTCGCGCCTTTCGTTCAGTTTAACGGTGACTTTGTCGATGACTTTGTAACTGCCGCTTTCCCGGATCTTGGATTTAACCTTCTCGGCTTCGTCCGGCCTGACATAGTTATCCGCCAGAATGTGCTTAACAGTTTTCAGTCCCGCCTGAATGGTTTCTTCATCGTCGCTTGCGCAATACATGCCAAGCAGATATTCCAGAACATAGACCGGAACATTGGCGCCTTCCTTGATTAACTTGGTCAAATCCTTGCGCACTACCTTGCCGGCAAAATTTTCGTTTAACAGGCGATCCAGGCTTTTGTCCATTTCGGGAGAGATTACTGCTTCGTTCATGTCCGTCCTAAAAATCGTTGCTGAATGCCAGATCAACTTTCAGCGGTGCCCGCAGCACTTCTACCTTGGTCGCGGCATCGCGGGCGACCAGGAAATAGTCTTTGTTACGGTCATAAGAACCCGATAGCACCGTCAGCAGCAGCGAGCGTTTGCGTTCGTCAAGCAGTTGCGAGGTGCTGTCGAAGGTGACGGTTTGTTCGTTACTGATTGGCTTATCGCCATCGCGCAAAGAGACGACTACGGACCGGGCTAATACCCGTTCGGAAACCGCTTCATTCTGAATGAATTCGAAACGTTGCGTATTGGTGACGACCTTGTTGGAGGCGCCGAGCAAGCTGATGCTGACGACCTTGGTTTTGGCCAATTCCGATTCGCTTTCACGGACCGTGATAATAGGAACCACAATCTCTTGCGGCATCGCGCTGCCGTGTACAAATCGGGCGCCGCCTGCAAAATGAAAGCGGTTCGCGCCCTTGGGTACCCAAAAATCAAGACTGCCTTCCGGTTCGGTGCCGGCCGTCAACGCCGTATTTCCATACCATGCCTTGTCATTAACGCCGATGCCCTGCCCCAATAGATAGCGTTTTTTCGCGCGTAGCGTTCCCTCGGGCTTTTCACTCAGCGCCGATTTGTCGGCCTCTTCCAATGGCGACTCCTGATAGATAAAGCCATGATCGGCTGTCAGCAGAACATTCGAGCCATTCAGGCTGTTGACGATGAAACTGACCAATTGGGCAAGTTCAACGACCGTGTCCGCAGCGGCTTCGAACGTTTTGGTCTCAGAAGACTGCTTATCGCCAATCAAGTCGATGCGATCATGATAGATATAGACCAGTCGGCGGTCGCGAACGAATTCCCGGCCTTTATCCTTTCCCATCGCCAACAAGTCTTCGGCCTTAACGGCAACGCCGGAATACGATCCCAAATAAGCGTTGCGTTGCTCCATCGTCGATACCGGCTTGCCATCGGCCAGCAGATCCAGGTTGCTGTTAATTTTATAAGCCAAGGTTTGATGCGGTAAGAGAGAGACCATTCCCAGGCCGGTATAACTGGGCAATACCCCCAATAAGCTCGATAAACTGGCCTTCAGCCGGCTTTTGCCGTTGATCGTCTGAACCAGCTCATCCGCCACTTCGAAACGAAAGGCGTCGGAGATGACCACAAAAATCCGTTTTGCGCCGCCGTCAGACAACGGCATGACGACCTGATTGAAAAAGTCCTGTTGATTGATGATGCCGGGTATCCGCCAGGAAGCGAGTAACCCCGTCTCGCCTTCGAGTAGCTTGCCCCAGGCAGAACTTAATTGGGGAATAAACCAGCCTGAATAAATGGATTCGATACGCTCCCTCAATCCATGAAGTACGGCCCAGCCCATCGGCTCGACCGCTTCGGCGGCACGGTTGAAGTGCCGGTAGAGTTGATCGAAACGAAACAGCTCCGTTTGATAACGGGAAAATCCGGCTTCGTTTGAAGCAAAACTGAAACCGTCATGGTACTGAGCCTTTAGCGTCAAAAAGTGCGCGGCCGCCTCCAAGGCATCGTAACTCGCCGCCAAGGCGCGGCTCAACTCATTCGTATTGGCCAAAATCGGGTTTGCCCAATGCCCGTCCCTGCGCCGTGCAATCAGCGCAAGTACCGAATCCATGGCGGCTCCCGCCCCGCTCAGTATTCTATCCTTCAAATCGCTAATGATGCGGCGTTCAACGGCCTCGAACGTCATCACTTCACTCAGGTCATCCGCAGAAAAAGCACTCAGCACGCGTCCCAATTCCAAATCTTGCGCAACCGCTGCCGTAAGCAGGTTATAGCTCGTAAAGTGGGTTAAATCGGAACGCCATCGTGAAGCAAAGACCGACGCATTGGCGGCGAGCTTGCGCTCGGGAAGAATAAAATGTTTCAGTGCTTCGGCCGGGTCGCCGGTCATGGAACGGCAACAATCGGTCACCAGGATGCGGAACAGCAAATCGCGCAAACTGGGCTCATTTTCGGCGTAACCGAATTGCGCCTTGGCAAGCCGCCAAAATGCATCGCCTAGATCATTGGACAGGATGTCTTGCCAGATTTTGGGCTGAGCGTTCAGATCGACTTCGCCCTCGCACACCAGGGCTGCAAACAAGCGTTGCAGGATTGAGAACAGCTCGGGCTGATCGGCGCGTGTCAGCACGGCCAGCATTTTGCGATCAAGGTCGTCGGCATTATCGGTGGCAACTACGAGACGCTTCAACCGTTCAACACGGTCCTTGGAACGCAGAAACTTGGCCCGCTCTTTCAAATAGCCACGTAGCGTTTGAGAGGCCAATCCCAAGTCATCCAGCAAAATCGATGTGGAATCAGCCTTAAAGGATTTACTGCGCAGCCGAATATCCAGCAGCCAATCTATCTTTGGATCGGGCTCCGGGTTCGAGCTATAAAGGAGCCAACGCTGCTCGGGATGGCGTTCAATATCGATTTTGATTTGTAGCGCGGGTGTCTCATGCAAACGGATGAGCTTGACGTTTTCCAGTGAAAGATTTTCCACGACTGATGAAAACTCGCCTTCCACGTCATGCCAAAACACAATGGAGTGAGAAGCAAACAAGACATTTAGTGAATCGGTGATGCGTTGCAGACTCAACTTTTTACCTTATGTTTTAGAATAAATTCAAAAGATTATTCGGCGCATTAAACGAGAATACTTTTTACAGTCCCGGGCGTGCGGGGATCACCACACGCAAATAGTCATCGGTAAGGTCAAAATCTGCATCTTTTCCGGCAAATTCACGTGTCAGGGGAACGATTTTTCTACGAACTCCCATGCCACGTGAATCAACGTATCCGTAATCACGCATAATTTCAACAATGATCGGATTTCGGGCAGAACGCTGGCCAGCCAGCATTTTGTCTATAGTCATGGAATTTTGCAGGGTACCTGGACTAATAACCTCCAAACGGTTTGAGTAATTAACCACTTCAACCTCACTTGAGCGCGTCCAGTCGCGATGCACAAATGCGTTTAAAACGGCTTCTCGAACTGCATCAAGAGGATAACGGTAATAAGAGTCTCGCCGGAGATCTTGATTGCTTTGCGAGCTTTCCTCGGATATGAAAGGCCGCATTCGATCAGCCAAGCGCTCAACCAATCCATCTTCGATGAGTATCCTCCCTTCACCCTCTCGTACCTCCCATAAGGCAACCATGGGGCCATCCAATACCGTATCGTCTTGCGCTTGATAATCCTTCTCGTCGCCTGTAAACGACATCCATCGAACGCCGGCATGTCGAAGGCTTCGTCGCGGGCTACGTCCAAACAATACCAGGCCAGCAATCGTGCAAACGGCAGAGTCGCCATCTTGACGCCCCACCATTAATCCTAGCCCTTTTAAGCGTTGTTCCCATTCCTCATGGGTTTGCGGAACTGTTAAATCACCCGCGATATTCGTCAAATAATCAGTTAACCGCCCCTGATCGAGGTCTTCGAAACAACTGCCTGAAACCGGCAATACCTCGCTATGCAGCATGCCGCCACTTTCGAATAGCCTGGCTTGTTGCTCACGCGTTGCCAAACGGGAGGTGCTGCCGACGCGAACGAAAATTTCTTCTCGATTATTATTTCTAACCACATAGGGCTTTGAAGCGCCTTGGGTCAAAGAAATAACGGCAACTCGTTTGCCATCGTCGAATTCCACCTCTTCGTAATAAGGGAGAATCATGGGATGAATATAGCGGCCAAACACGGTATCCATAACCCAGGTTTCCAAGTCATTTCGTTGGATGCCGCTAATAGTTCCGTCGTCTTCAACGCCTAAAAGCAGCTTGCCTCCCTGAAAATTCGCCAGAGCGACGATCTCTTTAGCTAATTGCTCCGGTCGTAAGTCATCTCTTTTGAATTCCACACCGGAATTCTCGCCATTGGCGATAATTTCCAACAATTCAGACTTCAACATTAAAACTGCCTCTAAAATTCATACTTTTCTTTTCGCTGGATAAACGCTGCTCTTCCCCCTTCCAGGATATTAGCTACCTGATCGCGAATTGCAGGCACATCGATTGATCCCTGCGCATCGACTTCCAGTGAACCGTGATTATCCTCCGAAGTAAATACACCAATCCATTCAGCATCACCAAAAACAGGAATATTAGCGTTATGGGTAGCAAATAAAAATTGCCGACTGGTTTTTGCGGCGCGCAACTCATGGACGATTCGCTCGGCAATAAATGCATTATCCAAATTGTCTTCGGGTTGATCCATAATCAATGGATCAACATTTTCCAGCAATAACATGTGTAAAATGGCAGTGCATTGCTGTCCGGTCGAGAGTTTATCCAAAGGTTTGTAGATCGCCTCGGATTCACCGTGCGAAATGTTAAGAAAAATATCGACGCGGTGACCCAGTTCCAATGCTTCCAACTCCATTAACTGCGAGACCGAGAGATTAGCCAAGGCATCAGCGACCATTGGCGTAATGCCCAACTCGACCTGAACCATACCTTGCCCTTGGCGTATACAGTTCGCTAACGCCAATGGTTTTATCGTTTCCAACTCATCAATCCAGGCTAACCGTTTTTCACCCACTCCCTCAAGTCGACAACCCAGCAAGAAATTTTTTAACGGGGTGCGGTCAGCTTCAATGACAACATCAACCTTCAACTTGCCTTTCAGATGGCTATTCAATTTCTTTGCCGCGAGGCGAAGGCTCTTGGTGTGTTGATCCCGAAGATCGGACAATTCCGCAAGCAGATTACGACGTTCCTGTTCCTGAGATGTCCTTAATTTGTCGAGGTTGGCGACTCTGGATTTCAAAGGTTTGATTCTTTCGATTTCCTGCAGCAAGCGTTGATAGGCGGTACCAACTTCCTGGCCGCTCTTTCCCGACATGGTCGGAAGACTACGTAATGCTTTTTCCAACTCCGCTTCGCCTTGTTGTAGGGATTGTTCCCATACCTTAAGGTAGGTAGCCAGTTGTTGTTCACCTTGGGCAAGTTCCACTTGCAATTCGCTGACATGACGATCAAAGCTTTTTTGCATATCTTGCAACGTTTCACGGATAGGAATTAGCAATGCCGCATTGGGCAAACCTTCCAAAGCTTTGTCGCTAATAAACACCAAATCCGGAAGATTGTCGCGTAACGCAATCAGGCCGGCTTGCAAATGCTGGATCTCTTCGTTCGTACGCTCGACGATTTGTCGTTCCCGGGCGAATAAAGGCGTCCTCGACAGTTTTTCCTGAACGCCCAGAGAATTAAATCCTTGTACCTGTTCTTCCAATTTAGGTAAACGCGCAACCTGTGTTTGCAGGTCATCGACTTCGCTTAAGGTTTTAAGGAATTTCTGTTGATTATCATGCAGTCGCTTCCGCAAATTGGCATTAGTTTGCTCATAGTCGCCATCATTCGGCAGAAATCGATCCAAAAGCCGAAGCCGGCTCTGTTCATCCTGAGCCAATTCATAGATTTCATTTTGGCCGTAGATGTCGATGCCTGGCAACAAATCGCGGGGATGTAAAGTGGAAGCATTGCCTTCAGCATCGCGCACGATCGGCATTTCGCCATAACGCCGAGAAACCCGGTAAAGACGGCCATGTTGGGCCGATGAAATAATTTCCAGTTCAATCCGGCCAGAGTCTTTGCCTAAATTTTCCTTGATAATCTCCAAATGCAATTTTTGCGCCTGTTTGCCTTTTGGCTGGATATCGAGTGCGTAGCGCAAACATTCCAACAGAGTCGATTTACCGGCGCCACGCCCGCCGATCACGGTATTGAGATGAGAAGAAAACTTAATATTTAGGCCGTCCAAATAACCGCCGGAAATAGCCATCGATACGATCTCGCCTGTGGGTTTCTCTTCGCGTTGGGAATTCAGCCGGATACGTGACTCAGGATCAAGAAAAGCCACCTTGAATGCATCGAAGCAAGGCTTGGTCATTTTGATCCAGCATGTGGCGCTGCTCTCATCCAGGTCAGCGGGTTTTGCGACATCCTTGGCATTGATAATGGCAATCGGACGTTCGCGTTTCCAGTTAGCATCTTCGTTTTCAACAATGCGCTTGAACTGGAGCGGCAGATCTGAAACAGGTCCTGGTATTTGCCCGGCACGAACTAGAGCATGATCTTTCCAAATATGAACCAAACCACCGCCATCTTGGTTTAGACGAAGCAAGCCGTTTTTTCCGGTCATATGTGCGGCATACCAGAAGCCGCCGATATCGCTAACCACTCTGGCTAACGCCAAACAACCAAGCTTAGATGGCCACACTTTTTCTTCAGGATTGGTCAAGTCGAGCCTTCCCAGATAACGGTTCAACTGATCTTTGCTCGTCCCTTCCGGGAACAAACAGACCATGTGGATTTTTTCGGTCGAAGCGATCTCGAAACCGGGAAAAACCACAATACCATGGGGTTCCAGAAACATGCGCAAGGCATCGATACTGTCCACGCTGCCATGATCGGCCAGTCCGACAACCTTAATATCGTGCTCCAGGCATTTTTCCAATAATTGCTGGTTATAGTCTGCCTCGCTCAATCCGTGCTCGTCACCTCGGTAAGCACTGTTATAACCTACTGGATTCACTTGCAAAGCGCAGCGCCAATATCGTGCATAAGTGTACTGTTCGCTCATAGGTGTGCCTGATTTTGTTGAGAACGAATCCAAAGTTGGGTCTTAATCATCGCTAGCACCTCCCGTTACAGCCTTAACTTCTGCTAACAGATCACCAAACTTGCCGTAGTTGACCTTTACGCCGTCATCCAGATCGAGCTGGATGCGCAGGTCGGCGTAGTGGCGGAGTTTTTCGTCGTAGGCGAGCAGTTCGACGTGTTTTTTCTTGAGCTTTTCGATGTCCTTGTTCAGCTTGTTGCGGGCCGCGTTGGACGGGGCGGCTGCGGCATCTTTTTCCAGCATTTCGATGCGGGACTGGATTTTGCCGGTGAGCGGCACGACGTATTCGGCGCGCATGCGGGCCAATGTACCTTCGTGGTAGCGGTGCAGGTAGACCAGTGCCTGGAAGGCGCTTTGTTTACCGCTGGAGAACAGCCAGTAAATCGGGCGTTTTTTGTAGGTTTGCAGATGATCCTTGAAGAAACTGCCGGCCAGATAGCGGCGGATAGCTTCTTGCGGGGTTTCATTGGCTTTTTGCCCCAAGCTTTCCGCCAGCCAGGCCAGGTTTTCGTTCAGGGTTTCCGCGCCCCAGACCGCCAGCAAGAATTCGCGAATGCGATTGGCAGCATCGTCCTCGAACCAGAGTTCGTCGGTGATCGGCACGATGCCGTCGGCATCGGGAGCAAAAATCCCCCCCTTTGAAAAAGGGGGGTTAGGGGGGATTTGCTCTTGACTTTCTGCCTGCGCGAATTGGGAAATCCCCCCCGCCCCCCCTTTTTCAAAGGGGGGAGTGTCAATGCCATAGTAGATTTTGTCGAAATCGATATTCCCCGCATGCGCATAAATCAACCCCGGCCTGTCCAGCCGGTAACGCCCCATCATGCAGCCGATGGCGTAGGAAATCAGCCGTTGGCAGTCTTTTTCGCGGTCTGCGCGGGTCAGGGTGATTTGTTCTTCGGGGACTTCGGGGGAAAGTTCGTCTTGCAGGCCGTAGGCTTCGATGAAGAGGCGGTTGTTTTCTTCTTCCAGGCGTTGCATTTCGTTAATGTCGGCCCGGTTTTGCGTTTGCCAATGCTCAAAAGCCTGTTCTAAGGTGTTTTGTTTTTGGCGAATCAGTAGATTTTTGGTGAAATTCCAAGAGGTTTCGTAATTGTCCCAGTCGTTTTTTGATCTTTCAATTGCAGATTGACAGATTTTGCTTATTTCATTTTTAAAAGGCAGTATTTTTTCTTTATTAAATGGCAGAGCTGCAACACTCCCAGACACAAAATGCATAGTAGGATTTGTTATGCCAATTAAAAACTGACAAACTTTTGAACAAAGAAAAGGGAGAAAAATTTCGTTTTCCACATCAAACAACGAAGGAGCTTCAACGTTAAATATTGTGCCAGTTTCCATTATCCGAGCACTAAAGAAAGAGCTAGTTGTATGCGACCAAGTAATGCCATTTTGAAAATATCGCTCTGTATTTTTAATTATCCTAGTTGGCGAACCATATAAACCAGTTGCAAATTCAAATAATTCCTGACCGTCATTTTCCCAATTTAGAACGAAATCATCATTGCCATACCATTTTTTAAAAGCCCCACCTTTTTTATGAGGAAACCATTTTTTTTCAGAGTTTTTTGCTTCAATTCTTGATCTGTAGCCATAGCCAAATTTTGAATAACAAATTTCAAACCACTGCCTGAGAAATCTGTCGTTATCGCTTGTTTGTAAGCCTGAACCAGTGCTGCCGTAATCTCCTATCTTTTGGCAATTTTCAAAGACATTGAAAACAGATGATCCAACAAAGAAAACTATAGGACTACCCGGAATTTTCTTGAAATCATCCTGCACTGTAGTATCGAATCGATTTTGACCTGCAAGCAAAGCCATGTTCTTTTGTTCCTCTTGCCCATCCACCAAGCGAAAAAACACTGGTTTGTAGCCATTGAAATGTTTACCTTGCAACACAAAAGCCGTCGTCTGCACCACTTCGCCGGAAATCTCGCCAAACGCCCGCGCGCCCAAATGCGCCATCGTGGCAATGGTGCGCTCCGTCAGCAACTTCTCCCGCATGGTCTCGAAAGAAGACAAAAACATCCAGCTCTGCATCGTCACCATGCTGTTAAAACCGGATGGTTTGCACCACTCAAAGCCTCTCTCGATGAACATCGCAAACAAATCCGACTTACTATCGGGAAACGTACGCTTGGCATAATCCTTCAACGCCGCATTCATGCCTTTGCCGCCCATATACGGAGGATTCGCCACCACCGCATCGAACTGCATGCCCAAAATCCGCGCCTGCCGCACCAACGGCAACAAATCGAGCGCCGCCGCTTGCGCAAGCAGATCGCCGCTTTGCACGGCCTGTTGCAAAGCAACCTCCATTGCCGGCAGTTGCGCATTCAAGTCTGCCGCAATTTGAATCAACGAGCCGAAGGTAAGGGCATGCGTGAAAGTCTCTAGCAACGAGGCAATCGTAGGTTGGGCTGAGTTTACGAAGCCCAACGCTTTCGGCGGCAATGTTGGGCTTCCTGCGTCAGCCCAACCTACGAAACCCGCTAAATGGGCGGTCAACTCATCGGCATCCAGACCTTTGCTTTCCTGCAATGCCAGCACATTGAGCTTGGGCGGATTGTCAAGCAGTCGCCGATCATCAGCGCGTGCTTTCATCAACAAAGCAAATCCTGCCAGTTGCGCGGCACGGTCATCGATGTCCAGACCAAAGAGGTTTTTTTCCAAAATTAGGCGCGGAATGCTGCGGGGCTGGTAACCGCGTTCCAGATAAATCGCCTTCAATACCTCGTAGGCTTCCACTAGGATATGTCCGGAACCGCATGCAGGATCGAGGACGGTCAGGGATTCCGGATTCAGACTCCCCCTCACCCCCGGCCCCTCTCCCTCAGGGAGAGGGGAGTCCTCGTCGATGCGCGTTTGAATCAACGCATCCAGCTGGGTTTGTACTTCAGGCGTCTGTTCGGCGGGTTCGATGTAATACGGCCACTGGCTTTTCAGCGTGGATGCTGGATTAGCCATCAGCCACAGCCGGCCGATGCTGTTCTGCACCAGATATTGGACGATCCAATTAGGGGTAAACAGCTGAGTGGCGGCAGGAATGTCTTCGGATTTAACCATCTTGCCGATGACCTGATCCTTTTTCTCGCTGATGTAGAATTGATACAGCCAGCCGATGATTTCGACCTGGCTCCAGTCTTCTTCCGGAATCGCCTCGACCAGTTTGGCGACGACCGAATCGGTCAGCAACAAATTGTCCGGGAGCAGCAGTTCGGTTTCGTCGTCGATATGTTCGAAGAGAAACGGCATTGCATTGGATAGCGCGTTGCATTGCGCGATCAGGGTCAGCCGGTAAAGTTCGCCGTCCTGGTCGCCGGCCAGTTTGAGTTCGATCGCGCGCTCAGGATTCAGGCCGGGAAGGTCGCCGTGTTGCGCCAGTTCCGGCGCAGACCCAAGAATTTCCGGCAGGCCGCCCGCGCGGTTGGACAGCACCCGATAGCCGTGATTTAGGTAGTCGTGGATTTCCATGTAACGCAACGCGGCAAAGCGGTTGAACCAGGTATAGGCCACGTTTTCCATGGTTTGAGCAAAGCCGTGCTTCTGGATCAGCCTAATCAGGTTGTCGCGTTGACGGCTGATTTTGGCCGGCCAGGACTGGCCGGCAATGATCACCCAATCCCCACTTTTTTCGGCAGGCGCAATCTGCAATTGGCCGTTGTTATCGGCCAAGCCCAGCCGATGCGCGCGGGCAGTGACGGCGGCGATGAAGTCTTTGCGGGCTTGCGGGGCGTAGGTTTTGAGTTTGGCTTTGTTCATGCACAATCATCCCTGGGATGTTTCTTTAGTGGGCGAATTTGAAATCGGGTAGCAGGGTAATCCGGCCGAAACCCAAAGCTTTCTCGTAATAACGGCGATCGGCGGTCACCAGTATGGCGCCGGGGGTATTCAGAGCCACCGCGTGGTATAGGGTATCGAACAAGTGATGCCGGCAACGGATTGCAAGATCCATGGCCGTGGCATAAATCTCCGGCTCCTCGGAAAAACGGCTTTCGATGGCCAATAAATCGAACAAATCATCCTGGGCTTCTTCCGGTTTTTCGCGGGCCAGCACCGCCGTGACCTCGGCAATAAAATGCGGAGGTTGCAGCATTTGTATACGGCCTTCATCGATGCCTGACAGGATGGCTAACGCCAGGTCGCAATCGGCTTCATCTTCCCGGCTCTGAAAAAACCATTTCAGGGCGACGCTGGCGTCCACCACAACAATCATGGGCGGCCTTCTTCCCGTGCTGTCTGTAGCTCTTCATCGGTCATGGCCGGGGCATGCTTACGCCGTTCCAAGATTCTTGCAATCGCTTTATGACTGCGTTGTTTACGCTGCGCACGTTCGACGGCCTCGCGCATCAAATCGGCGATAACGGCGCTCTTGTTCTGGCCTTTGTAGGCTTCATTAAACGCATCTTTAACGTCATCCGGCACACTGAAATTTACGGTAGCCATCATAGCCTCCTGAATTGTTGAAATTTTCAACAAATTATCTGCGCTTGCCGAAAGAATAGCAATGCGTCAGAAAACATAAGCCGCTTTATTGAATCCGAACTCTTTTGCCTTCCCGAACCGTGGCCGATAATTTATCTTTCAATTTAGCGAGATAGGCTTCGATATCGCTTTCGTTTTCCAAATAGGTTTTAATGCTACACTCAGAGGCGCGAACGACGACTGTCGGCGCAATCGGCTGAGTGCCTGCTCCGGACACCGGAGCACTAGTGCCCCCCGGTTCCTTGATTCCAGCCGGTTCCGGCTTCTGCGCAGAGGCGATCAGATCCATGGCCTCATCCAGTCGACTTCCTGCCTGCTCTTTGAGATAGCGTATCCTGGGAATGCTGTTTAATGCAGCCACAGTAGTTTTCAACTGCTGCAAAGGATACAAAGCTCTATTTCGCAGATCGACTTCTGCTTGCGCTTGGTTCAGTGCAGCCTCGATTTCGCCCAGTTTTTCGTCAATTGACATCAGTGCCGTTTCCCGTTCACTGCCGGCAATTCGATCATTGGCGACGGCAACCGTGCTCAGTAACGGATCGATGCGGTTGATTTGGGCATAAGGGGCAGGATTGTCGCGAATGGTTTCCAGTTCTTTCAAGGCGTTGGCGGCGGCCAAATCTTGCTGCAATGCCTCGCGGTTATCCGCAAACTCGCCCAAGGCTTCGAGCATTTTCCGCCAGGTGGTCACCTGGGTTTTATAGAAACTGGTCACATCGTGAATGTCTTCGCTCAGATCCAGCCAGTCATCCTTGCCTTTCAGCAGGGTTTCAATGAATTCATAACTGTCGCGAATTGCCAGTTGCTTGCCGATGCGCGCTGCGGCTTGTTCGATCACCATTTTGCCGGGATAGAATTTGCCGGTGGCGATATGGCCGTAGCTTTTCAGTTCGTCCTGCCAATTCTTAAAACTTTCGCGCGTATCGGCGACCAAACCGTCTTCATCTTCACGAGGAAGTTTGGCGAACAGCTCGCGGTGCAGATCGCGTGCGCGTTTGATCGTAACGCTATCGGCCGATTTACGCTTCAGAATCGAGACCTGTCTAAACCGGACGGATTTGGTCAATGGGTCTATCGCCGAGCGCGGATCAAGATCAGCGCCTTCGAGCATCAATTTAATCTCGCCGGCCATGTAAAGCCGGGCAATGAGCAAAACAATTTCCCA
Source organism: Methylomicrobium lacus LW14 (assembly GCF_000527095.1). Lineage (NCBI taxonomy): Bacteria > Pseudomonadati > Pseudomonadota > Gammaproteobacteria > Methylococcales > Methylococcaceae > Methylomicrobium > Methylomicrobium lacus. The sequence continues at coordinate 98,481 of NZ_AZUN01000001.1, read as the reverse complement.
TTCTGGCTTCCATCCCCAGGGAATACCGGTAAACCGATCGACAATATCGGAAAGCAACACGCGGTTTTCCGATGCCGTGAGCAACAGATATTGCCTGAGTTCGTTGAGCGCCAAAGGGTTAAGCTCTTCGATATTGCTATCCAGCGACAGTTGTTTGACGTCATCGGCGGAGAGTACGGCCTTGATTTCGGCGACAGGGTCGGCGCAGCGGTATTTCAGATAGGGCAGCTTGCTGTAGGTGTTGGCGATCAAATAGTTGATCACTTCATCCAGCAGGCTGGTCGGATGCAGTCCGGCTTTAATGCTGGGTTTTTGCCCCAAGACATAAAAATCACCGAGGGCCATCAGATTGCCGAGTTGCTCGACCAAGCGCAGCCGGCGTTCCCGGTTTTCTTCCTTACGATCGGATAGGATACGCTTCAATGACGGCGTGGCTTGATCCGCCTTCGGGCTGATGATGTATTTTTCGATTTGCAGGTAAAGCGTCAGTTCTTCGTAAAGCCGTTGGCCTTCTGCCATGCGAATGATCGCGCGGCCTGTCCCTTCGGCGCTGCGCATAGTACAAGTCGCTTCATGCATTTTTTCGTAGTCATCGCCCAAAGGAGTGAGGACTTCCAGCGTGAGCGTGTGGCCGGCGGTTTTCCAGGGGGCACCGTCCAGCAGACGATTAAATTCGTAATCGCCTTTGGTGTCGCGATGCCGTACTTTGTTTTGGCTTCTCAGGATGTCTTCGAAAATCAACTCTGACAGCAGACGGGTTCTCTCCGCCGATGAAATTTCGACATGGCCAAGTTCGCGGGCGACATCGCGTTCTTCATTGGTCAGGAAAAACCAGAGATCGCCGTTACGGCTGACCAACTGCTGTTGTTCCAACCTGGCAAGAGATTCTTGAATGCGGCGCTTGAGGCTCAGTTTGTCGGCATCGACTTCATCAACGCAGAGCGTGGCTAAATTGTCGATGTTCGGCTTGACCGTTTCCGGAATGTAGCGGATCAGGAACAATGCCTTGAGCAATTGAGTGTCATAGGGCTCCAATGACGGATTATCAGGCGCTTGATCGATCGATCTTTTAGCGATGCTATCGATGAAGCTTTCGATCGAAGGATAAAAATCGTAAAGCGGAATCAAGGCATCGATAGGCTTACCGGCATTTTGCACGGCGGCCGACTGGAATGCATCCAAAAGGGAACGCTCTCCACGTGAAAGATGCTTGCCGGTGGCCCCGACTTTGCGAATCGACTCGAAGATTTTTTGCAGCAATTGGAATTGATACGGCGCAAACGGATAATAGGCTACAAATTCCACCGCATCCCGGTAACCCCGGAGATTGACGCCATTGCCCAGAAAGGACAGTTGGTTGTTGATGATGTCGCCTTTTTGAGCAAAAACGTCCCGCAGCGTGACATGGGCCGGTTCGGTTTTAGCCAGTAAGCGCTCGCCGATGACTTCGTCCGTATTGGAACTGGCCAGAGACAGCCGGGTATGGAAGCGTGCCTGAATTTTGGAAAAATCCTGGGATTTGGCCTTGTTGGCCTCGCCGATCGCCGCATCGATATCTTCCTGGCTGGTCACAATCACCCAGGCGCGGCCTTTGCAGAGTGTCCCCAGTTGCTCGATGATGGTTTGCAGGCTCAGCATCAGCTGCGTGTTATCGCCGATAAACTGTCCGACTTCATCGACCAGAAATATCACGCGATGGTCGGCAGGCTGGGTATCCAAGTAGTCATTGACCAGTTTGGCGAAGCCTTCGATGTTGATGCGGTAACCCTCGCGGGCATTGTCGAACCAACGGCCGGCCGACTCTTCCGTCATATTGAGCGATTGGGCCAATGCGGCAATCACATCATCGCGGAGAAAGTCGACCGCATCGCGTTCTTGATGCCAGGCATTGCCGTTGCGATCCTGAAATATTGTTTTGAAAGTTTCGTAGGCGCCTTTGGAGATCAGGTAGCGCTCCATTTCGGCGATATGAGGCGCGTCGCCGCAAAGGCCGAGCTTTTCATTGAATACGCGCAGAAAAACCTGAACAATCGCATCGCGTTCGGATTTTGCATCGGCCTTCGCATCGATATTGAACAGCATGACATCGGCCGTGCCCTTAATGGCGCGGTGAATGTCCGCCAACAGCATCGGATCCTTGATTTTGTGCTCATCAAAAAACTCAACGGCTCTTTTATGTTTGCCTGTTTTGGGGTCGACGGCTTCAATGTTTTCCAGTAAATAGGACAGGATTTTGATGTAGTGCGATTTCCCAGATCCGAAAAACCCCGAGACCCAAACGCCCATCCGTGCGGTAATGGTCGGATCTTTGGCTTTTTCGGCCGCGGCCAGGTAGGCATCGAAAAAGCGCCGAAAATATTCGGTGAGCTGTTTGGTGACAACGTATTCTTCCAATTCCTGCCAAATGCTTTCCGCATCCAACTGGTCGGCCTTGATGACGCCATTTATGGGGCGATCGATCGGCTTGGTGAATAACTCCCTTATTTCCATGTGGTAATCTCGATAAGCAGTTGGATTATTGCGCTTCAGGAACCAACCTGAAGGCGCGGTAGTAATGATCTTCGGATAACTTATTGAACAAGCGCAGCGAGTAGCCGTCATAGCGGCCAGGGTAAAACATCAGCAATGGTGTTCTCCTCATCAAAGGATGCAACGCCGAGAGCAAGGTATGGGTTCTGAGCATCGGATAAGCACTACCGACACCCCAAAGGATCAATACATCGATCTGATCGAGATCGACGAGGGAAACGATTTTTTGAGCCAGCTTGTCTTCCTTCAGAACCGGGCGCAAGGCGGCCATGACAGCCTCGTCGCCTTTGGTGCGCTGCATTTCGATCGCTTTATCGAGCAGTCTGCGTTCCTCCAGCAGTTGGATGACCAGGTCAAATAGGTTGATCACGCCGGCTCGAATGGGCGGCTGTGATTTATGGAGGCTCGTGAGAACGGTCCGGGTCAGAAAGTCTCGCATCTCCATTTCCCGCTCCGGCGGGTAATCAAAAATCCAGAAGCCGATTTCATTACCGAGGCCTTTGCTGCTCAGAAACTCGGCAGAGCTAATTTTGGGCAGAATCTGATTGAGTCGTTCTTCGAAGGTGAGCGCCATTAGGCTCGCCCCAAGAGTTCCACTATCGAGTGATCTCCTTGCGCCGATAGGTAGCGTCTAATATCAGGATGCAACGATTGCGGTGTAATTTTCATGCTGCGTGTGTTTTCAAGATACTTGGCTTCGGTAAGGATACGGACGATGACCTGGAACAGTTTAGCTTGTGTTGAAGCCGACCAATGTTTCACTGATGAATCCCTGTGGGCGCATTCGGTGAAAAATCCTTCCCAGTCGCCGGAAGAAATTGACAAGTTTAATCGGCGCTGATGATCGATGTAAACATTCGCAATAAAATCTGCGAGCAGCCGGCTATGTTTAACTGCCGCCACCAGTAACAGCTGAATTGCAACTTCTTGTTCACGATGGGCAATCATTTCCCACGCGGAAGTATCAAGGGTATTCAGACGATTCCTGATCAATTTTGCTTGGCGTAAAGCGGTAGACGGGGCTTTTTTCTGCAGCAGATTATCCTCGACCAGCGCCCGTCTCCAGGCATTCTCATTGGGGTGAGTCAGCAAGAAAGCCGCAATGCGGCGACTCTCTAAGGGCATCAGAGAGCCTGCAGAAATTTCTGCGTTATAAGAAATAGTCATGGTTTAGCTATTGTTTGCTCGTGTGGCAGGGCTATTTTTTATTTCATAGCCAATTCCCAGCCTTTTAGGAGCGGATTGCCGGCGTTTGAGGGACTTTTGCACATATTTGAGTGCTTCGTCTTCATTGTTGACGACAGTCACGAGGGTTCGTCCTTTGCCACCAATCCGCCCGTAAGTGGTTTCCACGATCCAATTACCGAAGAGGTCCTGACCATAAGCCAGCGAATAGGCTCGGTGAATATTGCGGGCGGGATCTCGCGCTGCGAGATAAGCAATCGGTATCAGCATGAATCGGCTTCCTTAATCACTCCTCTTCCTCCCGGCATATGTCATTTTATTCTTGCAAGCTTAGATAAAGCGTTGACCGTGCCACGTTGAGCTGCTTCGCCACAAGTGCGGGGCTTTCCCCTTCTTCTATCAGCTTGCGGGCGTGTTTGATTTGTTGCGGTGTCAATTTGGGTTTCCGCCCCATTTTTACCCCCCGCGCTTGCGCCGCTGCCCTTCCCGCCTGGGTGCGCTCCTGAATTAAAGAGCGTTCCAGTTCTGCCAGTATTCCGATCATTTGCCATATCGCCCGACCGGTCGGGGTTTTGGTGTCGATGGATTCGGTCAGCGATTGAAATTGAATCTTGCGCTCTTTCAGATCGTCAAGGAAGGCGATGAGATCATGCAGCGATCGCCCGATCCCGTCGAGCTTCCATACAATCAAGACGTCATCGGCATCCAGCGCGGCGAGGCATTTGTTCAATTCAGGACGTTGCCGCTTTGCGCCACTCGCCTTATCGACATAGATTTTTTGGCACCCTGCCCTTTTCAGAGCGTCGAGCTGCAAATCGGGGTTCTGGTCATCGGTCGAGACACGCGCATAGCCTATTTTCATGCGCTCATTTTCGGACAGATTTATCGGACATGCAAGCCTTTGATTTTATAAAGGCAAACAATTGTCCGAAAAATCCAGAATTTCCGGACAAATCCACAGATCTGAGAAAGAGGCGAGCAATAAGACTGCCAACAACAATATCCGGCAAGCGTGAGGCGAGCAGATAGCTACCAGCAGCGGCTAGCAAGACACTCACGTTCGCGATCAGGTCATTTCTGGAACATAGCCATGTGGAACTCATGTTGAGGTTGTCGCTCCGGTGACGATAGAGCAGCAATTTCTCTTTCCTCCGCCTCCCGCACAGGTATCTTTACATGGTAAGCGGTTGTGTAAATTTCAGCGCCACTTCTGTTTGTCATGTCATAACTAAACTGTTTGTATGGTTTATATCCACCAAGATTATGGGTTTATTTTTACCTATTAGCCCTTAATTAACTTGTAAATTAGAAAGTTATTCTTAAAAAATACAAGTAATTTCAAATAAATAGCCAACAAAAATCCAGATGGCATGATTAATGTATGTCTTATATGTCGGGAAATCATTTTCGACATCAGCCGCAAAATCGATAACAGATCTTGAGGTCGGTAACCTTTATCTTGCAATATTCAGGAGTCATCTATGTTAAAGATCATAGGCGCATTACTCGTAGCATCCGTGATGTCTTTTTCTGCATTTGCGGCTACGGAACAAGCCGCTGTAAAACACGAAGAAGCGGCCAAAGCCCATGAGGATGTCGTAAAACACCATCAAGCAGCCGCCAAACAGCACAAGGCCGGTAAACATGCGGAAGCGAAAACACATGCTGAGAATGCCAGCAAAGCCTCAGAAACTGCAAACATGAAAACGGAGGAAGCTGCTGAGCATTCTACCAAATAAATGATACCCCCCAGCTTCACGACATGGTCGCGGGGGGTATTTTTTTTAAATACTGGCACGCTGTTTAACTTTGGTTGCTCATGCCTGTCCATCGAACAGGCTGCTAACCACTGGTCGAGGCCAATTCGAGATTGGAAACCCGAGCTAAACCTGTTTATGAATTTTTGTCAGGATCGATTAGCAGATATATTCTAACGTTCATGAAGGCTCAGCATCGCCCCGGCAGATGAAAATCCCCCATGGGAGCGACTTTCACAGTAACAGAGCTGTTTACTATACCCTCGATTAAATACAGTCAACAATAATCAAAGATAGCCATGACCAAATTGGAACTCATTGCCATGATTGATAGCAAACAGTCGCATTTAAATCAAAAGGATGTTGAGCTTGCAGTAAACAACATTATTGATGTCATGATCTCCACTTTAGCCAATGGTGAAAGAATTGAGATTCGTGGCTTTGGGAGTTTTTCGACAATTCAACGTGACGCTCGCATTGGTCGAAATCCCAAAACAGGTGATGTGGTCAGCGTTCCACAAAGGCAGTCTCCGCATTTTAAATCGGGACTCGATTTACGAAGAAAAGTGAATGCTTCACGTCTTGTTTACCCAAAAATTAGAGACACCTAAATTTGTTATCAACACGTGGATAACTGCTATGTGTCAATACTTTTACTGGGATATCACTATGATTGACCAATGATTAGCCAGGCCATTGCGGGTGGGGAGCAATGGAACGGAAAACAGAGTTAGCGGTCCATCTAATGCGCTTTTACGATGGCATCAGAGAGTAGCGGAATTTTTCTCAGCCAACTGGCAAAAACCGGCGCGCAAGTGACATTCACTACTACGGACATCAATCATCCTGTTTACGCAAGCCTTCGTCATAAAAAATATTTATCATAGCGCTGCTTTTAGCAGCAAAGTTGATGGGTTGTTTGTTTATCTCATCGTGTTCAAGTCATTTTTTGGAGAACAATCATGTTACGTTCATCATTCTTATTCGTTTCAAGTGTGCTTATCTTTGGTTTTATTGGCAATGTTCAGGCTGCCGATGCATCAGCCGGCGTGGAAGTGTTTGCCAACAATTGTACGTCATGCCATTCCGGCGGAAACAATTTAATAGTTCAAGCCAAATCGCTAAGCATAAAGGATTTAAAAGACAACAAAATGGATTCTGAAGCTGCAATTATTACACTGGTTACCAACGGCAAACCCCCTATGCCGGCATTTGGCACAACCCTGTCAACGGAGCAAATTAAAAATGTTGCCGCTTATGTGATGCAGCAGGCGAATGCAGGTTGGAAATAATCACACGTCAATAAACCGTGTGGCCGAACAGGTTTGGAGGCCGATGGAGGGAGAAGCGGCAGTAACCCGATTAGGTCGGGATTTTACTAAAAACGAAGTTAAGCACCTTTAACCCTAAAATGGCTAAGGGGAGCGATAAGGCTATCAAGGCGGCGACACCTGCGATGGCTTGATAGATTTCTTTTCTCACGGCTTTTGGGGACATAAAGATGTGAATTCACGGGATTGGAATTGACCTTTTACCGCCCGAAGTTAAATTCAGCCTTAAAAACACCTCAACCAAGGAGCATCGGCGGAAAAGGTGTCAGGATTTGGGGACCAGTCCGAGAAAACAGCGCAAAGCGAAATCCGCCTGCGCGGCCATGAACCATCGTGGTCATACCCACACCAGACCAGATGATCAGCCTGAAAAGAGTCATATTCCTTTGGGTTGTTTAAATAAACCGTTGGTTCTGTTGATTTCAACCGCTGATCATGAATGAAATAGCCAAAAACCCCGCCGATTGCACAATTAAGTATTGGCGCAATACTTGCTTATTTCCGTATTGTTTAACCTAGTTTATTTTACTGAATAAGGGTTTCGTATGTTACGAATTGTTGAAAAATGGATGGATGCCGAGCTGGTATATGAAAAAAACGGCTATTTTTTACGCGTGTTATTGGGAGATCAGATAAAATCTGTTATTAAACTTATGGCTGAAAACGATGATGACGCCAGAAAAAAAGCTCGGCGTGCGATTTATCTTTTTCTAGCTTAAGAACAAAAGTCCGGGGAACAGGTCTACAGAAATGGCATTTCACTTATAGACATCCTCGCTTGTACGCAATATAGGCCGATTACTTGACGCACTGTTAATCAACTTTATGTAGAAGAACAGAAAATATTTCCACATGAAGATCGGCTACGATGATGACAGCCATCGACTAAGCAATAGAGATTTCAGCTAAAAATGGTCTATGCCATTGAAAACCAGGTACCAGTCAATTTGTGACTATGTTTCCAGATCGAATGCGTAATTAAATTTAACGGCGGTTTACACAGATTTTTCTCATTCTCAATAGGTTTTCAACTGAAGGTTTTAAAATGGTTAAGTCAGCCCTCCTTCTTTTATTGTTCAGCTCTTTACCCATTGTCTCTTTTGCAGAATATGACGACAACCAAAGAACTATACCTTTACAAACATTTAAGGATAGGTTTACTACGGGAGAGCTTATCGGCATATCTACCGCTTACGCAGAAGATGCCTATATTCGTACCGCAGTATCGAAATTAGCGAGTATGGATATTGTGGATTTGGATAGTGACGTTATCAAAAAAGAGATCGAATATTTAACATCAAAATCAATCCTTTCAGAAAATAGAGCGCGAGATATTTTAAAATAAAGATGCCATTTCTGTATCACGTTATTTTGTAATTTCTTTTTGAACGACTGTAAGTACAGAGGATATCTCTTTTGGGTTCAGTTAGGATTCCGTCAAAAATAACTTCCGTAAATGCTGTCACCGGTTCGTGCTGAGTTCGTCGAAGCATGAACGGGTGACAGCATGAGCCGGGAATTTTCCGTCCATCCTTCGACAAGCTCAGGACGAACGGAAAATTTTATCGGGAAGTTGTTTATGACCATATCCTTACCCTGTTAAGGCCGGTAAGCGGCTTTTGATCATTCAGGTTGTCATGCATTCGTTTGCTAATCCGAATTTCGCTTTTCTAAAACTGTTAACATTTCGAGCTTTTATTGTATTTGCCTATCAAATCATGGCGATCGTCGTGGGTTGGCACATCTTTGAGCTGACCCATGACACACTTGCGCTAGGTTTGGTTGGACTGGCGGAGGTCATTCCGTACTTCTGCTGTGCATTGTTTGCTGGTTATGCGGTGGATCACTATTCCCGTCGCCTGTTCGGTAAGCGTTCAACCGTACCGCCTATAAAATAATTTTCGTCTGTTGCATCCTGTCCTTTTTTTGTCAGGAGTTTTGGCATGGCTATCACAGCGAAATGGCGTCAGCATATTGAAGCGTGGCAACGTAGCGGGCTATCACAAGCCGCGTATTGCGCCGAGCGGCAACTCAATGTCCGTACCTTCACGGCGCGTTTGAGCGACTATCGCAAATTGCCCCAGCCAGAGTCGGCAGCCTTAATACCGGTGCATGTTCAGCCGTCTGCGCCTGCCGCGATTGTCTTCACGCATGCCCAAGGTCACCGCCTGGAGTTGTCCGCTACCGTATCAGCGCGCTGGGTGGCTGAGTTGTTGCGATGCCTGGCTTGATTGCGAGTCCGGCACAGATCTGGCTGGCGGTGGCGCCGGTCGATATGCGGCGCGGCCTGGATGGCTTAACCGCAATCGTCCAGCAAAGCCTGGGGCACCCGCCTGGCTGCGGATCGGCCTTTATCTTCCGCAACCGTGCCGGCAACCGCTTGCGCCTGTTGCTGTGGGACGGCAATGGGGTTTGGCTGTGCCAGCGGCGGTTGCATCGAGGCAGTTTTGTTTGGCCCAAAGCCTCTGACCCGGTCTTTGCGCTCAGTCAGGCCCAGTGGCAGTGGCTTGTGGCTGGTGTCGATTGGCAACGGCTATCGGCACAACCGTCAACAGAATGGCGGGTGTAAGGTACGGTATTGAAACCTAGTAAAATCAAGGCGTTCAGTGGGTTTATGCAGTATAATAACGGCCATGAATCCCCTCGCCAAACTCGATCAGTTGAACCTGGAGCCTTCGGCAAAAACCGAAGTAGCCGCATTGATTCAAGCGCTGATCGAGCAGGCTGAGCGGGATGCCAAAGCCATTCAGAGCAAAGACGTCAAAATCGCCGCGCTGACCCACGAGTTGGCGTATTACAAGCGCATCCGTTTCAGCACCAAGAGCGAAGCCTTGGCCCCGCTGCAGCGGGATGTGTTCGAGGAAACCTGGAACACGGATATTTCGGCCATCGACGCGGAAGTCGAGCAACTGCAAGATGCCAGTCCTTGTACCACGGTGGTCCGCCCCAAACGCCTGCGCGCCGGCCGGCAACCGTTACCGTCTCACTTGCCGCGCATCGAACACCGCCACGAACCCGAATCCTGCACCTGCGGGCACTGCGGCCGGGAGTTGGTCAAGATCGGCGAAGATGTGACCGAGCAACTGGATGTCGAGCCGGCGAAGTTCTTCGTCCATCGCCATATCCGCCCGCAATATGCCTGCCGGAGCTGCGAGACCGTGACGGCGGCGTCGATTCCGCCGGCGGTGATCGATGGCGGTCTGGCGGCGGTCGGCTTGTTGAGCTGGGTGATGATCAGCAAATTCCAGGACCATCTGCCGCTCTACCGCTTGGAGCAGATCGCCGCCCGCGACGGCGTGATCTTGTCCCGTTCCACCCTGGCCGACTGGGTCGGACGTCTCGGCGTCGCCTTGGAACCTTTGGCGGATCGCCTGGCCTGGCATCTTCAACAACGGTCGAGTCTTCATGCCGATGAAACGCCGGTGCCGCAACTGGATCCCGGCAACGGCAAAACCAAGAAAGCCTACCTGTGGGCCTACCGCAGCAATGACCTACAACCGGGGCCCAAGATCATCGTCTTCGACTATCAAGCCGGTCGCAGCGGCCGGCATGCCGGGCAGTTTCTAGGCGATTGGCAAGGCCACCTCGTGGTCGACGACTACGCCGGCTATAAAGCCTTGTTTGCGGCCGCCCGCGCCCATCCCGAAACTCGACTTCGGCTTGAGCCATGTATCGAACTGGCGTGTTGGGCGCATGCGCGGCGGAAATTCTTCGACCTGTTCCAGGCCAGCCAGAGCCCGATTGCGCAAGAAGCCTTACAGCGCATCGCGGTGCTGTATGCGATTGAAGCCGAAGGCCAAAGCCTGAGTTCAGCGGAACGCCAACGCCTGCGTGCCGAGAAAAGCCGGCCGGCACTGGCCGGCCTGCACGACTGGCTGCAACGCACCCGAACCCACGTCGCGCCCAATACCGCGACCGCTAAAGCCATCGACTACAGCTTGAAACGCTGGATCGCTCTCACACGCTATGCTGAAACCGGCGATCTGCCAATCGACAACAACCCGATTGAAAACAGCATCCGACCTATCGCTTTGGGTAAAAAGAACTGGCTCTTTGCCGGCTCGGAACGCGCCGGAAAACGCGCGGCTGTGATTCAAACCTTGCTCGGCACGGCCAAGCTCAACGGCCTCGATCCTTTGGCCTGGCTAAAAGACACCCTCGAAAAACTGCCTACCTGGCCTAACAGCCGTATCGACGAACTACTGCCTTTCGGCAAATCACATTAAATCACGCCCCCATCAACCTCGCTATGTGGTAGGGTTGGACGCTTACCCTGTTCGGGGTGCTTGCTTGCCTTCTACTATGTTTCAACGGGTTGGCACTGGTTGCAGTGGCAGAAGGTAGAATTGTTGGAAATCCGGCCTTATGGATCTATGGCACTATCGCACTCACGGGGATAGCTCGCGCCTTTATCGGCCCCTCGTATAGCGCGATGTTTGCTCTGGTTTTGCCGCGCGAGCAATATGCTCGCGCGGCGGGAATCGGCAGTTCGGTATTCCAATTTGGGCTTGTCGTTGGTCCGGCTTTCGGAGGTGTCATGGTCGGATGGGCGGGTAAGACGGCCGCCTATGGCGTTGCAGCCGGCCTGTGCATTATGGCAGCTGTGGCATTGCTGTCTCTTCGAATCAAGGAACCCTTATCAGCAGAAAGCCCCCCCATTTTTACCAGCATCGCCGAAGGGTTACGATTTGTATTCAGCAACCAGATCATCCTTGGCGCACAATCTTTAGATATGTTCGCTGTTCTGTTTGGCGGCGCAGTGGCCATGCTGCCGGCTTTCATTCATGACGTTTTTCATTATGGCCCTGAGGGTCTTGGCATTCTTCGGGCCGCTCCGGCCATCGGCGCCGTGATAACGGGATTATTGCTCATACGCTACCCTATTAATTTGCATGCAGGACGATGGCTTCTGGCTGCTGTAGCCGGATTCGGTGTCTGCATCATCGGCTTTGCTTTATCCGTGAACTTTTGGTTTGGCGCAGTGTTCTTGGGCCTCTCTGGCGTTTGCGATGGGGTATCGGTGGTGATGCGCACGACCATCATGCAATTGGCGACGCCTGATGCGATGCGCGGACGGGTTTCCGCGATTAACGGCATCTTTATTGGATCGTCGAACGAACTTGGGGCTTTTGAATCGGGTATTGCGTCACGCCTGATGGGATTAGTGCCATCAGTTATTTTCGGTGGCTTGGTGACATTGGTTGTTGTGGGGGCAACGGCAAAGCTGGCACCCCAATTACGCCGACTAGAACTCCACCAACTGACTTTCCGCTAGGCGCTTATGCGGTTCTTAGCCATGATAAAATCAAGATGGGGTACATAAAGCAGATCAGCTAATTTTCGGATTAGATATTCTTCTTGTGGATCTAATTTGCAATCGACCAAGGCAATTCTCCACAACGATTCGATTAACTGGATCTTTTGCTCCAAAGTGCATTGTTTGTTGATCAGCGAGGTAAATTGAAAATAATCCGTCGCTTGCTTGCTTTTCTGTTCGGCTGTTGCAATTAAAGCGGCGGCTTGTTCCTGGTTTAAAGAGAAGCTCTTTTGAACCAGAGATAAAATCAACTCTCGCTCTTTAGCTTCACCTTTATCATCCATCTCTATCATTTCCAAGTACAAAGCGACGCTCGCGAGTCGCAGTTGTTCCGCCGCAGATAATTCGGGCCCCAATAAGGCAAGGTGTTGCTCTAAAAATTGTTTAATCTGATTAAGCATTTGAAAGGAGTTCTAAGTTATCTATCGTCTTGCTGAATTTTTGTCTTAAACATCATATTCTCATTTTTTGCGGATATTATTTTTTATCTCCGGCAAGAGATTATAGCAAGTCCGCATGGTATTTTACGCTCTCAATCAAATTCCAGTTTTTCCGGTGAAGAGAGCCCAATTTTGATTTTATACATTTTTAACTAATTTGATTTAATGTTTTGAGGTTAACTTTATGACAAATAAATACAATATCATGCTGATAACGAAAGCTCTTATAATCGGTGCAGTGATAGCCGTTCTCAGCTATCTGTTTCATCCCGATGTGGGGCAGTTAAGCGTTATGATCAATGGTCAACCGGTCGCAGAACCACTGGTCCGCATTGCCGCCATCCCGACATTTTTGGCGATTATAGGACTTGCCGCCATCCTGACGATAATGCTGTTTTTAGGTATCGGGGCGTTCATGTTTCTAGGCGCCCTATTTATGGCATTAATTGTTTGTATAATATTGGCTCCTTATTTCTGGCCGGTTCTGGTGATGATTTTTCTGTTAATCGCGGTGATGTCCATTAGTCATGACAAGTGACTATGCGTTGTCAGCCCTATGACAGCTTAAGTCATCCCGTTATGCACAAGTTGCTCGTTCTTTGTGCATCAAGCACTTGGAACGACGCTCAATAGCGCTTGCCTATGTTGTCATGGACTAAAAATCAATGCGTTGTAGCCAACGAGCCATCTGACGCACCGAGATGTGTATAACAATATGTACTTTAGGGAGCCTCGAAATACTGGCAAAATTGCCCAAAAGGGGGATTCCAGTTCAATGCCACCACAGAAATCCGATCTGGGGCCGCATGCTTGCCCTGTCATAGGCTGTTTCTTATCCTGAAATCGCCATTGATGACGATTTCAGGCGCACTTTGCCTGTCAAAAGGCAAAAATACAACAGGTCTTTAAACTGCAAAGACGGCGCAAATTATAGGTAGCCGCCTTGAAATTCAATTGCAGAGTGGCCCGATCCAGTCCGATACAACGCAAGCCTTTACCGCCCATCTGTTCCAGGCTGGCAAACACATGCTCAACCCTGGCCCGTGTTTTGGCGATTCGAGTATTGCGCCTCTTTTGGCAGGCTGACAGCGGTTTGCCTTTGGCGGCTTTACGTTGGATATGAACCCGCAAAACCGTGGCCTTGAGTCGTGTTTCGCGCTCTTTGTCCACATAGCCACCTCTCACCGAGCTATTCCCATGTTAAACCGCTGACATCAAATTGAAAGGTTTGGGAAGGCTCATCAAAAAAATCGGCTGTGATAGTAAGAACATTGGCCTCTTCCGTAAACTGGATAAAGATGTCCGCATTGCTCAGATAAAGCCCCGGCGTCTTGTCGTTTGCCGGTGGCCATGACTCGAAATATTGTGTCAGACCGTTGTCAAATCGCGCGCTAATGCCGCAGGCTCGGGAATTGCAATCGAACTGCCCCTCTAGAAGGCCCAAATAGGCATCATGTGAATTGTCGGGGTATTGGCGCAAAATCAGGACTGCGCGCTGTTTGCCCTTGTAAGGCGGGCCAAATTCGATTTCATTCAGAGAATAGGTTGTGGCAATTGCACTTGTGCCTAGCCCCATACGGTCTTTTTCCTTTGCATATGTCCAGTGCGTTTCCTGCTTCGTCTGTTGCACTGCCGGTTGATCGGTAACTTTTGCGGCTTCGGCTTGCGCTCCAGTCAACAGAGTTAAATAAACTTGATAGACGCCGACAGCAACCGAAGAAAAGAGTAGAAAAAAGATAATGATGTAGCCGATGTTGCTTTCGGCAGGCAATCCATAATCACGGGCAATTCGATTGCGTCGTTGGGTATTGCGAACGCTGACCGCCAGCCAGATAACGAGCCATAAGCCGACAGTGACGATGCTCAAACCCAAATGAAGGAGATGATGCGTTCTATGCTGTTCCATCTCGGCATAGGCAAACATCAATTGTGCTTCGCTGGGCTGCTTATGAACTGACATAGTGCGTTGTATGCTGGTGGCCCTATTTGGGACTCCAAATTGCATCAAACAAAATCCCCGCCCTTTCTTCGGATGGATGGGTGCTAGTTTAGAAAAAATAAAGCGAATATCGCTGGTGTTCTTTTAGTGATGATATGCTCAATATGGAGCGATTCTATAAGTACCCACGCATATCTATCCAACAAGAAAAAGCAAACAAAATATTGTTTTTATTAGAAAATTTTACAATGCGCCCTGAAAAAATACCGGTTTTATTTTGCATGGGTACTTAGCGTATCATACCGCACTGCCTAAAGCATCGCCATAATTAAAACCAGAAACATACATGTTAAGGTAATATCTTGTAATTGCATCATTTCTCACCTGCAAGAATAAAGTAACTGAAAATTTTTTAAGATGACTATTAGCAGGCCTAAAATTGCAGCTATAGCATTCATAATTGAAAGCATGATTCATGCCAACCTTTTACATCCTCGGATTTTGTTACTTCCATCTGCGGCTTTGTTACATCAATTAGTAAGTGATTGATTTGCACAGATTATTTTTACCGTCAAAACATGTTGTTATCCAATTAACTCAATAGGTTAGTCTTTGTTTATGCAACAAAGCCGGCGCAGTTGATACCGTATTTGGTTTCATTGTTGACCTCAGGTTTAGAGATTTCTCTCTTAGCCGAGTGCCCGCTAGATCGGGGCAAGACCATATTCGTACACTGAGTTTTTGAGACATCTCAGCTTTATGTCTGGTTGATTAGCACCAAAATAACCGATTGGAACTGGTTGATTCCCCCCTAGTCTCCGGGTTTTAGGACTGCCCGGAAAATCAGACTGAGGCAGAGCAGAGAAGTGAACTTAGTTTTAGATGTGTCGTAAGCGTCCAACCCTACCACATAGCGAGGTTGATGGGGGCGTGATTTAATGTGATTTGCCGAATGGCAGTAGTTCGTCGATACGGCTGTTAGGCCAGGTAGGCAGTTTTTCGAGGGTGTCTTTTAGCCAGGCCGAAGGATCGAGGCCGTTGAGCTTGGCCGTGCCGAGCAAGGTTTGAATCACAGCCGCGCGTTTTCCGGCGCGTTCCGAGCCGGCAAAGAGCCAGTTCTTTTTACCCAAAGCGATAGGTCGGATGCTGTTTTCAATCGGGTTGTTGTCGATTGGCAGATCGCCGGTTTCAGCATAGCGTGTGAGAGCGATCCAGCGTTTCAAGCTGTAGTCGATGGCTTTAGCGGTCGCGGTATTGGGCGCGACGTGGGTTCGGGTGCGTTGCAGCCAGTCGTGCAGGCCGGCCAGTGCCGGCCGGCTTTTCTCGGCACGCAGGCGTTGGCGTTCCGCTGAACTCAGGCTTTGGCCTTCGGCTTCAATCGCATACAGCACCGCGATGCGCTGTAAGGCTTCTTGCGCAATCGGGCTCTGGCTGGCCTGGAACAGGTCGAAGAATTTCCGCCGCGCATGCGCCCAACACGCCAGTTCGATACATGGCTCAAGCCGAAGTCGAGTTTCGGGATGGGCGCGGGCGGCCGCAAACAAGGCTTTATAGCCGGCGTAGTCGTCGACCACGAGATGGCCTTGCCAATCGCCTAGAAACTGCCCGGCATGCCGGCCGCTGCGACCGGCTTGATAGTCGAAGACGATGATCTTGGGCCCCGGTTGTAGGTCATTGCTGCGGTAGGCCCACAGGTAGGCTTTCTTGGTTTTGCCGTTGCCGGGATCCAGTTGCGGCACCGGCGTTTCATCGGCATGAAGACTCGGCCGTTGTTGAAGATGCCAGGCCAGGCGATCCGCCAAAGGTTCCAAGGCGACGCCGAGACGTCCGACCCAGTCGGCCAGGGTGGAACGGGACAAGATCACGCCGTCGCGGGCGGCGATCTGCTCCAAGCGGTAGAGCGGCAGATGGTCCTGGAATTTGCTGATCATCACCCAGCTCAACAAGCCGACCGCCGCCAGACCGCCATCGATCACCGCCGGCGGAATCGACGCCGCCGTCACGGTCTCGCAGCTCCGGCAGGCATATTGCGGGCGGATATGGCGATGGACGAAGAACTTCGCCGGCTCGACATCCAGTTGCTCGGTCACATCTTCGCCGATCTTGACCAACTCCCGGCCGCAGTGCCCGCAGGTGCAGGATTCGGGTTCGTGGCGGTGTTCGATGCGCGGCAAGTGAGACGGTAACGGTTGCCGGCCGGCGCGCAGGCGTTTGGGGCGGACCACCGTGGTACAAGGACTGGCATCTTGCAGTTGCTCGACTTCCGCGTCGATGGCCGAAATATCCGTGTTCCAGGTTTCCTCGAACACATCCCGCTGCAGCGGGGCCAAGGCTTCGCTCTTGGTGCTGAAACGGATGCGCTTGTAATACGCCAACTCGTGGGTCAGCGCGGCGATTTTGACGTCTTTGCTCTGAATGGCTTTGGCATCCCGCTCAGCCTGCTCGATCAGCGCTTGAATCAATGCGGCTACTTCGGTTTTTGCCGAAGGCTCCAGGTTCAACTGATCGAGTTTGGCGAGGGGATTCATGGCCGTTATTATACTGCATAAACCCACTGAACGCCTTGATTTTACTAGGTTTCAATACCGTACCTTACACCCGCCATTCTGTTGACGGTTGTGCCGATAGCCGTTGCCAATCGACACCAGCCACAAGCCACTGCCACTGGGCCTGACTGAGCGCAAAGACCGGGTCAGAGGCTTTGGGCCAAACAAAACTGCCTCGATGCAACCGCCGCTGGCACAGCCAAACCCCATTGCCGTCCCACAGCAACAGGCGCAAGCGGTTGCCGGCACGGTTGCGGAAGATAAAGGCCGATCCGCAGCCAGGCGGGTGCCCCAGGCTTTGCTGGACGATTGCGGTTAAGCCATCCAGGCCGCGCCGCATATCGACCGGCGCCACCGCCAGCCAGATCTGTGCCGGACTCGCAATCAAGCCAGGCATCGCAACAACTCAGCCACCCAGCGCGCTGATACGGTAGCGGACAACTCCAGGCGGTGACCTTGGGCATGCGTGAAGACAATCGCGGCAGGCGCAGACGGCTGAACATGCACCGGTATTAAGGCTGCCGACTCTGGCTGGGGCAATTTGCGATAGTCGCTCAAACGCGCCGTGAAGGTACGGACATTGAGTTGCCGCTCGGCGCAATACGCGGCTTGTGATAGCCCGCTACGTTGCCACGCTTCAATATGCTGACGCCATTTCGCTGTGATAGCCATGCCAAAACTCCTGACAAAAAAAGGACAGGATGCAACAGACGAAAATTATTTTATAGGCGGTACGGTTGAACGCTTACGAGGAATCCCCCAATCTTTCAGGGCTACATCAAAGATTTGTGACAGGTAGCTAAGTTCATGAAGGACGGTAGTCCCTGATTTACCGTCTTTCAATCGAACATTTCGATAGGTGACGATGTGCTTGCTCTGGATCGAAGCCACAATGAGATGGCCTAGAGCTTTCTTGAGGGACTGAAGACGATAAGTCTCTTGTTTTATCCCTTTCTTGGAAGTGTGGGGAGGTGATTGATTTGGCACAGGGAAAATTTTCGCATTTTTTCCTGGAGGGCGCGTGTAGTGCGGGGTTGCGGGGTTTTTAGGGAATTTTTCGTTTTGCGAATTTTGCGCTGGGAGTTATTGGATTTTGCGCATTTTTTGGCACTGGTCGGTTATTGATTGATCGGGAGTTAAACGGGAGTGATTCGCGGAGCTTTGGGGTGTTAAATTCAGGCCGCGTTAACGGTGCTGCATGATCCATTTGTAAATTTCCTCGATGTCGGCGTCTGACAGCATGGTCAGGGAGTTGACGCCGTAGGTTTGTTGCAGGTATTTGATTTTTTCTTCTTCGATGCCTAGGCCGAAGCAGCGTTCGCGGATCGCGGCGATGTGGGAGCCGCGCCAGGCGGTTGATCTTGCAGTTGCCGGCTTTTCTATCTTTATATAGGTGTTCGCCAGGGTATGGGCGTCGCCAGTTATCTCTATCGTCAGCTTTTTGTGCTTTTTTTCTGACACAAAGTGGTTGATTATCTTGTTCATTTCTTTCGTTTTTCGTTTTTCCTTTTTTCTTCATTTCCCAATCAGGTCAAAAAATCTTTTGGTTGTGTCATCTTTATTGAGGTGGGCATCCAGATTGTGTTCGTAAAGCAATTGTATTAAAAGCGCTTTTTTTTTCGGCGCCAGCTCCAGGTCGCGCTCCATGAGGTTCGTTTCTACCGCGACAATCACTTCATACAGCACATCGGGATTCATCGGCAGGTCGGCTGTCGTGGCTGGTTTTTTCTTTGTGCTTTTCGTCACCTCCGCGCTGATGGAGGCTTCTTTGGCTGGGCTTCCTCCGCTTGAATAGGTCCGGGTGACTTCAGCGGTAATGCCTGATTCATTGTCATCAGATGTTGATTGTCGCAACATTTCGCCTTCCCCTGTCAATACCCAATGCACGTTTACCCCGGCTAATGCCATATCTCTTAGAGCGCCGGCTCCTGGTTCGCTGGGTCCTTTCTCGTAACTCTTCCATGATGGGAGGGGAATATGAAATTTCATGGCTATTGCTGGCTGAGTCAACCCTAGGTGATCTCTTAAAAGCCGAAGCCTATCGCTAATTTTCATTTCGTAATTATTTATAGTCATTGCGAAATTTCCTTAAAAACAATTGCGAAACGTTTCGCAATTCCAAGCGTTTGATTTTTCATAAAAAACATAATTTCATAAGTGAAACAAAATTTCATCCTTTGCGAAATGAAATTTTATTTGTTTGCCTCGTTGACAGGTATAAAATTTCATCTTATTATGTTCATGTCTTAACAATAACCATAGCGAACAAACAATGAACAGAGAGCACGAAAAAAAGGCCAGTCTTAACGCGGATGCGCCCGCCCAAGACTGGCATCCCGCCGACGTGACGGCGGCCCTCCATAAATCCGGATGGTCGATGCACAAACTCGCCCGTCATCACGGCCTCACCACCTCGGGGACCTTTTCCAAAGCGTTGAGGTCCAGCTATCCCATTGCAGAAAGACGCATTGCCGATGCTCTTGGCATACACCCTAAAGAGATATGGCCAAGCCGGTATTACGAAAATGGCGAGCCGAAGCCACGCGGTTATCGGGCCTTCTACTATAGCCCTTCGGGCGATAGTGTCAATGGCAAAGAAAATGCCGGAAATCGTCATGAAGGCGCGTGATCCGTTGACTGTCGACCTGTTTGACGTGCCTGTCGAGCGTGTCGCAAAACCCGGCGCGTTAGATATAGGGATGCAATTTCGTCATCTGCTCAGCGAGCAGGTGAAGGCGTCGCCCTTGTCGCGGCACCAAATTGCGGCCCGCATGAGCGAACTGGTCGGTCATGAAATTACCAAGCACCAGTTAGATAGCTGGACGGCTGAAAGTCGCGAAGGCTGGCGATTTCCATTGGAGTATCTGCCGGCGCTGGAAGTGGCGCTGGACACGCACGAGCTTTTAGCCTGGCTGGCCGATCTGCGCGGCGCGCGGCTATCGGTCGGACGGGAGGCGTTAGAAGCCAAGCTAGGCAAGATCGAGTCCATGAAGGATGAACTGCGCAAACAGGAAATGGTGCTGAAGAAGCTGCTGGGAGGCATGCATGAGTGACATTAATCGCCCCGCCACATTAAAAGAAATTGCCGAGACAATAGGGAAAAGCAAGCGATCGATTGAAATTGCAGCCAACAAAGGCCCGCGTCCGTGGAAATACACGGAAATAAAGACGCAAGGAAAGCACAAAAAGCGTCTTTACGCGCTGGTTGATTTGCCGGAAGACATTCGTTTAGCGCTGGTGAGAGTGCGCATTGATGAGAGTCCAATTGAGGAGTGTGAGCATGATCATAAAGGGCCGCATGTACATAGTCGGTCGCCTGTTTATCACGCAGAAGGATGTCGATCTGTATTACAGCCTATGGGAGATAGACATCAAGCACCTGCATCTGATTCTTTATGCGGGAACAGTGCCAGTTCCGAATTTCATCGTCAATCCAGTGCCGGAACCGGAATGGCTCAGGGAATGGGAAGCGGAAGATCGTCAAAAGATAGTTCAGAGCATCAATCGGCTGCGCAAAGCAGGCTTGATCAAAATTCGAAAAAGCCGTCTGTGGCTGAAGATGGAGGCGATTTATCTGCTGGCGCTTTGGCTGGAGTATTCGCCGGCACAGGAAGCGAAACGGTGCTTGAAACAGAAGGGAATCACGCCCTTAAAGCATCGGATTCAGTGGGGTCAAATGGAAAATCTGTGGTGGCGCGGGGAGAAACTCAAGTCGCTTCCGCAAAAGTGGCTGGATCACTCACTACTTTGCCTTCCCTAAACAAGGATCAGATACAGACCAATCAAGCGATCAGAAATATCGTGAAGTATGTAGAAAACAGCGGATTGAGTGTTAGCAAGGCGCTGGATCGGCTCAATGCGGATTATCAGGCAGGGCTGGTGAACAAAACCTTGAAATGGTCGTTTGAAAACGCTTGGGAAAAACGTCGCGATGAATGCAGGTTAACCCTCAGCACCTATAACAAGTGGCAGAAAAATTACAAAGATCGTGGGCATTACGCACCTTTTAAACGAGAACAGGATTTTACCATTCTGCCTTGGCACGCCGCCGTCGTGGCTTTATTGAAGCGCCCGCAAGGCAGTCCGCTGACATGGGTGCATGCGGGACCGCGAAACCCGCGACGGCTTGACCCAGGTACTGCGCGATGCGATCCGCCAGGGCAAAAGCGCCAATCAGACCATTTACGACATGCAGCGCCAAATCGAGCGCGCGGCCGGCGGCGAGAAATTCAAGATCGTCGAAAAATACCGCGAAGACTGGGTGACTGAATTGTGGCAGTCGGCGCAGACCCTCATTCATGATCCGAAAGCCAAGACGCAATGGGCGGCGACGGTCGCCGACATCAAAAAGCACATCGATCAGCTTGAAGTGGCCGGCACCCGCCGCGCTGCTGAACGCTTGTTCGATAAAATGCGCGAGGCGGTAAAGCAAGGCAACGCCGACATGGCCGCCAAGGCGGTGCATTGGTGGATCTACGACAAGCAGCTCTATCATTTAAAGCGCATCGCCCGCACCGAAATGGCGACCGCCGGCCACCGGGCCGTGATCGACGACACGCAGAACAACGACGGGATCATCGGCTACCAATGGCGATTATCCGCCAGCCATCCGCGCCCGGACATTTGCGATTATTACGCTAACATTGAGATGGGCTTGGGCAAGGGCGTGTTCACGAAAGAATCCGTGCCGCGCCACAAGGCCCATCCGCACTGCATGTGCTTGTTGATCCCGCGCGCGACCCCGATCCCGCGCAAAGGCTCGCAAAATTACGCGGAATTTATCCGAGGTGTTGCGCCGGAGCGGCGGGAGCAGTTGTTGCCGAAATGGGCGCAGGAAGCCATGTCGTCCGGGGTGCCGATGGAGCGGCTGATGCGGGCGGACGGCATGGGGTTGTTGACCAAGGCTGCCGCGATCGATTTATTGAACCGAAATACCATCGAAAATATCGTTGAAAAATTGGCGGAAAGAGCGAACAATAACCCGGCGCTCGTCGATTTGTGGACCAATACATCGAGCCACAGCAAACACATTGCGAAGCGGATCGAAAAAGGCCACGTGCTCAATGAGCAGGATTATTTCGACAAAATAAAGGGCGCCTTGGCAGCGTCCACCCGGCTGCATTTGGTCAACGGCAAGCATCCATCAATGGAATTGATCGCCGGCGATTGGTCGGTGATCTTGAATCATGACGGCTTGATCAAAACAGCCTATCAGCACGAGGCGAACGCGGAGACGTTTAAATCGATACAAACCCGATTGGGACATACTGTGTATGAATACGACATCGAGCCAGGCATTGGCGGACAGTTTAAAAAGTTATTCGATTGATGTGCAATACTGGGAGCCCGGCGCCGGCGATTCGCATATCTTTTTGGGACACCGCGAATTTTTGCGGGCGCACATCGACAGCTTGACGGTGGCTCAGCGCGCGCTGTTGGCGGAGGCGGATCGCCGCGTCTTGGAGTTCGCCGCCGCGCGTTACGAGGACGAGCAGGACGACGATGTGCTTATTCTGCGGCTGTGCGCCAATGTGATCGAAAAGTCGAAGGCGCAACATGCAGCGTAACTGGGACGTCATCCGAAAAATTTTAATCGCCGTCGAAGCGCTGCCGACCGAAGACAGCACCTTCAATTCGGCCGAGCTGGCCGGCACGGATGCCGAAACCGTCGCTTACCACATGCGCCTGATGCTGGAAGCGCAATTGATCGTCGGCGGTTGCCGCGACGCCTTGGGTCCGCCGTTTTGCCACGCCAACCGCTTGACGTGGGAAGGGCATGAGTTTTTGGATAAGATCAAAAACGATTCGATCTGGCGGCAGGTCAAGGCGACCGCGCAAACGCGGGGCGTGGATTTGTCGTTTTCGGTGATCAAGGACCTGGCGAAGGCGGTGATCGCCAGCGTGCTGTTATAGGTCGGTTCGCTCAATTTTCCGTTGAGCTATTCTTAGGCGATTTGAGTCGCGTTTTTAAAAATTCGCGCCTACGCCACGTCTAAAAAATTTAACGCCCGGTTAACGGGTGTCGTAGTTCGTATTTATGCCGCTCCTCGTCGCCATTCCAAGCGAAAGTGTCGCGAAAATAAAAGCTCCTTGATTCTGCCCCCGGAATCGGAGCCGCCGTGTTTTAAAAATCCCCCTCCCTTATCCTGTGCCGGACTTTTCGATTAACCGGCAACAGGAGCCTTCGATGGCCGATCCAAACGCAGATCCAACTTCAAACCCTCCGGCGAATACCAATCCCGCGCCGGCAAACAACCCTCCGGCCGTCGATGTGCAGGCCGCCATCAAAAAAGCCCTGGCCGATCAGCAGGCCGAGTTTTCCAGGCAGCTGAAGGAAGCCACCGGCCACGACGACATCAAGTCGCTGACCGAGGCGACCCTGAAGGCGCAAGGCAAGCTGCAAGAGCTGGCCGACGCCAAAACCAAGGAAGCGCAAACCTACAAGCAGCGCTTCGAACAATCCCAAATCAACGCCGCGCTGCTGTCGGCCTCGACCGATGCGGTCGATCCGGGCGTGGTCCGCGATCTGTTGGCGGCGCGCGCGTCCTGCGACGAAGACGGCAATGTCGCCATCGACGGCAAGCCGGCGATCGAGGCGGTCAAGAAGCTGCTTGAAGACAAGCCGTTTCTGGCCAAGGCCCAGGGCGGCACCGGCTCGGGCGCGCCGCAACAGACCGGCGGCGCCGCCAAGAACCCGTGGTCGAAAGAGCATTTCAACCTGACCGAACAGATCCGCATCGAGCGCGAAAATTCCGCGCTGGCGGCCAAGCTCAAAGCCGAAGCCGGCAAATAACCTTAAGGAGATTTTATGTCCGCCACAAAAATTGCCGATATTCTCAAGCCGTCAATCTGGAACGCCTACGGCGTCCAGCGCACCGCGGAACTGTCCGCGCTGTTTCAGTCCGGCATCGTCGCCGCCGTGCCAGGGATTAGCCTGCCCAAAGGCGGCGGCACGATCAATCTGCCGTTTTTCAACGATTTGACCGGGGATGCGGAAAACCTGAGCGATGCATCGCCGCTGACCGTCGGTAATATCGGCGCCGCGCAGGACATTGCGGCGGTGATCGGCCGGGGCCGCGCCTTCGGCGTCAACGATTTAGCCGGCGTGTTTTCCGGCGCTGATCCGGCCGCCGCGATCATGGATCTGTTGGCCGGCTATTGGGCGCGGCAGTTGCAGGCCGAGCTGATCAAGGTGTTGACCGGCGCCTTCGCCGCCACCTCGATGTCCGGCAACGTCAGCGATATTTCCGCCGGCGCGTCCGAAGCTGTGCGCGCGATCAACCAGGGCACGTTTATCGACGCGACCCAGTTATTGGGCGACGCCAAGGACAGCGTGACCGCGATCGCGATGCATTCGGCGGTCGAGGCGTATCTGGCCAAGCAGCAAATGATCGTCTACGAGACCACGGCCGACAAGGGCGAACGCATCGCCACCTATCTCGGCAAGCGCGTGATCGTCGATGACGGCATGCCGGTTACGACCGGCACCTATACGACCTATATCTTCGGCCCCGGCGCGATCGGCTTTGCCGAGGACACGATCGGCGAGGAAGACCTGGAAACCGATCGCGACATTCTGGCCGGCGATACGGTCATGACGATGCGTCGCCGCTTCCTGCTGCATCCGCGCGGCATCAAATGGGGCGGCACGCCGGCCGGCGCGTTTCCGTCGCGCACGGAACTGGCGACCGGCACCAACTGGACGCGGGTCTACGAGAACAAGCAGATCCGTATCGTGCAGTTCAAGCACAAGATCGCGTAAGGAGCGGCCACATGGGATTAACGGCATTCAATCGGGCACGCAGACTGCGGGAGCAGGAAGCGGCGCAGGCCGGCGAGAACAACCCCCTGCCGACAGACACGGAGGATACGCCAGAACCCGAGACGGGCGAGCCTGCCGCCGGAGATCCGGCGGCAGGAGCGGCGGCAGTCAGGCCGGCCAAGGGCAAAAAGCCGGCACAGGGCGGAGCCGAGGCGTGATTCGCGTCGAAATCGATCTGGGCCGCATCCCGTCCGTGCTGCAAGCACTGGCCGATCCGGCGCTGGTGGACAAGGCGGTGAATGCGGCGGCTGAATCGTTTAATGATGACATCCACGACTGGATCAATTCGGGCCGGGCGTTTACGCCCAGGTCGCGGGGCGGCGGGCTGGAGCAGAATATCAACTGGCGGCCCGCCGGTTCCGGCGTTGCCGAGGTTTACGCAAAAAAGGATTACGCCGAATATGTCGAGAAGGGAACAGGCATTCATGTCGGGCACAGGTCGTGGATTATCGGCCCCAAGCCTGGGCGCAAAGGCGTTGCTTACGATGTGCCTGGAGGGTATGTTGTGCGTCGGCCAGTCGAGCATCCGGGGTCGCGGCCTTATCCTTATATGTTCGCCGATCTGGACAACCGCAAGGAGCGCATGAGCGCGCGGGTATTGTCGGTGCTGGCGGCGCACGCCGGAGGCGAGCATGGCTAAATACGTGAACGCGGTCGACCTGAGCGACCCATCGCTGACGATCACCGAGGCGCATGCCGACATGGCCGACGTGGATGTTGACGCGGCCCTGCGCGAGCGCGGCATCGATCCTGCCGCCTTGACCCTGCCGATCGCGCTGTTGACGCAAATCGCCGGCAATTTCGCCAAGCGACACGCGGCGATCGAGGGCGCGATCGGCGACGATTCGCCATTGATCGCCAAGGCGCGGGAATTCAACGGCAATGCCGTGCGCCTGCTCGGCGGCATCAATCGCGCGGCGCTCGGGCTGGCCGTGCCGGCCGGCGCGGGTTACGGCAATGTGGTTTTGGGGCGCAGCTAATGAGCATCGAAGCGGTCAAGGCGCTGAAAACCAAGCTGAAAGCCAATGCCGCGTTGACCGGCTTTTTTGTCGGGCGCTACGGCAAGGATGCCAAGCACATTGTCGGCTACAAACGCAGCGGCAACGCCAACGATTATCCGTTTATCGCCTATGTCGAGCCGCAGGCGGATCTGGGCGATCCGAGCGGCGAGCGCGTCATCGTATCGGTGGTGATCGGCATCAACGATGCCGGCGTTACCGATGAGATTTATGACGGTGTCGCCAGCGCGGATGCGGCGGCGCGCCTGATCATGGCCGCGATCGACGTCGGCACGATCGACAGCAAAACCGTTTGGCTGGGGCAGGCGCGCGTGGTCACCGACCTGGGCGCGCGGCACCCGTATTACGAAACCGAAATCATTTTGCCGCTTTTATATCGAGGCTAATCATGCAAGATCCATACACAGGACAGGCCGGCACGTTCGTCGTCGATCCCGACAAGGGCGAACGCGTGCCGATCGAACAATGGCAGGCCGAACAGGCCGCGAAAGCGCAGGCGGCCAAGCCGAAAGCGAAAACCGAAACCCAAGCGGAGACTAACTAATGGCACTGGCACAACGTAAACGCGTCATCCTGGTCAAGCTCGAAGCCACCTATGGCACCGACTCTACGCCCGCCGCGGGCGATGCGATCCTGTGTCGCAACCTGGACATCAACCCGCTCGAAGGCAGCCAGGTCGAGCGCGATTTCATTCGCCCGTATTTCGGCGCCTCCGGAGCGATCCGGGTCGAGAATTACGTGACGATGAATTTCGAGACCGAGCTGGCGGGCTCCGGCGCGGCGGCGACGCCGCCGGAATGGGGGGCGCTGCTGAAGGCCTGCAATTTCAGCGAGACGATCACGGCGGCCGCGATCACCGGCACCGCGCAGGCGGGCGGCACCACGACCACGATCAAGTTGGCCGCCGCCGCCTCGGCGATCGATGACTTCTATACCGGCATGACCGTCTCGATCACCAGCGGCGCCGGCAGCGGCCAGGCTGGCGAGATCATCGGCTACAACGGCACGACCAAGGTCGCGACGATCGCGAAGGCCTGGGCATTGGCGTCGGATGCGACCAGCCAATATTCCATCGGCGCCAACGTGATGTACACGCCGAACAGCAATTTCGGCACCAGCATCGCAAGCACGTCGGCGACGATTTATTTCAACGTCGACGGCGTTCGGCATGTTTTGCTCGGCGCGCGCGGCAGTTTTTCCTCGGATCTGTCGGCCAAGCAATTGCCGGTGCTCAAGTGGTCGTTTACCGGCTTGCTCGGCACGGTCTCCGATGCCGCGCTGCCGTCCGTCGACTTTACCGGCTGGCAAGTGCCGGTTGCCGTGTCGACCGCCAACACGACCGACCTGAATCTGCTTGGATTTAATGGCGCGGTGCTGCAAACGCTGAATTTCGACATGGCCAATCAGGTCGTCTATCGCCAATTGGTTGGCGGCGAATCGGTGCTGATCACCGACCGCAAGCCGACCGGCAACATTTCGATAGAGGCGACGACTGTCGCCACGAAGGATTGGTGGGCGCTGGCGAAGAATGCGACGACCGGACCGTTCTGCGTCAAACACGGCCAGGCTGCCGGCAATATCGTTGCTGTCGTCGCGCCGAAGGTGCAGCTGATGCAGCCGAAATACTCGGACAGCGACGGCGTGGCGATGTTCGACGCGCAACTGGCGTTCATTCCATCGGGCGCGTCCGGCAACGACGAAATCCGCATCTGCTGCAAATAAGTTGCAATATCGCCCCTAAATCGCCATCATAAGGCGGTAAATACCCCCCACTCAAAACCCGCGGAACACAGCCCCGCGGGTTTTTTTTTGCCCCGCGTTTTACCATGCGCCCAACATCAACGCAATCTTGAGGCAGCATGTTCAAGCTAGACAACTCCGACACCTACGAATGGCCGGTTAAATTCGGCACCATCGACGCCAAGGGCCGCAAGCAAGCCCACACCATCACGCTGATTTTCAAGCGCGTCGAGCGCGAGGAATTCATCGACATCATTCGCCCCGATGGCGAGCCCGAACTGCGCACCGGCGCCGAGGTGATCGAGTCCGATTTGGATTATCTGTTGCGGTTCGTGCTCGGTTGGCGCGATGTCGAGATCGGCGGCGATAGCGTGTTCAACCGCGACAACCTGCGCGCGCTGCTGAATGGTGTGCCGTCGATTCACCGCTTGATTACCGAGGCGTTCGTCGAATCGGTCAACGGCGGCCAGCAAAGAAAAAACTGATTGCCGCCGCCGAGTATTGGGCGCGCGGCGGCAAGGATGACGGCGGGCAATTGATCGAGGATGCGGCGCTGCTCGGGATCGAGCTGCCGGCGATCGGAGAGGACGATCCGGATTTTGCGGTCGATCCGGCCAACTGGGACGCGGTTTTGGTATTTCTCCGTTGCGCGTCCCAGTGGCGCCACGGCCCGATGGGCGGCGTGCTCGGCATGGACTATCAGGGTGTTAAATCGGTCATCGATTTAACGCAGCCGAGGCGGCAACATAATGCAATATTCGCGGCGGTGCAGGTCATGGAACAGGCGGCGCTGCCGATTCTAAACAGCAAATCGAAATAGCATCATGGCCAACGACATTACACTGGGCATCAAGATCAAGCTGGACGGCCGCGAGGTTGACGGGCAGGTGCGTTTGCTGGCCGAGGATATGAACCGGCTATCCCAGGCAACGCAAAATCAGGGGAATGTAGCCCAGCAAAGCGCGGCGCAAAATAGTCGCGCACTCGGCTCGATTCGCGCCGGTCTGAACGAGGTCAAGCAGACTTTGCTAGGCCTTGCATCTCTCGCGGCCCTGACTGGACTGGTGAAGGGCATTGTCGCCACCAACGTCGCCATGGAGTCTTTGCGCGGCCAGCTCAACGCCTTGACGGGGTCCGCCCAACTCGGCGCCAAGGCATTTCAGTTCATCCAGGACTTCGCGACGAATACCCCGTTCGAGGTCGAGGGGCTGACCAAAACCTTTGTGACCCTGCAAAACTTCGGCATTAAACCGACTGCGGAGGTGATGAACGCGCTGACCAATCAGGCGGCAAAGCTGGGAGGCGAGCAGGAAACCCTGGAGGGTATTACCCTTGCGCTCGGGCAGGCATACGCCAAGGGGCGGTTGCAAGCCGAGGAAATGAATCAACTGACCGAGCGCGGCGTGCCGATTTACGATCTTCTGGCTCAGGCGACAGGACGCAATGCCGCGCAACTGCAAGAAATGGCGGAAAAAGGCGAGCTGACCCGCGAGGTGATCGATCGTGTGATTGTATCGATGGGGCAGCTTGCCAATGGGGCGAACGCTCAGGCAATGGATACGGTAAAAGGCAGGATCAGCAATCTAACGGATGCCTGGCATCAGTTCGAGGACGCTCTAATCAACGGAAAAATGGAGGCGTTTTTCCGCGGCATGATCGGCTCCGTCACGGACCTGCTGAATCTGCTTAAGAAATTTATCAGTACCGATGTCGACCAACAGATCGCGCATGCCGAATCGCGCATCCAGCAGTTCGACAGTCTCGGGTCGGTCGGCAGAGCCCTTGCTGATTACACCGGCTATGACATCAATGTGGAAAAAAACAAGCGCGATGCTCTGCTGCGCGTCAAGGCAAAGCAAGACGAAGCGGCCAAGACATTGCAGATCGCTCGCGATAGCGCGGCCGCGATTGCGCAAACAACCCAGTGGATGGCTGAGATCGATGCGGAGGATGCCAAGAAAAGAGAATCCGCCGCAAAGACCAGAAAAAAGGCGGCAGATCATGCACTATCGAGCGTGAATCAGCAAGCCAAGGCCGAAGCGAGTCGCCGCGACGAAATCGCCAAAACCATCGAGCAAATCCAGTTTGAAACCTCGCTGATCGGCCTTAACGACAAGGCCCGCCAGCGCGCGGTCGAGTTGACGCAGGCGTTGACCAAGGCCAAGGGCGCCGAGGCCGAGTCGATCAAATCGGCGTTGCAGGCCAAGTGGGCGGAGATTGACGCCGACGCGCGGCGGACCGCTCAGCAAGAACAATCGTTGAAAGATGCTATGGCGCTGAAGGGATTGCAGGACTCTGCGGCCGATGCGCAGCATCTGGTGGCGTTGGCGAAGCAATTGAAGGTGCAAGGGCTCTCGAATGAGGCCATCCGCGAAGCTATCGATCTGGAAAAAGAGCTGGCCGCCGCCCGCAAAACCTATATGAGTCAAGAGCACGATCTTGACCCCAAGGAGTTCGAGAAACATATCACCGCGCGCAAAGCCGCTGAAGCCGAGTTGTCGAAGATCATCGACAACGGCAGCCAGAAGTCAGCCGATTTCATGGAGGCGGCCTGGAAGCGCGCGGCCGAGAACATCCAGGATGCGCTGGCGAATATGTTCGAGAACCTGCTGAACGGCGATGCGCTGGGCAGCTTCGAGGATTTCTTCGACAACATCAAGCGCTCGCTCAACAAGGTGTTTGCGCAGAACTTTGCCCAGGGCATTCAGAACATGCTGCAAAGCGCGTTCACCTCCGGCGGGTCCGGTGGATCGTCAGGCGGCATCGGCGGTCTGTTCAGCGGCCTGTTCGGCGGTTCATCGAGCGGTGGCGGCAATTGGTTCAGCAGTCTGTTTGGTGGCTCATCTTCCGGCGGCAATTATTTCAAGGGCAACGGGCCGCTGCTTAATTATCAAAACCCGGCCAGCGGCGGCGGCCTTGGCGGGCTTTTCAGCCAATTCTTCAGCAGCGGCTCGGGCGGCGGTTTCAGTTTCAGCAGTGCGGGCGGCGGCGGTTCCGGCTGGGCGGCTCTTGGAGGGCTGGCAAAGCTGATCCCAGGCGCGGGCAGCTATGCCCTGAAAGGCCCGCAGCGCGATTCGTCGTTGCAATCTTATTTCGGCATTTCAAACACGATTACCGATATGGTCGGAAATTTTTTCCCGATTGCAAAGTTGATTGCGCCGATCAAAAATTTGATGCTTAATTTAGGCGGCAAGCTATTCCCAAATCGCCGCCCGACGCTCATGTCGTATGGTCTTGGCTCTTTGGTCGGTTTGCTGACCCATACGGGGCCTCTGGGTCATTTGCTGACAACATTCTTGATGGGTGAGAAGATCCCCCAGCCGACCGAGTGGACCAAGGGCCGCTACAGCAACGGCAAAATCTCGATCGGCAAGTCTGGTACCGAGGACGGCGGCAACAAGCAAAACACGATAGATTTTACCAACTCGTTCGGCGACATGGTGACAAGTCTCGGTCATCAACTGAACATGTCGTTCCGCGACTTCAACACGACGTTTTGGCATCAACTGGATAAAACCGGAACCGACCAGTTCGCGGGCGGCCTGTCCGATAAGGGCGGCAATTTCTGGGTGCGTACCCTGAGCAGCGGCGGCGATTTCAAAACGCTGGCTAACCAGGCCTCGCTTGCGGTGATTAAGCGCAACATCGCCAGTCAGGACGATCTGCATTATCGCGCCGCGATCCGCGACAGCAAGTCGCTGAAGAAGTTGTCAAAAGCGATCGAGGAAATAGACGGCATCGGCTTGTCGATAGGAGAATACGGGCAGGCGCTACAGCAACTGAAAGCGATCAATGGACAGTTCGACGAGCTGGCGATATCGGCGCGCAAATACCGCTTCGCCGAAGCCGACATCGAAGCCGCCCGCCAGCGCGCGATCGACTCCCTGAAAAACGACACGATCACCGCCTTCCGCCAGCTCGCCGGCCTCGGCCCGACGCTGGCCGCGCAATTGGCCGGCCTGAACGATCAATTGCTCGCGCTGGAGGCGAACGCAAGATCGCTGAAAATCGCCGAAAGCGACTTGGTCGGCCTGCGCGAAAAAGCGATCGCCGTGGCGAAAGAGCAATATCTGTCGCCGCTGACCGACGCGACGGCATCGATCGCCGACCAGATCGCCTCGATTACCGGCGTGTTGCCGACGGCGGAGGATACCGCGCCGCTGTTCGAACTGCTGAAAGCATCGACCGATCCGACCGAGCAGGCGCGCTACATCGACCGCATTCAGCGCGCCTTGACCCAGCGCTATAACGGCGAGATCGCGGCGATTAACAAGACCGCCGGCGCGGTCAGCAATCTGAAGGCATTCGTCGACAGCTTGAAACTCAGCGACCTGTCGCCGCTCGATCCGGCGGCCCGGCTGCGCGAGGCGCAAGGCCAGTACGGGCAAACGCTGCTCAAGGCTCAGGCTGGCGATCAAACCGCGCTGGCGAACCTGGCTGGCACCGCGCAAAGCTATTTGCAGGAGGCGAAAAGCTTTTACGCCTCATCGCCCGCCTATGCCGATATTTTCAGCAACGTGACCGACACGCTGGGCAGCTTGGGCGCATCGGTTGGTGGCAATATCGACGCGACCGATGCGGCGACAACCGCCACCGATGCGCTGGCATCCAGCCTGCAAGGCCTGGCCGACCTGATCGCGCAACTGACCGCCACGGCCGGCGGCAATTTCGACAATCAGGCCGGCGGCCTGGGCGGCGCGGCATCGGGCCCGGCGAAAAACTTCCAGGATTTGACCGAGGATCAGAAGCGGGCGAATATCGATGCGCTGTCCGACACGGCGAGCAAGGCCGAGCAGAAGGCGGTCAAGGCAGCGAACAAGCAGCTCGACAGCCAAATCAAGGCATGGCTGTTCGGCGGCGATGCCGAGCTGGCGAAAACCAAGGCCTATCAAGAGCTGACGGCATCGATCGATGACATTAATGAGCAGATCAAGGCGACAGCGGCAAACGACCCGCAGCGCGGCAACCTGAAAGCGCAACTGGCCGGCCTGGTCGCGCAGCGCAAGGCGCTCGGCAAGGTCAAATTTAAAGAGGCCGGCGGCTGGACGCAAGGCCTGACGATCGTCGGCGAAAACGGTCCCGAGCTGATCAACTTTGCCCGGCCGACGCAGGTGCAAAGCAACCGGCAGACGCAATCGATCATCAACAACGGCAATGATGCGATCGTGGCCGAACTGCGTAAGGCCAACGAGGAGCTGGTGGCGCTGGTACGGCTGCAAATGGAGGCGAACCAGCAGCTGCTCGAACGACTGGATCGTATGGCGGCCGGCGTCGGCTCGATCGAGCGCAAAACCCGGCTGAAGGCATCGGCATGATCTACCTGGCGGAACTGACGGCCTACAACCTGGCTACCTCGTCGGTCGAGACGCTGCGCTTCTCCTCCGGCGATGGCTATCTCGACGCGGCGACCGGCAACTATTACGCTCCGCGCATCGAGCAGCCGGCTCTGATGCGCCGCGAGATATTTGCGGACGGCCAGATCGGCGGCGCGGCGTCGGCCAGTGTCGGCGAGCTGACGCTTGTTAACAATGACGGCGAGCTGGACTATTTAACGGGCTATGCGGTCAACGGCCGGCAGTTGATCATCAAGGTCGGCGACGCATCCGCCGCCTATGCGAGTTTTGCCACCGTGTTGAAGGGGTTGATGCAGCAGGCCGCGATGGAGTGGGAGCGGGTTTCGATTCGTCTGCGCGATCGCTATGCCGAGTTCGACAAACCGATCCAGACGCTGGCCTATGCCGGCACCAACAGCCTGCCTGCCGGCCTGGAAGGCTCGACCGATCTGAAAGATGCGGCGAAACCGCTGTTTTACGGCCGTGTCAACAAC
The DNA here is from genome assembly GCF_000527095.1 of Methylomicrobium lacus LW14. NCBI lineage: Bacteria > Pseudomonadati > Pseudomonadota > Gammaproteobacteria > Methylococcales > Methylococcaceae > Methylomicrobium > Methylomicrobium lacus. The sequence continues at coordinate 65,029 of NZ_AZUN01000001.1, read as the reverse complement.
GTGACGCCGACGCTGATCAACAGCAGCCGCCTGCTCTACCAGATCACTACCGGCGCGCTGGCCGAGATCGTGAACGTGTTCGACGCCGGCGCCTATCTGGGCCGCGAAGCCGACTACACCAATCAAACCGACATGGAAACGAACTCCCCGTCGGCCGGCTGTTTCCGCATTTGGACGGCGGGAGGCATATTCCGGCTGGGCTCGTCGCCCGCGGGCAGCATTACCGCTACCGCCTGGGAATACAATACCATCGAAGGCTCGACTGCCGCACAAATCGCCTACCGGCTAGCGACCGGTCCGGGCGGCGTCAGCGCGGGCGATACCGTCGCCGCCGACTATACGGCGCTCGACGGCCAAAACGCCGGCAGCGTCGGTCTGTGGATCGAGCCCGGCATGACGATCGCCGAGGCGCTGGACCGGATAACCGCGAGCGTCGGCGGCTGGTGGGGATTCGATCAGCTCGGCCGCTTCCGCCTTGCGCGTTTTGATGCGCCGTCCGGCGGTGCCGTGGCGACATTGACCGACGTCGAAATTTTGAGCGTCGACACCGAAGCAGCCACGATCAACGGCGAAGCGGTGCCCGCGTGGAAAATCACCTTGAACCACGACATCAACTATACAACGCAAGCCGGCGGCAATGTCGCCGGCGTGGTAGCGGCCGATCGCCGCGCCTGGCTGGAAAAGCCCAACCGTCAAACCGTGGCGGAGGACGCAACAGTCAAAACCGCGCATCCGTTGGCGCAAGAAATCGTTTACGACACGCTGCTGGCCGGCGCCGGTTATGCCGGCCCGGAGGCCGCGCGGCGGCTCGACTTGCTGAAAACCAGCCGGCTGATCTACAACGCCACGGTCGACGTAGACGCGGCTCTGCTGGCGGCGCTGGACCTGGGCGCCGTCGTCTCGGTCCAGCTGAGCCGGTTCGGGCTGAGTGGCGGCAAGCTGCTGCGCGTGATCGGCATCGAGGGCGATTATCAACGTAATCAACTGAATCTGAGGCTGTGGGGATGAGCAACCTGGTTCTCGGCTACAACAACCTGATCGACAATGCCACGCTCTCCGGAGGCAGCTGGAGCGGAGCGCTGCCGCTATCCAATCTGAAAAGCCGCTATTTGTCGAAAGCCGCGCGGTCGACGAATGCGCTGGCCGCGTCTACCTTGATCGATATCGACCTGGGCAGCGCCAAGGCCGTGCAGGCGTTCGGCGCGATCCGCACGAACATCGGCGCGAGCGGCGCGACCTACCGCCTGCGTGGATCCAGCGTCAGCAATTTTGCGAGCAGCATTTACGATTCGGGCACGGTGTCGGCGAACGCGCAAACGCCGGACCTGATCATCGGCCTGCCGGCATCGGTGACCGCCCGCTATTGGCGCCTTGAAATCACCGACACGGCCAACGCGGCGGGATACGTGCAGATCGGCCGGCTGTTCATCGGCCCGGCCCTCGCGCCGGCGGACAACTACAGCCAGGGCGCCGAGCTGGGCTACCAGTCGCGTACCGGCGTGCAGCAGTCGCTTGGCGGCGTCGATCATTTCGATATCCGTACAGGCCGCCGGCTGTTCGCGTTTGCGCTCGACTGGCTGACCGAGGCCGAAGCGCATAACCAGGCGCTGGAGTTGCAGCGGATCTGCGACATTCACGGCGAGGTGCTGCTGATCCGTGATCCGTCCGATACGACGTACAATCAAAAACGGCATTATCTCGGTCGATTGCAACAATTGTCGCCTATCAAAAATCCGTACCTGACCAATCATCAGGCCGGCTTTGAAGTGTTGGAGATCGTGGCCTGATGGCGCTCTATAAGGATGCCTCCGGTCAGCTCGTCATCGCCGCGTCGCTGCCGCCCGACGGCTCTGCCGTGTCCGGTCCGGCGTCGAGCAATTTAGTGGATGTTGCGCCGTGGCTGCGGGCGCTCGATTCGAACAACGGCACGGACTGGCATCCTGCCAATTATTACGTAGGCACCGGCGAGGCAGTGGATGCGATCGACGGTTATCTGACCCGGCAGAACGTTACCCTGCCGGCGGATGCGTCCGGCGTGGTTGCCGATTTTACCGAGGCGGCCGGCAGTTTTGTCGTGCACATGGCCGGCATCGACATCACAGCGCTCTGCACGTTCAGCAGTTCGGCCGCGGTCAACATCACGGCCAGCATCAATAGCGCCGGCGCGTATTCGGCGACCGCGCTGGCGGCAAATGTCGGCTCGATCACGTTTACGGCGACATACAAGAATCAGTCGATCAATCTGGTCTTTACCGTCGCCACGGCATCGGCCGGCACCAATGCGCGCGCGGTCCAGCTGTCGATTACTGATCAAGCGTTTGCTTACAATACCGCCGGCAGTTCGCCGTCGCCAGCGTCGGCGACCGTCATGGCCACAGCCTACAATACGTCAGGTACCGTCTATTACGAGTTTCTGAAGAATGCTGTCAGCGTTCAGAACACAACCACGAACACCTATACCTACACGCCGCAGGCATCGTTTGCCAACATGCCGGATATGATCGAGGTGGCGATACGCGAAGGCGCATCGACCGGCACGGTATTGGCGACCGATACGATATCGGCGCTGGCAATTCAGGCTGGCGCGGATGCAATCACCGTCGTGCTGAGCAACGCCGCGCACACGATCCCGACCGACAGCGCGGGCGCCAATGGTAATTACACTGGCTCGGGTACGACCGTGCGGGTGTTCGAAGGCGCGACCGAACTGAATTACGACGGCGTCGGCACAGCTGCCGGCAACTGGAACGTCATGGACACCGGCACGAGCATTACGCCAGGCACCAAAACCGACAGCGGCGCCTATGCGACCTATGACAACCACAGCGCGATGACCGCCGATACCGCATCGATCAGCTACGCGATCAGCGGTAAGTGCGCAAACGGTAATATCTTTTCGCAGACTGTACTGCAGACATTCAGCAAATCAAAAACCGGATCGGCGGGCAGCAATGGGCTGAATGCAGCCACTGTTTATTTATTCCAACGCACCGCCAGTGCTACGCCGCCGTCCCTGCCCAGTCTTACGGTCACGTATACTTTTGCGACCGGCGCGGCCAGTAACGTCAATAATGGGTGGTCGCAATCCATGCCGGCCGCGGGCGGCTCATACCGTTGGGTCACCACGGCCACCGCGCTGAGCGCCGGCAGCACGGACACGATCGCAAATACCGAGTGGGCATCGGCGAGCTTGATGTCTCAAGATGGCGCGACTGGAGCTACCGGGGCGACCGGTGCTGCAGGCCCAGCTGGATCAAACGGTATCGATGCGCGCTCGGTCATTCTCTCTATGACGACGCAGGCATTTACTTATGATACCGCTGGGAATATTACACTCCCCACAAATACAACGGTATCTGCAACCGCTTATAACGCCAGCGGCACGGTCTACTATGAGTTTTTGGTTGACGGAGTAAGCCAGCAAAATACGACCACAAATTCATACAACTATTTTGCTAAAACGGCGTTCGCTAACATGCCTGATCTTATCGAATGTAAGATCAGGGAAGGATCGTCGACGGGTGTTGTTGTCGCAACAGATACAATATCTGCATTGGCCATCAAAGCGGGGTCTGATGCAATCAGCGTGGTCTTATCTAATGATGCGCACACTATCCCTACGGATTCTGCGGGAAACGGTGGCAATTATTCAGGTTCCGGAACAACGGTAAAAGTATTCGAGGGGGCTGCTGCCTTAACCTATGATGGCGTTGGAACCAGTGCGAGGGCATGGAATGTCACCGGCACGGGAACGAGTATTACAGTAGGGTCAAAGATCGATTCTGGCAGTTACGCGACTTACAACGACCATTCGGCAATGACCGCCGACACGGCATCGGTAAGTTATGCGGTATCCGGGAGGCGAGCAGATGGCACAAGTTTTGCTCTTACGGTCCTCCAGACATTCAGCAAATCAAAAACTGGGGCTACCGGAGCAACCGGACCGACTGGCGCGGCCGGATCAAATGGCATTGACTCCAGAGCTGTGGCCTTATCTGTCGGTACGCAAGCATTCGCTTATAACAGCGCCGGAACGACTCCGTCCCCCGCTTCGACTACGGTAACGGCCACTGCTTACAACGCGAGCGGCACGGTTTATTATGAGTTTTTGAAAGACGGGGTGAGCCAGCAAAACACGACGACCAATACTTATTCATACACGCCGCAGGCATCGTACTCTAACATGCCTGATAAGATCGACGTCAAGATCAGGGAAGGGTCGTCGACAGGTGTTGTTGTCGCAACAGATGTTATTTCGATTATCGGTATAAAGCCTGGGTCAGATGGAACTAATGGGACAAATGGAACCAATGGGACCGACGGAACTGACTCTATTTATGTGCTGTTATCAAATGCGGCGCATACAGTACCAACGGATAGCACAGGTAATAATGGGGATTATTTCGGGTCTGGCACCATTGTACGAGTTTACGAGGGTGCGACCGAGCTAACCTATGACGGAGTCGGGGCTTCTACCGGAACCTGGAACGCAACAGGAACTGGGACAAGCATTACCGTTGGCAGCAAAACGGACGGCGGTAGTTATTTGATTTTTGGCGCGGCCAGCGCCATGACGGCAAATACCGCATCTATCAGTATCGCAGTCAGTGGCAAGCGTGCAAACGGCACCGCGTTTTCGCAGACCGTCACCCAGACGCTGAGCAAATCCAAGCAGGGATCTACCGGGGCCACTGGCGCGACGGGGCCGGCCGGCGTGAATGGTAGTTCTGGTGCCACCGGAACACCCGGAGATTCCTCCAGAACTTGCTACACGAAAACAACCCTAACGTCGCTGGCTTCAACGCCGACAACGATAACGACGTCCGGATCAACCAGTTTCCCGGCTATTAATTCATGGGGTACAGGCACCTCATGGCAGGGCACGCCGCCGGCCATTGCGGCGGGCGAGTTGCTGTTTCAATCTGACGGCGTTTACAGTGCGGCCACCGGCAATACCGTCTGGAATGTCCCGTATCTGTCGAGCCTGAAGGTCGGCAGCCTGTCAGCGATTACGACCGAAACAGGAACGCTATCAATCGGCGCGGGCGGCTATCTAAAAAGCGGGCAGACGGCGTTTGATACCGGCACCGGGTTTTGGCTGGGAGGCGGCACCACGCCGAAGATGTCGATGGGGAATTCTACCGAGGGTTTCACCTGGAATGGCTCGACATTTACGGTTCGCGGCGATGTGATCGCAACAGGGAATATCAACGCAGGCGCCGTCACTGCACCAGAAAGCGTAACAGGTTCCCCACACAACCCAACGGCAGCAGACACCTACACATCAATAGCGTCATTGACCCCGGTCTCTGTAAGTGTAGCTGTAACCCGTATCGTGACAATAACTGTCGATATAAATTCGGCAGATGCAAATCCGGGCTATATCTCAATCCAGCTTTACAAGGGAGCTACTTGGGTTTATGAATGGACGCTGTCATTAACAGGAATTCTACTCAACAGTGCTGATAGGACGGTATTTACCATGACTCGTTCGGTAAGTTACGCTGCTGCAAATACAGATACCCTGACAGTTAAAGCGGGCGCCTTCAATGGTGGTGGCACCCACGACTGGGCTACAGATCCTGCGGTAGAAATAACCGCTCATATGATTTGTTCAACAGGGAAGCGCTAATGCTTACAGAACTTACTTTCTACGACCCTTCTGGGAAAATATATTTAACCTACTCCGGCCAAAATCCTGGAGGTCAGAAAAACGCGCTCTCTGAGTACGCATGGATTGAAGGTTCTTTCGATGGTGACACCTACTATATAGACGCCGAAACTCCAATTATTCGACCGGCGCAAACAACGACTTTAAGCAAGCAGTCATTAGTCACTGACGGCGTTGATGCGATCACAATATCCGGCGCCCCGGTTGATGCAAAATTCACGGCCATTAACATGGGCACAAAAGAGAGCGTAACAGGCATCATATCTGGGACCGACACGTTCAGCACGACGGTTCGTGGAGCAATCCGACTCAAAGTTGAGAAATTCCCCTATTTGACCTGGGAGGCGACGATCAATGCCGTTTGAAATTACCAGGCCGCTTGAAACTCTCAGGGCGCAGGCGACCGCGCGCATAAACGCAAGAGCCGAAGAAATCATCAAGGCCAGATTGCCGCAGTGGAAACAGGCGAATCTGACAGCGCGTGCGGTTGAGCTGAATCATCGCGCCGTTGGACTGTGGACACAGGCCGAGACGGCGGAATGGGGTGCGATACAAGCAGAATGGGAGTGGGTGAAATCGGTCAGGGCAGCGTCAAATGTCGCCACCGATGCTGTCGCATCCGCCGACTCGCCGGCGGCCGTCTATTCGGCGGTAAAAACGTTTCTTTCGATGGGTTAGTTTTGAATTCTTTTGTGCCAAAAAACGCGCTAAACTGTGCCAAAAAACGCGCAGCCTTACAGGAAGGAGTTATTTCTGATAAGTAACGGTCGATCAGTTCGCCTAATGTCGTGCTCTCAGCTTCGGTACGATCCACATAGGTTCCCTTGTCAATTTGAGATTCGACTGATCGAGCCCACTGTTGGGCTAATGTTTTCGATGGGAATGTTTGAGTTTTTGCGGATTCTCCCTTGCGTCTTACAAGGGCTTGCCATGAACCGCTAGGAAGTTTTCTGATAGTTGCCATAGATGCTTCTCTTAGTGTGCATAAATTGTGCACGAAAAGCATTATTAGCTAGACTCAAGAACTGTAAGTCCTTGTTTTATTTGGTAGCGGGGGCAGGATTTGAACCTACGACCTTCGGGTTATGAGCCCGACGAGCTACCAAGCTGCTCCACCCCGCGATTGATTTGACGTATTATATAGACTTTTAAATATTTGGCAACTAAAATTTTACGCTTATCGCAACATTCGTTTTGATGCGGCAAAAACGCCGCTCCCAAAGTGTTTGCCGACCCTGTATCGAGAGGGCGCTCACTGCCTTGCCAAATGGCGGATCAGTCCCTGCTCTCCCCTTTTCATCACCCGCTGGTGATTCCATATAAACAGCGGCCGCGCCGCGCCCGCCACCCGCTTCATCCACGGCTTGGCGAGCGAAACCTCCCAGACAAAGATCAGCTCGGTCGCCGTCTCATTGTCCTGACAGCTTAGCAAGCAAACGCCGTTGCCGATCAGATCGCCCGAAACCTCGACCGCGATAGACTGGCAAGGCCGCAGCTTTGTCACCCGTAAATCGATCGCCAGATTATAAGGCAGACAGGTGCGCCAGAGATAGCGCCTGACATTGTCGACGCCCGAGGCATTGCCCGCCGCCGTTTCTTCGACCCGCGCGACATACGGCCACCAGGACGGCCAGTTCTCGGTCGCGACCAGGCAATCCCAGACCGCGTCGACCGACGCCGGAATCAACCAGCGCGTCGTTAATGAGAAATCGGACATACGCACAGACTCCCCGTCCCAAGCCATTTTGACCAGGCTTTGCTTAACGGATGGCCACCAGCCTTCCGCACATTTTTAATAAAAAACAAGCTTTTCAATTTTTAATCGCGCCCGCACTCATATAAACTAAGCAGGTTTTACACTCATGAGAAAAGAATGACTGCTCCAAATATTGGATTCATCAGTTTGGGCTGCCCGAAAGCGCTGGTCGACAGCGAGCGGATTTTAACCAAGCTGCGATCCGAAGGCTATACGATTTCGCCCACTTATAAAGACGCCGATCTGGTGGTCGTGAATACCTGCGGCTTTATCGACGCCGCGGTCGAAGAATCGCTGGACAGCATCGGCGAGGCGCTCGCCGAAAACGGCCGGGTGATCGTGACCGGCTGTCTCGGCGCACGGGAAAGCGAAATTCGCGCCAGGCACCCCGAAGTCTTGAAAGTGACCGGCGCGCATGCGCTCGAGGAAGTGATCGCCTCGGTGCACGAATATCTGCCGCCGCCGCACGACCCCTTCACCAGCCTGGTGCCGCCGCAAGGCATCAAACTGACGCCGCGGCATTATGCCTATCTGAAGATCTCGGAAGGCTGCAATCACCGCTGCACCTTCTGCATCATCCCGTCGATGCGCGGCGATCTGGTCAGCCGACCGATCGATGACGTGATGCGCGAAGCCGAGCGCCTGGCATTGGCCGGCGTGAAGGAACTGCTGATCGTCTCGCAGGACACCAGCGCCTACGGCCTGGATTTGAAATATCAGGAATTCGACTGGAAAGGCCGTCAGGTGCGCACCCGTTTCTACGAGTTGGCCGAGGCGCTTGGCGAACTCGGCATCTGGGTACGGATGCACTATGTCTATCCTTATCCGCACGTCGATGAAGTAATTCCGTTAATGGCCGAAGGTAAAATTTTGCCTTACCTGGACATTCCGTTCCAGCATGCGAACAGCCGGATTCTGAAACTGATGAAACGCCCGGCGGCCACCCAGAACAATCTGGAGCGCATCAAGGCCTGGCGCGCGATTTGTCCGGACATCACTTTGCGCAGCACGTTTATCGTCGGCTTTCCGGGCGAAACCGAGGAAGAGTTCGAGGAACTCTTGCAATTTTTGACCGAGGCGCGACTCGACCGGGTCGGCTGTTTCGCTTACTCGCCGGTCAAGGGCGCGGCCGCCAACGATTTGCCGAATGCGGTGCCGGAAGCAGTCAAAGAAGAACGTCTGGCCCGTTTCATGGCGCATCAGGCCGAGATCAGCGCCGCCCGCCTGCAGCGACGGATCGGCCGAATCGAGACCGTCTTGATCGACGAAGTGGTCGAAGAAGGCGCGGTCGCGCGCAGCAAGGCCGATGCGCCGGAAATCGACGGCCAGGTCTATATCGACGGCGCCACGCACCTTAGAGTCGGTGACTTGGTGCAAGTCGAACTGGAAGAAGCCGACGATTACGATTTATGGGGCCGCTTGGTATAAAATACACTCCTAAATCAGTGCTTAATAAAACGTAGCTGCGGCGAATGGCGCCGCTCGATTCCGACCGGATCGATCCGCCGCCATTCCCGCCCTACTTTGCATTTGAGTGAATTTACACGCTTCATGCCCTTAAGGAATTCATACACCATCATGTAAATCAATGCGGGATCATTTTTTATGTCTGCTCAAGCCGTTTCCTCACAAGATTTTTCAGCACCAGCCCGGATAACCGTTTCGTTTCGCCTGATTCTGGCGCTGTATCTGATCATTCCGGTCTGCATCCTGCTCCAGTTGTTCGACGGCTGGTTCTGGCAGTATTTTCTGAAAGAAAATCTGCCCAGCAACACCGGGCATTTTTTGCTATATCAAATTTTGTTCGGCACGCCGCACATCATCGCCAGCGCGATTCTGTTGTGCAGCAACGGCGATTATTTGAAGCTTTATAAGCCCCGCATTTTCCGGATGACGCTCGCGCTCGCAATCATCTTCGGCATCGGCAGTCTGTATCTGCCCTACTCCGTTTTTTACGTCGCGGTCGCCGCCTGGACCGTCCTGCATGTGTTGAAGCAGCAGCATGGCCTGGCGCGAGGGCTGTGCAAACTACCCGCTGCGCATTTCTATGGCTTGCTTGGACTCAGCGTCGGCGCGGGCCTGTTGATTTATCTCGGCATCTTTCTGCAAGCGAGACTGACGCCGGACCAAGTCGAATGGATCAAACTCATCGCCGGCAATTTGTGCGTGCTGCTCGCGCTCGGCACCGTGTACTGCCAACGCCTGGTATCGGCCGCATTCGGCAAATGGTTTATGTGGTCCAATACCTTGCTGGTGTTGAGCAGTTATTATCTGTTCATCCAGCAATACTATTTTTTGGCGATTCTCGGGCCCCGGCTGGTGCATGATGCGACCGCCTATTTCTTTTATGTGACGCACGATTACAACCGCCACCAGCAACAGCCGCAAAACTGGCTCTACCGTCAGGCCAAAAGCTGGCACGTGCACTGCTTCATCGTGTTGCCGGCGCTGTCTTTCGGCCTCGCCTTCGTGCTGCAAGCCTATGGCGACCAACTGGTCAGCCTGCTTACCAACTACTGGTTCGGCATCGAGATCCGCAAAGCAGTTACCCTGGGCCTGTTGGGTTACCTGGGCCTGATGCACTATTACACCGAGTCTTTCACCTGGAAGCAGGACTCGCCGTACCGGCGTTACATCGCCTTCAGCAAATGAGGACTCATTCGTTCAGCGCAAAGCCGACCTTGATCGTGACCTGCCAATGCGCGATCTTGCCGTTTTCGATTTGGCCGCGCGTTTCGACCACTTCGAACCAGCGCATGTTCTGAATCGTTTTCGAGGCGCGAGCAATCGCGTTCTCGATCGCGTCCTGCAAACCGACGGAGGAAGAACCGGTCAGTTCGATTTTCTTGTAGATATGATCGCTCATGAGGATGCTCCTGTTTGGGAATAGTAAATATCAAGAGTCTCTAGGCGCTCTGGAGTTCCAATATCCATCCAGAACCCGTCATATTTCTGCCCGGAAACCCGCTGCCGGCCGATCGCCCAGCGCAGCAACGGGCCGAGCTTGCTGACGCCCGCCGGCGTATCGCCAAACAAGGCGGGATCGTAAATTCCGATGCCGCTGAAGGTAAAGGTCTCTTTGCCGCTTTCGATCACGCCCCCCTCGCCGTCCAGGCCGAAATCGCCCTGGGCGTGATGCTCCGGATTATCGACCAGAATCAGATGCGCCAGATCGACCGGCACCTGATGCAAGGTTTCAAACGGAAAATCGGTCGCAATATCGCCATTCACGACCAGAAACGGCTCTTTGCCCAATAACGGCAACGCGTGGATGATGCCGCCGGCGGTTTCGAGCGCCTGCGCGCCCTCGGGCGAATAGCGGATGCGCGCGCCGTAGCGCTCGCCGTAGCCGAGCGCGGCTTCGATCTGCGCGCCGAGGTGCGCATGATTGATCACGATCTCGGTAAATCCTGCGCCGACCAATTGGGCGATGGTATGCTCGATCAAGGCCTTGCCGGCCACTTTTAACAAGGGCTTCGGCGTGTGATCGGTCAACGGGCGCATCCGCTCGCCGCGTCCGGCGGCCAGTATCATCGCTTTCATGCGGCGACCTCCGGCAACGGCAATACCTTCTCACGCAAAAATTCGGCGAATTCGGCGAACTCGGGATAGGCATTGGCCTGCGCAAGCACATAGCTCAAGGTGCGCGGAATATCTTTCAGATAGCCGGGTTTGCCGTCGCGCAGGTTCAAGCGCGCAAAAATGCCGATCGCTTTCAGATGGCGCTGCATACCCATCCAGTCGAACCAGCGCCGAAATTGTTCAAGACTGCAATCGATCAATTGCGCAGAGAGCAGCCGTTGATAATAGCCGCTCATCCAGTCTTCGACCTGCTGCTCGGGCCAGGCGATATAGCAATCTCTCAGCAGAGACACCAGATCATAGGTGACCGGGCCTATCACCGCATCCTGAAAATCGAGAACGCCGGGCGAGTCCGCGTCCAGCGCCATCAGATTGCGCGAATGATAATCCCGATGCACGCAGAGCTGCGGCTGCTCCAGCGCCGCGGCGATCAAGTGCTCATGCAGCGGACCGCGGATTCCGGACGGCATCTCGATATCGAGCCACTGCCCCAGGAACCACTCATCGAAAATACCCAACTCACGCGTCAACAGCGCGTGATCGTAACTTGGCAAACCGCAGGATGCGATCGACGTCCCGGTCTGCAAGCGGAACAGACTGTCCAGCGCGTCCTGATACATCGCCCCGGCATTCTCCGCCGTCACCCGGCCCAGAAAATCGGCGCTGCCGAAGTCTTCGAGCAGCAGAAAGCCTTCCTCGGGATTTTGCGCAAAGATCTCGGGCACGTGCACGCCGGCCGCTTTCAGCAAATGATCGACCCTGATGAACGCCGCCACGTTTTCTTTCTCGGGCGGCGCGTCCATCACCACAAACTGACCTTCGGGGCCCTTGACTCTGAAATAGCGCCGAAAACTGGCGTCGCTGGAAGCCGGCTCGCAGCCGGTTATCGTCATCAACAGGTCATGCCGAAGCCAGTCGAGCAGGCCTAAGATGCGTAAATCTTCAATCATGATGATCCAGTTAGATTAGTTTATTACGGGCAGGTAAATTAAGGTAAAATGTCAGTCTGGCATTTTAGTCTATTTACGAAACGTTTCGCTACTGATACCCCAACACCGCATGCATTTTTGGCTCATCCTGTTTTTTTTCGCGTTACTGCAGACTCCGGGTTTTGCGGATGACGCCGCCTGGAATTGCCATCAGGACAAAAACAGCAAGGAATGGGTTTGCTCCGGCGAAAAAGCCCAGCCTTCCACCGACACCGACACCGACACCAACACCGACACCAACACCAACACCAACAACGAGCCCTTAGCGCAGCAGCCCGCACCGGTGCCGCCTGCGCCGACCGAAGTGAAGGAAACCGCCGCCAGCGAATCGGCGCCGGCGCCGATTCCGGAAACCCCAGCCGAAGCCAAACCTGAGCTTCAGCCGAAACCGGTCGCCGAAAAACCGATTCCGGTGCAAGCGACCGTGCACAAGGCCATCGCCGTTAAGGAAAACCTGCGCCAGGAAGATACCCGGCAGGCCGGCTGGCACTGTAAATCCGGAGACGGCAGCCAGGACTGGGATTGCAACCTGACCGGCCCCGACCCGCAAGGCCAGCCGCGCACCGTCGCTGCCGAGAAACACGGCTTCAGCCTGCTCGATCCGGCATTCGACGCAAAGCAGGAGCAGGTATTCGGCTCACTGGCCTCCCAGCTCAAATACGATCCGTGGGCAAATTGCAGCATCGAGCCGGGAGCCCCCGGCGGATTTACGCCGGGCCGGCATTTGCGAGACGTGTCGCCACTGGATGTACATGCCAATTATGGCGAAGTCTTCGACAATGAAATCAGCAGTTATGAGGGCAATGTTGAAATTACCCGCGCCGACCAGCACTCGCTGTCACACACCGCACAGTATGACAGCGTTTCGCAAAACTTAGATCTGCAAGGCGAGGTGTATTACAGCGAGGACAATTTATCGATTTACAGTAACTCCGCGAATCTAAAACTGGCGCAAGACCAGGCGACCTTGAGAAACGTGCAGTTCATCAATCCGTCCGCGCCGCTCAGAGGCCGCGCCGCCGCCGCGTACCGGGAAAGCAAATCGCTTTCGCGTTACAAGGACGTCGCCTACACCACCTGTCCTCCGGGCAATACGGACTGGGTCGTGCATGCATCCGATCTGAAAGTGAACGACGCCACCGGTAAAGGCGCCGCCAAAAATGCCTGGGTCGAATTCAAAGGCACGCCGGTCTTTTACTCGCCGTATTTGTCTTTCCCGGTCGATAACCGGCGTTTATCGGGCTTCCTGGCGCCTTCCTACGGCAATACGCAACTGGGCGGCTTCCACGCTACGGTGCCTTATTACTGGAACATCGCGCCGAACTATGACGCCACCTTTAAACCGCGCTATTATACGAAACGGGGCTTGATGCTGGCCGGCGATTTCAGACTATTGACTCCCTACTCGAACAGCAAATTGGGGCTTGAAGTTGTACCGAATGACCAAGAGCGCCATATCTCGCGTTTTCTGGGGTCGTTCAAAAACAACAGCCAGTTCGGCCAGTACATCAGCTCGAATCTGGATCTGAATTATGTTTCGGACAAGGAATATTTCGGTGAGCTCGGCAACGCGCTGAGCTTTCCAAATTTCAGTCACATCAAAAGCACGGCCGATTTGGGCTACAGAGATAGAAGCAAAGGTATTTCGTTGGTCGGCCGTCTCGAGAATTATCAAACGATCGATAAAACATTGACCGGCCACAAACGTCCCTATCGGCGACTGCCTCAAATCAATCTCGACCTAAATCACGCCTTCGATTTTATGCCGCTGAATGCGGCTCTGGATGGCGAATACGTCTATTTTCAACATCAAAATCTTGTCAACGGCCAGCGTTTAAATATCAAGCCTTCGATCAGTTCGCCGCTGCACAACGAATGGGGCTTTTTAACACCCAAAGTTTCACTACAGCACACAGATTATCAGCTCTCTGAAAAAAGTAGTACGGACCCTAATAATGTCCCCAAAAACTGGCCTGGTGCTGTCACCCGCACCTTGCCGATCTTTTCAATGGACAGCGGCATGACGTTCGAACGGGATCTCGGCAGCGCCGGCTCGTCCTTGAAGCATACGATCGAACCGCGGTTGTTTTATTTATACATCCCTAAAAAGGACCAAACAAATATTCCTTTGTTTGATACCTCGAACTACGACTTATGGTTCAGCAATCTGTTCCGTGAAAACCGTTTCAGCGGCACCGACAGGGTCCAGGATGCCAATCAAATCACCGCCGCACTGACGACGCGCCTGCTCGATCCTGAAAGCGGCCGTGAAAGATTGAAATTCAACATCGGGCAGATTTTTTATTTCCAGGACCGCGAAGTGACCGCGCCAATCAGGATTCGCAACCTGCCTGATTTCGTGACGGTCCCTGAGGAAGGCTTTGAAACACCTCCCGAAACCGACAGTGTGTCGCCGCTGATTGCCGAACTCAGCAGCGAATTTACCGAGCACTGGTCCGGAGAAACCGGTATCCAGTGGAACCCACAGACCAATGACATCGTCAGAGGCAAAGCGGTGCTCCATTTTGTGGATGAGTCCGAGAGGATTCTGAATCTGGGCTTCCATTATCGACGTACCGATCTCGTTGAACGAACCTTAATAGCAAACCAAAACATTTGGCAGCAGTCCGCCGCCGATAATAATTATAATCCGCTGACCGATCCGGCCGTGCTGCACAGCAACGATCTAGTGCAAAGCGACGTAAGCTTCCGCTGGCCTCTGCTCGACAACTGGTACGCGATCGGCCGCTGGCAATATTCATGGCTTTATAACAACACGCAGGAAACCTTTATCGGCGTCGAAAAAGAGAATTGCTGCTGGCGTTTCCGCCTGATCGGCCGCCGCTATATCAACAATATCAATACGGTTAATAGCGCGAATACGCAGCTAGCGGAAGGCACCAGCCAATCCGGAGTTTTCTTTCAGGTTGAGTTCAAAGGCTTGACCGGCCTGGGTGAAAGGCTCGACACCTTCTTAGAACAAAGTATTTTCGGCTATCAAAGCCGCCAAAATGAATTGACCACACCGTAATGAAACAATTTTTTATTGCTTTTTTTCTGCTCCATTGGCTAGCTGGCGCCAATGTCGCCCGCGCCGAAATGCTCGACAACATCGTCGCGATCGTCGAGGAAGACGTAGTATTGGAACACGAACTGGAAAAAGAAACTGATATGATCGCGCAGCGTATGCGCGCCTCCAATGTCGAGATGCCGCCGGCGTCCACGCTGCGCCGCCAAGTACTCGAAAAACTGATTGTCGACAGGCTGCAGAAGCAATTGGCCGAAAAAGCCGGCATCACGGTCAGCGACGAAATGCTGAACAGTTCGGTCACCGAAATCGCGCGCAATAACAATATGAGCCCTGACGAGTTCAGAAACGAACTGATCAGCCAAGGCATGGCCTATAAAAGCTTTCTGGATAATGTGCGCAATGAAATCATGGTCAATCAGTTGCGCGCGCGCGAGATTGGCGCCCGCATCAAGGTGACCGACCGGGAAGTCGAACACTATCTCGAAACCCAGGGCAAAGTCGGTTCCGACTCGGTACAATACCATTTAGGACACATTCTTATCGCCCTGAAAGAAGGCGCTTCCGCCGCGGAGATACAGGCCGCCAAAAGCAAGGCCGATGACATCGTCGCCAAGCTGCGCGAAGGCCAGGATTTTACCCATACCGCGGTCAGCAACTCGGACGATGACAATGCTTTGTCAGGCGGCGATCTGGGCTGGCGCAACCTGAACGATATCCCGAGTATTTTTGCCGATACCGCGAAAAAAATGAGTGTCGGCGCCGTATCCGATCCGATACGCAGCCCCAGCGGCTTTCATGTGATCAAGCTGCTCGAGTCGAAAGGCAGCGAAAACCACATGGTCACCAAAACCGAAGTTCGGCACATTTTGATCAAAACCAACGAATTAATCGACGATAATGAAGCCAAAAAACGCTTGCTGGCGTTGAAGGAGCGCATTACCGATGGCGATGACTTCGCCGCGCTCGCGCGCGCGCACTCGGACGATAAAGGCTCGGCCTTGAAAGGCGGCTCCCTGGGCAGGGTGAGCCCAGGCGACTTGGTCAAAGAATTCGAAAATACGATGAATGAACTGGCGATCAAACAAATCAGCGACCCGGTGCAGACTCAATTCGGTTGGCACTTGATCCAGGTGCTCGATCGCGAAACCAAAGACAATAGCAACGAACACCAAAAAAATATGGCCCGGGAGGCGATACGCAAACGGAAAATCGAAGAAGAAACCGAACTCTGGCTGCGCCGTATTCGTGATGAAGCCTATGTCGAAATATTTGAAGACAGGCTCTAATCCAAACCTGACGCCTGATTCCGCCGCCATTTTTTGCTGACATTGACTTGAATAGTCCACCCGAGCGCTCATTTCCAGGATGAACAATACCGATAAACCCAGCCTATCAACAGGCTTGGATGGCCAAATACAACAGATCATCAACAGCGAGGATCTCGGCGGCCAAAGAGCCCATCTGAAGAATCTCAGCGCAAGCCTGGGGGCCGATCCCTTGGACTGCGCCGCTGCCCTGCTGTTTTTACTGCAAAACCCGGCGAGATCTCAGGCCGCCGCCATTCCTCCCGCCCAAGCGCAGCGGGGGGCCGGCGCACTTCGGCAAGCCATACCGCAAACGATAAAAATGGTCCGTTATCGGCTCGATGTCGGCCGTCAACATCAAGTCACGGCCGAAGAAATCAAAAAAGTCTTGGTGGAAGAATCGGGGGTCGATAAAAACAATATCGCCAATATCGACATTCAGGACTTTTACACGCTGATCGAATTGCCCGATGAAATGCCGCCGGACATCTTTCAACATTTAAAAGCGGTCGAGATCAATCGCCAAGCCCTGGATATTCGGCGGGTAAAAAACCGGCGCCCCAAAAAGCGCGGCAATTCGCGTTATGGACGCCATCGTCAGCAGAGCGCCAAACCACAGTCCGAAGCGGCCGGCTTTTCCGGTAAAAATTGAATCGCTTTCGTTGGCTCGCGCGCATTTCCTCGGCGCTTCTCTGCGAATATGAAAACGATTAAACCAGCGCATCCGGCTCAATTCTCCGGCGCAAGACCATGATCCCGTTCTTATTGCAACGATCTTTATGGGCGGCCGCCTCAATTTAAGGTTCGACACGTGAATACAACTGCCATTGAATACATCGACACCCCCGCAAAACTTTCTGAAATTTGCGCGCGCATCAAATCGGCTCCATGGATCGCACTCGATACCGAGTTTTTACGCGAGAAAACCTATTATCCGAAGTTCTGCTTATTACAGATCGCCACGCCTGACTGGGTGGCTTGCATCGACCCAATCGCCCTCACCCAACTCGACGAACTTTTTGAGGTCTTATACAACCCCGACCTCATCAAGGTGCTGCATTCCAGCCGCCAGGATCTGGAAATATTTTATCAATTGACCGGAAAACTGCCCTCGCCGATCTTTGACACGCAAGTCGCGGCGCCTTTACTGGGTTACCAGGACAATCCGGGCTATGCGATGCTGGTCTCGCACCTGTTGAACGTGAACCTGAACAAGGCCCACACGCGCGCGGATTGGAGTAAACGCCCGCTCACCGAAGCGGAAATCCAATATGCCGCAGACGATGTGATTTATCTGTGCAAAATCTATCAAATCATGCTCGACAAGCTGAGTGCATTGGGGCGTCTCGATTGGCTGCAGCTGGATTTTGCCGAACTGTCCAATCCGGGGCTTTACGAAGTCGTGCCGGAGCACGCCTGGCATAAAATCAAGGGCAAAAACAAACTGACCGGCAAGCAACTTTCGATCATCCAGGCTCTCGCCGAATGGCGCGAAAGCACCGCGCAAAGCGAAAACCGCCCGAAAGGCTGGCTGATCCGCGATGAACTGTTGTTCGATATCGCGAAACTTCAACCGGAAACGGTGGGAGAGCTGGCACAAGTCCGCGGCATCAACGAACGCACAGTCAACCGTTATGGCGCCGCCTTGTGCAAGATCATCGGCGCGGCGAAAAACCGTCCGCCGATTCCCCTGCATGAGGATGGCCGCCCCGTCAAGAAAACCCAGCAGCAGGAAGCGATCGTTGACCTGTTGACCGCAATCGTCAGGATCAGGGCCGAAGAGAACGCCTTGAATCCGAACATCCTCGCCACCCGAAAAGACTTGGAAGCCTTGCTGTTCAATAACGACGATGGCGACTGCCCGTTACTGCACGGATGGCGATACAGCATGGCCGGCAAGGAATTGCTCGGAATTTTGCAGGGCGAATTGCTGCTCGGGATCAAAGAGAATAATCTTCAGATCATTGCCAGGGAATGACCTTGGCAATGCCGTGTGATGGCGTGGTAGGAAATTAGGGAGATTTTGCGCTGAGATCCGCCACGCTTCGCATATATGAGCGCTTCGCGGCAAATCAAAAGCGCTTGGCGGCATCGATCCGGGAGCAAGCCTATTGGCTTTGCTTCCGGATCGATGCCGCAGTCAAAAAAGAGGGGGGTTAAATCAACTCATCAAGCAGGACTTGCGCCAGCTTTTTTTGTTCGGAGCTGCCTTTTTCAAGCACTTCGGTGACGATGTCCTTGGCCGACTCATTATCGCCCATGTCCCGATAGGCTCTGGCGAGATCCAGCTTGGTCTCCAGCTCATCCATATCGGTCAAATCGGAAACCCCTGAGATTTCAAGGTCTTCGTCCTCTGATCCTTCATCTCCGAGCGAGGAAAAATCAAAATCAAAGTTAAAATCGTCGGGAAAAACACTGTCCGCATTGCCGTCGGCAGACTCTGTCGTCAAATCGAGCTGCTCGATCGTTGCCGTTTCGAAATCATCCAAGGGTTCCACCGCCGCGGATGAAGCCAGATCGAAAGCCAAAGACTCAAAATCAAATTCATTTTTATCGGCGGATAACTGAAGATCAGCCGAAGCATCCGGGCTTGAGGCGGCGGATGTCGATGCCTCTGCGGAGAACTGACCGAGGTCGAAATCGATGCTGGCATTGTTACGCGGTTCATCTTGATCAACCGTGTTTTCTACAGCAAAAGCGGCCGGATCGAAATCCGCAAACGCGTTGTCGGCAGTGGCTTGTTCCGGCTCGGCTGGCTCTGCAAAAGAAGCTTCGAATGCATCCAGATCAAAGCCGATATCGAAATCCTCTTGCGAAGGCGCGTCCTGCTTGGCCAGGCTGACCGGTTCAGGCTCGACGGCAACCGCTTTGCCTGCACTCGGAAGCGTTGACGCACCGGGTGAAAACAATGCCGAATCAGGACACATTTCCAGCCCCATTTCAGAGACCTTTTCCCAAAAACCCGGGTCCTGGCTTTTTCCGGCCGCGACTAATTCTTTCGCAAACGCTTCGAAACCTGTTTTGTTTTCGCTGGCATAGTAAATTTCAAGCAGCTTCAGCTTACACTCATCCCGTTCGGAATGGGCTTCGATCGCGTTGCGTATCAGCTCTTCGGCCTGCTGATAACGCCCGTAAGCCAGATAGACATCCGCCTCGGAGATCGGGTCGATTTCACCTTGATCGTTGTCGAAGGCGTCAAAATCGCTCGGCGTGAACTCGCTTAGGAAAGAACTCTCGCCAACCGGATTGACTTCGTAGGCGGTCTTTTCATTCAGCACCGGCATCGAAAAACCTGACTCGGTTTCCGGCGCTTTGTAAATGATGGACGGCGAAAACATGCTTTCGGTATTCAGCGAGTCTTCGCTTTCGCTTCGACGTTTCCGCCACCAAAACCACCCCAACAACGAGAGAACGGCCGCACCGGCACTGCCGATCAAGGCCAAGGGCAACGGCTCCTCGATCGGCTCAGGCACAGACGCAGGGCGGACAACCGGTTTATGAACCGGAGCCGGTTTTGCCGCCAGATCAGGCGCAGACGGCGACGGCTGAGCCGATTGCGCCGGAGTTGGAGTTACAGGTTCAGAGACCGGCTTCGCAGCTTGCTCGGCGGCAGCTTGTTCGGACGGCAGCGGAGCCGCCGCCGGGTCCGGTTGCGCTTGAGCGACGGTCGCTGCCGGCTGAGCCGGTGTGACGCCAGGCGCGGCTGCCGGCTGAGCCACAGGTTGAGTCTGATTCTGCAACGCGGCCAATTGCTGCTCTTTTATCGTCAGCAAGGCCTGTATTTTCGCCAACTGCTGCTCCATCGTCGCTAATCTTGCCTCCATTTCGGCGTTGGCCTTGGCGCTGGATGACGCGCCTTCCGCGTTGACCGCGTCGGTTTTGGCCGCATTTTGCTCCTGTCCCGGAGTAATGACCGCTTTTTCAGCCACCGTCGCTTCGGCAGGCGCCGCCAAAGTCAACTGATTCTCGATCGGTTTTTCAGCTGAACCCTCTTGTTTCAGGGCCGTTTCGTTGACATTGCTCGCAACCGATTGCGCCGGATTTTTCCAGGCTTGGGTTTGACGATTGAATTCGGCTAAGGCTTCCTGATGCGACAATTTGACGACGGTCTCGCGATCTGGAATCTTGACTTTGACCCTGGCCTGCAGGGCGTGCATATTGTCTTTATAGAATGCGCCCGGATTGGTCTGATAGATCGCGACCATCATTTGCTCGACCGAGACTCTGTAGGGCCTGCTCGCCTTTTCGGCAATGCCCCACAGCGTGTCGTTCTTCCGGGTCGGTCCGTAGACCCCCTTGACAATGTCATCTCTGCGCGCCTGACGCACTGGGTTTGGTGCCAAAGCGGGCGCCGAAGCCAGCGGACGCGGCTCCGGCGCAAAGGATGATGCCGGGTTAGCAGATGGCGCCGAGTAAGCCTGTGTACTGGCAATCGTCTCCGGAACCCGCATCATGGGCACGGTCGGCTGCGCATAGGCGGCCGGCGGGTCAACCATCAGCGAAAATTGACGATAGGAAGTGCCTTTCGGCCAAGTCACCTGTAACAACAGATCTAAAATCGGCTCTTTTAACGCTTCCCGCGATCTGACCCGGATCACCGCCGAGCCGTCGGCGCGCACGCTCGGCTCGAAGCTGATGTTCGACAAGAAATACGACCACGGCACGCCGCGCTCATCAAATTTATCGGGGGGCGCAAGGCTGACTTTCACGTCGGAAACTCTTTCGCCCGCCGACAACATCAAGGAAATCTCGGCATCCAGATTTTGATTGAGGGCCGAATGCAATTTAATTTCCCCTATGCCTAACGGATAGGCGGCTGCCGGTGTCAATAACGATAATACCGCTAAAGTCCTGGTCAAATTGCTTACGTTACTCTCTTTCACAATAATTACCTCGGTCTATCGCCGCAAACAGTTCAAATATGCTGTTAAGCTTAGACTAGATGTAATTTTTTACCAGCACCTCCGCGATTTGCACGCTGTTCAAGGCGGCGCCCTTGCGAACGTTGTCGCCGACCACCCAAAGGTCGAGTCCCAAGGGGTGCGAAACGTCTTCCCGGATACGCCCGACGAACACGTCGTCATGGCCTGAAGACTCGGTCACCGCGGTCGGCCAGCCGCCGTTTTTGCGTTCGTCGACCACTTTTACGCCCGGCGCGTGCGCGAGCAGTTCCCTGGCCTTTTCGGCGCTGATTTTGTGACGCGTTTCAATATGCACCGCTTCGGAATGGCCATAAAAAACCGGCACCCTGACCGCCGTCGCATTGACCTTCACCGAGGCATCGCCGAGGATCTTCTGGGTTTCCCAGACCATCTTCATCTCTTCCTTGGTATAGCCGTTGTCCATGAACACATCGATCTGCGGCAACACATTGAACGCGATCTGCTTCGGATAGACCTTGCTCTCGATCGGCTGGCCGTTCAGCAGTTTCGCCGTTTGGCTCACGACTTCATCAATGCCTTTCTTACCGGTGCCGGAAACGGCCTGATAAGTGCAGACATTGATGCGGTCGATGCCGACCGCATCGTAAATCGGCTTCAGCGCGACTAACATCTGAATTGTAGAGCAATTTGGATTCGCGATGATACCCCGGTTTTTATAGTCGGCGATTTTTTCCGGATTGACTTCCGGAACGATCAGCGGAATATCGTCTTCATAACGGAAATGCGAGGTATTGTCGACGACGATGCAGCCGGCCGCCGCCGCTTTCGGGGCGTATTCGGCGGACACCGAGCCGCCGGCCGAAAACAGGCCGATCTGCGCCTTCGAAAAATCGAATGTCGCCAGATCCTCGACTTTTAACGAGCCGCCCTTGAACGGAATGCGCTTGCCGACCGACTTGCTGCTGGCCAGCGCGTAGACTTCGCCAACCGGAAAATTGCGCTCTTCCAAAATCGACAGCATGGCTTCGCCGACGGCGCCGGTCGCGCCGACCACTGCAACGTTATAAACTTTTGACATTGAACAACCCTTCGAAAACAGCCGACGCACGGCTTATGCTGAAATAAAAACGCAGGCGGATGAAGCAGACCGCTTCATCCGCCAATGGCATGGAACCGGGATCAGCCTGCAAACAACCAAGGCGCGCGCTTGGCGCGTTTGACTTCATACTCTCTGATCTTGTCCGCCTGTTGCAGAGTCAAGGCAATATCGTCGAGCCCGTTCAGCAAACGATGCTTGCGGGCCGGATCGATATCGAAGCGAATCACCCGGCCGGACGGCGTGGTGATCGTTTGCGCGGCCAGATCGATCGTCAAACGGTAGCCCGGAACCAGTTCCTGGAACAAGCTATCCACCTCGGCGGCCGGCAACGCGATCGGCAACAGGCCGTTCTTGAAGCAGTTGTTGTAAAAAATGTCCGCGAAGCTCGGCGCGATGATCGCGCGGAAACCGTAGTCTTCCAGAGCCCATGGCGCATGCTCGCGCGACGAGCCGCAGCCGAAGTTTTCGCGGGTCAGCAGGATTTCCGAGCCTTGGTAGTCCGACTGGTTCAAGATGAAATTCTCGTTCAGCGGACGATTAGCGCAATCCATCTCGGGTTCGCCGCGATCGAGATAACGCCACTCGTCGAACAAATAAGGGCCGAAGCCGGCCCGGCGGATCGATTTCAAAAATTGTTTCGGGATGATCGCATCGGTGTCGATATTCGCGCGGTCAATCGGCGCAACCAGTCCTGTTATTTGTGTAAACGCTCTCATTGACGTACCTCCTTCTCCCAAGTGCTCACATCGACAAAATGACCCGCAATCGCGGCCGCTGCCGCCATTTCCGGACTGACCAGATGCGTGCGTCCGCCGTAGCCTTGCCGGCCCTCGAAATTGCGGTTCGAGGTTGACGCGCAGCGTTCGCCCGGCTCCAGCCGGTCCGCGTTCATCGCCAGACACATCGAACAGCCGGGATCGCGCCATTCAAAGCCCGCCTCGGTGAAGACCTTGTCCAGGCCTTCCGCTTCGGCCTGATGCTTGACCAGACCGGAACCCGGCACGACCATCGCCAGCTTGATGCTCGACGCCACCTTCTTGCCTTTCGCAACCGCGGCGGCCGCGCGCAAATCCTCGATACGGGAGTTGGTGCAGGAGCCGATGAAAATCTTGTCAAGTTTGATGTCGGTAATCGCCTGGCCCGGTTTCAGGTCCATGTATTTCAAGGCCTGAATCATGCTTTGCTTCTTGGTCGCATCCGCTTCGAGCGCCGGATCCGGCACCTTGTCGTCGACCGCGACCACCAACTCCGGCGACGTGCCCCAGGTCACCTGCGGCCGGATCGAAGCGGCGTCGATATCGATGGTCTTGTCGAATACCGCATCCGGGTCCGAATGCAGATTCTGCCATACGCGTTCGGCCATGAACCAGTCGTTGCCTTTCGGCGCATACGGACGGCCCCGGTAATACTCGATCGTGGTTTCGTCGACGCCGATCAGGCCCGCGCGCGCGCCGGCTTCGATCGCCATATTGCAAATCGTCATGCGGCCTTCCATCGACAAGGCACGGATCGCCTCGCCGGCAAATTCGAGCGTATAGCCGTTGCCGCCGGCGGTGCCGATCTTGCCGATGATCGCCAGTACGATGTCTTTCGCAGTCACGCCGGGGCCGGTCTTGCCATTGACCCGAATCAGCATGTTTTTGGCTTTTTTCTGCACCAGACATTGCGTCGCCAACACGTGCTCGACCTCGGAGGTGCCGATGCCGAACGCCAACGCGCCGGAGGCGCCGTGCGTCGAAGTATGCGAATCGCCGCAGACGATGGTCATGCCTGGCAAGGTCGCGCCCTGCTCGGGGCCGATCACATGCACGATGCCTTGACGCTCATCTGCCATGCTAAATTCGGTAATGCCGAATTCGGCGCAGTTCTTTTCGAGGGTCTCGACCTGCAAACGTGAAACCGGATCGGCGATGCCCTTGTCGCGATCGGTGGTCGGCACGTTATGGTCGGCCACCGCCAGGTTTCTGTCGGTACGCCACGGTTTGCGTCCGGCTAGGCGCAAGCCTTCAAAAGCCTGCGGCGACGTCACTTCGTGCACCAGTTGGCGGTCGATATAAATCAATGAAGAACCGTCGTCCTCGGTATGGACGACATGATCTTCCCATAATTTGTCATATAAAGTTTTACCCGGCATAGCTCTTATGTGTAGTTGGGCCGATGGGTACGGCGGAATGAAAGTGAATTAGTCTAAGACGGCAAGCAGTTTGGCGGTGATCTGCCCGACATCGCCGACACCGGCGATCGTAGCGAATTTAGCGCTTTGGCCCGCGGCGGAATAGTAGCCGACCAGCGGCTTGGTCTGATTATGATAAACCTCTAGGCGCTTGCGGACCGTTTCTTCCTTGTCGTCGTCGCGCTGAATCAATGGCTCGCCGGTCACATCATCGACACCCTCGACTTTCGGCGGATTGAAGATCACATGATAACTGCGCCCCGAGACCGGATGCACACGCCGGCCAGCCATCCGTTTGACGATTTCCTCGTCGTCGACCGCGATTTCGACGACATGGCTGATGTCGATGCCCATCGCCTTCAAGCCTTCGGCCTGTGCGATCGTGCGCGGAAACCCGTCGAGCAGGAAGCCGTTCGTGCAGTCATCCTGCGCGATCCGCTCCTTGATCAAACCCAGAATGATGTCGTCGGACACCAATCCGCCCGCATCCATCACTTTTTTGGCTTCAATTCCCAAAGGCGTTCCGGCTCTGACCGCGGCGCGCAGCATATCGCCCGTCGAAATCTGGGGAATATCATACTTTTGAGTAATGAACTGAGCCTGAGTTCCCTTGCCGGAACCCGGACTCCCTAAGAGGATGATGCGCATGAAATAACTCCCGGTTTTGCGTCGTTAAAAAGGCTTCTGCGTAAGAAGCTTGACCGCATATTCTATAACAATTCAGTTATAAACTGTTGTAAAATTTGATCACTTTTTGACAGGACATATTGACATTCGCGCCTGATTGCCGCAAGAAACTTGACAAAAATTTCTCACTTCGTAGAGACTAAACACTTCTTCCCTCACAGAGACTCCCTTCCTTGAACGATTTACCCCTCGGCCTGCTATGGGGCTTGCTTGCCCTGATGCTCGTTTTATCCTCATTTTTTTCCGGGTCCGAAACCGCTTTGATGATGTTGAACCGGTACCGGCTCAAACATCTGGTCAAATTAAAGCATGCCGGCGCGGTCAAGGCGCACACCCTGCTGCAGCGTCCCGACCGCCTGATCAGTCTGATTCTGCTCGGCAACGTATTTGTGAATATCGCGGCTTCCTCGATCGCGACGGTGATCGCGATCCGGCTCTATGGCGAGGATGAGTCCGTCATTACGATTGCAGCCGTGTTGTTGACGCTCGTGGTGTTGATTTTTTCCGAAGTCACGCCGAAGACGCTGGCCGCGGTCAAGCCTGAAATGCTGGCTTTCCCGGCCGCCTGGATTTATGTCCCGCTGCTGAAGGCGGCTTATCCCTTGGTGTTAAGCATCAACCTGATCGCTAACCTGCTGCTCCGTATGGTCGGAGTCCGGGTACACAAACACAATCACGAAACCTTGAACAAGGACGAACTCCGCAGCATCGTGGCCGAAGCGGAAAGCCTGCTGCCCACGCGCTATCAAAAAATGCTGCTCGGCATTCTCGATCTCGAATCGGCCACGGTCGAGGACATCATGACGCCGCGCAACGACATTTACGGCATTGATCTGGAATTGCCGACCGAAGACATCATCAACCAAATCAAGAACAGCCCGCACACCCGTCTGCCGGTCTATAAAAAAAGTATCGACCGGGTGGTCGGTTTTTTGCACTTACGCAACGTGCTGATCAAGGTCAATCAGGAAAACTTCGATAAGACCCAGCTGATGAATGCGCTGACCAAACCGGCATTCATTCCGGAAAGCACGCCGATTCATGAGCAAATTCAGCATTTCAAGATCGAGAAGCTGCGGATCGGTCTGGTCGTCGATGAATACGGCGACGTGCAGGGACTGGTGACGCTCGATGATCTGTTGCAGGAAATCGTCGGCGGACTGGTCGTCGATGAAGTCATCTTCAGAAAACAGACCGACGGCAGTTATTTGGTCGATGCCGGCATCACCGTCCGCGAATTGAACCGGCTGATGCAATGGGAACTGCCGACCGAAGGCCCCAAAACGCTGAACGGACTGATCATCGAATTCATGGAAACGATCCCGGAGGAAGGCACCGGCATCAAGCTGCATGGCTATCCGCTCGAAATCATCAAGCGCGACCAGAGTTCGGTCAAACTGGTCAAGTTTTTGTCTGGAAAATAAGACGCAGGCTCACGCCCGGCCGGCCAGAAACGGCACGAAGTTGACCGGCTCCAGCTCTTCGACTTCATAGCCGTTTTCGGTTCTGAACACGCGCAGCAATTCCTGGCGTTCGCCGCGTCCGATCGGGATGATCATCACGCCGCCGACCGCCATTTGTTCGAGCAGCATTTCGGGAATTTCGGAGGGCGCGGCGGCGACCAGGATGCCGTCATAAGGCGCATGTTCGGGCCAGCCCCAGCCGCCGTCGCTGTGCTGATAGCTGATATTTTTCAGCTTCAGGCTCCACAAATGATCTTTGGCCTTCTTCTGCAACGGCATGATGCGTTCGACCGTGTACACATGCTCGACCAGTTGCGCCAGAATCGCGGTCTGGTAGCCGCAACCGGTGCCGATTTCGAGCACCTTGTGGAGACCTCCGAATTCGAGCAGCAATTCGGTCATCTTGCCGACGATATAGGGCTGCGAAATGGTCTGATTGAATCCGATCGGCAGCGCGGTATCTTCATAGGCCCGGCTCGACAACGCCTCGTCGACAAAAATATGCCGCGGCGTCCGCCCCATCACATCGAGCACTTTATTGCTCTTGATACCCTGTTCGAGCAAACGCCGGGCCATCCTTTCCCGCGTCCGCCGGGAGGTCATGCCGATACCTTGTAGGGTTGGATTCATGCGCTGGTTTCCTCCGAAAGCCAAGTCCTGATCGTATTCACCCTATCATACCAGGTCAAATCCAGTTGCAGCGGCGTAATAGAGACATAGCCCGCACTGACCGCATCGAAATCGGTGCCGGGCCCCGCATCCTGTTCCGCGCCCGGAGGACCCACCCAATAGATCGCGCGTCCGCGCGGATCGCTCTGTTTGATCACCGGTTCCGACTTGTGCCGCTGCCCCAGGCGGGTTGCCCGATAGCCTTTCAGCGCTTCGAGCGGAATATCCGGCACGTTCACATTCAGCAAGGTATCCTGCGGCAAGGGCTTGGCGAGCAGACGCTTCAACAACACGACCGCGACCTCGGCCGCGGTCGCAAAATGTTTCGGCTCCTCGCTGCAAACCAGTGAAATCGCGACCGCCGGCAAACCCAAAAAGCGGCCTTCGGTCGCCGCGGCGACCGTGCCCGAATACAACACGTCATCCCCCATATTGGCGCCGTGGTTGATGCCGGCGATCACCATGTCCGGTTCCGGTTCCAACAGCCCGGTAATCGCCAGATGCACGCAATCGGTCGGCGTGCCGTCGACCTTGATGAAACCGTTGTCGGCGACATGCGCGCGCAGCGGCAGGTCCAGGGTCAATGAATTACTGGCCGCGCTGCGATTGCGGTCGGGCGCCACGACCGAAATATCGGCGTACGGGCGCAAGGCCGCGGCCAGCGCGGCAAGCCCTTCGGCCAGATAGCCGTCGTCATTACTCAACAAAATATGCATTTATCGTTCGCTCAAAAGCCGAATTCGCTATAAAATCCCGAAATATTAGCAACAATGCCCCACAAAATCAGCTTTCGTGACAAAAAAAATCCAGGATTCCGCAGACAGTGAGTTGTTTCGTCTTGCCATCGGCACAGTGCGCGCGATAAAAGACGACAAGATAACCCGCGCGAAAGCTGAAAAACCGAAACCCTACCCGAAAAACAAGCCGGTCGAGATCGAAAACCGGCTTGTCGAGCATCACGATTACGACCTGGACACGGTCAGCATCGAAGACCGGCTCAGTTATATCGCGCCGGGCCTGCAAAAAAATGTGCACGCCAAGATGCGCAAGGGCCAGTTCGGCCTGGACGCCGAAATCGATCTGCACGGCCTGACCAGCGCCGAAGCGAAGCGGCAACTGCTGGTCTTTTTGCATCGAGCTGTCACCGACGGCTACCGCTCCGTTCTGATCATTCACGGCAAAGGCTATCGCTCGCAAGACAACCTGCCGGTCCTGAAAAACAACCTGAATCTCTGGCTGCGCCAGCACCAGGACGTGTTGGCGTTTTGCTCGGCCAAGCCCAGACACGGCGGCGCCGGCGCGGTGCTGGTGCTGTTGCGGTTGGCGGAAAAATTCGCCAAAAAAGACGAGGCCGAGTGGGACTATTGATCATCCCAAGCCAGCACCTCCCTGAGCAGCGCGGTCGCATAACTGCCGGCTGGCAGCGAAAAGCTCAAGTGTAATTGATCCTCCGCAAACCGCCACGCCAGATCGGGCACATTGACCCGTAATGGCCGCCGCTCGCTTTCGACGCCGCTGTTTTGCAGCCCCTCCGCCAGCTCGGGAAAGCGCTCGATCACTTCGGCTTCCAAAGCCGACGCCGCCTCGGACACCCCACTGTCGCCCTTCCCCCACAACACGCCGGTCGGATGAATCTCGCCGGCGTTGAGGCGCCCGGCTATCGCCTGATCTTGTGCGTCGGCCTTGAAGCGGCTGTGCGAACGGTCGAACATATACACATCGCCCGGCAGCGGCAGATTCCAGTTTTGCGCCGCGACCCTAGCCGCCAGCAGCTGATTGAAGAGGAACGAGCGGGCCGCCGACAGATAGATGCCGCGCAACTCGCGGCCGATTTTCTTGCCCTGAAACAGGCTCAAGGCCTGCTCGACATTGCGGCCCTGATGCCCGAAACGCTGCTCGCCGAAATAATTGGCGATGCCGCTCGCCTTGATCGCCGCCAGTTTCTCCGCGGTTTGATCCTGGTCGCCCTGCCAGTCCCTAATCACCAGTTTGAAGCGGTTGCCGGCCAGCGCGCCGCGCTGCAATTTACGCGCATGGCGGACCGATTGCAGCACCTCGATCGAAGCCGAGGCGAACGCGGCCCAATCCGGGTCTGGCTTGCCCGGCAGCCAAACGCTGAACCATTGCGTGGTGACCGCATGCCGGTCCTTCAGTCCCGCAAAGCCGATATCGCGTTGCCTGACCTCCGCAAAACGGGCCAATTGCCTGGCCACATACTCGGTGTTCTCGCCGGTCTTGCGAATGAGCAAAAAAGCATGCTCGCCGCTACCTGAAGGCTCGAACGCCAGGATTTCTTCGACGCTAAAGTCTTCGGGCAGGACACGGATTTTGCCTGATCCCGAAGGACCGCCGTAAACAAAAGGCCAGGCAGGAATGGAATATAACGACATTTCAAATCAAATTTCAGTTGCGATGAATTCACCGGAAGCACCACGATAACAACACGGATGCGAATTGTCGATGCCGTCGCGTTCCTCTACACAATCAATCGTCTTCGATAATCCCTCAAAAAGATTTATTTAACTACACTTAAAAAATCAAATTCTATGGACAAATGATGCCTAATGCCTTTTTGCCGACCGAAAAAGACGAGGCCGTTTGTTTTTAGCACAGATTGTTCAATGTTCAGCTCTCGGCCAAACAATCATCTTCTTCGGAGATTTTTTAATGCGCAAAATTATTTCAACACGATTCATCATGGCTGCCTGCCTCCTAGGCTGGCTGTTAGCGTTTGCCTCAATGGCTCAGGCGGGCGGCACTTTCCGGTTTCTAACCCAAACCTTGCCTGGCGGCACAACCAATCAGGAATATTTCGCGGTTTTACTGACCGCAAATGCGGCAGGGCCCGTCACCTTCTCGGCTGTGAACTTACCAGACGGTTTGTCGCTCAATCCCCAGACCGGTTACATCACCGGCACCCCGACCAAATCCCAAAACTATACGCCTACCTTGTCAGCCTCTGACGGGCATACGACAGTCCAATTCACGATCACCGTTCATATTTCGGCGAGCGGTGGCGGCGGCAACGGCGGCTTGGACATTGTCACCTCGTCCCTGCCCAATGGTACGGTTGGGGTCGACTATACCTCTCCTCCCCTAACGCAGGCAAACGCCGTCTCGCCTTACCGATGGGGAGCCCAGAATTTACCGACGGGACTTTCTCTGAATGGGATTACCGGCGAAATCTCCGGCCAGCCAGTGGCCGCGGGTACTTTTTACGTGACTTTCACCTTGGCTGACGCAACGCCGCTGCAAGTCATTACGACTATCCCTATCACCCTATTTCCGGTTAACTCCTCTTTGAAATTCACGACTTTCCTTTTGAATAACGGCGAAGCCGGCACCCCCTATTCTGACACCTGGCATACCACAGGCGCCGCCGTCTGTGACAACTTGCCGGATCCAAACCAGATCACCTACTCCGCTTCGGGATTGCCGAAAGGTCTCAACGTTGATGCGGATACAGGAATAGTCAGCGGTACGCCTCAGGAGAACGGTACCTTTTCGGTCACGCTGACCGCAACGGATTGTGCCGGAAAAACCATCACGACCAACCTCTGGATATGGATCGCCCCTTCCAGCACCAGCAATTTTTACTGGAATTACTTCGGCATTCCCACTGCAATATATGGTATGCAATATGGAAGTACCAACTTTCCCATCCTCGTTTCCGCCGTAAACGGAGCGAACGTAACTTACTCCGCAATCGGCTTGCCTTCAGGCATCAATTACAACTCAACCACCGGCGAACTCTCAGGCATTTCCTATGAACCCGGCATCTATCCCGTCGTGTTTACCGCAACCGACACCGGGCCCGATCCGGATATCGTGATCACGTTAGCGACCGAATTCATCGTCCTGCCTCCGAATGGCGGCGATACCAACAGCCTCGCCGTCAATCTTTGGGTCAAGCGTTTACAGGTCGATACCGGCAATCCGGGCGGTAACGATGACAGTTGGAGCGCCACCTTTTTGTATAACGCCAACCGTACCGGCGGCGCGCTGTTCAACCCCGCCACGGAAACTTTCTATACCTCGCTAGGCGGCAGCGAAATCGAAATCAAGCCCGGAAGCTTGAAAAAAATCACCTCCGGCACGCTGGGAGTTTTGGCTTACGCCGCCCCGGATCAATCGGTCAAAGTCAGGATAGCGCCGAGACAGCAGACCCTCATTGTCGAAGCTCGCAACACCAATCTTGGGACCGGCCTGCCGGCAGACTTGCTGCCGAACGTGCTGATTCTGGGCGGCAAGGGCTTCAAGCTGAAAGAATTCCTGGATCAAAGCGGCACTTTCCGCGCACCGTTCGGTTACCGCAGCGCGGCATTTGTGGCGGTTAACGGTTTGCTGCACACCAATGCGACCGCCGCCAAAAATTATGCGCGCTTCAACCTGTTGCTGGCCGATCCGGCTTATGACTACGCCCCCGGCGATCCGGTCAGCATCAGACTATTGGATGGACAAACCGAGTTGGTCGACAAGGATTTGACATCGCTGCTTGTATCTTCAACCGGAGTGGACCGCGTAACCGGTATTTCAACTTTTAGCCTGAAAAAGACCTGGAAGAGCGATCCGGAAAGCAACAATAAGCTCGCGAAATTCTCTTTCGACTCGGCATCCGGAAAGCTCGGTTTTGAACTGAAAGCTCCAACCCTTGCCGCCCTGACTGATTCGGAAGAGCATCTGGGAGTTGAAATCAGCATCGGGCCTAAAACCTATTTCACGTCGGTGACTCTGTTCAAGATCACCGATGGCCGCTACTCGACAGCCAAATAACCCTGCCGATATTTAATTTAATACCACCTTACACGGAGATTTCCGCATGAAAACACTTTGCAAAGCCATATTCATCGTGCTGGCCGTCACACCGGCTGCTTTTGCAGCCAGCAAGGGAGGCACGACACTGATCAGCAAGTCATCCTTGGGCAATGCCGGCAACAAAGCCAGTCAGGCCGCCGCGGTTTCGACGGGCGGTAAAGCGGTCGCCTTCGAATCCGAAGCGACTAATTTCGTTTTGGGCGACACCAACCTGTCAAGAGATATTTTTGTCGTTAACGGTAAAACCATACAAAGAGCCAGCATCAACAGCAACGGTTATGAAGCCCAGGACGAAGCGTTCGGCTGGGACGGAGACCCCGAACGAGCCGATAGCTGGACACCGGTGATTTCGGCCAAAGGCTCCTCCGTGGTGTTTGTATCCCGCGCAACCAATCTGGATTTGGAAACCGATAAAGGGCTGATCACCACCAAGGAGACAGATCCTTCGTATGTTTATAACGAATCACAGGATACAAACGGCGTAGACGATATTTTCCTCCGCGACATTGCCAAAAAAAGGACTTATCGGGTCAGCGGAAAAATGAACGACTGTACCGCTACACCGAAAGATTGCACCAAACTCGGAGCACTGAAGATTATTACGGAAACCACTGAGGACAGCGAAAATCCGTCTATCTCGGGCGATGGCCGTTTCGTAGCCTACACGACTGAAACCCCGGCGGACTTGATTGCTCATAACGTATCGGGAACCGATTCCGCAAATAAAAAAGATGTCTTTTTACATGACACAAAAACCCATAGAACCGAGCTAATCAGCGGCCAACATGACGGTAACGGAAATGTCACGAGCTTTGCGGCTCCCGGCGACAGCGACTTCTCCGCCATCTCTCCAGATGGTCGGTTGGTGGTTTTGACTTCCAACGCAACGAACTTAGTGCCTGGCGATGTCAACGATACGGATACCGATGGTGATGCCGATGCGGGTGACAGCGATGTTTTCGCTTACGATACCCTCAATCGCAAAATGATTCGGATCAGCGGCCATATCAACAACGGCGTCGTCGATAGCGAAGCAAACGGAGAAAGTATCAGCAACCGCTTCTCGGTCGCCGGTACGAAAGGGCGCTATTTCGTCGCCTTTCATTCGAAAGCGACCAATCTGGATAGCTTGCAGGAAGCGGAATCGGACCCGAATGATTATGATGACGATGTCTTTGTCGCCGATTTACAGACCGATAAAACGACGAACCAGTTATCCATCGCCGAAATCCGCCGTGTCAGCGGCAAAGTCGACTTGGCAACGGGCCTGGTGTCCGAAGAAGCCAACGGCAGAAGCCGATACCCTGCGATCGCCGCGACAAAAACCGCCTATAGCGTAGCTTTTGAATCCGATGCTTACAACATACTGACTCCATTGTTCTCATGGCAGGAAGATTCCAATGACGTTCAGGACATTTATGTTTATGACGGTACCACCAAGCTGATGTCCCGCGCCAGCCTGGACCTGGAAGGATTCGAGCCTCAGGAAAACTCGGAGAATCCAGCCATTTCCTCGGATGGCAGAGCCGTAGC
The DNA here is from genome assembly GCF_000527095.1 of Methylomicrobium lacus LW14. NCBI lineage: Bacteria > Pseudomonadati > Pseudomonadota > Gammaproteobacteria > Methylococcales > Methylococcaceae > Methylomicrobium > Methylomicrobium lacus. Next base: position 31,374 of record NZ_AZUN01000001.1, on the reverse strand, counting down.
TTTTGATACTACAGACCCTTATATGGTGCTTCTGGACGGCAACCAAACCACTCGCGATGTGTTCCTGCGCCGCCGCTAAATCTGCCGTAATTGACCGATCGCCCGTTCAAGCGTGCGATCGGCTCTCAATATCAACAAGCTTGCGTGAGTCGTCATCGAAAGCCTGTTGTCGACTTTCACTTTCATATGAATTGTCCCTTCCTGATCCACTCCCGCGAGTCTCTATAGTGCTTTTGCCTACTTTTCGAAGCTATTTCCAATAAAGCAGAAAAGGAAATTTTCCTACTTCCTTTAGCATCCAGCCATGAAATAATACGCGCACTTTTAGCCTTGTCCGATTTTGATTGATGAAAAAGCGCACCACCTTCCTGGCCCTCACGCTAATGTTTCCTTTGGCGCAAGCCGCCGATAATCCGCCTGAAAATGAGCCGACGAAGCTCGACGCCTTCGAACTCCCCGAAGTCGAAGTGGTCAGCGATACGCCCCTCGGTGCAACCGGTTTGTCGCGCGAGAAAGTGTCCGGCAATGTGCAATCGGCCGAAGACGAAGACATCCATCGCCACGAAGCGCTTGAATTATCCGATTTCATGCGGCGCAATCTCGCCGGAGTCAATATCAACGACAACCAGAACAACCCCTTCCAGCCGGATATCACCTATCGCGGCTACAATGTGTCGCCGTTGCTCGGCACCCCGATCGGGCTTTCGGTCTATCAGGACGGTGTGCGCGTCAACGAAGCATTCGGCGATACGGTCAATTGGGATTTGATTCCCCAGAACGCCATCGCCAATATCGACTTGATCCCCGGCTCGAATCCTTTGTTCGGACTGAACACCTTGGGCGGCGCCTTGTCGGTGCGCACCAAGAGCGGTTTTAGCCATGCCGGCAGCCGCGCCCAGGCCTACGGCGGCTCGTTCGGACGCAAGGCGTTCGAGGCGGAGCACGGCGGCTACAAGGATAACTTCGACTGGTTTTTTGCCGGCAATATTTTCGAAGACGACGGCTGGCGGCCGTTTACGCATAGCGCCTTGCACCAGGCTTTCGGCAAGGTCGGCTGGGAAAACGACGATACCGACCTGGATTTGAGCTTCACGTTCGCCGATAACAAATTGAACGGTGTCGGGCCGGCGCCGGTCAGCGAGCTCGATAAGGACCGCAGGGCAATCTATACCGCTCCCGACACTACCGAAAACACCCTGTATTTCTTCAATCTGAAAGGCGAGCACCGTTTCAGCGAGCATTTCAGCATGGCCGGCAATGCCTATTACCGCGGCAATACGACCGATTCCGTCAACAGCAACACCGGTAACGTCGAAGAGACCTGCGAAACTTTGCTCAATCTGAGCGAATGCGACGACGGCACCGGCACTAGCGTCGCGCCGGCCTCGAATGTCGCAAACCGGATCGTGCAGGACGGCGCCGGTTTCAATGTACAAGCGACATCTACGCTGCCGATTCTGGATCACGACAATCAATTTACTCTCGGCAGCGGCTATAACGCCAGCCGGACTCATTTTACGCAATTGACGCAGGACGCAATTTTCAGTCCGAGCCACGCAACCATCGGCACGACGCCGTTCGCGACCGATGTGAATGTCAATGGCGAGAACGAATATGTGAACGCTTTTGCGACCGATACGTTCTCGGTTTTTCCCTGGCTGCACCTGAACGCCTCGGCGGGCTGGAACCGAGCCAACGTCGTGCTGCGCGACAATATCGGCACCGCGTTGAACGGCGACCACACCTTCGACCGGCTCAATCCGTCGGCGGGCTTTACCCTGAACCCGTTAAAGGCGCTCGGCCTCAAAACGCCGTTGCAGGAGCTGACCGCCTATGGCAATTACAACGAAGGCTTCCGCGCGCCGACGCCGATCGAATTGAGCTGCGCCGACCCCAATGCGCCGTGTTCGCTGCCGAACAGTTTCACCTCCGATCCGCCGTTGAAGCCGGTGGTTTCTAAAACGTTCGAGGCCGGGCTGCGCGGAAAATTCAGTGATGCCTTGCAGTGGCGCATGGCGTTGTACCGCTCACGGCTGAATGACGACATTTTGTTCATCAACGCGCCCGGCAGCGCGGTCAGCGGTTATTTTCAGAATGTCGGCGTGACCCAACGGCAAGGCGGCGAACTCGGTCTGAACGGCGTATGGAAAAAATTGAACTGGTACCTCAACTACAGTTTTGTCGATGCCACCTTCCGCACGGCCGCGACCCTCAATAATGCGGTCGGGCAAGTCAACGTCAAACCCGGCAACCACATTCCCGCCATTCCGCAGCAAACCGTCAAACTCGGCGCCGAATACGAAATTCTGAACGGCTGGTTTTTCGGCGGCGACCTGCAATACGTATCCAGCCAATATTTACGCGGCGACGACAGCAACCAGTATGCTAAGGTCAGTGAATACGCGATCGTAAATTTGAACACCCGCTATGAAGTCACCAAAAACGTCGAGCTATTTGCGATGGCGCGCAACGTGTTTGACGCGAACTACGAAACCTACGGCATCGTGAACCGGAATTTTTTCAAGGGTGGCAACCCCGAAGCCTTTTTGGGACCGGGCGCTCCGATTTCCGGTTGGGCCGGCATCCGGGTCAAATTCGAATGATTCAGATGATCTTCAAATCGATCGCGATGCGCGCCAGCTCGGCGGCGGTATTCACGTTTAATTTTGCCTTGATCTGCGTGCTGTAATTGGCCACGGTCTTCACGCCGAGGCATAATTCGTTGGCCGCTTCGTGCGTGGTCAAGCCCTTGGCGAGCAGCCGGAACACATCGAACTCCTTCGGCGACAGCGCCGCGAGCAAGGACTGCCGGCCGCTCTGCCCGGCCGGCGGCGCATATGCGGCATTCAAGCCGGCCTCGATGAAGGCGTTGCCGCCGGCGATTTCGCACACGGCCGTAATCAGCATCTCCGGCGCGCTGTTTTTGGTGATGTAACCCTTCGCGCCGGCCGCCAGCGCCCGATCGACATAGACTTTTTCGTCATGGATGCTGAAGACCAGAATCTTCGCCTCCGGATCGCGCGCCACGATCCGGCGGATGCCTTCCAGACCGCCGATGCCCGGCATCGACAAGTCCATCACCACCACATCCGGCCTGCAATCCTCATACAGCTTGCAGGCCTCCTCGCAGCGCGCCGCCTCGGCCACGACCTCGATCGCATCGACCGAAGCCAACAGCAACCGAAACCCGGCCCGCACCACCGCATGATCATCGACCAGCAATACCCTGATTTTCGTATCCATCACACTCCAACCTCATTGAACAGCCACCACAATAGCACGCCGGCCGCGATCAGAGCCAGCGCGATGACTTCTTCCGCAGGAGGTCGGGAGATACGACGCCAGAAGTTGGCTTTGCATCGATCCATCCATGTTTCAATCCGCTCCCGGCGGCTAGGCCGGGATATGCTCTGGACTGGTCTATAGGGAAGCAGAAGAAGGTGCTAAACCTGGTTAGATCGGCTTTGAAGATCGATGCAAATGCGCTGCTTGATCGGAGTCGCTATAAAGTTTTGAATTGATACCGAAGGTAGGAGGTCGGCAGTTCCTCCATCCCTGGTTGGCATATGCCCGCCAGTTGACCGGACGCCGATTTTCCGGTCGTCACCCTCGACAGCTATATGATACCAGCCTATAAAAATTGTTCATTTCTTTGTTTTTCACATCCTGAAAACTCTTTTTATTTTTGTTCCGTTTCATCTCTCTTCATTTTGTTTTATTTCCATTTATCTAATCTCTGTTCAGCAAGCGCCACGCGGCGACCGGCGGACATCGCTTCAATGAGGCCCCGGCTCTATGCCGGGGAAAACATGTGCTCAGCGATTTCCTGCGCGGCCAGTACGGCAGCTTCAATGAGGCCCCGGCTCTATGCCGGGGAAAACAATTTTTGTTACTACTCTTGAGCCGTACACTACATGCTTCAATGAGGCCCCGGCTCTATGCCGGGGAAAACAGGCACAGTAAAAGGAATGCCATCATCAGAAATCGATGCTTCAATGAGGCCCCGGCTCTATGCCGGGGAAAACGTAGAGTGCGGTTATATTTGCAGCCTTAGTATTAGCGCTTCAATGAGGCCCCGGCTCTATGCCGGGGAAAACCTGAAACAACGCGGTAATTTGAGCTTTAATAGAATCAGCTTCAATGAGGCCCCGGCTCTATGCCGGGGAAAACGATACGGTTTTAAGGCCGTCTTCGGAATCGGCTATGCTTCAATGAGGCCCCGGCTCTATGCCGGGGAAAACGAATCGGAACGCACAGACTCCCAGGCGGCGGTTTCATGCTTCAATGAGGCCCCGGCTCTATGCCGGGGAAAACAAAAAATCGGTCATGTGCTGCGATCATCTTCAATCAAGCTTCAATGAGGCCCCGGCTCTATGCCGGGGAAAACAGCCTGCTCTGAAAGGCTTGGTTTACGAGTCTTCCAGCGGCCAATTGCGAGCACTGCCAAAACAGCACGCCTGCCATTATACAAAACCCTCATCCAAAGCCAATCTTCATGTATAAAAACCTGATTTTTAAAGAACAATCGTTCGCGAGCGCTGACCGTGATTTTGACACCACAACAGCGCTCGCCGTGCTCGGCAAGAATAGCATCAAACGATCACCGGCTGCCGCTGCAAAACTTCAAAATCCTTGCCCAGGCTGACCACCTGCGGCTTGACCGATTCGGCGGGACCGATGTTGATGATCAGCACATGATCCTCGCTATGATGAATGATGCCATCCAACAACGCAATCAGCTCGGCATGGCGCTTGCGGCTCAAGCGGCATTGAAACACCGACAACTGTAACCAATCACCATAGCCCTTCATCAATCGGAACACGCGCCTCCAGCGTTTTGGGTCGCTGATATCGTAAGTGACCAGATACAAATATTCGTAAGTCGCCATCAACGTGTCGTAAAGTTAGGATACTCGGGCAATTCGCCGAGCAGATAACGGCCGAACAGCCGCGCCTGAATTTCAAACAATCGCCGGTATTCGATTTTATAGCCGAACAGCGGATGCGTGACCTCCTGCGCCAGACGGCGTTCGAAAGCCGCGATGAAACGTTTGCGCCCTGTGTCGTTCAGCGCCACGCTGCCGGCCGCGCTGACGAAATCGCTCGGCCGGACTTCGCCGTTGTTGATTACCTGCAATACGGCCGAATCGGCGATCAGCGGTCGGAAGGGCTCCATCAAATCGAGCGCCAATGCCGGGCGGCCGTAACGCGGCTGATGATAGAAACCTCGGTAGGCATCCAGCCCCACCGCGGTCACGTTCATCGTCCAGACCCTAACCAGCATCGAATAGGCGAAAGACAGCAAAGCATTGACCGGATCGGTCGGCGGCCTGCGGTTGCGAGTTGTAAAGTCGAAACTCATCTGCCGGGGATCGTCCGCTTTTTTGATCAGTTTGTCGAATGCACCAAAATACAAGGCCGCGGCCGCCCCTTCCACGCCCAAAAGATGCGCCAGATCGGTCGCGCGCATGGCTTTTTCGCCGAGCGCCTTCAGTTGATCGAGCAAGTCATCCGGCGTATCATCGCCGCGCCAATTACGCCGAAGCAGCGTCCGGCAATTTTGAATCTTCGCGCGCACCAACCCGCGCGCAATCGCCAGACACGTATGATCTTCAAAACTGGCTCGGTATTGTGCGGTGCGCAGTTCGACATTCTTGTGGCCGGTGCCGACGGTATGCCCGATAAACCAGCCGCCATAGCTGTGCCAGCTGACCGGAATATCGCGTCTCATCAAGTCCTGCAAACACGGCGTGGTAATATAGACATTGCCCATCACCACGACCTGAGAAACATCGATCAGCCGCGCGCTGTGCACAACCGTATCGTCGATGCTGATTTCGAGTTCTTCGGCTTTCTTCGCGATCTTGCCTTTGTAGGATTGTACATATACCGGCAGCGCCTCGTCGCGCATCACCGCCAAAGGACGCGGCTCGATCTCGCCGCCTTGCAGAAAATTGACTTCATCAGGCAGACAGATGCCGACCAGCGAACAGCGCGGGCATTTGGGGCTGTCGGCCAACGGCTGCGGAATGTGTCCGCCGGCAGCAATCAAGCGCAAGCCATTCACCGCATTCAGCGTCAAATCCTGCAAGTCCTGATCAAATTCGACCCGCACCCGTTCGCGGCTTTCGGCAAAATACAGTTCGCCTGCCTCGCAAACATAGCCGTGTTCCTTCAGTATCAGACCCTGCACGCAAAGCTGTACGCGCTCCGGATCGTAAGCGTTCTTGGCGATGTGCGGACGGCTGCCGCGCTTGTAGTCGACCGGCGTTATCTTGCCGTCTTCGGCTTCGATCAAGTCCAGTTTGGCAATCAGCCCCAACCGGTTCGACGACAGCGTGATCGAGCGGCCATGCAGCACGTCCCGTTGCTCGATCCCGCCCGCCTCGGGAAAATCCCTTTCCGGCCTATCCACGCGCCGGTGCGTATGTTTGCCTTCGACGGTATCGGCAGACGCCGCCCACTCGCCCTGCACCCATTCCAGATACGCCAGCCGCGGACAATACTGATACTCGTTGACCATCCGTGCCGGCAGCAGCGGCAGGTCGCCGCCGAGTTCCGGGAACGGCATCGGGAGTTCGAGCTGGATGGGATTGGCTTCGTCGGACATCGCCTTTTTTCAATCGCAAAAGTAGGGTGGATAAGCGCAGCGCATCCACCATAGGGGCCTAAAAGGTGGATGCGCTGCGCTTATCCACCCTACAGCATAGCTTCATTCCAAATCTATGCCACTTATCGATTCGGGCTCTCCTGTTACCTCCCAGTTTTCCGGATACCATCCCCTGGCTACTGCTTTATGAAACGACGAATATGGCCAGTCTGCGGGCGAGGCAGCCAAGCCGTGCTTGACCGGATTGTAATGGATGTAATCCATGTGCATTCGCCAATCTTCCTCATCGCGCAGCACATGATCCCAAAACCGCGGCTGCCACACGTCCATCGCATTGCGTGTTTTTCTTTTCGTACCGATTCGCTTCGAAACGTATTTTTTGATTTCCCGCCAACGTCCCGAAAAATCCGCATCGGCTTCGGGCAAGCGCCAAATACAGTGCAGATGATCGGGCAGCACGACGATGCCGTCGATCATAAACGGACGGCTTGCCATGACGTGATTAAACGCCTCGCGCAACACATCGACGTTTTCCGGCGCGGAGAAAATGGGCCGCCGCAGATAGGTTACGACGGTGAAGAAATAAACGCCGCCGGGAATGAAGACGCGTCGATAATTGCTCATGGACTCCTGCTTACGGATAGCGTAGCGTAGGGTGGATAAGCGCAGCGCATCCACCAAGAAGGCTCAGTACGGTGGATGCGCTGCGCTTATCCACCCTACAAACTTCCCCTTATCTGCCCTACGAAATTAACTATTATTCTAACGGCCTAAACAAGCCTAATCCAAAATGATTTCCAAATCCCAATGCCAAAATGCCGGGTATCGACTCGCTGAATCTCAGTTGCCATAATGATCCATGAGTATCAGGCTGAATCAATCCGCGTTTGCGCCGGAAGCGGTGAAAGTCAATCGGACATAAGTTGCGGCCTTCCACCGATACCTCATCAATCGGTTGCAGCCAGTCCAATGCAGGCAACCCGCGTTCCCGGCATTCCCTGCGAATTTGCGCTTCCACATCGAAATTTTTCTTGCGGTGCCAAGGATGCAAGTAGGGCGTAACCGATTGCCAAACTGCCGCTTGTCGCAACAACGGCACTTTCCCACCGAATTCGGACTTTTCGCCAATGTGCTCCAGCAACAACCGCCATTCCTGTCCGTCGCGGTTTTTGATCTTGTCCAAGCTTTCCAGAACTCGGCGAATGTCCACACCAAAACCATCGGGTATATGAATGATCGCATGATCGATTCGGCCTGAGGCATTCGATTCTGGAATGAAAAAGGCGTGTTTATGACGGTTATCAACAGGCAGTCCGTGGCCGGACAATAAAGAAGGGATGGCATCCTCACCAAGTAAACGCTTGGCCCTACCCATTGCCGCCTGACGCAAACATTCGCCAAACCTGACCGCATCTTCGATGCGCGGCAAGGGCTTGCCGTAGACGGCGTAGCGCACGGTATCGGCCGGTAAAATCAAGCGTGAGCGCGGACGGCTTGCGGCATTCGCACGCAATGCCTCGATCGGGCGCTGATACAGCCGTTTTTGCGCGGCGGGCGGCGCGCTCCAGCCGGCGGCTTGTAAATCGGCGGTATCCAAACCCAACGCATTCAGCCAGTTTTCAGGCAATGTGTTTTCGATCGGCTTGCGCTCCTTGCTTTTGATCTCTCGTGCCGCGAGTCCCTGCAAAAAATGCTCGCGAAAAGACGCATAGCTCTCCTGAGACAACGGGCAATAGAGAAATACCGGCTCGCCCACCATTTCACCAGTTTCGGTATCGACGGTGGATTCGCCCGGACAACAATTCAACTCACCGTTCCAATCGGATAGACGTTTGGCCTCGACCCATGATTCCGCGCGTCCCAGATAACCCAGCGCTTCGAGCAAAACATCGAGCAATTCGGTTTGCGCCTCATCCAATACCAGATTCGGCCAGCAAACGATCACTTCTTGATCGGCATCGATTCTCGCGAAGGCGTCGAAGATCAACGTGCTTTTTTGTCTGACAGGCATATAGTGCCGGGTATGGGCATGGACTGCGGCGGGCAACCGGTAATGCGGCGCTTCGCCGGCAAGCGCCGACAATAACCGTCCCAGATGCTCTTGCGGGTAGCGTTGCGGATCGAGCTTTCGATGCCAGACCGCAACCAGCGCGCGGCAAATCCGCCAACTATCGGGCGGCCAGGCAACGTCGGCCTCGTTGACATGCCGGCCCCACGGCGTGGCGTGATAACGCCCGCCTGGAAAGGTAAGCGACAGTGTCAACATGGTTTATTCCTCGGCTTCCGAACCGTCTTCGGCTTTTTTCTTTTTCTCCGCGCCTTTCTCCCAACGCACCACGGTCACGCGCGGCTCGGCAAAACGGTTCTCTTGCCCGGTTTTCTCTATCAAACCGGGCAAGGCCGATTCTAAATCGGCACATTCGGGAAGCATCCAGGATTTCGGGCGGGTCAACGTCAATTGCCGGACCTCCAGATCGCAAGCCGTTCTCAGTCGTAATCCTTCGTCAAGAAAACGACGAATTTTATAGAGCGCCAGACTGATTAGTAGTTGCTCGACGTTCTGTCCCAAGCCAAAACCACGAATTTGCGCCAGATCGATATTGAAATAGGCGGTGATCTTGGGAGCGGTGTAGTCGTCGCGGGAATAAGGAACGTTACCGAAACCTTTGGCGGTATCGCCGGATGGATTGACGTGATCGTTTTTTACGCCGCCGCTTTGCGCCAAGTTGACATCTTCGGCTTCGATAAACGCCGATAAAACGCGCGGCAAACGCAAACGTCCGCCCGCCAATTGGCTTTTTGCCAAAAAGATACCGTGCAACAAAGCATTGCAGTCATACTTCAACACGACCGCCGCGAGTTTCCGAATATCGACCGCGCCTTCGTCCATGTCCGCCAGTTCCTTTTTCAGCATGTCGAAAACCGACGTGTCTTTGCCTTCCAGGATATACGGCGAGTTGAGCCGATGCGCTTCCAGGACGGTATTGGTCAACGGCTTGCCCTGCTTATCGACGACTTTGACCAAAGGCAGATTTTTCAACGGTTCGACCCAATCGTCGGCAACACTATTCCAGCAGACGGTTTCAAGTCGATTGGCCATGCTTTGCGCGGATTCAACCAAGAGCAAGCGGTTGCCGTTGGGCCCATCATAGACGGCTGCGCCCAAATCCGGAAAGCCCGTCGGCTGGAAACGTGCGCCTTGCAACGGTTGCAAATCGGCTTCGATCAATAAACGCGGGGCGCTTTGTAATGCGGAAAAATCTATGCTCATGTTTTAAGTCCTTATTGATAAATTGGGTTGTCTTTAAAACCGTAGGGTGGATAAGCGTAGCGCATCCACCATGATGGCTACGGTGGATGCGCTACGCTTATCCACCCTACAGAAAATCTCTTCATTCCTTCGTAATACGCCGCAGCAATTGCGCGATGTCGGCAAAGGCGATTGGGATTGCCAATGCCGCCAACAGACGCTCGCCATCGATGCCAATCACGGAAGGCGGACTATTGGGGAAGGCCGGCAACGGTATGCCCGCTTGACGCAGCTTGGACCAACCCAGTTTCACAGCGCGGCCGGTATGTCCGGCGGCAAGCCAGGCGAGTAATTCCGGCGGTTGAGGCAATTTGGCGTCCTCCGGTAAAAAACCGATCTTGCGCAGCACGTGGTCTTCGACGAAAAACGGCTTCAAGACAGCATACGTGGCAGGCAACACGCTTGCTTCCCGATGGTTCGCTCTTTCGCCCAGATGACGCGGAAAATCGTTGACCAGGGCTAAACCTTGCGCCAAATCACCGATGCGCCGGTCATCCGTTTTTGTCGAAAGAAAGTCGGCAATGTCCATGCTGTCCACGCCGAAGTGAAAAGCAAAGGGCTTGTCCTTGCTCTGCAAGCGTTCCGCCGCCAACATCCGCGACCGCAGCAAGGCCACCATGTTGCGCTCGAATGGGCCTTCCCCCCACACGGCCAGCCGCGACTCGGTATCCCAACTCCATTTGCCAACCTTGTCTACGCTCGTCGCCGCAAAGTGCAGGCGCATCGGCAAGTTTTTCGCTTCAATATTTGCCAAGGCGCAAGCCAGCCGAAACTCCGCCGAACCATCATCGGCTTTCAGCACCCAATCGGGCTTGAGCACGCAAATCGGCGCTTTGACGGCTTCCCTGCCCTTTCCACTCAAGCTCAGCGCTCGTTGAAGCTGTCCCAGCAGGATCAAAACATCCTGGACAGTTTTTGGAGAGCCCTTTTGTGCAAGCTCGAACAGCTTGCTTTCCAATTGCCGGGTCAACGATACGAGACGGCCGGGTGCTTCGTTTTTTCGGGCAAAACCGCGCAAATTTTCGAGGAAACGAGTTTTGTCGAGATCATGAATCAAATCGGCGGCAGGATTGCGCTGCGTTTTGAGACGGCCGAACGGAGTCGCAAGATAGGCTTTGCCGGAACGCATCACAAAGCCGTAGCGTTGAAATTCGCTGATGCCGCGATCAACGCCCAAACCGGCAACGGCGCGGGCAAAATCCAGCCCGTCTTTGGCTGGGCGACGGCCGAGCGTGGCGCGGCCTTCCTGGAACAGAATTTTCAATTCCGCCAACGTTGCGGCGTTGCGCCACAGCGGAAGCCAGATTTCGGCGCGCGCATTCGCTTCATCGGTTTGGCTGCTGGCTCCTGAACCGCCGCCGGTGTTGTGTACCGTAAACGGATAGCTCAATGCGCCGCTCCGATCCTGTTGGAGCCTGCGCGTAGTGGCGGCGGCAAAAAGCAAAGCCCCTTCGACCATGAAAATAAAGTCCCAGGCATTAAACAGCGAACTGGACTCGAAACCCACCGTGCCGTTCGGTCCTCCCGCGCCGCCGGGAAAAAACTGTCCGATTGCCGCATTTGTCGTCAACTGCACTGTTGCTTTGGCAAACACAGCTCCGTCAAGCCATTGTCCGGCACCCGCATCGGTGGTTCCTTTATCGAGGTCAAACAATTGCCGAAGACGCTGCATAAAATTGTTGGTAAAGTCCAGATTGCCGTCATTGCCACCGGTTCCCAACAACGGTGGAAAAAACGTTTTATCCTGGCTGATCAACAGCGCCGCATCCATCCAGATAAGAAAATTGTCGGGAAACGAATTTCTAATGATTTGCAGCAATCGGCTTTTGCCTTCATTTTTTGGCGCTTCCTGAAATCCGCATTGTTCAAGTGCCTGCCTGGACAGTTCTATCATTTGGCGATAAGTTGAAAAACGCTGCGCCGCACAGTTCGCCATCGCATCGATAGTACGGGTCGCTTCGGTTGGCTGGTTGCGAACGCCGGTTTTCAGTTTTTTACCGGTCAGCGGGTCTTTTTCCTTCGTTTTACCTTCCTGATAGAAAAAACCGCTGCCGCCGTTCCAGGGCGCAACAATCGGTGTAGGCTGATAATCTTCGAGAAAAAACCGCAGTAGATCATCCTTATCCATCGTGGTTCTCAAAACAAAGCGCTCGTTTTCCCAATAACCCGCCGCATCCGGGTCCTTTTGTTCGGCAACCAGACGCAAAATGCCCAGTGCTTTCAGGTAATGCGCCAGCGGGACTGGAGCGCAGCCGTTCAAACAAATGTCATTCTCCATTATGTTCATTCCCCGTTTTTTGTTCTTGCTCCGAAGCGCACCAGTCGGCGATACGCACCAAGGTTTCATACCAGGCCAACAAAAACGGCCCGTGTTCGGCCAGCAGTTTTTGCGTGCGGTGCGTCCAGGACGGTCCCATCTCGCCGACGCCCAATTCCATCACGTCCAGTCGTAAAGTGGTCTCCGGCAGGATAGTGCCGTCGATGTTCACCGGCGGTAATTTATCGCCCTCGTGGATGCCGCGCGCATAGCGTTTACCGTCTGGCGCTTCCGGTTCGTCCGGCATCGCGCGAAGATTCATGCGCACCTTGCCGTGATGGGCAACAATCAAATAGGCAATCAGGTCGTGGGTAGGCGATCTTTCGCCGTGAGCCAGCCAGGCCAGCATGGAAGCCAACTCGTGGCGAAAATAACGGCGTTTGTGTCTGGCGGTCGCCGCCGATTTGGCCCAAAGCCGCAGCCGTTGCGGGGCGTCTTCGCTCCAAACGCTTTTCAGCGTCTCCTGAAAAATTGCATGCGCCTTGCCGACATCGTGCCAAAATGCGGCCGTCACAATCGCTTCGGCCTTGTCTTGCGGCAGTTGCAACACGAGGAGCAATTGTTTGACGGCCGCCGCAACATGGCAAAGATGGTCTTCCAATAGAATCGGAATCGTTTTTATGCTATCCGGATCTTTCTGGTAAACCTGATTGCTGGCTTCACGATGCGCGAGCACTTCCACAATCTGTTTGTGTGCCGCAACAAAACCCAATGTATTGTCGTAACCGCCGTCCTGTGCGCGCAGCAACAGCGTTTGACCGGGATAGACGTTGTTTTGGCCGACACTTTTCCATGATCCGGCCACGGAATCCCAAACGAACGCGGAGATGGCTTTGTTTTTCAAGTGGCTTTTGATTTGGCTGATCGATACCGGGCAAAGCTCGGCCCGGTCCGGCTGCGCTTGTTCGGGACGATTGCCGTCGAAATCCCGCCAAAAGACAAACAGAGGCGGGGGGCCGCTGTCGCGGATATAACCGGAAATGTCAGTATCGAAGCCGGTCAAGTCGGAGTCGGTGTTGAACAAATCGAGAAAGTCCTTGCGCCGCAAAACATCCGTTGTCGGCTGCTTTCCGGTCGTTTTCGGCAACGCGCTCAACCCTGCGTTGGTCAGTGTTTGCAAAGTCGCGCGCGCTTGCTCCATGTCCGCATAGTCGTAAGGCAGCGCGGACGCTTCATCCTCGATTTCCAGCCAATAAATGTTCGCCTCCGCATATTCGCCATAGCGGTTGCAACGGCCGAAGCGCTGCACCAGCGACGACCACGGCGCCAATTCGGTGAATAGGTTTTTCGCGGAGATGTCGACGCCGGCTTCGATCGCCTGAGTCGCCACGAGGATGCGGCCGGACGGCGGTGCCGTCTGCTGGATCGCCTGATTCAGCGCTTTGCGTTCATTGGCGCGAAAACGGGCATGGACCAGCAGCAATTCCGCATCCGGCTTGCGTTTTTTCAGCAGTTTCAGTAAGTTCTGCGACCGCTCGACGCGGTTGAGAATTACCATCGTATTCGTAGCCGCTTCGTGCGCGGACAAAATTTGCGTTGCCAAATCGGCCAAGTATTTTTCACCGCTGCCTTTTTTGCTTTCCGCTTTGAGCACCGCGCTTCCGGTCTGAAGCGTTTTTGAAGCGGAAAGGCGCTGGCCCGCCAAATTCTGATCGTCTTCGTCGATCTTCAACACGGTAGCGTTGTCGAGATGCGATGCAAAATCGACGGTTTTGAGCCAGTCGGTATTTAACGTGGCGGACAACCACAAACTGCGGGCGCCGCCGTGGACGTTAAACTCACGGCGGAACGCTTCCAATTGCGCCGAAGTGCGAAGGCCGGCGCCCATCAATTGCACTTCGTCGAAAACCCACAGCGCATCGTTGTGCAGCAAAGCAAAATGCACCGGCCATTGGTATCGGCTCATCCCGTAGCCGCGCATCAACGCGCGCGACAACAGCATGTCCTGCGTGCCGATCAAAATAGCGTTTCGATCGGGTTGCAAGGTCCAGGATTGCAAATCCTCCTCGCCACCCATCAGCAGATGAACGGAAATAGCCGCAGCATCTCCGCCTAACCTGCGCAGCCAATGACGAATGTTGGCTTCGGTTTGCTCCGCCAAAACCCGCATCGGCAAGCAATAGACCAAACGCCGCGGCGTATCCGGGTCGTGCTTTATGATCCGTTTGTAAAGCCAAGCCAACACGACTGCCGCCGTTTTACCCAGGCCGGTCGGAATTTCCAGAAAATCAGGCCAAGGCTGAGTACCCAAGCGCTGCTGGTAAGGATACGGCGCTCCGATTTCAGTCGCCTTGTTGAAAAAGTCACTGTAATCCATCTCTATTACCCAATACTGTCATTGCCGTGAATCCTATTGTTTCAGTTTGCAGGGTGAACAAGCGCAGCGCATCCACTCATGAAGCATCAAAAGGTGGATGCGCTGCGCTTATCCACCCTACGCTAAAGTTCTCAGACTGATTTAGCATTTGTGTTTTTTGCCCTCATTGCTGATCAGTGATGGATAAAAATACTCCATCGGGTTCATTTGCGGCATTCCGCAAAACCGCGAGCATGTATTCTTTCATTCCTTAGGCGCACGATTGGTGGTAATCTATTGCTTAACAGAAAACTAAGTTTATATGAAAATAATATTTACATATAAATTAACACCTTTACTATGCCGACACAACAGAATTTAAAGCGTGAACAACAGCAACGATTAACCCTGCTCGAAGCGACGGTGTTCTGGAGCGGCGAGGTATCGACGGCCGCGCTGATGGGTAACTTCGGCATCAGCCGGGTGCAGGCGTCTAAAGATTTGACGACTTATCAGCGCTTATGCCCCAGTAACATCCGCTATGACAAGCACAAGAAGCGCTATGTCATCACGGAAGCGTTCACACCGGCTTTTATGACCGGCACGGCCGCCGAATTCTTGCAGGTACTGAAATCCAATCAAAGCCAGGATAACGGCTTCATCGTGCCGTTGATCCAGAATCTGCCGGCGGTTGAAGTGCTCGAACCGGTCTTTAGAAAAATCGACCGCACGATCTTGCAGACGGTCAATCAGGCGATTGTGCAACGCAAGGAGATTCAGGTTCGCTATCAATCGATGAGCAATCACCTGCCCCAGGACTATTTTTTGAGTCCGCATACCCTGGTGTTTGACGGTTTGCGCTGGCATGTGCGGGCTTTCAGCCAAAGCCACGGGCAATTTCGCGATTTCGTGCTGTCCCGCATTGTCAGCGCCGAGACTATCGGCGGGGCGATGAAAGACCGGGACGAAGACCGGATCTGGAATACTTATGTCCAGGCCGTGATTGCGCCGCATCCGGGCCTGACCGAGTCACAGCGGGCGGCGATAGAATTTGATTATGCGATGGAAAACGGCGAATTGAAATTGCGCATTCGCGCGGCCTTGCTGAATTATTATCTCTCGGCGATCAGAATCGGCCCCGATGATCTACAGAGGCCCGCGTATGCGCAGCAAATCATTCTGGCGAACCGCGAGGAATTGGAGATCTATCTATGGGACTGACCTGTAACGTATTGGATCAACTCTTCTTCCGACGGGAGCGAAGCCGGTTGCGATTCTCGTCCCCAAGTAGCCGCAACCGGGCTGTCTGTCATAGGTTATTCGACTCCATCTATTTCGGGTGAACTTGTCTCACATTTTTCAACCGCCGTAACCGAATAGGCCGTGGTGTTCGGATCGGCGTTTATCGCCCGCAGTTTTTTGATGAAGTCGCTGAAAGCATTGGGCTGGACGAATCTGCCTTCTTGCACGCAACCCGAAAATCCGCCTTCGACCCCATAACCGTAAACGATAAAGCGCGAAATCACATTGTCCGCGACCGCTTTGCCGATGGTCTTACGCACCCTGCGGTAAGCGTCTTCGTCCACCGCGGGCCCGATACCGTTGATAGAGATTTCCGCCGCATTGCCTGCAAATGCAGCCTCTTCCTCGCATGGCGCTTCGCTGGCATCCGGCCAATCGCTAAGCGGCTGAAAACCTAAGTCGGAGGCGTCGCCGAGCTTTTTGGCGGGAATATCGAAGAGATTCAGGCGGCCCGTTTCGCCGCCGCAGACCGCCGGATAAAGCAGACCATTAGTACCGCAACGCGCATGCTTGGCCGGAATTTTCGCTTCGATCAGCTCTTTTTTCATGGTTTTTGGACTGATGCCGGCGCTTTCACACTGGATAGAACCATCAGACTTTGCCACTGTGACCCACTTAGTCTCCGCCTGAACAGCAAACGCCGCGGTTAAGCCGATACTAAGCAATACATGACGCTTTAGCTGATTCATAATTTTTCCCGGTAGAGTAATGATTTTAAACGATCGGACAGGGCCGGACTTGCAAATCCCGACGGTTAGCGGCCTCTGAACACACAGAAGACTGAGCAAAAACGGGCCGCACGATAAAAAACGACGGGGGCGCGCGACACGATCAACTCATCCTAAATGATAAGTTGATTTGTCGAATGGCGCAATAGCCGATGGCGAGAAGGAAAAAGCCATCAGGAATAGGGCGATAAATAACATCCCGGCAAAAGACCTGCCAGTTTTTTAAAACCTGGCAGGTCGGTCTATGATGAAATTATTACTTACCCAGCCGCTTCTCGGTTTCCAGGATCCGCTGCGTGGTTTGCAGCACCGTATCCGGATTCAGGCTCATCGAATCGATGCCGACTTCGACCAGAAACTCGGCCATTTCCGGGTAATCGGAAGGCGCCTGACCGCATAGCCCCGAGTGGCGGCCGTTGCGGCGCGCGCCGGTGACCGCGAGGCGGATCATTTCCTTCACCCCCGGATCGCGCTCGTCGAAATCGCTTGCGACGATTTCGGAATCGCGGTCGACGCCGAGCGTCAATTGTGTCAGGTCGTTCGAGCCGATCGAGAAGCCGTCGAAATGCTTGGCGAATTCGTCGATCTGGATCACGTTGTTCGGAATCTCGCACATCACATAGATTTGAAGTCCGTTCTCGCCGCGCTTCAGCCCCAACTCGGCCATGTATGCGAGCACCTTCTCGGCCTCGCCGACGCGCCGGCAGAACGGAATCATCAGGATCACGTTGCTCAGCCCCATCACCTCGCGCACATGCTTCATCGCCGCGCATTCGAGCGCGAAGCCTTCGGCATAGGCCGGGTGGATATAGCGCGAGGCGCCGCGGAAGCCGATCATCGGGTTCGCCTCGTCGAATTCGAACCAGCGCCCGCCGAGCAGCGTCGCGTATTCATTGGTCTTGAAGTCGGACATCCGGACTACGACCGGCTTCGGATAAAACGCCGCCGCGATCGTGCCGACGCCTTCGGCCAGGCGCTGAATGAAAAAGTCCCGGCCGCTGTCGAACTGCTGCGTCAACGCTTGCAGTTGGGCCTTCTCGGCTTCGTCCTGCACCTTCTCGGGATGAATCAGCGCCATCGGATGCGCCTTGATGGTTTCGGTGATGATGAATTCCATCCGCGCCAGGCCGACGCCGTCGTTCGGCAAAAAGCTGTGCTTGAAGGCCGCCTCGGGATTGCCGATGTTCAGCATGATGTGGGTCTTTGGATGCGCCAAACCGGACAGGTCGGTGGTGATTTTTTCGAAGTAGAGCATCCCTGGATACACCTTGCCGACGTCGCCTTCCGCGCAGGACACGGTCACCGGCGCATTGCTCTTGAGCACGGTGGTCGCATTCTCGCAGCCGACCACGGCCGGCACGCCGAGTTCGCGGGCGACGATCGCCGCATGACAGGTGCGGCCGCCGCGGTTGGTCACGATCGCGGAGGCGATCTTCATCACCGGCTCCCAATCCGGGGTGGTGATGTCCGCGACCAGCACGTCACCGGCCTTGAATTCGGACAACTGCTCGACCTTGTTGATGATCCGCGCTTTGCCCTGGGCGATCCGGCCGCCGACCGCATGGCCGGTGACCAGCGGGACTGCAGAGCCCTTCAACACAAACTGTTCGAGCGTCGAGCCTTTCTGCATCGAAGCGACCGTTTCCGGCCGCGCCTGCACGATATAGAGCTGGCCGTCAATGCCGTCCTTCGCCCATTCGATGTCCATCGGCCGCGGCACGCCGGCCCTGGCGCTGTAATGCTTTTCGATACTGATCGCGTAACCGGCGAGCGTCAGCGCGTCCTGGTCGTTGATGCAGCTTTGGTTACGCTCGTACTCGCTGGTCGCGATATTGCGCGTCGACTCGCGTGTGCTGCCGTCGCTGTAGATCATCTTGATCTTCTTCGCGCCGAGCGAGCGCCTGAGCACGCTGCGGAAGCCCAACTCGTAAGTCGGCTTGTGCACGTAAAACTCGTCCGGATCGACCGCGCCCTGCACGACGTTTTCGCCGAGGCCGTAGGCGCCGGTGATGAACACCACATCCTTGAAGCCCGAATCGGTGTCGAGCGTAAA
This sequence comes from Methylomicrobium lacus LW14, assembly GCF_000527095.1. NCBI lineage: Bacteria > Pseudomonadati > Pseudomonadota > Gammaproteobacteria > Methylococcales > Methylococcaceae > Methylomicrobium > Methylomicrobium lacus. The sequence continues at coordinate 12,758 of NZ_AZUN01000001.1, read as the reverse complement.
CATCACGCCGCTGGCCGAGAGGTCGGAGCGGACCATCTTCATCACCCCGACCGACAGCGCCAGCTTGAAATGATCGAAGCCTTGATCGACCCGGTAATGGATCGCTCGATCGGTAAACAGGCTGGCCATGCAGCGCTTGCACGAATCCAACAGCGCAAGGTCTCCGCTGACGTTCAGATAGGTATCTTGTTGCCCGGCGAAACTGGCGTTCGGCAAGTCTTCGGCGGTGGCGGAACTGCGCACCGCGACGCTCAAGTCGTCGCCGTATTCCTTTTTCAACTGCGCATAAGCTGCGAGAATTTCGTGCGCGAGATCGGCCGGAAACGGCGCGCCATAGATAATTTCGCGAGCCCGGCGCGCGCGTTTGGCCAGATCGGAGACATTGCCCGGATCGAGATCGTCCAGCGCTGCATGCAAAGCATCCCAGGCATTGGCATGATCGAGCAGGTAGCGGTAGGCTTCCGCGGTCACCGCAAAGCCGTTCGGAATCCTGATGCCTTCCGGCGTCAGTTCGCGGTACATTTCGCCGAGCGAGGCATTCTTGCCGCCGACCAAAGGCACATCATCGATCGACAGTTCATTGAACCAACGGATATATTGCAGTTGTTCGGACATTCGTGTCTCCTTGCTGGATGATAGTTGCGTTCGTGATTTTCGTGGATATTCATCATGCGTGATGCCGCATGCCCCAGTCTGGATTTACCGCCGCGCATTTTTTTCTTCGAGGAAAGACTTCATGTCATCGTTCTCGACCCGGTAATAAATTTCTTCGACCGGCAAGGCCAATCCTACCGACTCGAAGATAACGGTATCGCCGAGGAAATAATGTTCGGACACCCAACCTTCGCTGCGGCGGCAAACTTCCACATCGACAAAGTCTTGCTCGATCAGCACATATTCCCGCAAAAACGGCATGGCCTGATAAGCGGTACTTTTGAGCGTCTCGTCCATCCGCCGCGTCGATTGCGACAACACCTCGACGATGAGGACCGGCGTTTCGGCGTAATAGTCGTTGCGGCTGGTATCCTCGCAGACGACCATCACGTCGGGGTAGAAAAAAGCGTGCGCGGTTTTGACTTTCAGGTCGGACGCAAAGGGTTCGCAAGGCGTATTCCGTAACAGCGCGCGTAATTCGCCGAAAATATTCCCGGCGATGCGCTCGTGATTTTTACTCGCCCCGGCCATTGCGTAAATATAGCCGTCGATATATTCATGCTTGATCGTGCCGGCCAGTTCGCCTTGCAGGTAGTCTTCCTCGCTGATCGGCAAATCTTCGCCTTGATGCTGGAGAGCCATGTTTTTTCCCTCATATCTTCTTCGATACGCAGCCATTTTAGCAGGGTTTGGCGGCGGGTTGCTGATATGCTGTCAAACGCCGGTGCGCCGTCCAAAAGGGTTCATCCATACGGGCTTTCTCAGAGGAGAAGACGGTAAAATTGATTTTGTTTATTACGCTATGGGTTAGCGCGTGGAAGTAACTGAATTTCGCGAAGTTAATTTTACCTAACGCCTAAGCCGACAAATAATACGACCCACGCCGCAAAAATTCGGATAAACTGACCGTTCAATAACATTCAGGTTCTCTATGCCATGATATTGAAAACCCTGCCTTTGAACGCTTTACATCTCGAACTGGGCGCGAAGATGGCGCCCTTTGCGGGTTACGCGATGCCTTTGCACTACGGCACCGGCATCATCCAGGAACACCTGCATTGCCGGAGTCATGCGGGATTTTTCGACATCTCGCATATGGGGCAATTCAGCGTAGCGGGCGATGACGCCGCAAGCGCGCTGGAAAGGCTGACGCCGAGCGACATTTCGGGCCTCCTGCCCGGCTTCGAGAAATATACCGTGCTGACGCAGGACAACGGCGGCGTGCTCGACGACATCATCGTGAGCCGTACCGCTTCGGGCTTGTTCATCATCGTGAACGCGGCCTGCAAGGACAAGGATTTCGACTATCTAAGCCTGCATCTGCCTGGCCTCAGGGATTTACAGGAGCGCGCGTTGTTTGCGTTGCAGGGACCTTTGGCCGAGGCCGTAATCCGAAAGTTTTCAGCGACTGCCTCCAGCCTCAAATTCATGCAAAGTTGCGATACCGAACTCGACGGCATCGCCTGCTTCATCAGCCGCAGCGGCTATACCGGCGAGGACGGCTTCGAAATTTCGGTCGGAATTCCCGATGCGGAGCGCCTGGCCCGCCTGCTGCTGGCGGAGAACGGCGTCGCGCCGGTCGGCCTCGGCGCGCGCGACACCTTGCGCCTGGAAGCGGGGCTTTGCCTCTACGGCCACGAACTGAACGAAACGATCACGCCGGTCGAGGCGGGACTCAACTGGATCATCAAAAAAGGCCACGCCCGCTTTCCCGGCGCCCCAAAAATCCTGGCGCAGCTTCGAGACGGCACTGAGATGATCCGCGCCGGCCTGATCGTCGAAGGCAAGGCGCCGACCCGGGAAGGCGCGGCCTTATCCAATGCTCAAGGCCAAAGCGTCGGCCATGTCACCAGCGGCAGTTTCGCGCCGAGCCTCGGCAAACCGGTCGCGCTGGCGCGGCTCGACAAGGCCTATGCAGCGGTCGGAACTCGCCTGTTTACCGAAATCCGGGGGCGAGAGGTCGCACTGTCCGTCTCCCCTCTGCCTTTCATTCCTCATCGCTACCGTCGTTAAGCTATGACAAAACCTCGCCCGAACCTGAACCAACTGGAAATGCGCGGCGATTTCATCCGCCGCCATATCGGCCCGAATCCCGAACAAATCCGGGCGATGCTGGCCGAACTGGGCCTGACAGATCTCGAACAGATCATCGCCAAGGCGCTGCCCGCCGACATCCTGAACGCCGAGCCCTTGAAACTGACCGAAACGATAAGCGAAAATGCGGTGATCAAGCACCTGCGCAAGATCCGCGAACGCAACAAGGTCTTCACCTCGCTGATCGGCATGGGCTACTACGATACGATCATGCCGGCCGTGATCAAGCGCAATGTGCTCGAAAATCCGGGCTGGTACACCGCTTATACGCCGTATCAACCCGAGGTCAGCCAGGGCCGGCTCGAAGCACTGCTGAACTTTCAGCAGATGATCATCGATTTGACCGGCATGGAAATCGCGAACGCCTCGCTGCTCGATGAAGCGACCGCTGCAGCCGAGGCGATCACAATGGCGCGCAGGCTGTCGCATAATCCGGTGCAGGCCGTTTTTGTCGACCGGGACTGCCATCCGCAAACGATCGCGGTGGTGCAAACCCGCGCGCGCTCCTTAGGCTATCAGGTGATCGTCGGCGATCCTTATCAGGGTCTCGATCAGCACGATTTTTTCGCGGTGCTCGTGCAGTATCCGGGCTCGCAGGGCGAGATACACGACCTCGGCGAGATCGTCGAAATCGCGCATAAAAAATCCGCTCTGGCCGTGGCCGCGGCTGACTTGTTGAGCCTGGTGCTGCTGAAACCGCCCGGCGCCTTCGGCGTCGACATCGTGGTCGGCAGCGCGCAGCGCTTCGGCGTGCCGATGGGCTACGGCGGCCCGCATCCGGCCTTTTTCGCGACCCAGGACGAATACAAGCGCTCGATGCCGGGACGACTGATCGGGGTGTCGAAGGACAGCCACGGCCACACCGCCCTGCGCATGGCGCTGCAAACGCGCGAACAGCATATCCGGCGCGACAAGGCGACCAGCAATATCTGCACGTCGCAGGTCCTGCTCGCGGTGATCGCCGGATTTTATGCGGTGTATCACGGCGCGGAGGGACTCAGGATGATCGCCGGGCGCGTGCACCGCTACGCGCAAATACTCGCGGCCGGCCTCGCGCTGATGGGTTACGAGGTGGTCAGCCGCCGTTATTTCGACACGCTCGTCGTGCGCGTACCGAACCGCGCCAAACGGATCGCCGCGCAGGCGATGGAAGCAACGATCAATCTGCGCGTGATCGATCTGGACCATCTCGGCATTGCGCTCGATGAGACGACGACCCGAAAGACGCTCAGGGCGATCTGGCAGGTGTTCGCCACGCCGGCGGCCGAGTTTCCGGACATCAATAGGCTGCACTCTAGCCTCGACGAATGCATCCCGGACGCGCTCCTCCGCACCGATCCTATCCTGCAGCACCCGGTGTTCGCGCGCTACCATTCCGAAACCGAGATGATGCGCTACATGCGGAGATTGGCCCGGCGCGACATCGCCTTGGACCGCTCGATGATTCCCTTGGGCTCGTGCACGATGAAGCTGAACGCGGCGACCGAGATGCAAGCGCTGTCGTATCACGAATTCAGCGGCCTGCATCCTTTCGCGCCGCTGTACCAGACGCTCGGCTACCAGCAGATGTTTTCAGAACTCGAGGACATGCTCTGCGACCTGACCGGCTTCGATGCGTTTTCGTTGCAGCCGAACGCGGGCTCGCAGGGCGAATACACGGGGCTGTTGGTAATCCGGAAATATCACGAAGTGAACGGTCAGGGCCAGCGTACTATCTGCCTGATCCCGGCGTCCGCGCACGGCACCAACCCGGCCAGCGCAGTGCTGGCCGGGCTCAAGGTCGTCGTGGTCGCCTGCGACGACAACGGCAACGTCAGCCTCGACGACCTGAAGGCCAAGCTTGCCGAACATCACGACACGGTCGCCGCGCTGATGATCACCTATCCTTCGACGCACGGCGTGTTCGAGGAAGCGTTCCGGACGATCTGCGATCTGGTCCACGCGCACGGCGGCCAGGTCTATCTGGACGGCGCCAATTTCAACGCGCTGGTCGGCCTCAGCCGGCCCGGCAAGATCGGCGCGGATGTCGCGCATTTAAATCTGCACAAGACCTTCAGCATCCCGCACGGCGGCGGCGGTCCCGGCGTCGGCCCGATCGGCGTCGGCGCGCATCTGGCGCCTTACTTGCCGGATCATCCGGTCGTCAAGAACGTCAATCCGAACAAAGGCCCGCACGGCACGGTCGGCACGGTCGCGGCCGCGCCCTGGGGCTCGGCCAGCATCTATACGATTTCCTGGGCCTATATCGCGATGATGGGCGCGGCAGGGCTCAAACGCGCGACGCTGACCGCGATCCTGAACGCGAACTACATCGCCAAACGGCTCGCGCCGCACTACCCGATCCTGTACACCGGCAAGAACGGCTGGGTCGCGCACGAATGCATCATCGACTGCCGTGCGTTCAAACATGCCTGCGGCATCACCGTCGAAGACATCGCGAAAAGGCTGATCGATTTCGGCTTCCATGCACCGACCGTGTCGTTTCCGGTGCCCGAAACCCTGATGATCGAGCCGACCGAAAGCGAGGACAATAACGAGATCGACCGCTTCTGCGACGCCTTGATCGCGATCCGTCAGGAAATCGCCGAGATCGAGAACGGCAAGGCCGATCCGGAAAACAATGTGCTGCGCCATGCACCGCACACGCACAAGCTGTTGCTGGAAGAATGGACCCTGCCCTATTCGCGGCAACAGGCATTCTTTCCGGACGACGATCAGGAGGACGACAAATACTGGCCGCCGGTCGGACGCATCGACAATGTCTACGGCGACCGGCATGTGGTGTGCACCTGTCCGCCGCTGGAGGATTTTCAATAAGCCGACATATAGGATGCTCCGAACAACGTGAGGCGAATCAATCGCGATCGCTGCAATGAGCTTCGCTTCCGCTCAACATATCCTACGACTCCACGTTATATTAAGTGACGCAAAATAAGTACTTATTTTCTATTTGAGGTAGATAAGCATGACTTTTAAAGAATATACATATAACTATCAAGAAGCAATTGAACGAATCATCAGCACCATTAAAATCCCCAATAAATCTAACAGAGATATTATCAATCTAGCCCACCCAAACATACCTAATAAATTTATTAAACCGAAATCTTTTTTCAGCATCAATGGCATCAACGGAAATCAGATAGCCATAGTTATTAAAATCAATTTTCATGAAGCAAAAGTTCCTTTTTTAAAATATAAGTGCTGCATATCTGAAATTAATTCAGCATTACTTGCCGACTCTATTTTTAAATTTGAAATTCACCCAGATAACAATTTCATATTAGCAAAATATGATATATTTGGAGTTTTTAAAACACCGCATTTCATTGATTATTACAATAAAATCAGACACCAATTTTATACAACAATTTTAAGACTGTCATCAATTATAGATATTTTAAATGTGCAATTTAAAATTAATGGGTATTCATGCATAGAAGCGAAAATTGGCATTTCATGCAGAAAACTTGAAGAAGCCGAAAGGATGTGTTTAATATGCCCAGCAAACGCCAAGATTATGCTGGATAAAGATGCTTTTGATTATATAGACAGCCTTATTGATGAAGATAATAAAAAATCACTAAAAATAAACAATGAATTAAATTGCTATCAGGGAAGCTTAATAAATAAGGCAATGAACAAATGGGTTGTAGAAAATAATAATTTTCAACCCTCCAATCCAAGGGAGATTAATACTATAACGACACACAATATAAAACGTGAACTTGATAAGAACTTACTTAAAAACTCTATATGTCCTATATGTAATGGAGATGGCGGCACTAGAGGAGGTTGTTCTAAATGCGAAGGCACAGGATTGGTGACCGAACAAGATATATCTAATTATTCCTCATTACCAAAAGCTTTATATGGAGGAAGAGGTGATAGCAAGATATCAAATTACGACTATATTGGTGGTCATATTGGCGCTCATTATAGAGATCGAGATGGTACCATTGGATCAATCCCCGATTACGATAAAGATGAATAAGCCCGCGTGAGTCCGATTACGCTACGCTAATCGAACTTACGCGGGCTCGATAATAAACAAACATTAGACCTCGCAGTCTTCCCTTTGTGAAATCGTTAAAACCTCAACCACATCCTTCGGAAAGGAGGCCCCATGAATGCGATTTCAAAGTCAGCAAATCCAACCTCCCAATGGGCCTTAATTACCGGCGCGTCCGGCGGCATGGGCTATGAGTTCAGCAAGCTATTTGCAAAAGATAAAATCAATACGGTTCTGGTCGCACGCAACGAAGCACAGTTGCAAAAAGTTAGCGAGGAACTGCAACGGGATTACGGCATTTCTACCGTAATTGCAGAGCTGGACCTGTCGCGGCCGGACACGCCGGAAAAACTCCATCAAATCGTCCAGGGCCAGGGCTTGACGATCGATTATTTGGTCAACAATGCCGGCATCGGTTTTTATGGGCCGTTTGCGGATTCCGACCCGACGGCGAATACCGGGATGATCAATCTGAACGTAGCGGCGCTGGTGCAACTGACCCGCTTTTTTCTTCCGGGTATGATCCAACAAGGCCGGGGGCGCATCCTGAATGTGGCGTCTCTGACCGCTTATCAGCCGGGCGGTCCGGGCGCCACAGTCTATTATGCAAGCAAAAGTTTCGTGCTTGCGTTCAACCGGGGACTGGCCGTCGAACTGAAGGGCAGCGGCGTCACCACGACCGCGCTGTGTCCGGGAGCGATGAAGACCGCCTTTGAGACGAAAGGCGGATTTTCCCGAACCCGTTTATACCGCTTTTTGGCCAGCGATCCGCAGAGCAATGCCGAAGCGGGTTATCAAGCGATGCGGAAAGGAAAATCGGCTGTCGTACCGGGATGGATCAGCAAACTATTGGCGATCGGCGGCGAAATGCCGCCACGACGGTTCGCGTTGTGGGTTAACAAGATGCTGCTAACGTCTTAGAGGGTGACGCTTGACCGCATCCTAATAGCTTTTTATGCAGAAGGTTTGAATGAGGAATATCACCTTATTCAGACCTTCCGCACGAAAGGGTATTCTTTGGCTTATGTCCCGCAGTGATAAGCCGTGCCTGTGACAGTGCCGTTAAAAGCGCCGGCCGGGTAAAAATGCTCCCATACGACATGGCTTGCGCCCATCTGGCCGGCATGCTTGACGGCCGATTGTTTTGCCAGACGTTGCCAATCGCTATTCTTGCCATAGCCCGATGAGCCTTCGATTTTGCCGACGAGTTGGCAACCTTGTACCTTTTCTACGGGCACTTCATCGGGTTTCGCGCAAACACTGAACGGGACGCCGGACAGCAACGCGGCAGCCAACAAAACCTTGGATATATTTCCGCGTTTTGCTTTAAAAAACGCAAATTTTGCCATCAGATTTCTCCTTATTGTAATTATTGGACGGCTCTTGCCGATGCGCCTATGCTTCCTGATCAACGCCAAATGCGCACGGTGGAGAATCTTACTTCGTATCGAATCGAAAGTAAATACCCGATTAATCCCGGATGCTAAAAATCACCCGGCTCTATTGATCGGAAGCATGCGTGGACTGCAAAAAATCACGATTGCTTGATTTTAGTATCGACTCGATACTATTTAAGTAATATAATTTTTTACCTTCCTGCAAACTGTGATAAAAAACTACGCTGCAGGATGAAATGTTTTTGTAACGCAACGCATCGCTACACAAATAACAACCTGACATCAACGGCAACGCTTGGCTAGGGACATGAAACAATCGAAAGCTGTTCTCTGCGCATCCCCGCTCACTATCGACAAGGCATCGATATTCTTCCTGCTTTTGCTCCTCTACAGTCATTTCGCCTCGACGGTGATGGCGCATGACGACGGCGCCTTCTTCGCGTTGACGGGCCGGGATTTCAGCCAAAGCCGATTGTTCAAGGAGCATGGTATCAACATCGACGGCTGGCTCTCGATGGGCGGAACCTATCTGACCCGTAATCCGGATAATCACTCGAACGCACCGATCACGTTCAATGACCGCAGCGGAGAACTCCAGGTCAATCAGTTGAATATGTATCTGGAAAAACCGGTGGACATGGAGTCGAAACACTGGAACTTCGGCGGCCGGGTCGATCTGATGTTCGGCACCGACAGCCGTTTCACCCAGGCGACAGGGCTCGACAACCGCTGGATCAGCGACAAGGATCTGCGTTTTTACGATCTGGCGCTGCCGCAAAGCTATCTCGAAATATTCGCGCCGTTCGGTAACGGCCTGTCGGCCAAGATCGGCCATTTTTATACGATTCTTGGCGAGGAAGTGGTCACCGCCCCGAACAATTTTTTTTATTCGCACGCCTACACGATGCAGTACGGCGAACCGTTCACGCATACCGGCGCGCTGTTCAGCTATGCGCTGAATGAAAATTTCACGCTGAATGCGGGCTCGGTCGCCGGTTGGGATAATTTCGACGAAAATCTGGCCAACTGGAATTTTCTGGGCGGCATGTCCTGGACCAATGACGAAGCGACCAGCGCGGTGTCCTGGTCGGTGATCAGCGGCGATACCGATGATGTGCAGGCCGCCAACCGGACAGTGTCCAGTCTGGTCATTTCGCACAGCTTTACCGACAAACTGCAATATGTTCTGCAACACGATTTCGGTTTTCAGGAGCAGGCCGCGGCAACAGGTCAGGACGCCTTCTGGTACGGCATCAATCAATATCTGATTTATGACATTACCGACTCCATTTCTGCCGGATTACGCGGCGAATGGTTTCGGGATGCGAACGGCACCCGCGTAATCGCCGACAATCCCGGCCACTATTTCGCGCTGACCGCGGGGGTGAACTGGAAGCCCAAAGGCTGGCTCACCTTGCGGCCCGAGGTGCGTTATGACTGGGCCGACGCCAAAATCAATCCCTACATCAATCAAAGCAAGGATCACCAGTTGCAGTTTGCAATGGACATGGTGATCGAGTTTTGAGGTTTTTTCTTTGTCATGCTTTGCCCCAGCCATTCCCGCTTCGCCTTCCTTAATCTCGTCGCACTCGCTCAAAGTTTCGTACTCGAGCAAAAAAAACAACCGATCCTCCAAGTAATTCCTTGCATTTTTTGCGCATCTAGGCTAAAAAGCGCGATCCTTTGACCATCGCGGGTCAAACTTCTGCCCCCCACTGACAACAAAAATAAATAAGGTGGAAATCATGCGAAAGATAGCCTTGGCAATCCTGCCCGCTGCCCTCCCGCTTCCGGCTTTTGCCGAAGACGGCCTGAACTCGGCCGATACCGCCTGGATATTGACGTCGGCGGGCCTGGTGCTGTTCATGACCATGCCCGGCCTCGCGCTGTTTTACGGCGGACTCGTGCGCACCCGCAACGTGCTGTCGGTGATCATGGCCTGTTTTTCGATCACCTCCTTGATGTCGTTGATCTGGGCGATCGCCGGGTATAGCCTGGCGTTGACCGATGGCGGCGCGCATCAGACCTTGCTCGGCGGCATGTCGCAAGTGTTTCTGGTCAACATGGATGCGGACAAGCTGGTCGGCAATCTGCCCGAGTCGGTCTTTGCGATGTATCACATGACCTTCGCGATCTTCGCACCGGCGCTGATCGTCGGCGCGATGGTCGAAAGAGCCCGCTTTTTTCCGCTGCTGTTTTTTTGCGCGCTCTGGGAAATGCTCGTCTATGTGCCGGTTTGCCACTGGATTTGGGGTAACGGCTGGCTGGCCGAATGGGGCGTGATGGATTTTGCGGGCGGCATCGTCGTGCACGGCAGCGCGGGCATTGCGGCCTTGGTCGGCGCGCTGGTGATCGGCCCGCGGCGCGGTTTTCCGCGCGCGCCGTTGATGCCGCATAATCTGACCATGACCGCGATGGGCGCCGGCATTCTCTGGGTCGGCTGGCACGGCTTCAGCGCCGGCAGCGCATTGATGGCAAACGGCTCGGCCGGCATGGCGATGTTGTCGACGCATCTGTGCGCCTCCTCCGCCTCGATCACCTGGATCGTGCTGGACTGGCTCAAGTTCGGCAAACCGAGCGTGCTCGGCGCAATGACCGGCATGGTCGCGGGCCTCGGCATGATCGCGGCCGGCGCGGGTTTCGTGTCGCCCTTCGGCGCGATCGTGATCGGCATCGTCGCCGGCATCGCCTGCTTTTATTCGATTCAACTGATCAAGCAGCGCCTCGCTATCGACGATGCGCTTGACGTATTTCCGGTGCATGGCGTTAGCGGCATTCTCGGCGCGTTGCTGACCGCGGTGTTTGCCGATGCATCGTTCGGCGGCACCGGCATCGTCAGCGAAGACGGCATCGTCAAACAGGTAGCGATCCAGCTTTTCGGCATCGCGGTCACGATCCTCTGGAGCGGTCTGATCAGTTATGGACTCTTCAAGGTGATTGATAAACTGATCGGCATTCGCGTGAATCAGGAAGCGGAAACCAGCGGCCTCGATCTGAACCAGCATGACCAACAAGGCTACAATTTTTAATCCGCTATTTTGGTCATGCGCATTGCATGTATTTCCTGAACCTTTGAATCCATGAAAACAAGCCGTTTTCTTATTCTTAACTTGCTGTTCGCCGCGAATCTGGCCTTTGCCGAGATGCACGAAGCCGAAATAAAAGTAAAAAACTCGCCCTGCCTCGGACAATCGATCGAAGAAGTCTTGAAAAACAAGATTCATATCCGCTCACAACGCGATTTAGGCTGGCAAACTTTCGACGAAGAGGGCCATGTAGAAGTCGAGCGCGCTTTTTTGATGAATAAAAGCATGCAGTTACGCTTTCGCTGGCGGATCAATGCCGACGGCAGCATCACACCGGTCAGCAAACGGGCTGAATCGCTTTGCACGGAGGAGGCAGAATAAAGTATTCTGCCAATTCAACACAGCAGCCCGGCAACGAGTTTAAACGCGATTTACCTCGCCATCATCTCGGCATAAAATGGTTTTTTATCATTCCTACTTTTAATTCGCCAAGAACGGCTACCCACCACTCTGAGGAATCGGCATGTTCTTACACTTGCAAAAAAACGAGACTCGCCCAGCAATCTGGCAGCTCATACCGATCATTCTGGCTTGCCTTCTGCTTCCCGCCTGCTGCTCTTTACCGCAGTCGCCATCGGATACGTTGGCCAAACCAACCGGCACGGGCACTTCACGGCTGATTCCGCTGACTTCATCCGAAGGCGAGCAACTGCTCTACGGCAGCCACGCCAAACAGGACTTCCTGCCCTTGAGCATGCATTTCGTCTCGCAGCAGAATCTCGCCTATTGCGGCGCGGCGAGCATCACGATGGTCTTGAACGCGCTTGAAATTCCGGCGCCGATCGATCCTGCCTATGTGCGCTTTCCGATGTTCACCCAAAACAACGTGTTCAATGCGAAAACCGATCGCATCGTGAGCGTGAAAAAGATCGCAGAGCAAGGCATGACGCTCGATCAACTCGGCGGCCTGCTGGCGACCTATCCGGTCGCGACGCAGGTTTATCACGCCGGCGACAGCAGCCTCGAACAATTCCGCAAACTGGCTGTGGAAAATTTAAGGCAGCCCGGAAACTTCATCCTGGTCAACTATCTGCGCACTTCCCTCGGCCAACAAAGCAGCGGTCATATTTCGCCGCTCGGCGCTTATGACCAGGCCAGCGACCAATTTTTGATCCTGGATGTCGCGCGGTTTAAATATCCGCCGGTCTGGGTCAAGGCCGAAACGCTTTGGCGGGCGATGAATACGATCGACGACGCGTCCGGAAAAAGCCGGGGCTTTGTGGCGGCCAGCCGAACGGCAACGTTGGACCGGGAACGCTAAAGCGGCTATCCGCCGGGGCCGATTGCGAATGCCATCCCTCCTTTGCAAAATTAACTGTTTAGTCCCGCTGAGCCGGGCCGAAACCTTTGCCTCGGGATTATCCTCTTGTTCATCAAAAAGTCGCCAGACCGCATTCCGCGCACCGTATGGACTTTAGGTTTCGTCAGCCTGTTGATGGACTGTTCGTCGGAACTGGTGCACAGTATCCTGCCGGTCTTTCTGGTCGGCACGCTCGGCGCGAGCGCGCTGACTGT